>JAQXBF010000036.1 GCA_029252555.1 Porticoccaceae bacterium
CCTCGTTTTCATAAAGGGGCCGACTATTATTGAAGAAAGGTGCAAATCCAAAAGCAATATTCTCTTGGAACTGTATATCTAGCATATCAGTCCGCTCATCATCCATGTAAAAACCACCCACTATCCAGTTGAGCGTGTCAGTTTGGCCCGATAGGGTGAGTTCTTGCGAAAATGTCTTGTTAGTTCCCTCAGACGATCTCATCAGGATTCCACTGCTCGTCGAGTCCGCAGGTGTTTGTTCTGCATTGCTCCAATCTTGCTTTGAGGTAATTGACTTTACCGAAAAATCCTCCAGATCCCAATTTAACGTCAAGCTGGAGATATCCAGTTCACGGTCTGTGCTAGTAGGCCCACGCATGTATACCTTGTGCGGCTCTTCGGTAGATAAAATGGGGTCACCCTCAGGATTATCTCTTACGCTTACCGCGGGCAGAAAAGTTGCAACACCAAAAGCTATATCCTCTTTAATCATAGCCCAATGGGTCCATCGACCGCTCTGCTCACTGCGCCCGAGCAATAGCTCCGCATTGAGAGTGTCGCTTAGCGCCGCTGTTACAATAAGCCGGACATTAGTTTTTTCACCCTTCATCAGGTCGTCGTTACCTGGCATAAGGTTTTCAATCCATCCCTCGCCAGCATCTAGATGACTTGCGGCCAAACGGACACCGACTGAATCAGAAACCGGACCACTGAGAACGATCTCAGCAGAGGTTTGATCAAAATCCGCTAGACCGACCATGACCTTGCCATACATCTCATCGGTTGGGCTAGCCGCAATAAAATTCACCGCTCCACCAACTGCATTTCGGCCATACAAAGTACCTTGCGGTCCCCTGAGCACCTCAACTCGATCTAGGTCCAACTGACCTAGCTGGGAGCTTGCGTCATTGGCCTGTGTGACGCCATTAATACTGGTAACAACGCCTGGCTGCTCCAGAAACCCGCCTATGCCTCTAATTGAGATATTACGGTTGTTGTAAGATTCGCCAAAATGCAGGCTCGGCACAGCATACTGAATCTGCCTGATATCGCTGAGACCTTTTGCTGAAAGATCGCTTGCACTCAGAGCAGTAATTGCACTTGGTGTTTCCATTACAGTTGACTCACGCTTGAGGCCGGTAACAACAATTTCCTCAAGGTCAGCGCCAAGAGTAGCGCCTGGCATCAACAAACCTGTGATCGCAAATAATGCGCAGGGCAGACTTTTTATCTTATTTTTCATTATATTTCCCCTCTTAATAATGGAACTAGCTTAGACAATAATGACTGGATATTTACTTTAGTATAGTTATATATACCTAAGTATAGTCGCCGATTTGTATTGAACGCAATAGTTTATTTTATTTAACAAACGTTAACTTATAGATTTTGAAGCACCTGTTTGTCCCGCTTAAAACGGCGACCGGCAAATACAAACGTAGGAATACATAACAATGAGATGAGGGTATAGATGATTAAAGTGACCGAATATGGCTCGGCAACGCCCGCTTGCTGCAGTTTGTCAATCATAAGTCCTGCCGTTGTATTGCCTACACCAACGCCTGCCAGCTGGATCATCAGTACAGCAAACCCAACAACGGTAGCCCTTTTGTTCGCTGGAACCAATTCTTGGATAGTGGAAAATGCCGGGGCATAAAAGCAACCAATCTGGAAGTACATAGTAAATACACCCACCCAAAACCAAAGACTATCCGGATCAACTATGCGATAGACTAGCGCCATTGGCGCAAGACAGATCATTATGAGGGCCAAAAAAGATGACCTGCCAATCCCCGTCCATCGCAGAAATAAATCACCCCCATAACCACCAAATAAGCTCCCTAGAATTCCTGCAAAAATCGAAATCCATGCAGTTGTCGCAGCGATTTCACTTCTATCAAAGCCTCGTTCCTGTACCAGCCAAAGCTGCTCAAAGCCAGAGGCACCAAGAATCAAACTGAACAGCATTGAGCCAGAAATTGTCGCTGCTAATGAAGGCGATGCAATCAACAGCTCCCGTAAAGAACTCACCGTCGCCTTCAAGGAGTATCTCTGACGTGCAGCAGTTAATTCTGGAACCATGACTTTTCTGGGCGTCTCTCTGAGAAAAAGCATAAACAAAGCCAACAGCAAACCAACGGCGCCCAGGGCGTAAAAGCAACCTCTCCAGCCTAACAAGGGCTCCACATAGGCGACAATAAATAGACTAGCCGCTAAGCCGATGGACACGCCCATCCCATAGATACCCACTACCAAACCTTGCCATCTGACCGGAAACCTATCGCCCAACAGTGAGAGCGAGGCTGGCGTTAAGATGGATTCTCCAACACCGATAAACATACGCGGCACCACTAACGTGACCAAATTCTTTGCTGCACCAGAAAATATGGTGAGCAAACTCCAGAGACCAAGACCAAACGCAATAAGGCGAGTCCGGTTAACGCGGTCGGCGACCACCCCCATAAACAGGCCACCGATTGCATAAAAAAACAGGAACGCAATTCCGGTCACCAAGCCAAATTCAAAATTGCTTAGCCCTAACTCAGGGACAATCCAATTTGCAAAGCTGGCGATCATCTGGCGATCGATATAGCTAATAACATTGAGTAGAGTAAGGAGCAGCAAAAACCCTATATCTGCGGCTCGCACAGATTCATGTTCTTTATAATTTTTAGGCAAGGGCACGACCTGTAAGCGTGGAAGCATATTTTTATATAGATATAGTAAACTATACATAACACTGGCACAGTAATCTACGCTGATACGCCCACGAATGACGATGTTGCCCATCGACAAACAAAGCTAATATAATGGCGGATTGTTCATTTATTTTACGACTTATAAAAATCGCGAATAACAGCTAAAAGTAATTAGAAAGAGCAAAAAGAACAGAAACTAAGATCTGACCGGAAGACTTTTGGTTGTATCTGAGATTATCTTGTACCCAAAAGAGACTGATGTTATGCCGGTTCAATACCCAAAACGTACCCTAAAAAAAAACCTGAATCGCGAAAAACTAGTGGTGGCAGCAGCTACTCTCTTTTCTCGTAACGGCCACATGAGTACCACTCTTAACGATGTTGCCAGCCATGCTGGCGTGCATGTACAGACACTTTATAAACATTTCAAAACCAAGGAAGAGCTTGCAATAGCCTCAGCTGAGATAGTTGTGAAAGACTGTAGAGCAAGGTTTGAAGAGAAGTTTCCGAGCCAATCGACCTTGGCAATTTGGCGAGAGTGGATTGAAGACACTGTTTCATATCTTACTGATCTTGGCATTGGAACCTATAAGCAGGAGCAAGTGCGTTCGGCTTCATCTCTGTTAAATGACAATTATCTGCTTGTTGTATATTCAGGTTATGAGGATCTATTGGCAGAATACCTAGCTAAAGATTTTGAGATGGACCCAGAAATTGATCGACTACCACGCTTGGTAGCCTGCATGCTTTGGTCAGGTAACGAAGCTGCCATGAAGCGCAGTGCTGGTTCAGACACCGCTAAAAATATGCTGGATTTCAATGATGCTCTACTAGCTGAAAGTTTAAGTGTTATCGATGATGTTGAGAAAATATTCTCCAGTTACATAAAATTGTCGAGACCTTAAAACAATCATCGCGGCCAATACGCTTGGCCATAGCACATAGGCCTGTTAGCGCTATCCGCCCAGCCTTATAAAATGTAGCGCCAGCCACTCCAATTCTCTATCAAATTATTCGCTTTGCCCATAGATGGAAGAGCTGCCTAGCATCTGAGAATAACAGTCTCTTATCATTTAATATCCAAATCTTTATAGACTGGCGACCCCAGCTCGCGTTTCATGCACTCTCGCGGTACTGTATTCCTCCAAAAATGCGGAATACTGTTTATTTTTCAAATATGGATTAAGGACTAAAGATGCCTAATAACCGGACTGAGCTGAGGGAACGCTTTATACGCCGATTTACAAGTGATCCGGAATTCCTACGCAATTGCGAGGATATAAAAAAAATCGAGCAAATACCGGCAGATGATCGATTTCCCTGCCAGTCTCCTCGCGATGCGCTGGCGCTCACGAGCGAGTTCTTCCCCGACGAAGTAGCGCTAACTTATCTCCCAAATGGCAGCGCATCCGATAGACCAACCCGCTGGAGCTATCTCCAGTATCAACAGGAGGTCAATCGGGCCGCCAATTTATTCCATGATTTGGGATTACAGTCGGATCAGTCAGTTATTTTTTTGCTGCCCAACGTGCCACAGTTGCTATTTGGCCTTTGGGGAGCGCAAATAGCTGGTATCGCTGCCCCCATCAACCCCTATTTAGAAGTCGAGCATATCGCTAGCATCGCGAGATCGGCAAATGCTCGAATCCTTGTGACTCT
>JAQXBF010000016.1 GCA_029252555.1 Porticoccaceae bacterium
TATATACATGGCGTGCTGGTCTCTGTGGGTTTAGCAAAATCTTACTATCAAAGTAGCACAGGAATATCTGCCACATAGGGGTATGTAATCAGAGCTCTATTAGCGTAATCAATGCCCGCAATGAGCAGGCAGAGCTTTCGAAGTCGAATAAATTGGGTTTAAATACCAATCTGAATACAACAATAATGACTTACGGAATCCTTCATGTCTGAGCTCTACCTAGTCCGTCACGCCCAAGCCTCCTTTGGCGCAGCCAACTATGATCAACTGTCGGACCTTGGCCATCAGCAATCGCGATGGTTGGGTGATCATCTGAATATGCGTGGTGCCACGTTTGATCAGCTGATGGTAGGTGATATGGTGCGCCACCATGAAACGATGAATGGTATCTGTGCGGGCATGGGCGTTGATGGTGCAGAGCGGTTGGTTATACCTGAGCTTAATGAATATAACTTTGTTGCCATGATCGAATCCTTTAATCAGGCAAATGGCGATGACCCATTGATTAAGGAAATCGCCGACAACCCCAACGACAAGCGGCATCATTTCCGGCTACTGCGCAAAGTGCTGACGCTATGGACTCAGGACAGGGTAGAGAATGCGCCAGAGACCTGGACAGAATTTAAAGGCAGAGTGCAGCATGCCCAGCAGCAGATTATGGCGATGTCTAACAGTGGCAACCGTATTTTGGCGATTGGCTCTGGTGGGTCGATAAGTACCTTTGTGGGGCTGGTGCTGGGGATTCCGGATGAGAATATTTTTGATTTAAACTTACAGTATAAGAATACGGCGATAAGTCATTTTTTCTTTAATAAGCAAAAGATGAATTTGACCGGGTTCAACGGCATACCGCATTTGGATACTAATGAGATGGAGCAGTATGTGACTTATGGCTAGTTGCCCCAACCATTAACATAATTCAATATGCAGAGTTTTACCCACGGCACGTGTGGCATTATCAAGGGTATTCAATGTCACTGAGGTATTAGCCGGATCAATTACGCGATCTAACGCCGGTCGGCTGATGCCCATCAATTTGGCCCTCCTGGTTTTAGAAATATGTTCAGCTTCCATTTCCAGCCTATCTTGGGGTCATTGGTAAATACACAGCCAAAGAACCTAACAGTCCCATTCTCCCTAGCTGCTTAGCCAGCCGCGAGTTAAACTACCTCCTGACAGATAAAACCAATAACAACTAATAACCAATAATTGAGGAATCGAACAGTGACTACAGAATTTGATATGAGCGGCAAAGTCGCCATGGTAACCGGCGCATCTAGCGGCTTTGGGGTGCATTTTGCAAAAATCCTCTCGGCCCGTGGCGCTAAGGTGGTTGTGGCGGCGCGCCGTGTTGACCGTCTTGAGTCTTTGGTGGCTGAGATTAAGGCTTCCGGTGGCGAAGCTATGGCTGTGCCTATGGATGTCACCAGTGCGGCGTCTATTGTAGAGGGCTTTGATCTGGCTGAAGCCGGTATGGGTACGGTGACTGTGGTGGCTAATAATGCTGGTATTGCGGATATGAAAACGGCGCTTAAAATTAATGAAGCCAGTTGGGACCAGATGATTGATACCAATGTAAAGGGTGTGTTTATTGTGGCTCAGGAGGCGGCTCGGCGCATGATTGCGGCGGGTGTTGGTGGTGCTATTGTTAATACGGCGTCTATTTTGGGTTTGCGTGTGTCTTTTGGTCAGTCTAGTTATTCTGCGTCTAAGGCGGCGGTGATTCAGTTGACGAAGTCGCTGGCGCTGGAATGGGCGGGTAAGGGTATTCGTGTTAATGCGCTGTGCCCCGGCTACTTTTTAACCGAGATGACGGAGGATGCGTTTAACTCACCTGACGCTCAGGCTTACCTTAACTCGTCGCCTGCTCGTCGGCCTGGCGGTATGGATGAGATGACTGGGCCGTTTTTGTTGCTGGCCAGTGATGCGGGGTCTTATTTGCACGGTGTTGCTCTGCCGGTAGACGGCGGCCAATGTATTGGTACTATGTAAGTCTGTTTTACGATCACGGATGGAAAGAGTATGAGCCTACAAGATAATCGTCGCGAATATGACTATGGGAAGCTTTCTCGTGAGTCTTTGCTGGATAACCCATTTGCACAGTTTAATCTGTGGATGGAACAGGCGATTGGGGCTGATATTCAGGATCCTACTGCTATGAGTGTTGCCACGGTGAATGCCGAGGGCAAGCCATGGCAGCGCATGGTGTTGCTTAAAGACTTCAATGAGAGTGGCTTTGTATTCTATACCAATCTTGGTAGTCGCAAGGCTACTGAGATTGAGGGTAATGCTCAGGTGAGTTTGCACTTTCCATGGTTGCAGTTAGACCGGCAAGTGATTGTGGGTGGTCGTGCTGAGCGACTGTCGACGGTGGAGGAAATGAAGTATTTCTTGAGTCGGCCTAAGGGTAGTCAGTTGTCGGCTTGGGCCTCTAAGCAGAGCAGCAGTATTAGTTCTCGGCAGGCGCTGGAAACCCAGTTTGAGCAGGTGAAAGAGAAGTTTTCTAAGGGTAAGATTCCGCTACCGGAATTCTGGGGTGGTTATCGCGTGGTGCCTGAGGAGATTGAGTTTTGGCAGGGGGGTGAAAATCGCCTGCATGATCGCTTTAGCTTTGCACGTGATGGCGATGATTGGGCTATTAGCCGGCTATCGCCCTAGCTTGGTTTAATAAGTAATTTTGGTAATCACTAAACACCGGTCTCCAGCCGGTGTTTTTACATCTACTTCATCATCAAGCGATTTGCCAATCAGGGCTTGGGCCATTGGTGAGTCGATACTAATCCAGTTTTGTGCCGGGTCTATCTCATCGGAACCCACTAGCCGAAACGTTTGTTCACCGCCGCTGTCTTCATCTTCCACCGATACCCAGGCGGCAAAAAATACTTTGGAGGGGTCTCTGGGTTTGTCTTCAACAATGGTGGCGTCTTCCAGTCGTTTGGTGAGGTAGCGCACGCGGCTGTCAATTTCTCGCAGCCGCCGTTTGCCGTAGATGTAGTCACCGTTTTCTGAGCGGTCGCCATTTTTTGCCGCTTCATGCACCACTTGGGTGACCTGTGGCCGCTCTACTTTCCAAAGCTCGCGCAGTTCGTTGCGCATTTTTGCAGCGCCTGCGCCGGTAATATAGGGGGAGCTTTTGGGGCTTGGTGGCCTATAGCGCCCCATGGTTTAAGCCTTGCCCGCCAAGTTAAATACATCTTGGTAAAAACTGAGTTCTGATTCCATGGCACGAATAATGTTGTTGGCCTTTCTAAAGCCATGGCCTTCGTCGGGGAAGGTGACATAGTCCACTTTGATGCCTTTTTCTGTCAGCAGCTCCACCATCATCTCGGCCTGATTGGGTGGCACCACTTTATCTTCCAGCCCCTGTAAAAAGATCACAGGGCAATTGAGGCCTTCAGCATGGTGGATGGGTGAACGCTCACGATAGATATCTCTGCGCTCGGGGTAGGGGCCAATTAAGCTATCCAGATAGCGTGATTCAAATTTATGGGTGTCGGTGGCCAGGGTTTCCAAGTCACCAATACCATAAAGGCTGGCGCCCGCTTTAAAGGTGTCGGTGAAGGTTAGGGCCGAGAGCACGGTGTAGCCCCCAGCACTACCGCCGCGAATCAGGCAGCGCTCAGGGTCAATTTTCTGGTGCTTGGCCAAATAGCCAACGGCGTGCTTGGTATCTTCAACATCTGCAATGCCCCACGTGCCTGCCAACGCTTGGCGGTATTTTCGACCAAAGCCGGTGCTGCCGCGGTAATTGATATCTATCACGGCAAAGCCTCTATTGGTCCAGTACTGAATTTTTAAGTTGAGGCCGCTATCGGTGGCGCCAGTGGGCCCGCCATGACAGAGGGCGATTACCAGTGGCAACTCATTGTCTAGGCCCTGGTAGTTGGCATTGGTGGGCGGGTAGAAAAACGCATGCACCTGTTCGCCATTCTCTTGATTACCACTGGGGAAAAACAATGATTCTGGCTGGGCAATATCACCCTCGTTCAAGTCGAGCGTTGAGGGGGCATAAACCGACGTTACCTTGCCGCTGGGGTCTAGACCGACAATCTGATTGGCCAGTGCCGCGGCACCGGCAACCATGTATAGCCTACCCTGATGACAACAGGCGGCGTGCATGCTGCTGTATTGGCTATGGGCCTGAGTCAGTGTGCCACTGGTAATATCGATAAAGCCCTTGTACCAAAAACCTTTTTCGGTCCACAGGCAACCAATGGTGTTGGCGTCAATAAAGTCATAGGTGGCCATACCAAATTGCCACAATGGTGTGGCAAATTCGGTTGCTTTGCTGAGCACAATATCGCCATTGGCCTGGTAGATATTCCACCAGTTATGTTGGTCTGACACATAATAGAGCCTGTTGTCTGGTGACCAACGGGGCTGAAAAATTGCCTGATCATTATTACCACCAGCCACTAGTGTCGGTTCGGCCAGGCCGCTGTTGGTTAAATGGGCGCGCCACAGCTGGGTGCAATCCCATGGCATATTGGGGTGATGCCATTCTATCCAGCTAAGCTGTTGTTGGTCCGGGCTAATGCTGGGGTAGGCGTAAAAATCGGCACCGCTGGCGAGCTTGCTGACGTCGCCGGTGGCCAGTGAAATTGCCGCAATAAAGTTCTCTGGCTCGCGGTCCTCGTGGTGCTGCTCACCAATGGCAATCAGCCGCTGATGGGTTGCATCAATCGCTAAGTCGGCAAAGCGCAGCCCATCCTCTGTGAGGGCGGTTGGCGTTTGCTCGCCAGATAAACCCATCCGATAGATACGCTGATCTGCCGCATTCACAAAATACACTGAGTCGCTGCTCACGGCATAGGCCATGCCGCCATATTCATGAACTTTGCTGTAATGGCTAAAGGGGCTGCGCAGCAGGTCGCGAATAATGCCAGCACCATCGCGGCACATAATGACGCTGCGGCCAGTATCCCAGGGCCTGCCTTCGACCCAGTACAGGCTGTCGCCATGGGACTGCATAAAGTTAAGGCTGGGTGCGGCTTTGGTAATAAGCTCGGCGCTAATGGGGGAGGGCCAGGTGCCAAAGGCTTGTTTGGTTTTTTCAGTCACGGTTTAACCACCTGCCAGTTTTACGCTGTGGCCAAGCTTTTCCAGCTCAGCCTTTAATTTATCTCGATGATCGCCCTGAATCTCAATCACGCCATCTTTCACAGTGCCACCGGTGGAGCATTTTTGTTTAAGCTGCTTGGCCAGTGTTTTTAGCGCTGCATCGTCTAGACCAATGCCAGAGATGGTGGTGACACCTTTACCTTTGCGGCCACTGGTTTCACGGCGAATGCGCACAATGCCGTCGCCATCATAGCTGCGGCGGGGTTTGTCGTTATCTTTAACTCGGCCGGTCTCGGTTGAATAGACCAGTCTTGATTCTTTGTTGGCCATTAGCTGTTCTCTTGTGCGGTTTCTAACAGCAATTTGCCAATATGCTGGCTAGACTCCATCAGGGCATGGGCGTCGCTTGCTTGGGCCAGTGGGAAGCGGCTGTGAATCACTGGCTTAAAGCTACCCGCTTTTATCAATGGCCAAACCTGTGCTTCAACCCCAGCGGCTATGCGGATTTTATTGTCCAATGGCTGGACACGCAAAGTAGAGCCCGTCAGCACGAGTTGTTTGAGCATTAAGGGCAGCAGATCAACCTCGACCTTGGAACCTCGCAAAAAGGCGATACTCACAATGCGCGCCTTGGGGGCGCAGGCGGCAAAGTTCTGTTGTACATAGTCGCCACCCACCATATCCAGCACCACATTAACGCCTGTGCCAGTTAGCTCCTGGCACACTTCAACAAAGTCCTGTTCACGATAGTTGATTGCTTTAACAGCACCCAGCTGTTCGCAGGTGGCGCATTTTTCATCGGTGCCAGCGGTGGTAACCACATTCACACCCATGGCGCTGGCCATTTGAATGGCGGTGGTGCCAATGCCGCTTGAGCCACCATGCACCAGAAGCCATTCACCCGATTTGAGTTCAGCGCGCTCAAATAAATTGTGCCAGACGGTAAAGCATGTCTCGGGCAATGCTGCTGCATCGGATAGGGAAAGGCCATCGGGAATTGGCAAACACAGCGACTCCTCTGCCACAGCGTATTCGGCATAGCCACCGCCAGCTAATAGAGCACAGACCTGATCGCCAACCGCCCAACGAGTAACACCAGAACCCACGGCTTCAATGGTGCCAGAGACTTCTAGGCCAGGAATATCCGTGACCCCTGGGGGTGGAGGGTAAAAGCCCATACGCTGAAACACATCGGGGCGATTGATACCGGCAGCCACCACTTGGATCAGCACCTGCTTTTCGGCGGGCTCGGGCAGAGGCCTTGAGGTGGGTTGCAATACTTCTGGTGCGCCGGGCTGGGTGATTTCGATACTGGTCTGGGTCATGGCTGTCACTCTTTTTCAAACTGAGAGTTTAGCTTTTTCTCTCAGGCATCTACAGCCGCATTTTGGTTTAGATGTTTTTGCTGGCGGCTCGTAACCTAGCCCATAACCGCCCATCTATTGCGGCCAACCCCAAACCAATAATGGCCATAGCTAAAAAGTATCTGCCATGCAGCTGTTCACCCAGCACCAACCACCCGAGAAAGCTGGCGGTGACGGGTGCTAGAAAGGTCACTAACACCACATTAGTGGCACCGGAGGATTCTAATATGCGGAAAAATAAAATATAGGCCAGTGCTGTTGAGAACACTGCCAGGCACATAATCGACAGCCACACCCGCGCGCTGGGAATGGCAAGTTCGTATGGGCGTTCAATGAGCATAACCATTGGTAATAAAATAAGGGTGGACCCAGTGACCTGGCCAGCTGCGGTATTAAATGGGCTGACGCCCATGGCTTTAAAGCGCCGGCCAAAAACAGTAGCGCAGCCATAAGACACTGCGGCACCAATAACGGCCAATTGAGCCAGAGTGCTTTTGTCCATGTGGGCACCGACATCTAATAGGGCTGATGGGCCGATCAAAATTGTTACGCCAGTTAAGCCAGCAAGCACACCGATAATTTTTTGTGGTGTTATATGTTCGTCCGATAAAAAGACACCGGCAATCAAAACGGTAAATAATGGTGTTGCGGCATTAATAATGGAGGCGAGCCCCGCACCTATATGGGTTTGGCCCCATACGATCAATGAGAACGGCACTGCATTGCTGATCAGCCCCATGACAAAAAATGCCCGCCAAAGGGCGAGGGATTTAGGTAGTTCATACCCTGTTAACAATGCGATGGCCCACAATGTCATGGCAGCAAGGCCCACGCGCAATGTGACTATCGTGAGCGGTGGCAATTCTGTGACGGCCACGCCGATAAAGAAGAATGACCCGCCCCATAAAAATGACAGTAGCAATAACATTACCCAGTCTTTGGTGCCCATACGTTGATTAATCAAGTGGTTGCCCTTGGGAGATTATTAGGATGTTCTTGTTGCCAGAACTTTTAAGCCTAACAATAGCATGGCACCGCCAGCCAACCTATCAATCCAATGTCCCATGCGTTGAAATTTACGCGTGACCACAGGGCGTGATAAAAGCAGAGTTAAAAAAGAAAACCAAGCCAACTGCAGCAACATCATCCATAGGCCATAAATCACCAGATGTTGGGCCGGTGTGTCTTGGGATAGAACTACGGTAAATAGAGAGACAAAGTAGATGGGGGCTTTGGGGTTGAGGGCATTGCACAGAAAGCCAAGGCCAATGGTTTTTAGAGCAGAGAATTCCGTGGTTGCAGTTACCTCAATCGCCTGTTTATTTGCCGCTCTTGCGCTCAGGCCGCTGATACCCAAATAAATAAGGTAGCACCCACCCAGTAGTTTGATGCCCCATAGAGCTGACGAGGAGTTGGCGATAATGGCTGCAAGCCCCAATGATGAGTAGAGGATATGAATGGAGAGGCCAAGCGCTATGCCCAGGCTGCACAGCAGGCCGGCACGCTTGCCATTGGATAAAGTCTGCTGTGATACCAATACAAAATCTGGCCCCGGTGCAGCTGCCGCCAACAAATGTATTGAGGAGATTAGTAACAACCCTTGGTACAGATCCATTATTCGTCCTAGATAGTCTCGATAACCGCTGGTCAGTGTTGTCTGGGACAACGCTGAAGTCTACATAAATTTGTGCTGAGTATACTATTTCGTCGAAGGATGCTGGCGCATTTTTTGGTGCTGCAACATGTAAATAATCTATCGATTTGTCGTGGTAGCTACGGCTACTTTTTGAGGCTGTCACAAGAATTTCTTCGAGCACTTCTGCTCCTTTTGTACCCCGCACCTGAAGCCTGTTTTCGCGCAAACCTATGGGGGTCAGTGTTACGCCCAACGAAGATTCATACAGTGCTTTTTGCGCCATGACTTTGCTCAGTGCCTGCTTTTTGACTTTGCTTTTGTAGGCCTCTTTTTGGTTATGTTCAAAGGTGGTGTTTGAAAGCTCTATTTCGTCTTTGGTGTCTGTCACTGTCGCTATTGCTTTCAGTTGCGACTCTTGGGTAATGCTAATGGCCATACGATTGATTACTTCATAACTGTCGGGCTTATCGCCAAACCAACCATATTGGGAGGAGGTGGAGAATTTAGAGCTTTTGATACTGCTGTTATTTATCTCTGCCGAGATGAGCTGTTGAGTGATAGATGCCCGCAGGTCAGTATTATTAGCGATGGAGTTTGAGAGCAGCTTATCTTCAGTGGTAATGACCAAACTAATAATCGCTTTGTCTGCGTAGGCTTTTGCTTTGGCCTGCCCCTGAATGCTAACGGTGCGTTGACTGAGGTGCAAAAAGTGGCGCAATTCTTCTGGGCTGCCTGCTAGCTCTGGTTGGCTGTGGGCGGCGATGGGAAGTAAGAGAAGTAAAAGGGTGGTTGCTAGCCCTGTGATTAATTTTTTCATTATGTCCTCCGGAATTTTGTAATAACGCGCTGATTCAGTGGTAAAAATAGTAAAAAAATCGGGCAATAGTTATTCTTGTTATTACTGCCTACAATGGTCGCGAGAGAATATCTCCCTTTAAAGGTGTACTGATGGTTCCTGAGACGTTTCGAAAAAAGCTGTACCGCATTATTTTTGGCACTGACACGCCTCCGGGACAGTACTTTGATATCGTGCTGATTTACCTGATTTTGCTCAGTGTGCTGGCCATTATTCTGGATTCTATTGAGGCTATTAACAGCGATTATGGTGTTTGGCTGTTTCGATTGGAGTGGTTTTTTACGCTTTTATTCTCGCTGGAGTATCTGACCAGAATTTACTGTTCACCGAAGCCTCTACATTATATTTTCAGCTTCTATGGCATCGTAGATCTGCTCTCGATTGTGCCTACTTATCTCGCTCTATTAGTGCCTGGAGCTAATTACTGGCTGGTAATACGTCTGTTGCGGGTGCTGCGGGTGTTCCGTGTACTGAAGCTGGTGCGCTATCTGTCAGAGGCTAATATCTTGCTGCGGTCTATGTATGGGGCGCGGCGCAAGGTGCTGGTATTCTTTACTGTTGTTCTGGTGCTGAGCGTTATTTTTGGTAGCCTGATGTTTTTTGTTGAGGGCCCAGAGAATGGCTTTACCAGTATTCCGCGCAGTATCTATTGGACCATTGTTACTATTACCACCGTGGGCTATGGCGATATTACACCGCAAACTGTGATGGGGCAGGTGATTGCTACCATGGCTATGTTGACGGGTTATTCTATTATTGCGATCCCCACTGGTATCTTTACTGCGGAGATTGCGTCCCAGATGCACAGTGTCTCCGATAATCGTCGCTGCAATGTTTGCGAGCGGACTGGCCACCACCCTGAGGCGGAGTTTTGTTATCACTGTGGTGTGACTTTGCCTGATACCTCGATCTAGGCTGCTCTTTGCAGTTGCTATTTTCCGCTAGTAGCGGGTCGGTATTGGAGAGGTGAACTTCGACCCAGTCTGCGGGGGCCTCTATGCCCAGTTTGGCGCGGGTTTGCACGGTGGCGAGTGACATGGCACTGATTCCTTTTAGTGCAAGCGATTCCTTTCTTGTCACAAGCTTTCCAAGGCACAGGCAAATACTCGTGCAGACATCTGATGGGTCGCTGCGGGTTATTGGTTGGAGAGAGCTGCCTCTAGGTCTGCCAGTTGGCGTTCCAGTGCGTCTATTTTTTCCCGTGAGCGCGTTAGCACGGCGCGCTGGGCATCAAATTCTTCGCGAGTCACCAGGTCTAGCTTTTTAAAGGTGCTCATCATGGCGCTGCGCAGGTGCCCCTGCACTTCGCTGCTTATGGCTTGGGCACCGGCAAAGCTCTTGCTCAGCTGCTCTAAAACTTCTTTGTGTATATCTTCTGGGTTCATCTGTTGGGCTCCTTTCGGTTGTCTACTTTATCAAATCTTTCACCACTGATGCAGTCGGGTTTAAGAGACGAGCCACATTAGTCCAATTTGGTGCGTCCAAATTCAGGCACAGGCTTGTTTACGCACCAAACTGGTTCAAATGTCTCTTGCGACAGCAAAAATAGCCTGTATTTGGCTGGTTTTTAAGTTTGGCACGGTAAATGCAATATCCGAATTGAGCCATTAAAAAATCAGGTGGTATCGCTCTGTCTTAACATGTGTATTTTTAACTTTACGTCTTGGGAGATGTACTTATGAAAGCTTTAAAAACTGTAATTTTTGCTGCAACACTGATGTCTGGCGCCACTGCAATGTCCGCTGAAGTTTCTGGAAATGTCGCTTTGAGTTCTGACTATTTTTTCCGTGGTATTGATCAGTCTGGCGGTGAAGCTCTGTCTGGTGGATTCGATGTGGCTTTCGACAGCGGCTTCTATGTAGGCACTTGGGCTTCAAGCATTGACTTTAGTGGCGGCTTAGAGCTTGATTATTACGCTGGTTACGGTGGCTCTTTCTCTGATGACGTAAGCTTCGATGTTGGTTACATGTACTACGGCTACCCACAGGGCCCAACTACTGAAGAATTCGAAGAATTCTATGGTAGCGTTTCGTTCGCCGATGCCACTGTCGGTTTTGCTATTTCGGATGACTACTACGCCTCTACTGGGTCAAGCACCTATTTGTATTTGGATTATGGTGTTGCTCTAAGCGAAGACTTTAGCCTCGGATTCCATTACGGCTCAATGTCTGCTGACGACGCTGCTAACGAAGCCGATGACTACTCAGTGTCTCTAAGCACTGAAGCTGCAGGCCTTGGCTTTGATCTAAGCTGGATTGATTCATCGGAAGATGGTGGTCTGTTTGCTGACAACGAGTTTGTTCTGACTATTTCTAAGTCTCTGTAATTCGAATTCTATCTTGCTCATTTAAACGGGTGGCTACGGCCACCCAATGGAGATACCTATGAAACTAGTAACTGCAATTGTAAAACCTTTCAAGCTTGATGAAGTGCGAGAGGCTCTGGGCGATCTAGGCGTCGCTGGTGTAACGGTAACGGAAGTCAAAGGTTTTGGGCGGCAGAAAGGCCACACAGAACTTTACCGCGGCGCTGAATATGTAGTGGATTTCTTGCCCAAGGTTAAATTGGAAATCGCTCTGGCAGACGAAATGGTAGAAAGCGCTGTTGAGGCGATCACTTCCGCTGCACAAACTGGGAAAATCGGTGACGGTAAGATTTTCATTACAACTCTTGAAGAAGTTATTCGCATTCGTACCGGCGAGACCGGCGTTGAAGCGGTCTAACCTGAGGATTAAAAAATGACTGATGTATTTCAATTACAATACGCTCTAGATACCTTTTATTTCTTGATGTGTGGTGCCCTGGTAATGTGGATGGCAGCGGGGTTTGCCATGCTCGAAGCTGGTTTGGTTCGCTCTAAAAACACCACTGAAATCTTGACCAAGAATATCGCTCTGTTTGCGGTTGCCTGTACCATGTATATGGTCTGTGGCTACGCCATTATGTATGGAGGCGATTACTTCCTAAGCTCTATCACTGGTGATGGCGCGACTGGTTCAGAAGACCCAGCTACCTATGCTCCCTCTGCTGACTTCTACTTCCAAGTTGTGTTTGTTGCCACTGCTATGTCTATTGTTTCAGGCTCTGTAGCTGAGCGCATGAAGCTCTGGGCATTCCTAGCCTTCGCCGTAGTGATGACTGGCTTTATCTACCCAATGGAAGGCGCTTGGACCTGGGGTGGAAGCTCTGTTTTCGGTATGTACACTTTGGGTGATCTTGGTTTCTCTGACTTCGCTGGTTCCGGTATTGTTCACATGGCTGGTGCATCTGCTGCTCTTGCTGGTGTTTTGCTGTTAGGTGCCCGTAAAGGGAAGTATGGTCCAAACGGCCAAGTAAACGCTATTCCTGGCGCTAACCTGCCAATGGCAACGCTTGGTACCTTTATCCTTTGGTTGGGCTGGTTCGGCTTTAATGGTGGTTCTGTTCTGGCTACTGCTTCTGTTGAAAGCGCCAATGCGGTTGCTGTTGTGTTTATGAACACTAATGCTGCTGCTTCTGGTGGTCTGATAGGTGCACTTCTGGTGGCTCGTCTGCTATTTGGCAAAGCTGACCTAACTATGGCCCTTAACGGCGCGCTGGCTGGTCTGGTAGCTATTACTGCTGAGCCCTCTACGCCTAATGTTTTACAGGCTACTCTGTTTGGTGCTGCTGGTGGCATATTAGTTGTCTTCAGTATCTTAACTCTGGACAAGCTGAAGCTCGATGACCCTGTAGGTGCAATCTCTGTACATGGTGTTGTTGGTTTACTAGGTCTGTTGTTAGTACCAATTACTAACGAGGGCTCGTCTTTCTCTGGCCAGCTAATTGGCGCTGCAACTATCTTTGTTTGGGTATTTGGAGTTAGTGCCATTGTCTGGGGTATCTTGAAAGCCACTATGGGCATTCGAGTCTCAGAAGAGGAAGAATTCAGTGGTGTCGATATCGCAGAATGCGGTATGGAAGCTTATCCTGAGTTTGTTAATGCAAAGGGTTAGTGCTCTCCCCTGAGTATTTAAAACGACGGTTTTAAATTTTCTCTCTGCATATTCGCCGGGGCCTTAGGGCCCCGGTTTTTTTTATGGCTATAATTTTGCTGTAACCTTTTGTGCCGGTGCAGATGCATTTCTGCAGAGAAACAGGTATCTTTAACACTGACACTTTCAATGTATAGCCAGGTAGAAGATTAAGAATTATGAAATTGATTACTGCTGTTATTAAACCGTTTAAACTTGATGATGTTCGCGAAGCTTTGGCCGATATCGGCGTGCAGGGCATAACTGTTACAGAAGTGAAGGGATTTGGCCGCCAGAAAGGCCATACCGAGCTCTATCGCGGGGCTGAGTATGTGGTAGATTTTCTGCCTAAAATCAAACTTGAGATTGCTGTTGGCCAAGAAATGGTAGATAGCATTGTTGAGGCCGTTACCAAAGCTGCTGCTACTGGCAAAATTGGAGATGGTAAAATATTTATTTCATCCCTAGATGAAGTTATTCGTATCCGCACCGGCGAGACAGGCGAAGAAGCCCTATAAATTTTGTGGCCTAGAGCCGTTTCTGCGGCTCCACCAAAGTTATCTTTTTCAGTCTTAAACACTGGAGATAAGCGCTTTTTCGCAGGGAACCCCTTTTGCCAGAAAGACTCCAATGGTGTAATTATTTTCTAATCAGGACTCTATTTTGCTAAACAAATATCTTTCTCCACGCACCTTAATACTCCGTGCTATGCCTGCACTATTTACTGTCACCTTATCTTTGTTTTCTCTGCAGGCTGTTGCCGAGGTGCCCACGCTCGTGAGCGATGCCATTGTTGCGCAGCTCAAGTCAGCGCGCTCTGAGTTCGAATATACAGTTGTTGAAAAAGCGCCGGTTCCGGGGTTTTACGAGGTTCAGGTTCGTAGTGGCCCGATACTTTACGTCTCTGCGGATGGTAAGCACTTTTTTGATGGCAACCTGTATCAGGTGCGCCCGGGGCAGTTTGTTGACCTTCGCGATATTAAGTTGAGTAAGCAGCGAGGTGAGATATTTGCCAACAGAAACACAGGGGATATGATTATCTTTAAGCCCAAGGGCGCGACTAAGGCGATTATGAACATATTTACCGATGTAGATTGTGGGTTTTGCCGCAAGCTGCACCGCGATGTGCCGGAGCTTAATGCCATGGGGGTAGAGGTTAGATATCTGGCTTATCCAAGAGCCGGTATTCCCTCCGAAGCTTACGACAAAATGACCAGTGCTTGGTGTGCGAAGGATCAGCAAACCGCGTTGACTCAAACCAAAAATGGGCAGTCTGTTGCCAGTGCTACCTGTGACGATAATCCTGTTGCTGATCATTTTGCATTGGGTCGGAAAATAGGTGTGACGGGTACCCCTGCGATAGTGCTAATGGACGGCACTATGCTGCCCGGATATCAGCCCCCTAAGGGCTTTGCCAAAATCTTGGGATTGACTGCATCCGATAGCTAAAATCTGCCGGTATTCCTTGGCGATTCAGTTAAAAATAACCCTGAATATTTTCTGTAATAGTATAAAATTGCATAACTGATGGGTTAGGGGTGAACCTAACATAGCTCATCATGACAAATCGGTGCTTTGAAGCGCCGATTCACTTTAAATAGCGCGGGGAAAATAAGGTGCGATCGGTAAATATCGGCATCTGCGGATTAGGCACAGTCGGTGCCGGCGTTTATAACGTTTTAGGCCGCAATTCAAAACAGATTAATTCACGTGCCAACTGCGATCTTGTGATCTCGCAGGTGGGCGCTCGTCGCGATAATCCAAATTGCGACACCAATGGCACTGATGTCAGTCGAGACATATTTGATGTCGCTAAAAATCCTGACATAGATATTGTTGTTGAGCTGATTGGTGGCACTGATGTGGCCCATAAGCTGGTGATGACTGCTCTGGAGAACGGCAAACATGTGGTCACCGCCAATAAGGCGCTGATTGCTCAGCACGGTATGGAAATTTTTGCTGCGGCTGAAGCCCGAGGTCTGATTGTTGCCTATGAAGCGGCGGTGGCTGGTGGCATCCCTATTATTAAAGCGCTGCGTGAGGGTTTGTCGGGCAATCGAATCAACTGGCTGGCGGGCATTATTAATGGCACTACTAACTTTATTCTTTCGGAGATGGATAGCAAGGGCCGAGAGTTTGCCGATGTGCTCACTGAGGCTCAGGAAAAAGGTTATGCCGAGGCTGACCCAACCTTTGATGTGGAAGGTATCGATGCCGCCCATAAGCTGGTGATTATGACCTCTCTCGCCTTTGGTATGCCCTTAAGTTTGGATGGTATTTATACCGACGGCATCACTAAGCTAGAACCTCAGGATGTGTCCTATGCCCGCGAGCTGGGCTATGCCATTAAACATCTGGGCATTACCAGGCAGACTGGTCAGGGAGTTGAACTGCGTGTTCATCCGACTCTGGTGCCTGAGAGCTGTTTGATTGCCGGGGTGAATGATGTCTCCAATGCGGTGATGGTTAATGCTGATGCCGTGGGTACCACCTTATTCTATGGTCCAGGTGCTGGTTCTGAGCCCACCGCTTCTTCAGTGCTTGCTGATATTGTCGATGTGGCCCGCACCATGGGGGCTGGCGCTGATAGCTGGGTGCCGGCTTTAGGCTGCAATACCACAGCTCTGCAGACTCAGCCAATTATGGCTATTCAGGATATTGAAACCAGTTTTTATATCCGCTTTTCAGCGTTGGACAAGCCCGGAGTATTGTCCGATATCACTGGAATAATGGCCAATGCCGGTATTAGTATTGAGGCTATTATTCAGAAGGAGCAACCGGCAGGGGAGGATTATGTCAATGTCATTATTCTTACCAACGTTACTAAAGAAAAGCTTCTGGATGCCGCTGTTGAGCATATTGAGCAACTTGAGACTGTGCGCGGTAGTGTCACTTTTATTCGTGTCGAACATTTGGACCAGTAAATGAAATTTGTCAGTACCCGAGGTGGTGTAGAGCCGAAAAGTTTTGAAGACGTTATTCTCACTGGGTTAGCCCCCGATGGTGGGCTATTTGTGCCTGAGCAGTTGCCTCAGTTTAGTCGGGAAGAGATTGCCTCATGGGCCGGTCTGTCCTATCAGGATTTGGCGCTCAAGGTAATGACACCATTTGTCGATGGCGCCATCCCTGAGCAAGACCTAAAAAAGCTGATTGATCATTCCTACTCCACGTTCCGTCACAACGGTATTGCTCCCTTGGTACAGACGGGGCACAACGAATGGATTTTGGAGCTGTTTCATGGCCCCACCTTGGCCTTTAAAGATTTTGCCCTGCAATTTTTGGGTAATCTACTGGATTACACATTGGAAAAGCGCGACCAAAGAGTAGTCATTATGGGGGCGACCTCTGGTGATACTGGCTCTGCCGCCATTGAAGGCTGTCGCCGCTGTAGCAATATAGATATTTTTATTCTTCACCCCCATAAACGTGTTTCTGAGGTGCAGCGCCGCCAGATGACCACTGTGATGGCTGACAATATTCATAACCTGGCACTGCATGGTAACTTTGATGACTGCCAAAATATGGTCAAAGCCAGCTTTGCCGACCAATCATTTCTGCCTGATGGCCGTCAGCTAGTCGCGGTTAATTCGATTAATTGGGCGCGGATTATGGCGCAGATTGTCTACTATTTTTGGGCTTCCCTGTCCCTAGGTGGCCCTGCACGCAAGGTTTCTTTCTCAGTGCCCACGGGTAATTTTGGCGATATCTTTGCCGGCTATCTGGCCCATAAGATGGGTTTGCCTATAGAGCAGTTGGTGATTGCCACCAACCAGAACGATATTTTACATCGCTGCATTAGTGATAATGACCACAGCACTCGTCCTCTGGAGCAGAGCTTGGCACCGAGCATGGATATTATGATCTCAAGTAATTTTGAGCGTCTGCTGTTCGATCTCTATGATCGTGATGGTGCTGCTATTGCAGGGTTAATGGCCGATGCTAAAGCGGGCCATATGGATTTAAGTGATACGGCGCTTTCTCGAGCGCGAGAGCTTTTCTCAAGTTATCGCTGCGATAACGAGGGTATGGTGAAGATTATTCGCGATACCTATGCAGACTGTGACTATTTACTTGACCCTCACACTGCCATTGGTCTTGAGGCTGCGCGTCAGTGCCGCACTAATGCTGAAACGCCTGTGGTTACATTAGCTACGGCCCATCCGGCTAAATTCCCGGACGCGGTCAAGGAAGCTGGTTACCCCCATGATCCGGAATTGCCAGCTCATATGACTGATTTATTTGAGCGGGAGGAGCGGTTTACAGTGCTGAATAATGATCAGGCTGCTGTGCAGGCGTTTATCGCTGGGCATATTACTGCTTGATGTTTGGCTGTCTGGGTTCAGGATGACTCCGATCGGTTATACAGTCTATTACTCCAGTCCAGCTCTTTCCTTTAGACACAAAAAAACCGGCAAGAAGCCGGTTTTTTCTGATCCAAGCATAGCTAATTAAGCAGCGAGGGCCTTCACTTTCGTGTTCAAACGACTCTTATGGCGAGCGGCTTTATTCTTATGAATAATGCCCTTGTCTGCCATGCGATCGATAACTGGAACAGCAGCATCGTAAGCTGCTTGAGATGCGGCGTGGTCGCCAGACTCAAGAGCTGCGTCGACTTTCTTTAAATAGGTGCGAACCATAGAGCGCAGGCTGGCATTATGCTGGCGGCGTTTCTCGTTTTGGCGTGCGCGTTTTTTTGCTTGTACTGTATTGGCCACCTGAAATTTCTCCTTTCAAAGGGTCCCATTGAAGGCGCGGAAATATACAGGGTTATTTCGGGATATTCAACCCAATTTTAGAGCTAATTAGCAGTCATTTGCACAGGCTGGGTAAACCGGCCATTCATCCCTATGGGCCTTATCCTATATCGTTTCTCAGTTTAGCTTGGCCAAGTTGCCGCCGATGGTTAAACTGCAGCACTGTTACCTCTCACAAAGGCCATGTTGTTGACTCAGGATTCCGTCGCAAAAGAGCAAAAGACCAAAGATAGCGGGCTACTGCGCTCCAGTGGCGTGGTCAGCTTCTTTACTATGTTGTCGCGGTTTATGGGTCTGGCGCGGGATATCATCTTTGCTCGAGTGATTGGCGCTGAGGCGTTGGCTGATGTGTTCTTTGTTGCCTTTAAAATCCCCAACTTTTTTCGCCGCCTGTTTGCCGAGGGCGCTTTTGCTCAGGCCTTTGTACCCATTCTTGGGGAGTATCGTGAGAAGGGCAGTCAGGCAGCGGTTAAAGAGCTAATCAATCGGGTTACTGGTACCTTGGGTATTAGCTTGCTGGGGCTGACGGTGGTAATTGTTTTGGCCTCGCCGGTGATGGCAGCGATCTTTGCCCCGAAATGGTTTTTTGACGATCCCGCTAAGTTTACTGCCACAGCAGATATGTTGCGAATTACTTTCCCCTATTTGTTGTTTATATCCATGACTGGTGTAGCTGGGGCGATTCTTAATAGCTATGACCGTTTTGCGGTGCCTGCTTTTACCCCTCTTTTGCTCAATGCTACATTAATCGCGGCGGCTTTGATTGCTGCACCGCTGTTTGATGAGCCTGCCTATGCCTTGGCTTGGGGTGTTTTTATGGCTGGTGTGGTGCAGCTGATTTTTCAGCTGCCATTTCTGCATCGTATTCATATGCTGCCGACACCAAAAGTGGACTGGCAGGATAAGGGGGTGCGCAAGATTTTAGCTCTTATGGGGCCGGCAATCTTCGGGGTTTCGGTAAGCCAGATTAACTTACTGCTGGACACCATGCTGGCAACCTTTTTACCCACAGGCAGCGTGTCTTGGCTCTACTATTCGGATCGTCTGTCGGAATTGCCTCTGGGAGTGTTTGCGGTAGCTATTGCGACGGTGATTCTGCCCAATCTGTCGCGCCATCATGCGGCCGATTCTAAACAGGCCTATTCTGAGACGCTCGACTGGGCATTAAAGATGGTGCTAATTATTGCAGTGCCTGCGGCGGCTGCATTGGTTTTATTAGCAGAGCCGATTTTGGTGACCCTGTTTTATTACGGCGATGTTATGACCGCGCGAGATATGTCTATGGCGACTTTAAGCCTGCGTGCCTATGCGGTTGGCCTAGTTGCCTTTATGCTGATAAAGGTTCTGGCGCCGGGCTTTTTCGCTCGTCAGGATATGCGCACACCAGTGCGTATTGGTGTGATTGCCATGGTCTCTAACATGGTGCTTAACCTGCTGTTTGTGTTGCCGTTGCACCATTACTGGCAGATTGGCCATGTGGGGTTAGCTGCGGCTACTTCAGTGTCGGCTTTTCTAAATGCGCTACTGTTATTTATCTATCTGCGCAAGAAAGATATCTATTCCTGCTCTACTCACTGGTTGCGCTTCTTTGTGAGTTTACTGCTTTCGGTTGGTATTATGGTGCTGGTATTGCTTTGGCTGGCTAATTACCAGAGTGCACTTGATGCAGCTTTCTGGCAGCAGCTCTCTTGGTGGCAGCGCAGCTCTAATATTGCCGCGCTCTGTGGGGCCGGATTTATAGCCTATATGGCATGCTTGTTTGTCACTGGGTTCAGGTTGGCAGATTTGCGTGGACCATCGAAAGCGACGACCTCTGAGAGCTAGATTCAGGCACCTATAAAACACCGCTAATTTGTAGGCACCAATCTGGTGCTATCCCTTACCTTAAGGCGCTTTGCTAGGTATACTCAATGCCCTGTGTGGAGAGTGATGACGTTGGCTTTAGAACCTAGCAAAATGACCTTTATTCGCGACTTGCAGAGCTTGCGGTCATTCGATCAGCGATCGGTGGTTACCATTGGTTCATTCGATGGAGTGCATCTGGGTCATCAGGCTATTCTCCAGCAGGTAAAAGAAAAAGCGGCGCAACTCAAGCTGCCCTCGGTGGTCATGACTTTTGAGCCTCAGCCTCAGGAGTTTTTTTCTGGGGAAAAAGCGCCAGCAAGGCTGATGCGATTGCGAGAAAAGGTCGATGCTCTGCTGGAGTTTGGTGTGGACCATGTGCTTTGTCTGCAGTTTAATCGTGCATTGAGTCATCTGACTGCCAGAGAATTTGTTCGGCTGGTGTTGGTCGATGGGCTCGGCACTCAGCATTTGATTGTTGGTGATGATTTCCGTTTTGGCTGTGATCGCAAGGGCGAGTTCACAATGCTATCTCAAATGGGCCAAGCCTGTGGCTTCACAGTACAGGATACTGAGACCTTAGAGATTGATGGTGAGCGGGTTAGCAGCACCTTGATTCGGCAAATTTTACAGCAGGCAGATTTTGATCGTGCTTGCCGGTTATTGGGCCGGCCCTTTTCTATAAAAGGGCGAGTAGTTTATGGCCAGCAGTTGGGTCGAGAACTTGGCTTCCCCACGGCTAATGTGCAGCTTAATCGCTACAGCGCACCACTGTCTGGGGTCTACGCTGTGTTGGTAGAGTTAGATGGTATTGTTTATCAGGGCGCGGCGAATGTAGGAATCCGGCCGACGGTGGGTGATTTACTTAAGCCTATACTAGAAGTGCATCTGCTGGACTTTACCGGCGATATCTATGGCCGTCGAATTGACGTTGAGTTTGTTACCAAGATTCGCGATGAAGAAAAATTTACGACGTTGGATAAGCTTGTGGAGAGTATCCAGCGAGATGTTAAACATATTAAAGCCTGGTTTGCAGGCACGAAAGAGAGCATAAATTAAGGCTGATATGAGCGACCCAATGGACTACAAGGCAACATTGAACCTGCCCAAAACTGACTTCCCTATGCGTGCCAATCTGGCTCAACGGGAGCCAGGGATTCTCAAGCAATGGCAAGAGACTAACCTGTATCAGCAGATCAGAACGGCTCGTGCTGGTTGTGAAAAGTATATTCTTCACGATGGCCCTCCCTATGCCAATGGTGATATTCACCTGGGTCATGCGGTAAACAAAACCTTGAAGGATATTGTGGTGAAGTCGCGCACTCTCAGCGGCTTTGATGCACCCTATATCCCCGGCTGGGACTGCCATGGCCTGCCTATCGAGCACAATGTTGAAAAGAAAGTGGGCAAGGCCGGAGTCAAAGTTGACTACTCCACCTTCCGTCAAAAGTGTCGCGACTATGCCATGAGGCAAGTGGAGGGGCAGCGCAAAGACTTTGTTCGTATCGGTGTGTTTGGTGATTGGGAGCGGCCCTATCTGACCATGAATTTTGGTGTTGAGGCAGATATTATCCGTGCTCTGGGCAAAATCGCTGAAAACGGCCATCTGGTGAAAGGCTATAAGCCGGTTTATTGGAGCGTGGTTGGTGGCTCTGCTCTGGCGGAAGCCGAAGTGGAATATCAGGATAAAACATCCTTCTCAATTGATGTGGCCTATCCTGTGAGCGAAGCAGCGCAGTTGGAAAAGCTTACTTCTGCCTTTGGTAGCCTGGCAGGAGAAGGGTCAGTGAATGTACTAATATGGACCACAACGCCTTGGACTATTCCGAGTAGCCAGGCGATTTCTATGGGCGCGGAGCTGGAATACAATCTGGTGCAGTGCCAAACAGAGTCTGGGCCAGTTCGCTTGATCTTTGCTCAGTCACTGCTGGAATCTGTTATGCAGCGTCTGGAGATTGAAGACTACAAAGTGTTGGCGACGTGTCAGGGTGCAGCGCTGGAGAATCTCATTGCCGAGCATCCGTTCTACGAGCTCAATATTCCTGTATTAATGGGAGATCATGTTACTACCGATGCTGGTACTGGCTGTGTGCATACAGCGCCAGATCACGGCATGGAAGATTTCACCGTGGCCAAGCAGTACGGCATTGGCACCCTTAACTATGTGATGGATAATGGCTTGTTCCGGGATGATGTGGAGCTGTTTGCCGGTGAACATGTTTACAAGGTCGAAGAACATATTATTGAGGTTCTTGGCGAAAAAAATAAACTCATGGCCTGTGGCAAAATCACTCACAGCTATGCCCATTGCTGGCGAACCAAGACCCCACTGATTTACAGAGCCACACCCCAGTGGTTTATTTCGATGGATAAAAATGGCCTTTTGGATAAAGCCAAAGCGGCGATTAAAGATGTTGCCTGGCACCCGGAATGGGGCCAGGCCCGCATTGAAGGTATGTTAGATGGTAGCCCCGACTGGTGTGTTTCTCGCCAGCGTACCTGGGGCGTTCCCATTGCACTGTTTGTGCACAGGCAGACTGGTGAGATTCATCCGGATACCCCTGCACTGATCGAAAAAGTTGCCCTGCTGGTAGAAGATGCCGGTATTGATGCCTGGTACGAAATAGAGGCGGCTGAGTTGCTGGGTGCAGATGCCGACAACTACCAGAAAGTTACAGATACATTGGACGTTTGGTTTGATTCCGGTGTAACCCATGCCTCAGTTATTGCTGCCCGTGAAGAGCTGCAGTACCCAGCCGATTTATACCTTGAGGGCTCTGATCAGCATCGTGGCTGGTTCCAGTCTTCCCTGAAAACGGCAATTGCCATTAATGGTACTGCTCCCTACAAAGCAGTGCTGACCCACGGATTTACGGTTGATGAGAATGGGCGCAAGATGTCCAAATCGATTGGCAATGTGATCCCGCCCCAGAAAGTTATCAATGAACTGGGTGCCGATGTGCTGCGCCTTTGGGTTGCCAGCGCTGATTTCAGTGCTGAGATGACCGTATCGGAAGAGATTCTTAAGCGCGCCGGTGAGTCCTATCGCCGTATCCGCAACACAGCCCGTTATTTCCTCTCTAATATCGATGGTTTTGACCCGGTGCAGCACGCGGTTGATCACGGTGACTTGTTGGCCCTGGATCGCTGGGCCATTGACTGTGCGGCGCAGCTGCAAGATGAAATTATTGATGATTATAATAATTTCCAGTTCCACCAGATTTATCAAAAGCTGCACAACTTCTGTGTGCGGGATATGGGTGGTTTCTATCTGGATATTATCAAAGACAGAATTTATACCTGTGCTGAAGACAGCCTGCCCCGTCGATCTGCTCAGACTGCATTGCACCAGATCGCTGAGGCCTTTGTGCGTTGGATTGCGCCTATCCTGAGTTTTACTGCTCACGAGATATGGGACTTTATGCCCGGTGACCGCAGTAGTTCGGTGTTCGTTGCCGAATGGTACCCATTGCAGCGGTTGGGTGATAATGAAGCTATTAGTAAGCAGGACTGGGCGGTTATTTTGCAAGCTAAAGAGGCCATTAATAAGGTCATTGAAGATCAGCGTACACAGGGCAATGTTAAAGGCTCCCTTGAAGCAGATATTGAGGTTTTTGCCGATCCAGAGCTGAGAAAATCCCTGGCTAAGTTGGGGGATGAGTTGCGTTTTGTGACCATTACCTCAAAGGCGACATTATCTAGCCTGGACAATGCCAATGACGCTGAAGATTCATTAATGGACGGCTTAAAAGTTTCGCTAAAGCGATCTGAAGCTAAAAAATGCGTACGCTGCTGGCACTTTATAGATGATGTGGGCAGCAATGCCGACCATCCAGATGTCTGCGGGCGCTGTATCAGCAATATTAGCGGTCAGGCAGAAGCTCGATATTATGCTTAGGTTGCATCCCACTACATTGGTTTGGTTCGCAATTGCCGCGGCTGTGTTGCTGTCGGACCAATTCAGTAAGCTGTGGATTATGGAGCGCTATGCTTATGGTGAGGGTGAATTCTTCACCAGCTTTTTTAATTTGGTGCGGGCTCACAACTATGGGGCCGCCTTTAGCTTTTTGAGTGATGCCGGTGGTTGGCAGCGCTGGGCTTTTAGCTTGTTGGCTGCGGTTATTAGCATTGTGATTACTGTTTGGATTGCGAGGCTGCCAGTGCAGCGCAAGCTAGAGGGTTTAGCTTTGGCGCTTATTTTAGGTGGGGCACTAGGCAATCTCTATGACCGCTTAACCTTGGGTTATGTAGTCGACTTTTTAGATTTTCATTGGTCTGGAAGTCACTTTCCTGCGTTTAATATTGCCGATAGCGGTATCTCGGTAGGAGCGGTACTTCTGATTTTGGACGGCTTTATTAATAAGCCAGACAGCCCCGAGGCTGAGAGCAAATAAAATTTTATTATGACTATAACTGTTGATACTGGAACCAGCGTGACTCTGCATTTTTCTTTGGCATTAGAGGATGGGCACGTGGTGGATTCTAATTTCGAGGGCAAAGCTGCAACCTTTAGAGTGGGCGATGGCAATTTATTGCCGGGCTTTGAGGCTGTATTAAAGGGCCTGGCTGATGGGGATGAGCGCGAGTTTACCATTGCTCCGGAAAACGCCTTCGGCCAGCACAACCCAGAAAATGTGCAGGCGGTTGACCGCGGTAATTTTAATGACGATGAACTTGAAATTGGCGCTATGTACTCTTTCCAGAACGGTGACGGCGAACTGCCGGGTGTCATCGTTGAACTGGGCGATAAAGAGATAATGGTAGATTTTAATCACCCTTTGGCGGGGCAGAATATTCTCTTTCGAGTAAATATTCTTAAGGTCTCCCCAGGTCAGGTGCATTAATGGATATTAAGCTAGCCAACCCTCGTGGTTTTTGTGCTGGCGTTGACCGTGCTATTGATATTGTCGACCGCGCTCTGGATGTATTTGGTGCGCCTATCTATGTGCGGCACGAGGTGGTGCACAATAAATTTGTCGTTGATAAATTGCGCAACCGCGGCGCAGTGTTTGTCGATGAACTCGATGAAATTCCCGATGGTGTGATTGTTATTTTTAGCGCCCATGGGGTCTCTCAGGCGGTGCAAAAAGAAGCTGCTCAGCGCAATTTAAAAGTATTTGATGCCACTTGCCCTCTAGTAACTAAGGTTCATATTGAGGTGACCAAATACTCTGGTGATGGCATGGAGTGCATATTGATTGGCCATGCTGGGCACCCTGAAGTTGAGGGTACTATGGGTCAGTATGACCAGTCCACAGGTGGAAAAATCTATTTAGTAGAGAATGAAGAAGATGTTGTGGCTCTTGAGGTCGAAGACCCGGATAAACTTTCATTTGTGACTCAAACCACCTTGTCAATGGATGATACTGCGCTGGTCATTGATGCGCTGCGTAAGAAATTCCCGCTGATTTGCGGGCCCCGCAAAGACGATATTTGTTATGCCACCCAGAACCGCCAAGATGCAGTTAAGCAGTTGGCCATTGAATCTGATCTGGTGCTGGTGGTGGGTTCTGTGGCCAGCTCTAATTCTAATCGTCTGCGGGAGTTGGCAGAGCGCTGTGGCTGTGAGGCCTATTTGATCGATGGCCCTCAGGATATTCAGTCAGGCTGGCTTAAAAACACCAATTCAATTGGCCTGACCGCTGGCGCTTCCGCACCAGAGGTTTTGGTTCAGGATGTCATTAATCGGTTGGTTGAATTAGGAGCCAAGCCACCTGAAGAGTTGAACGGTATAGTAGAAAATATCAGCTTTTCGCTGCCTAAAGAGCTGCGCGCCTAAGCTTTCAATTTAAACCCTGCAATCTTAACCTCAAGATATTAGCTATTATTGGCGATATACGCGAATAGCGCTTTAGTTGAGGGATCAAACTTGGCGGTCTCGGCATTCTCTCCCAGCAACTCATTGGCCATCTTCTTGCCAAGTTCCACACCCCATTGGTCAAAGGAATTGATATTCCAGATGCTGCCCTGAACAAAAACTTTATGCTCATAGAGCGCCACCAGTGCGCCAAAATTTTTCGGGGACAGCTGCTTTAATAGCAGCGTATTAGAGGGTTTGTTGCCGGGATAGAACCTGTGTTGCTGGCCCTCGGAAGCGGCTTGCCCGGTCATTAGAGCCGACGACTGCGCTAGCATATTACCCAGCAGTACCCGATGATGTTCCTCATTGCTAAGGTTATCTTTGGCCGCGGCGATAAAATCGATAGGCACAGTTCTAGTGCCCTGATGCAGTAGCTGGAAAAACGCATGTTGGCCATTGGTACCCGTCTGCCCCCAGAGTATGGCTCCCGTGTCATAGTCTACTGGTTCGCCATTTAGCGCGGTCGACTTGCCATTGCTTTCCATATCCAGTTGCTGAAGGTAGGAGGGTAGTAAAAGCAAACGCTCGCAGTAAGGAATCACCGCTGTAGATTCGACTTTCAGGAAGTTGCTGTACCAGATACCCAGTAATGCCATTATTACCGGCATATTACTTTCTAGGGGTGCTTGCTGAAAATGCAGATCCATTTCCCGCGCGCCGGCCAACATCTGTTCAAATTGGGTAAAGCCGATGCTAATCGCAATAGACAGGCCAATGCTTGACCACAGTGAGTAACGTCCACCAACCCATTCGGCAAACTCCAGTATTTGATCTTCGGGAATGCCATAGGCCATTGCATTGTCTGGATTGGCGGTGAGGCCAACAAAGTGGCTGCTGCTCTGAGCATTGTCCAGCCCCAGGGTATCGGCAAACCAGTTAATTGCCGTTTTGGCATTTAAGAGAGTTTCCTGAGTGGTAAAGGTTTTACTCGCCAGTGCCACCAGCGTGGTTTCTGGGTTGAGTCTCTTAAGGGTAGTGAGTATTTCTGCGCCATCAACATTAGAGATAAAGTGCAGGTTTAGTTCTGCATGGGAATATTCTTCCAGAGCTGCACAGGCCAGTTTGGGGCCCAGATCAGACCCGCCAATACCGATATTCACCACATCAGTAATAGCTTTGCCAGTGCTGCCAAGCCATTGGCCGGCGCGAATTTTATCGCTGGCTCGCTTCACCGCTTGCAGTTGCTCTTTTACCTGAGCGATACGATTTCTCTCGGCATTGCTATTAGCATCTTCAAGCTCAGCGCGCAGGGCAGCGTGCAAAACAGCGCGGTTTTCGGTGTTATTGATTGGCTCACCAGAAAACATGGCCGCGCGGTGACTCTGCAATGGGGACTGTCCTGCCAGAGCTAGAAGCGCTGACCAAACTTTATCGCTGAGCAAATTCTTTGAAAAATCTAAATATAACTCGCCACTAGTCACCGAGAGATTCTCGACCCGCTGGGGATCTGCGTCAAATAGCTCCGTAATACGAACCCCATTAGCGACACTGGCCTGTGTTTCCAGATTAGACCAAGCGAGGGTGGAGGTGGGTGAGTAAGATTTGTCATTCATCTGTGACTTATTTCCTGTTTGAGACTGATGATTAAAGGCGTAAAATCGGCGCCGTTGAACTATCTCTGCTACCAAGGGCATATGTAATAAAATTACATTTATTCCCAGTATAGCGGATTAAATATGGCTAATTTATGTAATTTTGTTACAATTAGCTCAATATCATGTCGGAGTCATTATGGGCCAGATCAACCCCCAAATCGCCGCTGTTACCCAGCGCATTATAGAGCGCAGCGCTTCTTTGCGCGCTGATTATTTACGTCAGATCGCGGAAGATCATAACAACCGCCCCGAGCGAGGCAAGTTAAGCTGTGGCAACTTGGCCCATGGCGCTGCTGCCTGTGGCGAAGAGGATAAAAATAGCCTGCGGATGATGGAAGCTGGTAATATGGCGATTGTTACTTCCTATAACGATATGTTGTCAGCTCACCAGCCCTATGCGACCTATCCGGATCAGCTTAAGAAGGCAATGCGTGAGATTGGTTGCACTGCTCAGGTTGCAGGTGGCGTTCCGGCTATGTGCGATGGCGTGACTCAGGGTCAGGATGGCATGGAGCTAAGCCTGCTGAGTCGAGACCTGATTGCCCAGTGCACCGCAATGTCACTGTCTCATCAGATGTTCGATGGTGTATTGGCTCTGGGTATTTGCGACAAGATTGTTCCCGGCCTGATGATGGGCGTGCTCAGCTTCGGCTACCTACCCGCACTATTTGTTCCAGCTGGCCCTATGGAATCTGGGTTGCCCAATAAAGAAAAGCAGCGCATTCGCCAGCTCTATGCCGAAGGAAAAATTGGCCGTGAAGAGCTATTACAAGCAGAGCTAGAGTCTTACCACAGTGCTGGTACCTGTACGTTTTACGGCACAGCTAATAGTAACCAGATGGTTCTTGAGGCCATGGGCCTGCAAATGCCCGGTAGCTCTTTTGTTAATCCTGAAAACCCACTGCGAGAAAAGCTAACCGCTGAAGCTGGGTATCAGTTGGCGCGTATCACGGCGTTGGGCAATGATTATCGGCCGGTGGGTGAAATTGTCGATGAGCGAGCTATTGTCAATGGCACTGTTGCTCTGCTGGCATCCGGTGGCTCGACTAATCACAGCATGCACCTGGTGGCAATTGCCCGAGCGGCAGGGATTTTACTCAACTGGGATGATATCTCTGAGCTATCTGCTGCAGTGCCCCTATTAGCCAAGGTTTACCCTAATGGCCAGGCCGATGTAAATCATTTCCATGCGGCGGGAGGCACTAGTTGCTTATTCCGACAGCTATTGGATGGCGGCTTTATGCATGGCGATGCCAAGACTTCCTGGGGTACCAATTTTTCTGACTTTACCCATGAGCCAAAACTGGATGCCAACAATAAAATTTTCTGGCAGGAGTCTCCCATACTGCCTCTGGATACAGAGGTACTAACCACTGTTGATAAGGCTTTTTCTAAAGAGGGTGGCCTGCGTTTGTTGAGCGGCAATCTGGGTCGCGGTGTGATCAAAGTTTCGGCAGTGGCCATTGAAAACCAGATAGTTGAAGCACCAGCTGTGGTGATTGATGATCAGGATAGTCTGGAGCCTTTATTTAAGTCTGGCTCTCTGGATCGAGACTGCGTTGTTGTGGTGCGTTATCAGGGTCCCAAAGCCCTGGGTATGCCTGAACTCCATAAACTAATGCCTTTCCTTGGCACCTTGCAGGACAGAGGGCACAAAATAGCCCTGGTTACTGATGGCCGTATGTCGGGAGCCTCAGGTAAGGTGCCAGCGGCAATCCATCTGGTGCCGGAGGCATCTGAAGATGGTTTGCTGGCCAAGTTGCAGGATGGCGATATTATTCGTGTTAATGCAACCACTGGTGAATTGCTGTTTATCGGTGATGTGGCTGAGCTGGAAGCCCGCAAAGCAGCGCCGCAATCTGATGCTGGCCAGCGCGGCTGTGGTCGTGAGTTCTTTACCATCAACCGCGATAATATTAGCAATGCAGAGCAGGGCGCTTCATACCTGTTTGGCGGGGTATAACTGATGGGTACAAACTGGAATCTGGTGGCAGATATCGGTGGCACTAATGCCCGATTTTCGGCGCTGCTAAATGATGGCAGTTTAGAGAGCAAGTATGAGTTTCACCATTCCGTGGAAGAGTATCCCCAGTTTGCCGATTTAATTGGTGGGCTGCTTTCGGAGATAGCCAAAGCCACTGGTTGGGATAATGCGCCAGCTAATGTTTGCATGGCGGTGGCCTGCCCTGCTGACAGTGAGGAGATAGCCTTTACCAATAGTCACTGGAAGTTTACCAAGACTCAACTCAAGCAATTGCTGGGTTGTGAAAAGCTGTCTGTGATTAACGATTTTGAAGCCGTGGCCCACGGCATTACAGAACTCGGCGTTGAAGATCTGGTGAAAGTGGGTGGCAACGACGGCGTTGATAGCAAGCCAATCGGTATATTAGGGGCAGGAACTGGTCTGGGTGTCGCGGGTTTGGTTCGCCATTCTGATGGCTACCATGTTGTTGATACCGAGGGCGGCCATGCAGACTATGCGCCCATTGATGATGCGCAGAGTGCAGTGGTTAACTGCCTGCGAGACCGCTATGGCCGCGTGTCATTAGAGCGACTGCTCTCGGGCAAAGGTATTCTCAATATTTATAGGGCTCTGTGCTCCATTGAAGGCGCAGACGCCCAGTTTGAAACCCCGGCAGAAGTGGTCGCAGCGGCATTGGACAATAACGATGACAAAGCACTACAGACATTGAATATGTTCTGTGAGGGTATGGGTTCAGCGGCGGGCAATTTGGCGCTGACCTTTGGTGCCAAGGGTGGCATCTATATTGCTGGCGGTGTAATTCCCCGCTTTCAAACATTTTTTATCAACAGCGGTTTTCGCAGCAAGTTTGAGGACAAAGGTCGCTTTGTCAGTTATCTTCAGCCAATACCTGTCTATCTAGTGATTCGTAGCAATCTAGGTCTTCTCGGTGCGGCGAAAAAGCTACAGCAAATTTAAGGAGTTGTTAGTGCATAATTTATTAGCTGGTAATCCAGTGATACCAGTCATTACTTTAAATCGAGTGGAAGATGCAGTTCCCTTGGCCGAGGCGTTAGTAGCTGGCGGCCTAAAAGTCTTGGAGGTAACTCTGAGAACAGAAGCGGCAGTTGAAGGTATTCAGCAGATTGTTAAACATGTTCCTGATGCCATTGTGGGCACAGGCAGTGTGTGTAAAGAGCAGCAACTAAAATTATCTGAAGATATGGGTTGCCAGTTTATGATTTCCCCTGGTGCGACCGATAAGTTACTGCAGGCTGCACAAAGTTCGTCTGTGCCATTTTTACCCGGTATTTCCTCCGTGAGTGAACTGATGCGCGGTATGGAATATGGCCACCGAAACTTTAAATTTTTTCCCGCAGAGGCGGCTGGTGGCGTGTCTTTATTAAAAGCCATCGCCGGGCCATTTGCGGATATCAGATTCTGCCCAACGGGGGGTATTGGCTTGCATAACGTGATGGATTACTTGGCGCTGCCAAATGTATTATGTGTCGGTGGCTCATGGATAGCCCAGCCAAAACTTATTGAAGAAAAAAATTGGACTGCCATCGAGCAGTTGGCGAGAGAAGCTGTTGAGCTTGCCAGTTAGTGTGCTGTTTAGTACTAGCATAGTTCGAATATAGTGTGAACATAGCTTAAGACCACTGAGGTTTAAGATGAGCAACAATATTGATCTGGTTATTTTTGGTGCCCGCGGGGACCTTTCCAAGCGCAAGTTATTTCCTGCGCTTTACCAACTAGATAAAGTGGGTTTACTGGCAGACAGCGTGCGTATTGCTGGTGTTGCCCGGGAAGATATGGACAGCATTAGCTTTATCCAGCAGATGCATAAATCTCTGCAAGCAACCTTGGGTGAAGCAGACTGGGACGAAAAGGCCTGGGCAAAATTCAGCCAGCGTCTGCAGTACATTCGAATCGATTTTTCACAGAAAAAACAGTTCTCAGCTCTCAAAGAATGGTCCATTGAAAAGCGCACCATGATTTATTACATGGCTACGCCACCCAGTATCTTTGGCTCAATCTGCAAGCATCTGGATGAAGCAGGCTGCGTGGGCAAAACATCCCGGATTGTTTTAGAGAAGCCCATCGGCCACGATTTAGAAAGCTCTCAGGAAGTAAATGACACTGTTGGCAGCTATTTCCCTGAGCGCAATATTTACCGCATCGATCATTATCTGGGTAAAGAGACAGTACAAAATTTATTAGCGCTACGTTTTGCCAATCGCATGATCAATTCCCAGTGGGACAACAGCTGTATTGATCATGTGCAAATCACCGCTGCTGAAACCGTCGGTATTGAAGGCCGTTGGTCTTACTACGACAAGGTGGGTCAGCTGCGAGATATGGTGCAAAACCACCTTTTGCAGTTGCTATGTATGGTGGCAATGGAGCCGCCAAATTCACTTGAAGCCGATGAGATTCGGGCAGAAAAAGTGAAGTTGCTGAGAGCACTTAGCCCTATTAATTCTGACAATGTTGTCGATCAGGCCGTACGTGGGCAGTACTCCGCTGGCTGGATTTCAGGGGAGCCTGTGGTTGGCTATATGGAAGAAGAGGGCTGCAGCGGCGACAGCAGTAACAATGAAACCTTTGTTGCGCTTAAGGTCTATGTGGATAACTGGCGTTGGACTGGTGTGCCATTTTATCTGCGCACCGGTAAGCGTATGAAAGACAAGGTCACTCAGGTGGTAATCACCTATAAAGATAATCCTCATTCTCTCTTTCCTGAAACCAATGATGAAGCGAATAATCGCCTGATCATTAACTTGCAGCCCAACGAAGGTATTCAGCTGGAAATGGTTTCTAAGCGACAGAGTCTGAAACAGCGTATGGGTGTAGAGAAGCGTACCCTTAATCTGGATTTCTTTGATTCGGAAAGTGAGTCGAGAATTCCTGATGCCTACGAGCGTTTGATTTTAGAAGTCATTAAAGGTGATCAATGGCTATTTGTGAGTCGCGATGAAATTGAAGCCTCTTGGCGCTGGTGTGACACTTTGCTCGATGCATGGGTTGATCAGAAAGTGGGCACCAAGCCTTACAGTGCAGGCTCGTTGGGTCCGGCAAAAGCAGAGATTCTTATCGAGAATGACAACCGCAGCTGGCACGAGGATTAAGCATGAAAATGCTGGAGTTTGAAAATACCTCCGCTCTGGATATTGAACTGGCGGAAATGGTTGTGGCCATGCTGGCGGCTGATATTGAGTCCAAAGGCGCAGCATCTTTAGTTGTGTCGGGCGGGCAAACCCCTATGGACTTTTTCCATTTACTATCACAGCAGTTATTAGATTGGAGTGCGGTAACCGTGACTCTGGCGGATGAACGCTGGGTTGATAACGACCATAAAGATAGTAATGAAAAACTCGTTCGTGAAAACTTACTGATTAACGAAGCCCATCAGGCGCAGTTTGTCTCTCTAAAAAATCTCGCCACAGATGCGGTTGATGGAGAAGCTGAATGCGAGCAGGCGCTGGCTGCTATAGATCAATTTACCTTGGTTATTTTGGGTATGGGTGATGATGGGCATACCGCCTCTCTATTCCCGGCCACCGAGGCACTTGCTTTGGGGTTGGATATGAGCTCTGGCCGCACAGCAATTGCCGTGACCCCAACTGCTGCACCCCATCAGCGTATGAGCATGACACTGCCGCGGTTACTAAATACCCAGCAAATCATTATTCATATCAGTGGTGAAAGTAAGCAGGATGTGTTGCAGGCTGCGAAGTCGGGAGACGATATTGCTGAACTGCCTATTCGTGCGATTTTAAATCAGCAGGTTGCGCCTCTATCAATTTATTGGGCTAAGTAAGGAAACGGCAAGTAAATAGGATATAGCCAGCTTCTAATAATGATTAAAAGTTGGCCATCCATGGCCAGGGAAGAGACGGTTTTTCAAGCTAGCGGATAGTGTCGCCCACTCGAACAATTTTTAATGTATTAGTGCCACCGTGGACGTTGACGAAGTCCCCTTTGGTAATCAGTACCAGATCACCATCAGTCACCGCATCGTACTCACGCAATTTTTCTACCGCGCAATGGTTCACTTCTGAGGGGTCGAGGTTGGATGTGTCAAATGGCACAGGGACCACACCTTTATACAGCGCGGTTATTTCGCAAGTCCCCAGTTTTTGAGCCATGGCATAAATTGGCAAAGACGAGGTAATGCGTGACATCAATAGGGGCGTAAATCCTGTTTCTGTCATGCAGATAACAGCCTTTACACCTTGCAGATGGTTGGCAACATACATTGCTGACAGTGCCAGTGACTCATCAATACGCTGAAAAGTCTGGTGCATCCTATGCTTAGAACGCTGGGCCAGAGGATGTTTTTCTGCGCCTTCGATCACCCGCGCCATGGCCTTGACGGTTTCGACTGGGTATTGGCCCACGGCTGTCTCTGCCGATAGCATCACCGCATCTGTGCCATCAAGCACTGCGTTGGCAACATCAAATACTTCGGCGCGAGTCGGTGTTGGTGCACTAATCATAGACTCCATCATCTGAGTCGCAGTGATCACCACTTTGTTGGCTGCATTGGCTGCTTCGATCAGCTGCTTTTGCACGGCGACCAAGTTGGCATCACCAATCTCTACGCCGAGATCACCCCGGGCAACCATAACTCCATCGGCGCTTTCGATAATGCCGGGTAAGAGTTCTTCGGTGATGGCTTCAGCCCGTTCGACCTTGGCAATAATATGAGCATCGCTGCCAGCTGCGGTGAGTAGGCTGCGGGTCTCTTCAATATCTGTGGCAGATTGCACAAACGAAATAGCCAGATAGTCTGTATTAAGAGCAGCGGCAGTTTTGATATCGGCTTTATCTTTTTCGGTTAAGGCATTAGCGGAGAGGCCGCCCCCAAATTTGTTAACGCCTTTTTTACTTGAGAGTACGCCACCCTGAACCACGGTACAGCTCACCGAATGATCGGTTTTTACGCTTACCTGCAGGGTTAGACGCCCATCGTCAAGCAGCAGGATATCTGTCTGCTCAATATCTTCCAGCAGCTCTTGCGCAATAAACACAGAGTCCTCATTGCCAAGCTCTGAGTTGAGCTGGCTATCGAGTGTGAAGGTGCTGCCTTCATTGAGCTGTATCCTTTTGTCGTCTGCAAAGCTGCCAATACGTATTTTTGGCCCCTGCATATCGCAGAGAATACCCACAGGCGTTTTAAGCTGGTTACCTATGCTGCGAATAGCCTGTGCGCGCTGGGTATGTTCTTCGGCACTACCATGGGAGAAGTTGAGACGGAATACATTCACGCCCGCGATAATCAGTTCTCTAATACTGTAGTCGTCGCTACTGCCGGGACCCAGAGTGGCAAGAATTTTAGTTCTGCGTGGCATATGTTTACTCAGCTGCACTTAGCAGAGCAATGCTATTATCGAGCATTCGGTTAGAAAACCCCCATTCATTGTCATACCAAGCCATTACTTTAACCAGAGAGCCGTTGACGCGAGTTTGCAATGAGTCAAAGTTGCTGGAATAGGGGATATGGTTGTAATCAATAGATACCAAAGGTTGGTCGCAGTAACTCAGCACTTCGCTTAGTTCACCTTCTGCAGCCCGCTTTAGAAACTGGTTTACCTCTTCAATAGAGGTGTCGCGGCCAGCATTAAAAGTTAGGTCCACCAGCGACACGTTGATTGTAGGCACGCGAACTGCAAGACCATCAAGTTTGCCTGCCAATTCTGGCATGACATCGCCAATGGCGACGGCAGCGCCGGTCTTGGTAGGGATCATCGATTGGGTGGCAGACCGGGCACGGTAGACATCTGAATGATAGACATCGCTAAGCTGCTGGTCATTGGTATAGGAATGAACTGTGGTCATGTAGCCAGATAGCACTCCCATGGCTTCGTGCAGTGGCTTCACCAGAGGTGCCAAACAGTTGGTGGTGCAGGAGGCATTGGAAACAATTTGGTGATCAGCTGTAAGCACGCTGTCATTGATTCCGTACACCACGGTGGCATCAACATTGGAGCCTGGTGCCGAGATCAGTACTTTTTTGGCGCCGCCGGCAATATGTAGTGCGGCTTTGTCACGGCTTGTAAATACGCCGGTGCACTCGCAGACTAGGTCAACGCCCAGTTCACCCCAGGGGATGTTGGCAGGGTCGCGCTCGCAGAACCATTTGATTTCATGCCCATTGATTGTCACGGAGCTCTCACCCACTTCAACTTGCTGGTTAAAGCGGCCATGCACTGTGTCGAACTGGAGTAGATGGGCGCTGATAGAAGCGTTGCCTAAATCATTGATGGCAACAATCTGAATTTTGTCCTGAAGGTCAGGGCGCTCATAGAGAGCTCTAACGATGTTTCGTCCAATGCGGCCGAAGCCATTAATCGCGATCTTGTACATAGATGAGAATCTTTAATATGTAGTAAAATTACGTAAATTATAGGTTTTTTAGCGGTTTTAAGCAATGTTTCTTGATATTTATTGCGTAAAAGTACATATTTTTTGCTTTTGAGGTGCTTTGTTACAGTTTGATGAAATTTTGTTACAAAAATACAGTTTTTTGCGGATTTTTTGCCCTGGAAAATCTAAACTATGGGCAATTAAGAGCAATTTATGTTGGTTAGCACCACTGGGAGAGTTCAAATGCACAGCCAGAATCTGATAAATGTTATTACTGATGCGCTGCCGAGTTTAAACAAGTCGGAGACTAAGGTAGCCCGGGTGATTCTCTCTGATCCAGATGCTGCCACCAGTTCCAGTATTGCTTCTCTGGCCAAAAAGGCCGAGGTCAGCGAGCCCAGTGTTAATCGGTTTTGTAAGCGTTTTAATGCGGCTGGATTCCCCGACTTTAAGCTCAAGTTGGCGAAATCCCTGGCCAGTGGCATTCGTTTCGTAAACCGCAATGTTGATCCAGACGATGAAGTCTCCAGTTATACGCCAAAGATAATCGACAGTACCATTAACACCCTTGCCTTGGTGCGCGACAAGATTAGCCATATGCGCGTTAATCAGGTGGTCGACAAGCTGATTCAGGCAAAGCGTATTTATTTCTTTGGGCTGGGCGCGTCCGGCTCTGTGGCCAAAGATGCAGAAAACAAGTTCTTTCGTTTTAACCTGCCGGTCTCCAGTCACGACGATGTGCTGATGCAGCGTATGCTCGCTTCTACTGGGAGCACTGGTGATGTATTTTTTGTGATTTCACACACTGGACGTACCAAAGAGGTGGTGGAAGTGGCAGAGATTGCGCGCCGCAATGGCTCCACTGTTATTGGCTTGACTGCGGCCGATTCGCCGCTGGCGGATATGTGCTCTGTGACGCTGGATGTCGATGTGCCTGAAAATACCGACGAATATATGCCTATGGCATCGCGTATTGTGCATCTGGTGATTCTCGATGTTTTGACCACAGGGGTTACCTTGCGTCGCGGGCCAGATTTTCTTCCTCATTTGGAGAAGATTAAAGATAGCCTCAAGCCAACCCGCTACAAAAGCGAAAGCTGAGGCCTGTTAAGCCCTGTGCTGAATAGTGAAAATAGCCTGCCAATCTGTGTGAAAACGCGCCATTTAGCTTGAGAAAACCTGTGTAAATCTAATAGACTATACCCTTGTCGACGCTGTTTAAGCCATCAATAAAGAGTCTTCCCATGTCTGAATCGCCGCTCTATCCTGTGCCTGCCCATTGGCAAGAAAACGCTTGGATCAACAAGCAAAAGTATAGTCAGATGTATCGCCAGTCAATTGAGCAGCCGGATCAGTTTTGGGCCGAGCAGGCTAGCGAGTTTCTGACTTGGGATAAGCAATGGCAGTCCGTATCCAGCTATGACTTTGCCGCTGGAGAAGCGACTTGGTTTGGTGGCGGCCAGTTAAATGTTGCGGTCAACTGCATCGACCGCCATTTGCTCGCGAGAGCAGAACAAACTGCCTTGATCTGGGAGGGTGACGAGCCCACCGACGACAAAAAAATCACCTATGTCCAGCTGCACGATCAGGTTTCCCGATTGGGCAATGTGCTGCGTGATCGCGGGGTTAAGAAAGGCGATCGTGTCTGCATTTATATGCCGATGATCCCGGAAGCCGCCTATGCCATGTTGGCCTGTGCCCGCATTGGCGCTGTGCATTCTGTGGTGTTTGGTGGTTTTTCTCCGGAAGCATTAAAAGATCGTATTCTTGATTCCGATTGCCAGCTGGTAATGACAGCAGATGAAGGGGTTCGCGGGGGTAAGTCTATTCCTTTGAAGGCTAATGTCGATAAAGCTCTTGAGAGCTGCCCCGGGGTGCATAGCTGTGTCGTGGTGGAGCGTACCTCCTGCAAGATTAGCTGGGCTGAAGGCCGTGATGTTTGGTATCACCAGGCCGTTGAGGGAGTGTCTGCGGACTGCGCCGCTGAATCAATGGGTTCGGAAGACCCGCTATTTATTCTCTATACCTCTGGCTCCACTGGTAAACCTAAAGGGGTGCTACACACCACTGGCGGCTATCTGTTGATGTCTGCTATGAGCCACAAATACACATTTGACTATAAGGAGGGTGATATTTATTGGTGTACAGCGGATGTAGGATGGATTACTGGCCACAGCTATATTTTGTACGGCCCTCTTTGCAATGGCGGTATCTCATTGATGTTTGAGGGGGTGCCAACCTACCCAGATACGTCACGTTTCTGGCAGGTGATAGATAAGCATCAGGTCAATCAGTTTTACACGGCGCCTACAGCGATTCGTGCACTGATGGCCGCAGGTAATGGGCCAGTTGAGCAGACCTCGCGCAGCTCATTAAAGCTACTGGGTACTGTGGGTGAACCTATTAATCCAGAGGCTTGGGAATGGTATTACCGGGTTGTGGGTGAGAGCCGCTGCCCGATTGTGGATACCTGGTGGCAGACGGAAACCGGTGCCCATATGATGACGCCATTCCCTGGCGCTACCGACCTTAAGCCGGGCTCGGCATCGCAGCCATTCTTTGGGGTGCAGCCCATCTTATTGGACCCTGAGGGTACTGAAGTAGAGGGTGCTGGTGAAGGGTTGTTAATGATTAAGTCGTCATGGCCCAGTCAGATTCGCTCTGTTTTTGGCGATCACAAGCGCTGTGTCGAGACCTATTTTAGTGCCTATCCCGGCTATTATTTTACTGGCGATGGTGCGCGCAGAGATGAAGACGGCTATTACTGGATCACTGGCCGTGTGGACGATGTGCTCAACGTGTCGGGCCACCGTATGGGCACGGCAGAGGTTGAGAGTGCGCTGGTGTTACATGAGAGCATTGCTGAAGCCGCAGTGGTCGGCTACCCTCATGATATTAAAGGGCAGGGCATCTACTGTTATGTCACACCTATGTCGAATGTTGAGCCCAATGAAGCGCTGCTCAAAGAGTTGATTGCGCTGTGCGTTGCAGAGATTGGCCCGATTGCCAAGCCAGACATTATTCAATGGGCTCCTGGGCTACCAAAAACCAGATCCGGCAAAATTATGCGCCGTATCCTGCGTAAAGTGGCTGCTAATGAGCTAGACAGTTTGGGCGATACCTCAACATTGGCTGATCCAGCTGTTGTTGATGAGTTAATTGAGAGCCGCCACAACCGTTAGCCCGAAAAGGGGGTAATGATAAAAAGAGATATGCTTTATGAAGACGTTTCTTGCTCTTATTGGTGGGGTGCTACTGACCTACTTGGTATTATTAAATCTTCCTGCAGCCAGCCCAGTTAAGGATATTGCCTTTTATCAGCCAGCCTCTGTACAGGTGATTGCCCATGGCAACGGCCGAGCACTATTGCCTGGCAATACCTTAGAGGCGGGGGTAAATGCCCTTGAGGTGGGGGCGGATATTCTGGAGTTAGATATCCATTTAACTGCGGATAATCAATTAGTGGTGCGCCACGATAATATTATTGATACCACCACTAACGGGGTTGGTGTGATTGCTGAGATGACTCTGGCTGAGCTTCAGCAATATGATGTTGGGTTCCATGAGGTCGACTTTCCAGAATTATCTTACTCAAGTGGAATTGTGATCCCGACTCTGGAATCACTTTTCGATAAAATGCCTAACAGCCGTTATTTGATCGAGCTAAAGCCAATCAAAACGGCTGCTGCAGACCATCTCTGCGCTCTTGTGAAGAAACGCAACCTTAGGGAGCAAGTTGTTATTGGGTCTTTCCATAGCTCGGTTCTGGAGTACTTTAGGCAAGTTTGTCCAGCCGTGCCCACTTCTCTTGGCCAGTCGGAAGCGGCGCAGCTGGTGGTGCTCAGTCGCTTAGGGCTGAGCCACCTCTACAGTTCTCCTGGGGTCTCAGTGCAGTTGCCCGTCATATATGGTGGTTTTGAAATCTTAACGCCGGCAATAGTCAAAGCCGCACACCATTTGAATATAAGAGTAGATGCCTGGACCGTTAATGATCCCAAAATCATGCAAAAATTGATCAATATGGAGGTGGATGGAATTATTACCGATCGACCAGATGTCTTGAGGAGCGTGATGAAATAGCAGAGAGTACAGGGCAGGTAGTCTTTTAGTTAATACATTAATGTCGCATTTAGGCCCAAATTGGTCTAAAAATAATACAATGATGGATAGGAATGGATAGCATAATGGCGAGTATGAAACTAGATATCAGCAAACAACTAGCTAGGCTAATGAGAGAGAGAGACGTCTTTCCCAGAGTGCGCTGTCACGTGCAACGGGCGTTCCTCAACCAACAATCAATCGCATTCTTAGTGAGGTTACGGGAGAGCCTCGCCGAGACTCGGTCGTTCGCATTGCCAATTGCTTTGGCGTGACTCCCGAATCTCTGTATGGGCCGCCAGCTAAGAAGCCCCGCGACGGAGGCCTAATCTCAGTCGAAGACCTCTATGACCGAATTGCTAGTCTCAGCGACGCGGAAAGAGCCGCTCTTTTTGCCAAGGTGGCTGAGAAACTAAGCTAATCGCTGACGGTTATTCAGGAGCTTGGGCAACAATCCCCTTAAGTGTCATTCGTTGTGATTTTGGTAGGCTTTCTAGCCAGCGTGTAAAACTATCTAAGCCGCCGTCAAAGGCGGTTTGAAATGCATTTTTTTCTACTTCATTTCTCACTGACTCTTCCTTATTACCATATTCCATGACATCCATACATCCATTACTATGCAATCAAAAATAACCTTTTGGGATAGACTCGCTGCCAAATTACTATAATTCTTACGAACTAATACTAAAGTATTAGTTGTAGCTTTAAGCTTTGACCTCTCCAGAGAGCCAATAGCAGCCGTAACACAGACCGATTTCAGATAGGTGTTACGAAAAATATGCTTGTTTTATCCATCTAGGTCTGTATAAAACAGTATGGACATTATTCTTCAAAACTCATCTAGTGCGATGTTTTGGGTTTCAGTGAGCGTTGCTTGCCTACTGGGGGCCATGTCGCCGGGCCCTAGTTTGGCGCTCATTGTTAATCATTCCCTATCCCAGGGCAAAATAGCAGGGCTCTGTGCGGCTTTGGCCCATGGCTTGGGAATCTCAATTTTTGCTTTTATCACCGCATTTGGTTTGGTTGTTGCGGTTGATAAAAACCCGCTACTGTTTGATGTTATTCAGGTTTTAGGTAGCCTTTTCTTGTTCTACTTAGCGGTGAAATTACTGTTTTCCCCCATTAAGAGAGAATCCGGTTTAAGTATGGCGGTAAAATCCTCATACTGGGCCGCTGCGCGGGACGGCTTCTTGATTGCCTTAATCAACCCAAAAATACTCATCTTTTTCACTGCTCTATTTAGCCAGTTTGTGCGCGTCGAGAGCGCTAACTGGGAAAAACTAGCACTCACTGCCATGGCTGGTGGTATTGATGCACTTTGGTATATGTTGGTGGTTTTATTGGTGTCTCATTCTGGGGCCATGGTGAGATTCCAGCGTAAGAGTTGGGTGATAGACAAAGTTTTTAGCCTGATTCTGTTTGTTATTTCAATCACGTTCATTTCACAAATTTTGGAGCGTGGTGATTTTGCGCAATTCCTGTAAGGTTTTACTGGCTCAAGTATTCTTTAAGAAGTGATTTTTACCTATGACCTCATTTAGCGAACTGTACAAATTAGCTGCTGCCAACCGCGGCGGTGCCGATGTGCTTGAGTCTGCATTGCCGACGGCGAAAACCTCTAAACAATTAATGTCGCAGAGCGATGATCGCTATTTATCGATGATGGCGCGGTGTGTTTTTCGCGCTGGTTTTGTGTGGCGAGTGATCGACAATAAATGGTCAGGGTTTGAAGAGGCCTTTGCGCAATTTAACCCTTTGGCTGTGGCGCATTTTAGTGATGAGCGGCTTGAAGAACTGGCTCAGGATCGCAGTATAGTGCGCAACTTCACCAAGATTGTCTCGGTCCGTAACAACGCTGTTTATGTGTTGGACCGTCAACGTAGCCACGGCAGTTTTGGTCAGTTTATTGCTGAGTGGCCAGCTGATAATGTGACTGGCCTGTGGCTAGAGATGAAAAAAAAGGGCAGTCGGCTGGGGGGCAATTCCGGCCCAATGATGCTTCGCAGTATGGGCCGAGATACATTTTTGCTTACTAATGATGTGTGCAACGCTCTGGTTCATCATGGCTTTATTAAGAAGTTTAGCCCTAATGCTCAGCGAGATTTAAAGCTAGTCGAGCAGGTATTTGAGAATCTGCGTGAGGAGTCTGGGCGACCTCTGTGTCAAATTAGTCGTATTCTTGCCTGCACAGTTTAATTTTCTCTAATAGCCTCCCGCTCTGTTGCGCCAGCAATTAGCCGAGTGCTAAACTACTTCTGTTTCCTAAGGGGCGGTCCTTTCGGCCTGAGAAGTACCCTTTGAACCTGATCCGGATTATGCCGGCGTAGGAATAGGACTACTTGTATTTTGCCCTTCCCCCCGTGTTTGACTCCGGGTCTCCTTAACTAATGTTACTGAGGCTCATTTTATGAATATCTCTCGAATTAAATGTATTACCCTACTTTTTATTTTATTGGCTAGTGTTTTCAACGCACTTGGCGCAGCGGCTGAAGACACTATTGATGAGATTATTGTCAGCGCCGATTTTCGTAATGCGACTCTGCTTGAGTCAGCCGCCAGTATTAGTGTCATCGACGGTGAAACGATCAGCCAGCGTCAGGCGTGGCATCTAGAGCAATTATTAAATATTGCCCCCAATGTCAATTTCTCTAGCGGAGCATCTCGTGGGCGCTTTATTCAGATTCGCGGTATTGGGGAGCGGAGCCAATTTATTGAACCATTAAATCCATCTGTGGGTATTTTGGTTGATGGTATCGACTTTACTGGTATTGCCGGTGCAGCCACGACAATGGATATTCAGCAAGTAGAAATATTGCGTGGGCCCCAAGGCACTCTTTATGGCGCCAATGCATTGGCAGGCCTAATCAATCTTCAGGCAGTCCAGCCCAGCAAAGAGACAGCGGGCAATCTGTCAGTCTCTCTTGGCGACTACAATAGCCAGACTGTGAGTGCGGGCCTCGGTGGGTCGGTCAGCGATAGATTGGGCTATCGATTTGCCGTACAGCAATACAGTACTGATGGTTATATAGAAAATGATTTTTTAAATCGAGATGATACAAATAATATAGATGAGTTGAGCCTGCGCTCAATTCTAGACTGGCAGGCCAGCATTGATACGAATATCAAGCTGACGGTTTTCCATGTAAATGCCGACAATGGCTATGATGCTTTTTCTCTGGATAACACCAGGCACGCCTTATCTGATAACCCTGGTCATGATCGCCATGAGGCCACAGCTATTGCATTGCAGAGCAACTGGCAGGGCAATCAACACTTCGAGTTAGACAGCACCCTTAGCTATGCCAACAATAATCTTGAGTATGGTTATGACGAAGACTGGACCTATGGTGATATCTGCGTCGATTTTGTGTGTATTTATGATGGTTATGCCTCGGTCGACAATTATATTCGCGATCGCGAAAATATCAGTCTCGATGTGCGCCTTGTGTCGAAGGATGGCGAGCAGATATTTGATGGCAGTACTGATTGGATTATGGGTGTTTACTGGCGTGACCAAGATGAGCAGCTACTGCGTCAATACAGCTTTGCAGCAGGCGATTTTACCAGTGATTTTGATACCAGCAATCAGGCTATTTATGGGCAGCTAGATACTCATTTTTCGGATAATTTAACGCTGACCACAGGGCTGCGATTGGAGAAGCGCAAGGCTGATTACAGCGATAGTGAATTGGTGGCTCATGGCATGAATGAAAGCCTTTGGGGTGGTCGTATTGCTTTGCATTACCAGACTACAGCCAATGCCATGATCTATGGCTTGGTCTCTCGCGGCTACAAAGCCGGTGGTGTTAATAGTGACCCTGGCTTGGATGCTGCCGACCGCGAATTCGATACTGAACAAATGTGGAATATCGAAACTGGTATTAAAGGTGTTTGGCTCGATGGCTCTTTACAGGCCCAACTTTCAGCTTTCTATCAGCTACGTGATGATATTCAAATCAAGCAGTCACTGGTGCAGCCTATTGCAGAGACCAACGCCACCAGCTTTACTGATTATTTTGGCAATGCTGCCGATGGTAAAAACTATGGTTTAGAGATGGAGTTTAACTGGTTGGCCACCGAGACCGTCGTACTATTTGGTTCTATTGGCTTGTTAGAGGCTGAGTTTGATACACCACTGTCGGATACATTAGATAGTCGTGAACAGGCCCATGCCCCCAGCTATCAATTTTCTTTGGGTAGCACTTTCCAGCTTTCCGATAATCTTGCCTTTACGTTAGATATTGAAGGTAAAGACGAATTCTTCTTGTCTTCACGCCACAGTGCTGAGACTCAGGCCTACGAATTGGTTAACGCCAATATGACCTTTGACACTGGCGATTGGGAACTATCTATCTGGGGTCGTAATCTGACCGATAAAGATGTGATTGTCCGCGGCTTTGGCAGCTTTGGTAATGACCCCCGCAATGGCTATATTACTGAGCCATATTATCAATTTGGTGCCCCAAGAGTTGTTGGTTTTGCCGGCAAGTATGAATTTTAAGGGCAATTGAATTAGCAGGAGCAGGCTATGCAAGTGACAGTCGATATCAGTATGTATCCCAGTCGGGAGGATTTTATTCCGCCAATCGACAGTTTTATTGAGAAGATCAATAAATTCGATAATCTTAAGGTGACCACTTTTCCTACAAGCACTGTCGTGCAGGGAAACTTTGAGCATGCAATTGCGGCCGTGCAAGACACTATTACAGAATGTTATCGGGAATTTAATATGGCTATCTATGTGGCGAAAATTATTCCTGGCTACGAGGCCCTTTAAGCAATGTTTGATTGGATCAATCTTGAAACCGTAGCGGTAGCCCTAGCTGTCGCCTATCTGGTTTTAGCGATGAAAGAGAGCATTCTCTGTTGGTACTGTGCATTCTTTAGCACGGCCATCTATGTGTGGATATTTGGTGACGTTAGCCTGTATATGGAGTCGGCATTGAATATCTATTACATGGCTATGGCCGTCTATGGCTATTATCAATGGCAGCGGGGTGGTATTACTCAAGAAGGTGTTGCCATTTGTCGCTGGAGCGCAATTCAGCACGCACAGATTGTCTCTCTGATTGTTTTAGCTAGTTTTGTTTCTGGATATTTTTTGTCGGTTAGTACCGATGCTAAGTTGCCCTACCTAGATTCTTTCACCAGCTGGGCCAGTGTAGTCACTACCTTAATGGTGGCCCGTAAAGTCCTTGAAAACTGGATTTATTGGATGGTAATTAATTCCGTTTCCATCTTTCTATTTATAGATCGAGAGCTCTATCAAACAGCGGCCATGCTTACGCTATACTTGGCTCTATCCGTGATTGGTTATTTTGCGTGGAGAAAGACTTATCTCAAACAGAACCCAGATAGTAGTGCAGCGAGCCCTGTCTAATTGGCAGAGCTGGAATACCTCAGGGCTGCAACCTCCTTGTAATAAACCTGAAATCGTCAAAGAGCTTTTGGGCGGCCGCACCAATAAAACCTTTTTGGTTGCTGCGGGTCATTTCCATGCGGTGATCAGAGTTAATTCTCCCGATAGTGTTAAATTGGGCATCGACAGGCAACTGGAGAAGAAAATTCTTGAGTTACTGCAGCCTACCGGTATTGTCCCCCAGATTCTATTTATTGATGACGACCTTTTGGTCTCCAAGTTTATTGAGGGCGATTGCCTGACGGATAAAAGCCTAAAAAATAGCCATATTATGGAGTCTCTCTCTGATGCATTGGGCATAGTTCAATCAATTGAGATGACCGATTCCAACCCACGCAACTATCTTGACTACTGTAGAAGCTATCTTGATCAGCTTTCGGATACGGTGGTTTCACCTTTGGTGGTGGAGCAGATAGAGGAAGCGGCCAGAGCCGTGGACGATGAAGGCTGGGAGCCTGTCATTTGCCATCATGATATGGTGCCGGAGAATATTATTGTCAATGATGACGGGTTGTTTATCATAGATTGGGAATATGCTGCTCTGGGTCATCCGGGGCTGGATTTTTTACGTCTATACGGGGCAGACTACGCGTCAGCCGATCGGCAAAATGGTTCTTTTCGGTCATTATTTAAGGTCAAGCAGGCGATGGACAAGCTCTGGTTAGCCGTGCAGCTATAGTATTTATTTTGGGATGGAAACAATGAGTAAGCAAGCCTATAACGAGTTGAATGCTGAAGAGCAGCATGTAATCCAACAGAAGGGCACTGAACCACCGTTTGTTGGCGAGTATACCAACAACAAGGCACAAGGCATGTATCTGTGTAAGCAGTGTGACGAGCCACTGTATCGCTCAGAGCATAAGTTTCCCTCTCATTGTGGCTGGCCTAGTTTTGATGATGAAATTGAGGGTGCAGTGCGCCGTGAACCGGATGCCGATGGCAGGCGAGTTGAGATTGTCTGCGCCAATTGTGGTGGTCACCTGGGCCATGTATTTGAAGGAGAGGGCTTTACGCCGAACAATATTCGCCACTGCGTCAACTCTATCTCTATGAAATTTGTGGCTAGAGACTAATGCCTGTGGTCAGTCACGAAAGTTTTTAAACTGAAATGGCTGGCCTAATTCGGCTTCGCGCACCATCGCCATCACAGCTTGCAGGTCGTCGCGCTTTTTGCCTGTGACTCGCACCTGATCACCCTGAATAGCCGCCTGAACTTTGAGTTTTTGATCTTTGATCAGCTTTACAATCTTTTTACTGATCTCCGCATTGATACCCTGTTTAAAAGTGACATGCAGAGAAAATGCCTTGCCGCGATGAATCGCATCGTCATTACATTCAATCACCCGGGGGTCGATATTGCGCTTGATCAATTGCGCGCGGAAAATATCCAACAACTGCTGACATTGAAAGTCGGCTTCAGTTTTAATAGTGACAATATCATCGGCAAGGCTAATGCTGGCATCGACGCCTCGAAAGTCAAATCTGGTAGAAAGCTCCCGCCCTGCGTTATCAGTGGCGTTGAGTATTTCGGCGGTGTCGACTTCAGATACAATATCTACACTGGGCATAATGCGACTCGTGGTGACTGGATAAGCTGGTATTTTAAACCAGTCTTATCCCAGCAGGCCAGATTAAAACGCAGTCCAGGCTAACCAATAGTGGGGTAGGCGTATAGTGAGAAATCAATTGTGTGTCTGTGGTAGCCAGCGATGGTTTTCTCGCTGCTGCGAACCTTTTCTTAAGGGGGCGAAATCAGCGCCCACACCAGAAAAGCTCGTGCGCTCTCGCTACAGCGCTTATGCATTGGGTGGTCATGGTGAGTACTTGTTGAAAACCTGGTTTGCGCCCATGGCTAAAGGACTTAGTGCCGAAGACTTATCGCAATTACACCAGCAATGGTTGGGGCTGGTTGTGCTTGGTTCTGGTGTTTCGGGGAATGACGGCTGGGTAGAGTTTAAGGCAAGTTATAGAGACAATAACGATGTTGTCGAAATGCATGAGAAATCAGTGTTCACCAGATTCGCAAACAGCTGGTTTTATATCGGCGGCGAAGTGGCTCATATCAACACAGCAAAATAATAGCGCTGATACCGACTGTATCAATCTGGCGATCTGGCAGGGGCTATTGGTTAATCCTTAGGCTTAACCATGCGGCCAAACAGGATGCCCAGTTCGAACAATAACCACATGGGAATTGCCAGCAGTATCTGGGAAATAATATCTGGTGGTGTTAGCAACATACCCAATATAAAGCACATTACAAAAACGTAGGGCCGCTTCTTGGCCAGGTTATCTGGCTCCACCACACCCATCCACGACAGAATCACCACAGCGATGGGAATCTCAAAGCTGATGCCAAAGGCAAAAAACAGTTTTAGTACAAAATCCAGATAGCTGCGGATATCTGGCATCACGCTTATTCCCTCTGGGGCTATGCTGGTAAAGAACATAAACACCAGTGGGAAGACAATATAGTAGGCAAAGGCCATGCCGCCATAAAACAGCAGGACACTGGAGATAAACAGAGGCACGACTATTTTCTTTTCCCGCTGATACAGGCCAGGCGCCAAAAATGCCCAAGCCTGATACAAAATAAAGGGCATAGCGGCAAACAGGGATAACACCAATGTCAGCTTAAACGGGGTTAGAAATGGCGAGGCCACCTCGGTGGCGATCATGGTTGATGAAGCGGGCAGGTACTCTCGGATCGGCTCGGATACATAGAGGTACAGTTCTTCACTGAAAGAAAATAGCCCGATAAATACCACTAGCACTGCAACCACAGAGCGCAATACGCGATCGCGAAACTCTATCAGGTGCGACATAAAGGGCTGGCTATCCAGGAGTTCCTCCTGGATATCATCTTCTGTCGCTTGGTTGCCAGAGGTTTCGGTATTCATGATTTATTGTCGCGGCTGGTGTCTATTGGAGTGTCATCGATTGGCTTGGTGAGCGCAGCGGCACTGGCCTCCAGCTCTGCTTTATTTTTTGCCAGTTCGTCTTTGGTGTCTTCTAGATTGCGCAGGATTTGTTCATTATGTAATTGGCGTCGGACTTCATGCATGCCCACTTCATTTTCGAGTTCACTGCGCGCCGCAGTAAATATTTGCCGCAGGCGACCAATCCACAGGCCAATGGTGCGAATGGTTTCTGGCAGCCGCTCTGGGCCCATAACAATTAATGTCAGCACCCCTATAACCAGTAACTCGGAAAATCCTATATCAAACATGACTTACTCAGCAGCGTCTTTTTTCTCTGCTTTTTGTTTTTGTGGTTCAGTTGATTCACCGGACTCGCTTGCAGGTTTTTCATCGGCGTCAGAGGAAACACTGTCTTTAAAGCCTTTGATTGCGCCACCCAAATCTGAGCCTATACCACGTAATTTTTTGGTGCCAAAAATCAATGCCACAATCGCTAATATAACAACTAATTCAAAACCACTCGGCATCATTTTAATACTCCTTTCCTAGTTATTTGTCTCGATTGGCCTTTTCTTCAAGGCCAGATAAATCAAACCGCTGCTCCAGCTCTGCTAGCACCGAATCGGCACTTTCACCCAGGTGGGATAGCATCACCAGGCTGTGAAACCATAAATCTGCAGTTTCATAAATTAACTTTTCATTGTTGCCAGATAGCTCGGCATCTCGCGCAGCGAGAATCGTTTCTACAGACTCTTCGCCGACTTTCTCGAGAATTTTGTTGAGCCCTTTGCTGTGGAGGCTGGCAACATAGGACTCATCTGCAGAGGCCTGTTTGCGGGTTTCAAGCACGTCCATTAGTTGGCGCAAAATTTGATCGGTCACTGATAGAGTTCCTTGGGGTCTTTAAGCACTGAATCTACAGCCTGCCATTGGCCATCTTCTAATACAGAGTAGAAGCAAGAAGCACGGCCAGTGTGACAGGCAATACCGCCAATCTGGTCAACCTGCATCAAGATGACATCGTTGTCGCAGTCCACACGGAGCTCTTTTAGCCGTTGCACATTTCCTGACTCTTCGCCTTTGCGCCAAAGTTTTTGTCTTGACCGCGACCAATACACAGCGCGATTCTCATCGACCGTCAGCGTCAGTGCTTCTCGATTCATCCAGGCCACCATAAGAATCAGCCCAGTAGCTGCATCTTGCGCTATTGCAGGCACCAGCCCATCGCTGTTCCAGGCTATTTGATCAAGATAACAAGTCATGTCTGCAGTATAGCCGAACTGCTACTAACGTAGTAGCAGTAACAGCAGGCCCAAGCCAACCAGAATAAGGCTGCTGACAGGTATCTGATTTATAGATTCGGCCCAGTGGGGAAATGCGACACCCAAACCCACACCCGCCAGAGCGGCACCAAGGCGATGGAGTAATTTGCCAGACTTACCGTTTTGTTCAGGAGCAGGAGTTGGGCCTGGTGCAGGCGCATCCTGCATATTTTTTAGGGCTTGAAAAATCATCGGTGGTATTTGCGGGAGGTGCTCCAACCAGTCCGGCACATGACGTTTAAATTGCTTAAAAACTGCACTGGGTGAGTAACGGTCTTTTAACCACTTATCCAAAAATGGCTGGGCGGTGGTCCATAGGTCTAGCTGTGGATACATTTGTCGGCCTAGGCCTTCAATATTTAGCAGTGTTTTCTGCAATAGCACCAACGAAGGCTGCACTTCCATATTAAATCGTCGCGCGGTGGTAAACAGGCTGATCAGCATATGGCCGAGAGAGATTTCATTGAGCGGGCGCTCAAAAATTGGTTCGCACACCGAGCGAATGGCACCGGTAAACTCATTTACTGGCGTATCCGCAGGCACCCAGCCTGAACGAATATGGAGTTCTGCTACTTGACGATAATCCCGTTTAAAAATCGCCAGTAGATTGCGCGCTAGATAGAACTGATCATCGCTGGATAGGGAGCCCATAATTGCGCAGTCAATTGCCAAATAACTGGGAGATTTCGGCTTGCTGGCGTCGACAAAAATATTGCCTGGGTGCATATCGGCATGGAAGAAATTGTGCTCGAATACCTGGGTAAAGAATATTTCAACACCCCGCTCCGCCAGCAATTTCATATCCACACCAGCGGCATTCAGATCAGCCATATTGGTTACAGGAATCCCGTAAATACGCTCCATGACCAGTACATTCTCATTGGAGTAGGGCCAGTGTATTTCTGGTACATAGAGCAGTGGTGAGTTTTCGAAGTTATGGCGCAGCAATGAGGCATTGGCGCCTTCAGATTGTAGGTTTAGTTCTTCGAGAATTACCATTTCGTAGTCAGCAATCACCTCCACTGGCCGCAGGCGGCGGCCATCTTCACTGTATTTGGCTAGCAGACGAGCCAATGTGTAGAGCAGGGCAATATCTTTGCGAATGGTATTTTCAATACCGGGGCGCACTGCTTTAACCACCACATCTCGGCCATCGGCCAATACGGCGGCATGTACCTGTGCCACAGAGGCAGAGGCAAGTGGGTCCGCTTCGAAGCTATGGAACAGGTCATCCACCGTACCCTCAAGGGCCGTCTCGATATTGGTTTTGAAAATGGCGGAAGAGAACGGCGGCACATTGTCCTGCAACTGAGCCAGCTCTGTGCAAATATCGGTGGGCACCAGATCAGGCCTGGTAGACAGCAGCTGACCAAATTTAATAAAGATCGGGCCCAGTTCTTCAAGAGCCATGCGCAGGCGCTCGCCACGGCCAGCTTTAGAGCGACCAAACAATGCTGCAGGTGCCAGCATGGCCCGCATAGCAAAGGGCAGGCTATCTTTGTTTAATAGCTCATCAAGGCGATATTTGCCAACTACACGGGCAATTTTGGCCAGGCGACGAAGGCGAATCACTGGTTGGCTTTTCCTTCTTGACTCATCAGGCGAATCTTATTGGCCCGCGCAGCAAGGCGATCAACGTCGGTAGACAGATGGCGCACAGACCGCACAAAGGCATCATATTCATTTTTGCTCGGAGTTAGCTGCAGCTCCTCTTGGGATACCTCTACTAGAGCTGATCGCGCGCGTTTGAATGCACCGCTGCGAAATTCAGCGGAATTGCGAATGCTCTCTGCTAACAGATGTGCTGGAACATCACCGATCAATTCTGCCAGTGCCGCCTCCCAGTCAATATCTAGCCCGGCCATAATGTGATTAAGCTGCCGCAATACTTCCAAGTTACCGCTGACATTAACCCCGGTGCCAGAAAATGAAACCATCTCACCAGAATTAATCGCCATTCCCGCAAGCGAGACCAATGTGCCATTCACTGTTACATCAGCCTCATCCTGCCATTTATTGTGCAGCATAATACCCGTAGCACTGGGCTCTATGGATATTTGTAATGGTGGTATGGAGCTATCAACCAACAGCATTTTGCCCTCCAGAGCAGCGAGACGTTTGGCTGAAGCAGGGTCATGGGCCAAGGCAGCATTGATTATTTTTTCAACAGCTTCCAAAGCTGCCGATTGTAGCGCGGCAAAAATCACTAGGGTTTCACTCCCCGATGCAGAGCTACAACACCGCCGGTCATATTGTGGAAGTCGGTGCCGGCAAAGCCGGCTTCGTCCAACATACCTTGCAATGTCTGTTGGTCTGGGTGCATCCGGATGGATTCAGCCAAATATTGGTAACTGTCGGCATCGCTGGCAAACAGCTTACCCAGCTTGGGCAAAATGCTGAACGAATAGGTATCGTAGATCTTGGATAGTACAGGGTTGCCCGGCTTGGAAAATTCCAGCACCAGCAGCCTACCGCCGGGTTTTAGAACCCGCAGCATTGAGCGCAGAGCCATGTCCTTATCGGTGACATTGCGAAGGCCAAAAGCGATGGTAATCACATCGAAGGTATTGTCGGAGAAGGGCAGACACTGGGCATCGGCCTGAGAAAACTGAATATTATTAACAATGCCGCGATCCATAAGGCGGTCACGGCCAACCTTGAGCATGGAATCGTTGATATCTGCCAAAACCACTGTGCCTTCAGGGCCAACGATACGGGAGAACTTGGCGGTTAAATCGCCAGTGCCTCCGGCAATGTCCAGTACCGAATTACCTCGACGGACGCCAGACATCTCAATGGTCATGCGCTTCCACAGGCGGTGCACACCTGCGGACATAAGATCATTCATCAGATCATATTTACCCGCAACAGAATGGAAGACTTCGGCGACTTTGCCGGCCTTTTCTTCGACGTTGACGGTTTTATAACCGAAGTGGGTGGTTTTATCAGACATTGGCGCACTTATCTCTTTCAAAACAGTCGGCTATTGTAGCTGTTGTTGTGGGTTTCAGGAAAGTCTAACTACCTGAGTGTCCGGATCTCGAGACTGATTTGCGCTGTGCAGACGCCGCAGATAGTCGGCCCAGTTATCTGTTTGGTTAGAGCCCAACTCAAACAGATAGTCCCAGGTGAAAATGCCGGAATCATGGCCATCGTCAAAGCTAATTTGAATAGCATAATTGCCGGATTGCTGAAGGGATTGAATTAGCACATGGCGCATGCCTACTTGAAGCACTTCCTGCCCCCTGCCGTGGCCGCGTACCTCCGCGCTAGGGGAAAAAACGCGCAGGTACTCGGCGGACAGGTTAAATCGCACATCGCCCTGATACTCCACATTCAGAGCATTTTTTTGTTCGCTCACAACAATGCGAGAGGGTAACGGCATTAGAGAATAAACCGGGTCAAATCTTCATTGCTGGCTAGTTCACCGAGATTTTTCTCCACAAAGGCGGCGTCGATAATAATGGCCTCACCTTTGCTGCCCAAATCTGAGGCATCGAAGGAAATCTCTTCCAGCAATCGTTCCAGAATTGTGTGTAAGCGCCGCGCGCCTATATTTTCAGTGCCTTCATTAACTTCAAAGGCAATCTCTGCCATGCGTTTGACGCCATCAGCGGTAAACTCAATGCTGAGGCCCTCGGTGGCCATTAATTCGCAGTATTGCTTGGTTAATGAAGCATTGGGTTCGGTGAGAATGCGCTCTAGATCGTTGATTTCCAATGAATTTAGCTCAACGCGAATGGGTAAGCGTCCCTGCAACTCGGGAATCAAATCTGAGGGTTTTGACAGGTGAAAAGCGCCAGAGGCAATAAACAGAATATGGTCAGTTTTTATCATGCCGTATTTGGTTGAGACAGTGCTGCCTTCAATCAGGGGCAGCAAGTCGCGCTGCACGCCTTCTCGGGAGACATCGGCACCGCCGCTGCCTTCCCCACGGCGGCAGACCTTATCGATCTCATCGAGAAAGACAATACCATTTTGTTCTGCGGCTTCTGCGGCCGCCGATTTGATCTTCTCTTCACTAACCAGCTTGCCAGCTTCTTCGCCTTTTAACTGTTTTAACGCTTCGGCTACGGTGACCTTGCGGGTAGAGGTTTTTCCTTTACCCATGCTGCTAAACATCCCCTGCAGCTGGTTAGTCATCTCCTCCATGCCCGGAGGTGCCATAATTTCTACATCAGCAGGCATCTGGCTCAGTTCAATTTCGATCTCTTTGTCATCCAGCGCACCTTCGCGCAGTTTTTTGCGGAACACCTGCCGTGTAGAGCTATTTCTGTCGGTGGCAGCATCTGCACTGCGGGCGGGTGGCAGCAGTGCGTCCAAGACACGCTCTTCGGCAGCATCCATTGCGCGCTGGGCTACTTTTTCCATTTCTTGCTCACGGCGCTGCTTCACCGAGGTCTCCACAAGGTCCCGAATAATCGACTCAACATCTTTGCCCACATAGCCAACTTCGGTAAATTTTGTGGCTTCCACCTTTACAAAGGGGGCATTGGCAAGGCGCGCTAAACGGCGAGCAATTTCTGTTTTACCCACACCAGTGGGGCCGATCATCAAAATATTTTTTGGCGTGACTTCGTTGCGCATCTCTGCGTCGAGTTGCGACCGGCGCCAGCGATTGCGCAGGGCAATGGCCACAGCGCGCTTTGCGTCGTCCTGACCAATAATGTGGCGGTTGAGTTCGTGGACTATCTCTCTAGGAGTCATTTGTGACATAGGAATTCCTTGCGGCTCTCAGGCTGGCCAACGCTTAAGCGTTGGTATCCAACTCTTCAATAGTTCTGTTGTGATTGGTGTAGATGCAGATGTCGCCAGCGATTTTGAGGCCCTGCTCAACAATATCACGGGCACCCATCTCGGTATTGTCCAGTAACGCTCGGGCGGCTGACTGGGCAAAGGGACCGCCGGAACCGATAGCGATCAGATCATCTTCTGGCTGAATCACATCACCATTACCAGTGATAATTAAAGAGACTTCGCTATCGGCAACAGCGAGCAGCGCTTCCAGCTTGCGCAGAATTCGATCGGTACGCCAGTCTTTAGCTAGCTCAACGGCGGCTTTGGTGAGATTACCCTGATGTTGTTCAAGCTTCGCTTCAAAGCGCTCGAATAATGTGAAGGCATCGGCAGTGCCGCCAGCAAAGCCAGCGATAACTTGATCTTTGTAAAGGCGGCGCACCTTACGCGCATTGCCTTTCATAATAGTGTTGCCTAGGCTGACCTGACCATCACCACCGATCACTACTTTGCCATTGCGTCTCACTGACAGAATGGTTGTTCCGCGATATTGTTCCATCTTGTTCACTACTCTGAATTTTAAGCTTAGCGTAGAGATGGGGCCGGGCATTTAAATATCAATGCCCGGCAAATAATTAAATCATTACAGATGGCCGTGCTGTTTTAAATCATCCATGCAGGCCAGAATGCTCCCTCGCAATGTTGTGATAATAAAGTCCACCTGCTCACGATTAATAATGAGCGGTGGGGACATCACATTGAGGTTAACAATCGGGCGTACAATCAAACCTCTGCTATCTGCCTGATTGGATATCCACTTACCGATATCCAGTTCCTCCGAGAACGGTGCTTTGCTGGTTTTGTCTTTAACAAACTCGACACAGGCCATCAAGCCGATGCCGCGCACATCACCAACAATGTGCAAGTCGGCCAGAGTTTTTAGCTGAGTCTGAAAATACGGGCCAATATCCTGCACATGGGGTAGTAGTTGCTCGCGCTCCATAATCTCAATATTTTTTAAAGCGGCGGCACAGGCCACCGGGTGACCAGAATAGGTAAACCCATGGGTAAAGCAGCGGCCATGGCCCAGTTCGCTAATCATATTGTGAATTTTGCTGGAATAGATGGTTGCGCCCAATGGCTGATAGCCTGAGGTAAGGCCTTTGGCAGAGCAGATAATATCGGGCTCAAAATCAAAGACCTCTTTGGACGCAAACCAATGGCCCAATCGACCAAAGCCGGTAACCACTTCATCGGAGACATAGAGCACATCATATTTCTGACAGATTTCCCAGGTACCGCGATGATAGCCCTGGGGGGGAACAATCACGCCGCCGGCGCCAAACACAGGCTCCGCAAAAAATGCAGCAACCTTGTCGGCGCCAACTTCTAGAATTTTATCTTCCAGTTCCCTTAACTTGGCTGCCAGGAAATCCGCCGCGCTGATACCAGCATCAGCGCGGTAATAGTTGGGGCAGGAGATATGGTGGATTGTGTCCTGAATATAGTCGAACTCCGGGGGGTGATCTCCCGGCTTACCACCGATGGACATAGAGGCATAGGTAGAGCCATGGTAGGAGTTGACCCGGGAAATCACATGCTTTTTATCCTGCTTGCCACGACAGTTCTGATAAAAATGGATCAGTCGATAGGCGGTATCTATGGCTGTAGAGCCACCGCAAGACAGAGCCACATGGTTGAGGTCACCCGGGGCTAATTCAGCCAGTTTGGTGGCCAGAGTGGCGGCGGGAATATTAGTCATATCTACAAATGGGCTGGCATAAGCCATCTGCCGTACCTGACCGGCAATGGCGTCGGCCATTTCGTCCCTGCCCATGCCTATATTAGTGCACCAGAGCCCGCCAACAGCATCCAGATAGCGATTGCCATCACTGTCATAAATATACGCACCTTCGGCGGCCGCAATGGGCAGAGCCCCTTCTTCGGCAATGGCATCAAACACCTGCCATGGATGTAAAAAATGGTCCCTATCAGTGTCGCTGATTGCCTGAGTGTCGTATTGAGTGAAGTCGAGTGTGTCTATTGCGCTCATGGTGCACCTGCATTCGTAAAAACTGCCCACAGGGTAATGATAGGGCAATTTAAAAGCTAATACCCTCAACTGGGTAATTGGTCTTCTATTGGCAGATAGCCATTTTCACGCACTGCTCGCTCAACCTGACCGGGCAGAAAGGTTAATAGGGGGTGCACATCCAGACCGGCGCGGCTAAGGCCGCGGGATGTCCAGTTATTACAGGTGTTTAGAGCTAGATAGGTACCGCGAGATTTAAAAAACTGGGTGCCGCAGGTCCTGGCCCGCACCTTGATGAGTTGATCAAACTTATCCAACATAAAGTGGCGGCTAACAAATAGAGCCACAGAATCCATCAGCCCTTCGGTTAGGCTAATACAATAAAGGCTGGCACTTTCGCTGAGAGTCTCACGCAGATCATCAGTGCCAAGTAGTCCTACAACGGCAGAAGTGGGCAAAAATAGCGCTCTCAGCCCCAGCCAAAACGGCTGGTGTTCGGCACCGTAGTAGCGGTAGTCTCCCCAGCCTACTCTGATCCATTGGCAGTTGGAAAAATACCTCTGTAATTGAGGCACCAGCGCCAGTAGTTTTGGTGCGGGCAGTGCGAGATGGGTATGAATACCATCGCGGATAAAATGTAGTTCTGGATCAGCCATTTTACTTGCCCCTAGACCCAGGTTACAGGTTTTCCGAGTTAACTAACAGGCTGTGGCAATATACCTAATGTTGGGTATTGTCCCTATCGCGGTGGTGCCACATTATTTGCCAGATATGGGTTATTCTTGCACCCTTATTTTCAATATTTCAGATGGCGAAAAATCCAATGGCTCTATTACTCCAAGACAGCAGTTTAATTAAATCTCAAGCCTATATTGACGGGCAGTGGGTGGACGCAGATTGTGGCGAGACTCTGGCGGTAAGCAACCCAGCCACGGGTGAGACTCTGGTTCAGGTGGCCAAATGCGGCACTGCAGAAACTCGCCGTATGATTGAAGCTGCCGAGAGAGCACAAAAAGTCTGGGCCAAAACCACTGCTAAAGAGCGGGCCGCTGTGTTGCGCGCCTGGTTTAATCTGATGATGGAAAACCAGGAAGATCTGGCTCAGCTGCTCACTGCAGAGCAGGGCAAGCCATTGGCAGAGGCCCGGGGTGAAATCGCCTACGGTGCCAGTTATGCAGAGTGGTTTAGTGAAGAGTCCAAGCGTGTTTACGGGGATATTATCCCCCAGCCATCCAATGACAAGCGCATTATGGTCATCAAACAGCCGGTTGGCGTGGTTGCCTGCATCACTCCATGGAATTTCCCCAATGCCATGCTCACCCGCAAAATTGCCCCAGCCATTGCTGCTGGCTGCGCTGTGGTCTGTAAACCAGCCAATGCGACACCACTCTCTGCGCTTGCGCTGATGGAGCTGGCTGACCGAGCCGGTTTCCCTAGCGGGTTGGTGAATATGGTCACTGGCCGTACCGGAGAAATTGGTGCCGAGCTCACCAGCAACCCTATTGTCCGCAAGGTCACATTTACAGGCTCCACCCCCGTAGGCAAACAGTTGATGGCCGAATGCGCCACCACCGTCAAGCGCACCTCGATGGAGCTGGGTGGCAACGCGCCGTTTATTGTTTTTGATGATGCCGATATTGACGCTGCTGTGCAGGGTGCAATGATTTCCAAATATCGCAATGCGGGCCAGACCTGCGTCTGCTCCAACCGCATTATCGTGCAGGCAGGCGTCTATGACGAATTTGCCGCCAAGCTGACTGAAGCTGCTAAAGGTTTGGTCATTGGTAATGGCGTCGATGAAGGTGTCACGGTTGGGCCGCTTATTGATGAGAAAGCCGCAGTAGGTGTTTGTGAATTTATCGATGATGCTATCAGCAAAGGGGCAGCTCTTAATCTGGGTGGCGGTCGCAGTGAGCTGGGTGGCACCTTTGTTGAGCCAACTATCCTGACCAATGTCACCAGAGATATGCGGGTTTTCTCGGAAGAGATTTTTGGCCCGGTAGCACCGCTGTTTCAGTTTGAAACAGAAGACCAAGTCATCCAGATGGCCAACGACACTGAGTTTGGCTTGGCCGCTTACTTTTATTCCAGAGATATAGGGCGCGTGCACCGCGTGGCCGAGCAGCTAGAGTACGGCATTATCGGTGTGAATGAAGGCATTATTTCCAATGAGATGGCGCCCTTTGGTGGGGTAAAGGAATCTGGCAGTGGCCGCGAGGGTTCCAAGTACGGTATGGATGACTATATGGATATCAAATATATCTGTATGGGTGGCATCGACAGTTAAAGAAACAAAGAGAAAAAATATGACACATTTGATTTACCCAACAACCAACTTTAAAGCGATTGAGCAGATCACCATCGAGCGCGGTCAGGGTTGCTATGTCTGGGACAAACAAGGCAACAAATATCTTGAAGGGTTGGCGGGCCTCTGGTGCACAGCACTGGGCTATGGCAATCAGGAACTGATTGACACCACCACCGAGCAGATGAGCAAGCTAACGTTTAATCATATGTTTGGTGGTAAGACTCACCAGGTGGCCATTGATCTGGCGGACAAGCTTGCAGAAATGATCCCCATGGATGACGCGGTGCTGTCTTTTGGTAACTCAGGCAGTGATGCTAATGACACCCATATTAAATTGTTGCGCTATTACCATGAAGCCATAGGCAAGCCCGAGCGTCGCAAAATTATTGCCCGCGAGCGCTCCTACCATGGCGTAACTGTGGCCGCGGCATCATTGACCGGTTTGCCAGTGACGCAAAACCATTTTGACCTGCCCGTGGACGCTCTGGGTATTTTACGCACAGACCACCCTCATTATTACCGCGGCAAGCAGGACGATGAGTCTGAAACAGAATTTGTTGATCGTATTGTGGGCAATCTTGAAGCGCTAATTGTGCGCGAAGGGCCAGAGACTATTGCCGCCTTTATTGCCGAGCCCATTACCGGTGCTAGCGGTGTCATTGTGCCGCCCAACGGCTATTACCAGAAGGTTCAAGCTGTGCTGAACAGGTACGGCATTATGTTTTGGGCCGACGAGGTGATTACCGGCTTTGGCCGCACTGGCAGTGATTTTGGTTGTAATAGCATGGGTATTGAAGCACCAGACATGATGACTTTTGCCAAGCAGCTGTCATCCGCTTATATGCCTATTAGCGCGTCAGCTATTCGTCGCGATGTCTACGATGCCATGATTGATCAAACCGCCAATGCCGGTGCCTTTGGTCATGGTTATACCTATTCCGGTCACCCGGTGGCCTGCGCGGTGGCGTTGAAAACCCAGGAAATATACCAGCGCGATCAGATATTTGAAAAAGCCGCAGTAACTGGTGAGTATCTGCAAAAACGTCTGGCAGAATTTACCGATCATCCGTTGGTGGGTGAAGTGCGTGGCCGAGGCATGATTGGCGCCCTTGAGCTGGTGGCCAATAAAGAGACCGGTGAGCCTTTTGTCGGTGGCGCTGTGGGCGGCTATGCCCAGAAGATCGCTCAGGATAATGGTCTGTTGATTCGCGCCGTGGCTGGTTCCAGTTTGGGCTTCTGCCCACCGCTGATTATAACCAATGAGCAGCTTGACGAGATGATTGAGATAGTGACCATCGCTCTGGATGCCACTCTAGAACATTGTAGAAAAGAAAATCTAATATCTTAGATAGTCTACCCTGAATGCTTCGCTCTCTATCTTTCAGAAATTGGTTGTCTCGAATCTAAAAGTTGAGTTCCCTCACAGTCTGGTTCGAGATAATCCAAGTATTGGTTAGCGATAAAATCACACTTCCATCAGCGCAATGCTGACACTTTCATATAACAACTGTGCATTACCCCTAAACTTCGCGCCGTCGTAATCAAACTGCGTGCTCGTTCCTGTTTTTATGTTTCCGACCTCTCTAATCTGGCCGCGCTTATGACATGAAAGAAGCAAAACAATAAACTTAATCACAGAGGACGACATGCTGGCTCTTGCAAAAACATTTAATAAAAACGCAGTATCCCTAGCGGTAGCGCAAACGTCTTACAAGCAGAATGTAGTTGCTGTAAACACCTTGGTTACCAGTGTTTTAACTCCTAGCTTACCCATATTGAATCAAAACCCACCGGATTGGAATGAGTTTGTATCAGCTTATGAAAAGGCAGATGATGGCGCATTGACCTGGCTTAATAATGTGATGGCACGCCTGTTACACGTGCCTGATGAAGTAAGCAGATATAACAGCATAGTTACCCAACTGTTGGCTGACGCTAAGGCTCAGGGTGAAACGTTGGTGAAGGACCCCAGCAATCAAACTGCACTGGATATTTTAAATACCGACCTTGATAACCTTAACAAGCAGATGGGTTTGGTGGTGACCTTTATCACCGGTGCTCTCAATGCCATTAAAGGCTTTAAAGATGTACTGCCGACAATGGCCACCAATCTGCAAACAATCGCCGATGATTCTACCAAAGCGGCCAATGCAGACCAGACCCAAATAGATAAACTTAATCAAGATATTGATAATCTCCATGCCGAGATCAAAAGCCTTACTGCCGCCATCGTGCCGCTGGGTATTGCTGATGGTATAGCCCTGACATTGGGTGTGGTAGCTACCATTGCTGCCTTCCCTGAAGGCGCATTGGTATGGTTTGTACTTGGGCCAGCGATTGCTGTGGCCAGTACCTATATTGCGATTGACGGTTTAAAAATCAAAGCGGACAACGCTGCGATTAAAGGGGACGAGAAACAGATAACTGGCTTAACTGCAGATGTATCCACACTGCATATACTGTCTAAAAACTTTGCTTCTATGTCTGCACAAACCGTGGAAATTGAATCTAATTTGCAGGCTATTCTCAACGAATGGCAGTCACTTGAAAATGACTTCAACACAGCAGTGACTGATATCAAGAATGCGGTTGCCGATGCCAGTTCAGCCAACTTTAATGCTGTCGTCGCCGGGCTGGATGATGTGATTGCAGAATGGGCTGCGGCTTACGAACAGGCCGGTGACCTGCATTTGGATCTCAATGTAAATGACGCTCAGCTAACGGTGGGAATGTCTTCTGACGAGGTTCAGCAGGCGACAGCCAAAGGCACAACATCCGACATTATTACCTACTACAATAAATTTCAAAACCAGAGAGCAAAAGCAGTCGCTTAAGAAATAGCCACCAAGAGCTATAGTTATAGAAGTCTGGGCAGTGTGGCCACACTGCCCAAGAACTCGTTTTTCAGCTGCCTAAAATTATATTCCAACAACAGACTTTATTGCCTCGTAGCTGGGTTTCAAATGACCGTACATTTTCTTGTAGACCTTAGTATAGAGATCATTGTAAACCTGTTGGTTGGCGGGCACGGGTTCAAAACGATCTGCAACATGGGTCATCAGTGCTACTGCTGTATTAAAGTCTGGGTGAGCGCCTGTGCCTACCGCTGTGGCGATTGCAGCTCCCAGGCCAGAGGCTTCGTAGGTGTGGGGACGCTCTACGGGCATACCAAAAATATCTGCTGTGATCTGCATGATCTGATCGCTCTGAGAGCCTCCACCACTGACAACTAAACGACGCAGTGTTTTGCCGCTGCGCTTCTCTAATAGTTCTTTACCTTCACGAAGGGCATAGGTGAGCCCTTCAATCATGGCGCGATACATATGAGCTCTGGTATGCACATCGCTAAAACCGACGATAGCTCCCTTGGCCTCCGGCCCAGCGCTATTCGTTCCTGTACCCCAGTATGGCTGTAATGTCAGGCCCATTGATCCCGCTGGTACGGCTTTTAGCAGGTCATCAAAAAGAGCTTCGGGAGCCACACCAGTTTTATCGGCAGCAGTCTGCTCATGCAGACCAAATTGCTGTTTAAACCAGTTGACCATCCAATAGCCACGCTCAACCATCACCTCAACATTAAAGGAGCCGGGGATAACCCCGGGATAGGCTGGGTGGTAGGAGATAGCTTCTAGATACTTGTCACTGGTGATATTTAATGTGGCCATAGTGCCGTAACTGAGGCTACCGGTCTCGGCGTCAAGGCAACCAGTGCCCAGCACCTCGCAGGCTTTGTCTGAGCCGCTAGATATCACTGGTAGGCCAGCTGGTATACCAGATTGTTCTGCAGCCTCTGGGCCAATATGGCCAAGAATTTCCCCTGCCGGTTTTAACTCGGGAAGCATACTGGCACTTATGGGTACAGCACGCCATTTCCAATCGCTTGCTGCGGCCCAGCCAAGTTGTTTAAAGTCAAAGGGCACGTAGCCTACTTGGCTAGCGATAGCATCAGTGTACTGGCCAGTCAGTTTGTAGGTCTGGTAGCCAGATAGCAGAAGAAATTTATCAACCTGTTTCCACAGCTCGGGTTCTTCTTGTGCCATCCAGCTCGCTTCTGCTTGTTGATGCACCTGATCAACAAACCCTTTAGCTTTAACCATTGTCATTAGCGCTGATTCAAGAGCTCCCAGCGCGGGCTTGGTATCAACCTGGCGTTGGTCCATATAGGTGATGGCGGGGCGCAGAGGTTTATTATCTGAGCCCATGGGCACAGCAGTGGCTCTTTGGGTAGTAAGGGAGACACCGCTGATATCTTCGGGAGGGAAATCAAGCATAGGCCAAAGCTTTTGACAGGCCTCGCACAAGGCCGACCAAAAATACTCTGCCTCCTGTTCTGCCCAGCCAGGCTGGTCAGAAAAATAAGGCTCTATATTTATTTTGCTCTTGGCGACAAGTGTGCCGAACTGATCAAAGATCATGGCGCGAACACTTTGGGTGCCATTATCTATGGCTAGAAAATAGATCGGTTTGGTCATAACTACCACCGTTTTTATTATTGGTTTTGCTTTTTATTTTGATTTTTTTAAATGGATGACTCAGGAAAATAGTAAAAACGCTGCCAAATATCTTGGTAGCGGGTTAATTCAGACTGCCATTGGGTATTGTCCCAGCCCAGTTCGGTCATGCAAATTTCTTTTAATGGGGTGAATAATTCAGCACCACCCTCGGGCAGGCACATACCCAGCCTGGTTCTGCGCAGTAGCAAATCATCCAGATGCTGAACCGACTCATGGCGCGCAGCCCAGCGGCACTCTGCGAGACAAAATTCGGTATCGCCAATACACAGCTTTTCCTCTGGCCTGGCCTTGGCCAACATTGTCTGGGCGGTATCGCCATAGCGACCCAACAGGCGTTGTGCCCAAACGGGATTTTTGGGTTGTAATGACTCAGCACTGATCGACGGCTCAGTAAAAACGCGGTCTTCGGTGAATACCTTGGCCAGAGGCAGCCTGTCTGCTGCTGCTTCGATAGCATCCAGAGCAATTAATCTAAATGTTGTGAGCTTGCCGCCGCTGACGGTAATCAGCCCATTGTCGGACCATGTGGCATGATCCCGCCGCTCTCTGGATGGATCTTTATTGTTTTCGGAACCTATCACTGGTCGCACACCAGCCCAGGTAGAAATAACATCGGACCGGGACAGGGGTTTCTGAGGAAACAATGCGTTAAAGCCATCCAACAAATATTGGGTTTCTTGCTCTGAAATACTGGCTTCAATATCCAGATCTTCGTCATGGTCCAAATCTGTTGTGCCAACTACCGTGGTGCCTTCCCAGGGGTAGACATAAACGCCGCGCTTGTCCTCTGGGTGTAATGAGGTCAGCACATCGCTTACAGGGCAGAAATTCTTAGGAATAATCAGATGGCTGCCACGCAGAGGCCGCACCCGCTTTTCCGGGTTGAGTTGGTTGCGTAAATTATCGGCCCAGGCCCCTGTAGCATTGATTACCACGGAAGCACTTAATTCTAATGTACTGCCATGCTCAAGACCTTCCATCACCACACCACTGACCTGGTTCTCATTCAGTAAAAGCTTGCTGACTTTGCAGTAATTCAGCGCCTGACCGCCCGCGGCAATACTCTCCTGCAAAACCCTAAGCACCAGCCTTGAGTCATCGACCATCGCATCGGTGTAGTAGCAGGCACCTTTTAAATTTTTGGTTTCCACGCCGGGAAAACGCACTTTTAGTGCTGCATTTTTACAGTAGCGATGATCGCGAATACGGGCTAAAAAATCATAGATAGTGAGGATAACGGTCATGGCTAAACGGCCGGGGAAGTTGCCTTTGCCCAATGCGAAATAAAAGGCGATCCGATCCACTAGGCCTGGCGCTTCGTGAAGCAGCCGCTCTCGTTCTTCCAAGGAATGTTTGGTTAGTTTTATATCGCCAGCAGCCAAATAGCGCAGGCCACCATGGACCATTTTTGATGAGCGGCTTGAGGTGCCCCAAGAAAAATCCTGTTGCTCTACCAACAGTGCCCTATAGCCTCTGCGCACAGCTTCTCGAAGCACACCGGCACCGGTAATGCCACCGCCGACAATAATCACATCCCAATCTAGAGATTGGCCAGCGGCCATGTCTGCCAGCAGTGATTTGCGAGAGGTGATTTGGCTCATATTATTGCTCTGTATCTGGTAAAAGTTTGCCCGGATTCATCTGCCCACTGGGGTCAAAAAGTTGGCACAGACTATCAATCACGGCAATACCCAACTCACCTTTTTCGGCTTGCAGGTAGTTGCGATGGTCTGCGCCCACGCCATGCTGGTGGCTAATAGTGCCGCCGCTGGCGACTATCTGTTCAGCGCCAGCAGCTTTAAGTTTATGCCAGCGCTGTAATGCCTGCTCATAACTATCTCCAAAGCGATAAATATAGGTGGTGTAGATGCTGGAACCCTGACCATAGACATGGCTGAGATGGGTGTAAGCATGCACCTGTTCACCCTCATCTGCTAAGCCGATGCGAATGGCTTGTTCTATTCTCTCTACAGATTCTGCAACCTCAGACCAGTCAACCGCGGTTTCCATTGTGTCCACGGCATATCCAGCGGTGCCCATAGGGTCGCGGAGGTAAGGTGCACGAAAGCGACCATGGGCCCAGTTATCGCCTAGCCCAGATTGATCTGCGGCACCACCATGGGAAGCACAGAGTTCCAGTGCGGCCTCTTTGGCATAGGTGCAATGTTTGGTGCTGCCAGTAACACCAAAAGTCATCATCACCTTTCCGGGCCCTATGCCTCTTTCGGCCAAGGCTGCCTCAATAGCGACAACACCGGAGGTATCTTCACCGGCGCCCATATATAACAGGCTGGTGGTTTCCAGTGGATTGCTCAGGCGCACCATTGACAGGGCGATTCGGTTTTGTACCAGACCTCGGGCTGCGGTGAGGCCAACTTCCCAGGAAGGAAAGAATACTACTTGAAACTGCTCGGCTTCTGGCACCGGAGTTATTCGCACTACGACCTCGGTAATAATACCCATGCGGCCCTCGGAGCCTAGCACCATTTCACGAATATCCGGGCCTGCAGATGAGGCGGGAATAGTGGGGATATCCATGGTGCCCTTGAGGGTTTCCATGCTGCCACCGGCAAATAGGGCTTCAATTCGACCATAGTGCAATGATTGCTGACCGCTGGAACGGCTGGCTACCCAGCCCCCTAAAGTAGACAGCTCCCAGGATTGTGGGAAATGCCCCAGGGTAAAGCCCTGAGCTTTTAATTGAGCTTCAATCTCTGGCCCCGGTGTGCCGGCTCCAAAGGTCGCCAGCTGGCTAACTGGGTCAATTTTGAGTAGTTTATTCATTTTGGCCATGCTGATCGTTAGCACCGGGCGATCGCTGGCATTAGGGTTAATATGGCCTACGACTGAGGTTCCGCCGCCATAGGGGATTACATCCAGTCCACAGTCTACGGCATGCTGGAGTAATTCTCGCACCTGCTGGCTGGACTCCGGTTGGGCAACGCCATCGGGAAAAGTATCAACATTACCGCTGTGCATGGCCAGCCAATCCGGCAGGCTCTGTCCCCGGGCGTGACGAACTCTTGTTTCTTGGTCAAGGCTGATAAGCGGGTGGTTGTCGAGTCGCGAAGCGGGTACCTTGGCTATCACGTCTTTCAAGCTGGCCTCAGGCAGTGATTTCCCGGGCCCGACTAATGCACCCAGAAGCATTTTTAAACCACTGTTAAGGGCCATTGTAAGGTCGCTATTTTCATTTCCCCAGCCATTCCAGAGCCGCATATTACGCACCTTTATTGCTATTATTTTTTAGTTGAAAGGCATAGAAAAACTGCCTTACGGTCACTACACTCTGACATTGAAAAGCCAGCCATTATTGGCAGCTATAAACATCGTCTAGTCATACTATAATCATTGATCTCTATAATAAAGGTAGAGTGAAAATGGTCACTGTCGCAGTACGACAGCGCAGTCACTATTTCGGTCATCGATAGGATAACGAATAGTATTATGCTTGAATTCAACGACGATAGCTTGGCCTCAGTGCCAGCTATTAATCAATATCTAAAGTCTGCACAAGCTTGCGGGGTAGACTATTTACCGCTGCTTGAGCAGGTAGGTATTGATGCGCAGATATTGGAGGATAACAGCAAGCATATCTCGGTGGCGGCCATGGAAAATCTACTTAAATTGCTTATTGATGCCAGTGGCGACCCCTGTTTTGGCCTGCATTCTTCCCGTTTTACTGAACCTGCTTCCTATTCTGTGCTGGGCTATATCTGCATGAATTGCTCTACCCTGCGAATGATTCAGGCCAAGATTCCCATATTCGAAAAAATTGTTGGTGATATGGGCGTCACCGAGGTAGAAATTTCTGGTGGTTTTGCGCTGCAGAGCTGGCACTGTAAATTCAAAAGCCCACAGGCTGTGAGACATGAGGTTGAACATGTACTGGGTTCATGGGTTACCTATGCGCGGAATTTCCTTAATTTTGAACCCCATGATGAAGTTTGGTTTGAGCATGAGCCACCGGAAGACACAGCCTTGCTGGCAGACTATGCCGAGATATTTGGTAGCCAAGTGCTATTTAACAAGCCTGCCAGCGGCCTGCGTATAAGAGAATCAAAACTCGATGTACCCCTGCCTCAGGCCAATGAAAAACTTCTGGATATGTTGCTTGAACATGCCACCCAGTTAATGGCAGAAATGACGCAAAACCATCGGGTTTCTGATCAGGTGAAAAATTTATTGCGCCTGATGCTTAAACAGCAGGCTCCCTCAAGCGCCGTAATAGCGGAAAAGCTGGGTATGAGCAGTCGCACATTACAGCGCAAACTCGGCGAAGAGGGCACTCATTACAAAGATGTTTTAAATGAGTTACGCTTGGAATTGGCTCTGTATTTCCTGAAAAATACAGAGCTCAACCTTGAGAGTATCGCCTATGAACTTGGCTATGCTGAAGCGCGATCCTTTTACCGCAGTTTTAAACAGTGGACGGGCCGCACCGCAGGCTCTTACCGCAGTCAGTAGGGTTCTACTTAATGAGGCCCTGTTCCTGAGCCCAAGCTTTAGAACGCTGCATACCCTCATCAAATGGCACCTCGGGTTTCCAACCTAACATCTTCTCTGCCTTGGCAATGCTAAACCAGCTTTTAGTACATAGCTGCACAACAGTGGCCGTAGAAGCTTCATTGACACCCCCCGTAAGGTTGGCGATTTTGGTGGCAGCCGCTGCAGCGATCAATGCTAGTCTGGTAGATACTGCCAGAGGGCCGCGTTTATTCATCCAATTGTAATGGTGACTAAAGAATTCTTTGGTGGTGATATAGCCTTCACATGAAAGGTTAAAAATTTCACCGCTAGCCTCTTTAGTGGATACGGCAAGCGCAATACCGCGGATAAGATCATCAATATAAATGGGCCGGAAGAAACCTTTACCTTTAGCCGGTAGCATAAACTGCCCTTTATTGATCGCTTCAATGGGCAGTATGACCCAAGGTCGGCTACCCGGGCCATAGACATCCCCCGGACGGATAATCACTATCTCCATACTGCTGTTGGCGGTTGCAGCCAGCACCACATGCTCAGAGGCCAGTTTAGTTAGGACATAACTACCACCATCCCCATGGACCGGATGAGTCTCGTCAAGCTCTCCTTCCGACGCATTGCCATAGGCAACGATAGAGGAAATCTGTACAAAGCGTCGCACCTGATACTTTTCAGCGGCGGCTACCAGATTGCGAGTGGCCAATACATTGACTCGCCACATATCAGAATCGGGAACTGAGTTAGACACCAGTGCGGCAGTGTGAACCACCACGTCACAGTCTTTAAGAAGCTGGCTGATAGTTTCTGGCTGAGCAATATCACCTTGAATAATATCGCCGCCATTGCCATGCAGGTCTACCCCAACCACAGCGATGTTCTGCGCCTGATAATGACGCATCAGACAGTTGCCAATAAAACCATTGGCGCCGGTGATTAGTACTTTTTTGGGATGTTTCTGGCCCATAGTCATCTCTCCTTATTTTTTATAATTATTTTTGCTGGGAGGGTTGGCTTAAATTCTTTCGATAAAAGCTGCCTGCGGTTTTGGCCAGCGCCATCTTCGAAAATAGATGGGTGATTCCTGCAGTGATGCGGTTAGACAGGCCGGGAACCATTGTAGCTTTGCCCGCAAGGCAAGCATCAACCCCCTGTTCTGCTACTTCATAAGCAGACTGCATCATACTGCTGGGTATAGAGAGTTTAGCGCCCTGATCCGGGTTATCCATCATTTTGGTAGCTGTATAGCCGGGGCAGAGCGCGGTCACAGTTACGCCATTGCCCGCGGCCTTTAGTTCATTGTGCAGTGCCTGAGTAAAGGACAGCACGAAGGCTTTGGTCGCCGCGTAAATATTCTGGTTGGGGATAGGCATCCAAGCGGCCAGAGAGGCTACATTAAGTATATGACCGCTATTTCTCGAGGCCATATCATTGGCATATAGATGAGTCAGTGATGTTAGCGCGAGCATATTCACGGTCATCATATTTTCTTGGGAGCCTAAATCCAGTTCCGTGAAAAACCCATTGTGCAGTAGCCCGGCATTATTGATTAAGAAATCCACCTGTAGATATTCTTTTTGAGTCGCCTTAAACAATGCATGTGCTGCATTGGGTTTGGATAGGTCAGAGCTGATCACGGTACATTTAATACCATGTTCTGCGCTTAAGGTTGCGCCAATTTCATTGAGCACTGCCTCTCGGCGCGCCACCAAAATAAGATCATAGCCGCGGCCTGCCAAAATTTTACAGAACTCTAGGCCAATGCCGTCAGATGCGCCTGTTATTAATGCTGTGGACATAAATTTCCCCTTTATTATTTTTTATAATCAACAAAAATTGGTGATGACCAGGCTCGCTGACTCTGTTGTTCAAGGCACTCGTCATTAATGTTAATCCGGTAGTCACCAAAGCACATATCTGTATCAATGGCCTGACCATTGTCGTCAAAGCTGGTGCGCAGATTGCCGCCATTAATCGTAGCAATAGGCTCTTCTAAAGCGCGCACATAGTAGAGTGCGTCACGCTCCTCGGTGACAAAATCAGGGTCTTCAAATTCGATCGTGCAACCTTCTGCTGAGGGCTCGCAGGCAAATGATCGCCAGCTATCTTCGATCAGTGGTGCGATCGGTTCGCCAGCAACAGCTTGTGGGCGAATCTTAATGACTTCAATACGATCAATCTGATATCGCTCATCAGAGGGGTGGTAACATTCACCCTGAGACATCTTCTCCAGATGTTGTTTTTCTAAAGCATTAATCACATAGTCCGGGCAGCCCGGTAATTGCTTAAATGAACCAATCGCCTTAGCGCGAAAGCGCGGGATCGAATCCATATTCACAGCGCTACCCATGGGCAGAGTCGCGTCATCCTGCAATAGATCAAACCATAGCAGCATGCGATGGCCGCTGGTGCCATAGACTTCACGACGTTGCATGGCGTCCCAAATTGCATTGCGACTGCGACCCTCTGAATGCACCGCTGCGATACCGCCAACATTGAGGAATGAGGTGGTGCGCTCAAATTCAGAGGCAAATAGTTTGGCACTCGCCGGGTCAATTTCATCCGCGCGCAGAGACTCGGGAGCATATTCACTGACCACCGCCGAGCTGGAAAAGACCGTTTCCCAGAATGGGCTGCGAACACCGGTGACATCTGATGTATTTAAACGCTGTTGCTGCTTAAAGCCGTGACCAGCTCGGGCAGAATGGGTATCGGTGGAGCCAATAAAGCCCCAGCGATAGCGAAGAGGGTTTTCCGGGTCATCATGATTTTGCATGGCCAAGCCATATTGCACAGACTTTTGTGGGCGATAGTTAAAGGCGGGTAAGAAAATATCCCGAGCCTGACCGGCATCTAGCCATTCCTCCGCAGTGCTGCCGGGAACAGTCATAAAGCCTTGGATGCCATCCACCTGAACAAAATTATGCCGTGCTTTGATGGCACGGGCATCGCACTCTTCGACGCTGTTTTCCTCAGCCAGACAGCGCTGGCGAATAATCTCTCCCGCCTGCCAGCAGCTAGGCAGATAGTTGTCTTGAGGTTCTGGGCAAATCCATTCTCCGACATCGTTAAGCTCACGCACGGCAAAGTCTCTAAACTGTTCTGAGTTGCCATGGCCGGAATACACTTCGATTAATCTGGTTTTATCACTGTCGGTATTTTCTGCGGTTAGCTGATGAGCCCAGCTCGAATTGGGAGGGCTGTAGAAACCCCAAGCGGTACCATGAGGAACCACCATATTGTCAAAACCCCATTGATCCAGTTTGGCGAATAGCTCGCTGGGCGTAGCAGCAGTTTCGTAACATTCCAATGGCAGGTCTGGGCTAGAGATTTCGGGATCACAGGCCGGTACCGCAGCCATTTGCATAACCCAGTCATTGTAGGAGGCATAGTAGTCTTGATGCCGAGGATCCAATACACCCAGCAGGCTAGACTGTTTGCCGGAGCCAGAGCGAGCCGCCACAGTGGCCACGCCAACCCCCACCGATGCTATGGGTCGCGCTGGTAGTTGATCAAAGCCGTCGTCCTTAAACAGGACATTGTGGTGACCATAATGGGACTCTGCGGTGCCGCCCACCTGTGTCCATTCCCAGCCCACAAATGCTGCAATATCCGGGTTGGCTGGGTCGCCAGCCAGACGGTTGCACTGCTGCACAGAGTCTATGCCATCGCGCCACTGCCGCGGAGTAAAGCTCTCCGCATGGTCGGTCAGAAAGTAAAAGTCTAATTGTGAGACAAAGCGGGCATAGTCACAGGCATAGGCCGGAGGATAGGCGCCAGAGGCACCATGCATCATTGGCAGGCTGTACATAAAGGCATCAGCGGAATTGGTGGTGTGAACATGGGTATCACCAAATAAAATCTGCTTATCGTCTCGAGTAGCAGTTTCTCCGCGCTGGGCTATAACGCCGGCGGGAAGACTGGCGTCAGTGACCTGCCCAAACATCAGTGGAGTCTCGCTCCAAGCCTGATTGGGATCGGGAAAATAGCCCGGCAATAGCCTGTAGGTTGCATCTGGCGCGGCACCAGAAAAAAAGACGATGGCAGCCACAGCCACCCCTCCTGTGATCATCAATACCCGTTGCAACATAATGCGCTCCTCTTTTTATTGTTATCTTCTACTTTTCATCATTATTAATTAGAACGCTGGGCCATAGCTTCGCGCAATAAACCAGTACAGACCCAAACCACAGAGCAGGGCAGAGCTGATATCGGGCACTATAGTGGTTAGGGATTTATATTTTCGCAGCCACAAATAGCCTGCCCACAGTGCTATAACAATGAGTAACTGCCCCAACTCTACCCCAATATTAAAGCCCAGTAGAGCCGGCCACAGCTGCTCTGGTGGCAGGCCTACTTCCTGCAGCACCGAGGCGAAGCCAAAGCCATGAATTAGGCCAAAGGCCAGACTCAGTATCGGCCTTGTTTCGATGGTGCCCACGCTATTAGTGCTGGGTAGATAGCTTATCGTAAATAATATTAACCCGGCAAAGGTGATGGCGGGCAATCTTGAATTGAGCGCTGAGCTTAAGGATAACAGCAGCATTAGAATAAGAACCCCTGTGGCTACATAGGCGATTTGCCGATTAGCCCCTGTGCGTGAGCTAATGTTTTCTGCGGCAACTAGTGCGATAGTAAAGCCAATTAAGGCCTCAACAATCACCGGTTCCGGTGTTACCCAGCCCAGCACTGCAAGGCTCAGGGTAATGCTGTGTCCCAGTGTAAAACCAGACACTAGCCATATCACATCCCTAATACCCCGTAGTAAAAGTAGCAGAGCTAGCAGGAAGGCAATGTGGTCGATGCCAGTAAAGATGTGCTCAATGCCCAATACGGTGTATTGCAAGAAAGCCTGCTGCAAGCTGGTTGACCAGTTTGCAGTGCCCAGAACAATAGAATGCGCTTGATGACTTTCGGTAAACAGATACTCCAGAGGTACCTGACCTGGCATAGCAATGCGCGCGTAATGGATATGGGAGGATACAAGGCTAAAAAAACTGCCTATTTCAATACTAGGCGCAGAATTCTCAATGACTTCGGGGCAGTTGAACGTAGCGGCAATTCTAAGATAGCCTGGCTTTGCTGTCATGGCGCGGAACTCATTACTAACGGGGCAGTTCAGGCTGGCCTGAGTGACCTGAATAGTTTGTTTTAGGTGGCTTAGAAGAGAGGCCTCAATGCCTATGTTGTAAGTTTGTTGGAATCTGGTGGCCTCTCGCTCCTTAACGGTAAATACCAAACTTAGCTGTTGCTCATGAATGCTCCAAGAGGAAAAAGACTGGCTGCGGTTATGTGCTTCGGCGGGCAAAACTACAGAGCCGGCTAAGAAAATTACCATTGCGAAAAGTTTGTTTAGGGAGGTCATTAGTTTTGCCCCCTCTGAATATCGGCATTATTGCGCAGCTGAGTTAGATAGGCTTCCAACCCATTATTCATTCTGCTATCCGGGGCTATGGCCCGGGCTTCAATATCCAGACCCGCTAAAACAGACTGTAGCAGGGCGGTGCGTAATTTTTGGTTCCTACGGGGTAGATCTGTGCTTATGGCGTATTGCACTAAGAGCTCTTCTTGAATAAGCCGTTCCAATACTAACTGGCGATCTTCAGAATTAAGCTGCCCACGTTTGCCGCTGGCAAATAATTTGAGTGCCCGTTGATAGTCTCTGTGGCGGATAGCGGTTCCGTTTACTTGGGCGAGGCTGCTATCTAGCCGATCGATACTTTTGCTGAGACCATGATCAGTTGGGTGATAAGCCTCTACCAAGCCCCAAAAGATGCCAAGGGTAGCCGTCAGAGCCAGCGTGGTCAGGGGGGATTCATGCAGCTGTCTATGATTAAAGTTTGCCTCAGACATTATTGTGCCCCAGCAATTTGAATATGGGCATGCTCCCAGAGCTGGCCCAGCTTACTTTCTAGAGCCTTTTCTCGCCCGCGGCGCTGATATTCCAGTAACACTGTGTTGCGAATGGTCTTGTAAGGCAATAGTTTTGGCTGCTGTACTTGGGTCACCTGCAAAAAGTATTGTCCTTCAGGCCGCTGTATAGCTGCGCTGATTTCTCCTTGCTCAAGCATTAATGCAGTATTGGCCATGCTGCCACCCAGCTGCCGATGCAAGCTATGAATTGGCAGCAATGCCCTGGGTAGAAGATAGTCGAGTTGCAAGAGATCAGCGATATAGGCAAGGCTATGCCCAAGGGCAAGCATTGATTTGGCTTGCTGAATTTGGGCGGGCTTTTTTATCAGCAGGCCATCAACGGCCACCTTTGTTGGAGTCTCAAAAACAGAACTCTGATCTTGATAAAACTGCTGTAACTCAGCTTCAGTAACTGGCCGATTAAGAAATTCTGCTACGATTTGGTCTACCGCAGCGGCCACTACAGTTTTGCGCAATCCAGGATCGGTACTGGCAATATCTAAACTCTCAGCACGCTGCAATAGCAGTTCTTCATCAATTAGCACCTGTACTAGGGTTTGCTGCTGTTGGTTATTCAGCTGAGCGAAGGGCCGCCCCCACAGCCGCTGGGAGGTATTGTCTGCATTAAATGCGCTGATGGGCTTTTGGTTGACCTTGGCAAGTAGGCTACTCATTTGACCTTCATGGGCTTGTGGCTCTATTAGCCTACCCCCAAAAAGCGCCAAGGTCAGCCCCAAGCAAGCTAATAGAGCGCGGCTGGCTGCTATGGCATTGTGCTTAATTGAGATTAGACGCATGTTGGCTTTTCTCTAGCTAAAGGCTCTTTTTATTATTGATTTAACGCGTTTATCATAACTTAATTATGCTGTCGCACAGTGTCGCAAGCGGCCATTGCTGTTGCAAAATCAGACATTCCAGACATAAAAAAAGGACGGGGAATACCCGTCCTTTTCTGGTCTACCCACAGAGATTTAGAATCTGTAAGTAAAGCGACCTCCCCAAACTTCACCCGGGGCTCTGTAACGTCCGTGAGACCCACTTGCCAGAGGAATATCAAATGCTCCAGAGGCAACCTGCTTGTCGGTGACGTTCTTGCCGTAGATCATAAAGTCCCAGTTCTCGGCACGAACACCAACCCGAAGATTAACCTGTCCAAAGCCATCGTGGATATCGATAGGATCGTGGTCACCGGTCATCTTGTACTCATCGGTAAAGTTGTAATCTGCACTGGCGAACATAACCAAACCATTTGACATTGGCTGAATATAGTCAGCGGTCAAGGAACCTGAGTAGCCTGCACCGAAGTCGTCACCTGTGAGGCTTTGAGCTTGACCAGACTTGCTTCCATCTGGAAGGAACTTAGCCTGACAGCCCATGGCTGAGGTTACAGGTGAGCTTGCAGTAATGGTACCCAGACCGAGTAGCGCGGAATCCTGAGCCGCGGTACAGCCTGCGGAATCAAACTCTCCATATTCAGCGTCAAGGAGCGCAACGTTGGCGCCTAGACGGAGTTGTTCAGAATACTGCCACTGCATATCAACCTCTATACCCTGAATGTCGGAGGACGCTGCGTTAGCCACGACAAATCCCAGACCTACGAAGGTAGATACCTGCTGATCCATATACTCACTCGAGAACATTGCCCAGTTCACAGTCATGGCACCATCCATCAGTGTGTGCTTACCACCAATTTCAAAGGACTCTGCCGTCTCATCTTCATACTCGAAACCAATACCTGGCGTTGTGCGTAGCACAGTACCATCGGCCAAGAAGGCAGGGTTTTGATCGTCTACAGCGTTAAAGCCGCCACTCTTAAAACCTTCTGAGTAGCTGATGTAGAACAGGCTAGTATCAGACATTTCCCACTGCAGGTTCATCGCAGGCATCAGCTGATCTGTCTTGCGATCTTCATCGAACACATGAGCCCAAGAGCCAAAGCTAGCAGCGTTAATCGCGGCATTGTATGGGTTGAGATCGGGTGTCGCTAGGCCGGTGGTGTCATGAACTAAAGCAGTTTCTGCGTGAACGGTCTTCTCTTCTTCGGTATATCTAACACCAGCGGTCAGACTTAGGGTGTCGGTAATGTCATAGGTACCTTGGAAGAACACCGCCCATGCGTCTGTCTCCTGCTTCCAGTTAGAAACTCGGCCTGACTGGTTGAAGGATGTAACGCCATTGATACAGAAAGCCGGACCAGTGAGGGCGGCAGGGATATTCAGGAACGAGCTACAACCAACAATGGCTGTCATCAAACCTGGGTTACCCAATGTGCCGTCAATAATTACGGTACGGTCAATTTCCTGAGTCTGCTCCTGCCAGTAAGCGCCCGCTACCCATGACAAATCACCATCGGTTGGCGAAGATAGACGTAGCTCCTGACTCTTTTGATCGTACTCAGAGATATCGGAGCGACCGATAAACTGCACGGGCAGAAAGTCGGCATCAATGCCGTCTTCATACTCGTAGCCACCCACACCCGTTACGGAGCTAAGTGTATAGCCGTTATCTAGCTCCATCTCGATATTTAAGGACGTGCTATCTGTCTGCGTATCAGTGCCCTCCGCTTTCTCATGGGTTCTATCCATATCTCGGCCAAGGCTCTGTGCTAGAGCAAGCCCGCCGACACTAATCGAGTCACGAAATCCGTCGGTCTGCTCGTTACCACCTGCAGCCACCATAGCACCGTAGTTGGGATACATGATACCCATCACGGCGTACATTAGGCCATTCGAGGCGGCAATGTTGGGCTCGGGCTGAAAGCGACTCAAAGCTGCTGTAGACCCAAGGCGGACAAAGTCACTCTCGCCGTGCTTAAACTTAATAGTCGTGCTGTCAGTTGGCTCCCAAGTGGCAGACAAACGCCAGATTTGCTCATCAGTTGACGGCATATTGGGCTGGGCGCCATTACCTGTTGAAGCGAAGCCATTGTTCATATAGCCGTCGTCGCTGCGATCTCTTATCGCTAATCGTACTGCCATGTTGTCCGAAACGGGCATATTAATCACGGCCTCGGCAATTTCACCCTGATTGCTTTCACGGCTAGCGCTAACACGACCGCTCATATCATCGCCAACGACCGCGGAAGCAGAGGTTACGTTGATCGCACCGGCGAGTGTGTTCTTACCGAAAAGAATACCCTGGGGTCCGCGTAGAACTTCCACCTGACCTAGATCAAACAGACCGGTCCGCACGTGGCGGCTCTTGCCGTAGTGAATCCCGTCAACATAGACACCAACAGACTGCTCGAATGATTGGTTCGCACCGACACCGATGCCTCGCATTGATATGATACTGTTAACGGCGTTCTCGGTGATACTTAGGTTAGGAACGTACGCCCCTAAATCTGTCATGCTCTGGATGCTAGCCTCTTGAATCTTTTCACCAGCGATAGCGGTCATCGAAATTGGCACGTCCTGCAAACTTTCGGCTCGCTTTTGAGCTGTCACTATTACTTCTTCTAGCTGCGCTGCATAAGCGCCACCAGAAGCAGTGGCAATGGCTAAGGCCAAAGCACTCATAGTACGTAAAGATGTTTTCATTGTTTTTCCCCTCAACATTTTATTGATAACGACTTTGCACCGTCGTTTTTAATTATTGGCAGTGGCTTTTTCAAAAAAGAAAATTCACCACTAATTACTACTGTTTTACATTCTACTTTTAATGCTTGTCGTTCTTACTAGTAGAGCTATTTAGCTCACAAACCAAGACAGCTAAAACTCGTACCAACGAATCTATCATAACTTTAGTAATAATGCATGCACTGTCGAGAACCGTCATAATTGTGGCTATATCGGACAGCCTAGTCACCGTTTCATTTCTTCAAGGAGGCTCATTAAATCTTCCATTAAAAACTCATCTCGGCGATTACTAGTTAGACGAACGAAAGATGGAATACCTCCCAAGCGCAGGATAATAGTTTCGTCTGAGGGGTCGATAAATATCACCTGTAATCCCATGCCTTCAATCCAGTAAGAATCAGGATAATTTTTTAGCCCCCCGTAGATATGGTAGCCATAACTATTCCCTTTGGAGGCACCGGTGGTTTGAACGAAAAAATTATTGGGATACTGTGAGTCTGTAATCATAGTCTCTATCCATTTCTTCGGCACTACCTGAAGCCCGTTATGGCTACCTTTATTAAGGTAGAGCTCTCCTAAAGCCAGCCATGATCGGCCTGTGGCGAATAGACAGCAATAGCCAGTACTATTAATAACAGCCGCCTGTTCCAAATTAAGAGGCTGCCATAGCTTGGCATGGATAATCTGATTTAGAGGCTGCTGGTAAGCACGCCTCAGAATAATACTAAGTAGGTGATAGTTAATGTTGTTGTAGCGAAACTGTTTATCGCCATCGAACGAAATAGCCGATAACTGTTTGGTTAGAGGTTGCCCCTGAAGCGTTTTATCCAGTTCCTCAAAACCTGTTTGTATCCCTGTCAGGTGATTAAGTAAATCTCTGATGCTAATGCTTCGGTTGCCGGGAATAACTAACTCTGGCAGGTATTGCCGGATGTCAGTCTCGGTGGACGCTATAAGGCCCTCGTCAATAGCAATGCCAATTAACAGGGCAATGACGTTTTTTGCCATCGACATGCTATTGATAGCCTTGCCCATATTTGATTTAGCAGAGTAATATTCATAAATTATTTCTCTGCGATGTTGAATGATCAGTACCTCAGTTTGACTCTTAAATATCCATTGATTCAAGGCTTCATTATTTAGAATGGCTGCCGGATCATAGGAAACTTTGGGTCTGCGACCTTCTATTGCATCAAGAGGTGAAAGCAAAGGTGAATTTGCCGAGGTGATTAACTTATTGAGCTGGCCATTAGCCTCCATCTGAAGTTCGTTTAGCGCCTGTTGTTTAAGTGGCGAAAATAGCACTGTGCCTGTGCCAATCAGCAATAGCAGGATGATTGCCAATACTAATTTTAATAGCAATTGCAAAGGAGGTGGGAGAATCTAGTTACTGAGAATCAGCCTGACTTAAAATTTCAGTCAGCTTTTCTATGCAGCCTTCCATACTGGTGCGAATAAATGTTTCGATTTCAATTGGGGTCACAGAGGTTTCCCATAGTAGGCGACAGCCGTTGCCCTCAGAAATAACATGGATACTAGCGTGATGAGATTTCAATGGCGCTAGTGTTTGGAAGCAGGAATACTCCATGGTGCGAGCATCGTTGTCATGGCTGAGAATCCGTTCCTTGATATCACCGGCACCTGGCAGGGACAGTGAGCGAACTGAGCCATCAAAGGTGCAGCTTGTTGCACCCGGAACCCAGTCAATTCGGTCAGGAGTGCCAAGAATGGCCCATAGCTCATTGGCTGAGGCGTTGAATTGGTGGTCAAACTTTACCGACATAGTTGGCGCTCCATTGTTGGCTTCGGTGGTTTATGTAAATAAATGGCAGCTCAATGGTCACTTTTTTTATCAGTTTTTGAGCATACCTTAAAATGTTTAGCTTGCATTGTCAGTGTAATTCCTTGATCCATGCAATAAATTTTCGTTATTTAGTTGAACTTATATCGGAGCGGTTGTCTTACCTAGTGCAAGTTATGTAGTTCCTTGTGAATTTCATGAAAAGTAAAACTCTCCCCGTAGTAAACAAGCCCTGATCTAATTATTGGATCAGGGTTTTTTTTACCTATAAAAAAGGCGGCCCCAGTGAGCCGCCTTTTTAGATGCGTTTAGCCCAGACTACCAGATGCGAATACGCTGCTCTGGAGGTAGGTAAAGAGCTTGCTCGGGGCTAATATCGAAGGCCTCATACCATTCATCAAAATTTCTGACGATGCCATTAACCCGGTAAAAAGGAGGGCTATGAGGCCCGCGGATCAATTGCTGGCGCAGAGCCTCTTCACGGTACTTAGTGCGCCAGACCTGGGCAAATGCCAAAAAGAAGCGCTGGTCACCGGTATAGCCGTCGATAATTGGTGCCTGTTCACTGGCGCTAAGTTCTCCATCGCCATCTTTGTCCAGACTCAGCTTGTAGGCTTTGTAGGCCATCGATAGCCCGCCCAGATCACCGGTGTTTTCCCCCAGCCCAAGGCGCCCATTAATACAGGTTTTACCCCCATCCAGCGGGCAAAACTGATTGTACTGCTCGACCAGTGCATCAGTCTTGGCGACAAAGGCTTCCTTATCTGCTTGAGTCCACCAGTCTCTTAACACGCCATCACCATCAGATTTCGAACCCTGATCATCAAAACCATGGCCCATTTCATGGCCAATAACACTCCCTATAGCGCCGTAGTTGACCGCTGGATCAGCATCAATATTGAAAAATGGTGGCTGCAAGATGGCGGCGGGAAACACGATTTCATTTCTATTTGGGCTGTAGTAGGCATTGACCGTTTGCGGCAGCATAAACCACTCAGTTTTGTCAATGGGCTGACCTAGCTGGCTAATCATATCCTGATAGCGCCAGTCAGCAGCAGCGAGCATATTTCCGAGGGCGCTATCGCTGACAGCCATGCTGTCGTAGGTCTCGAATTTCTCGGCATAACCGATTTTGGGGGTGAACTTGGCGAGCTTTTTTCGTGCCTCAACCTTGGTTGCGTCACCCATCCAATCGAGCTCGTTCAGATTTTCTGCCATTGCTATGCGCAAGTTACTGACCAGCTCATCCATTACGACTTTATTTTCTAATGGGAAATGCCTCTCAGCATAAACCTTTCCAATTGCTTCTCCCAGGGCGCCTTCAACCGCGCTGACCGCACGTTTCCACCGAGGTCGCTGCTGTTCCTGCCCGCGAAGCTGCTGGGAATAAAAGGCAAAAGCAGCGTTATCAATTTTCTTAGGTAATACAGACGAGTGGTCAGACAGGAAATGAGCCGTGAGGTAGGCTTTCCAGTCATCCAGATCGGCCAATGCCATGACCTTCATAACTCCGGCGATACCACCACCAGAAATTTTGGCAACCTGCTCTTCGGTCAGACCCAGCTGTGCAATTTTGCCTGCATCGGGGGTGACCTGACGAACCACGAACTGTTCTTGGTTAGATAGTTTTAGAGCTTTGAACATGGTTTCGATTGGAAAACTTCCTCCAAGGGCAACTACTTCAGCCTTACTTAGCTTGTTGTAAGTGAGGTTGCGATTGCGCCCGACTGTTCGGTCCCAATGAGCCTTGGCGATTTCCGTTTCAAGAGCTAAAACTCGCGCTGCAGCCTCTGTGGGCTCAGCGTATCCAGCTTCACTCAGAAGTATTGTCAGATAGTTTAAATAGCCTTCTCGAGTTTCGATATTTTTACCTTCATCGGTCAAATAGGTATCACGATCAGGTAAGCCGAGGCCACTTTGGGTTATATAAAAGATATAGCTGTCGGTATTCTTGGAGTCGACATCAACCCACCCACCCACCGGGCTGGTAAAGCCATTGGCGGCAAAAACGACAGCAAGATCCTCCAGATTCGCAATTTTGCTTATCCGCTCAAGATAGGGTTTGGCTGGAGCCATGCCTGCTGCGTTGATAACCTCCGTATTAAAATAGGCACTGTAGTAAGCAGCCACCTTACCTTCGAGGGTCTTACTGTCTGGCTTATCTTCTGCAAGTTCTTCAATAATAGCCTTTACTCGCGCCTCTGACTTATCACGCAAGAGCGTGAATGAGCCATAACGAGTCTTATCTTGAGGCATTTCGAAGTTTTTGTACCATAGGCCATTCACATGGCAGAAGAAGTTGTCACCAGGTTCAAATCGCTGATCGATAGCTTCCATATCGAGGCCTACGCTGCCCCAATTATCACGGGCCGCCGCTTCAATAACTGGAGTTACCCCTGAGACTCCATTGCAATCTCCAGCGTAGGCTGCCGCAAACTCCGTGGTTGGTTGACTTTTGGCTTTGTCATCAACTGTCTCGCTACATGCATTCAACAAAGCTGCGAGAATGCTAATCATTAACATTTTTTTCAAGTCGTTCTCCTAATGAGCATTTTATCGCTTTTAGAAAGCGCTGATAAATCACCGCATTCCTTGAGCTGATTACTGAAACAAATTGGCCCTATGTCTGGTCTATTGCGTCAGCTGTTAGATATTATTCTGGGCCTATTAAGACGCAGAATGAACATGAAATATAGTGCTGATTATACGTGAAAGCAATGCCAATATTGAGTAATTCTGTTGGCCCCGATAGCTGGGTTAGATAATCTTCAGGATACTATTTGCAGGGAATTAGTGTAATTTTTGCGCCATGGGTTTTGCCAAGATCTAACGGAAGGGTATGCGTTCCTGAATATGAAACTGCCAATGAAATCTTTTGGGCCATAGGCTGTTCGCCAAAGCTAATTTTCACATTGCTAATGGTGAGCGGCGAGTCACTGGCATTGTTTGGGGAGGCCTTAGGCAATAGGAATTTCTTAGCCATATTTTCCGCTGTTGCCTTGTTAGTAACCCTGAACTGAATTTCCAATAACTCTGTGGCCCCATTTGAATGTGAAGTTGTGCCGGCTAACGGCACCCGAGCATCAATCGGCGTGGTATCTTCTATTAAAATTGGTAAATCAGGGCATTTAGTGCCACCTAGATGCCAGCGAACAACCTCACCGTCAATGCGCTCTCGGGAAAATGCTTCACTGTGCAAAATATCAAGGCCCTGACTTTTCCATAGGGCCAGAGTAGCTGCAAGATCATTAACACGCACACACCAGTCAACTGGCCCGCTTTCGCCACTAAACCATTGAATTAGTCTCCAGTATATAGTCACTTTTTTTTCTGACTGGCGCTGTAAAAAGTTAAGTTTTACTGCTAGTTTGATTAATGGTTTGTACCAAACGGGTTTCAAGGCCAATAATTCGATATAGGTCTGATTGGAAAAAATAAGCAGGGCAGCTTCAGTCAGGCCATGGGAGCCCCCTCTGGTTACCTCAAAGCCAAGATCAGAAAAATCTGCGATAGCCTCCTCGAGGTTGGATACGAAAATCACAGCATGATCAAATTTGGTGGGCATTGGGATTACCGGTGGAGTTTAAGCTTTTCTATACTGATCTGAGCATTAGACCGCATAGAATGAGTGTTTGTCTATCCATCTATGAGGTCGTGAGCTAGTCTTGGCTGAGCTTTTTTTACCTATTCCCTTTGTGGGTATCCAGCTAAGATGTTGGTCCCAACTCTGCAGCAGGCATAGTTTATTGACTAGGGTTCTCGCCCATATAGCTGCGTCGCCAATAATAGCCTAAAAATAAAAAAGGCCACCTCTTGCGAAGTAGCCTTTTTCATTATTTGGCGGACCGGACGGGACTCGAACCCGCGACCTCCGGCGTGACAGGCCGGCATTCTAACCAGCTGAACTACCGGTCCGTGAAAGCATTTTCTCTTTGGTGGGTGGTACAGGGATTGAACCTGTGACCCTCGCCTTGTAAGGGCGATGCTCTACCAGCTGAGCTAACCACCCCCTGAGAGAGCGACGCATTCTACC
>JAQXBF010000021.1 GCA_029252555.1 Porticoccaceae bacterium
AGAAGTTGTAATAATCCATCTGATCCTATTGCAAAAAAGTCAGTGTCATCAACTTCCTCGCGGGCCGATGTGGTGCTGGTATTGATACCAACGACAAAGCCACATTCATCTAGAAGTGGCCCGCCACTATTACCTGGGCTTATTTCTGCAGTATGCTGGATAAATGGGTACTTACTATTGCTGTCAGGAGCTGACCCTTGAAAAACCCGCGAGACAATTCCGCTGGTTAGGGTAGCATCGAAAGCGTCAAATGACTCGCCGAAGGTGCCCATATTCTGAAGCTGCTTGCCAGGATACCCTAGTGCCCAAACACTCGCTCCCTTCTTAGGCTTACCTAATAATAACTGAAGGGGTTTTACAGTCGATGGTTTTTTGGTTTTGAGAATTGCCGTGTCGTGTTCTGGTATAGTCCAAATTATTCGAGCAGGGGTGCCATTTGAGGGCATTGACTTGCCAAAAATATGGATACTATCAATTTTCGAATCTTCGACTACGTGCGCATTTGTCAAGATATGCCCATCAATAGTCACAAAAAAACCGGATCCTATGCTAATCAAGTCCCCACTCTTATCGTACCCAGCAATAAGGACCGTAGCAGAATCGGCTTCGTCTACCTCTAGTGCCCAAGAGAGTGGGACCCCAAAGATGAGTATTAGGACTCCCGCCCAATGTCTCATCAGAGTTACCTTTGTTGGAATTCGACTGCAAACATAGATATTGCAAGTTCGAGCTCATCTCCATCATGAAGGGCTACGAGCTGCGCAGGCTTAAGCTTAAGACCATTAAGAATAGTGCCATTCGCAGAACCCAGATCTTCCAAATATAGGATCCCATCTTTTTCAGAAAGCCTGGCATGTGATCTCGAAAGTTCAGGCGAATCGATCACGAAATCGCTATCTGCAGCGCTTCTGCCGATTACCACTCCGCGCGTCCGAGCTATCAGCTCCGCCGGTACTTTAATACCAACGGCGTCACCTCTAATTAAAACGTCGAAGGACAAAAGAGCGGTAACCTCTGGTTCTGTAGTTTCATCCAATTCCAATTCACCCTGTCGCTTGGATCGCCTGAACAAGATAACAATACCTATAACCAGTAACAGCCCTAGAGCTATTGCCCCCATTAGCATCAGCTTTTGCTGCTCTTCTAGCTTCATTGCTACTTCAGCATTTGCTTTATTAGATTTACGCAAAGCCTCCTCGGCCGCTAACTTTTCTGCTTCTTCGGTAATTTTAGCTTCTTTTGCTAATGCTTCTTTCTCGGCCGCGTCTTTCTTCGCTAGATCAAGTGCTGCTTGTTTTTTATCTAGCTCTTCCTTCGATTTCGTTTCGGCTTCAGCGAGAGCTTTCTTCGAAGCTTCCTCTTGTTCGGCTACTTTTTCGCGTGAGATCCTTAACGCTTCCTCTGCAGCTTGTTGCTTCGCTTGTGCCTCCGCTTCCTTCTTAATAGTTTCGGCCTTTACCTTTTCACGCTCTATTGCCCGCAGCTCTTCATCAAGTGCGCGTTTTTCAATTTCGCTAGGACAGACCGTTTTTGAGTACAACGTCCCGTCAACTCCATCGAGGACTTTGTTGATTAAGCTTATGGAGATTGCAGAGGCTACCTTTTCCGGTGCGTCTTGATCATATATGCCTATAAGCTCGCCACAATTATTGAATACCCCTGAGCCTGTTGAGGAGAGAAGAGTTTTCGACATACTCATATCTATTCGGCCAGTGCTAAAATTTAATAGCGTACCTGAGACTGTATCGCCGGCGTGCCGAACAACATGGACATTACGCTTACTTTTACCCGTAGCCTTTGATAGGAGCACGGGTGTTAGGCCCCCCGTGGGGAAAGAAATCAGAGCCAAGTGCTCGCTTGCCAAGGAATTTACTACGGTAGCATCCTTACCCTCAATCGAAAGTTTCACTGAAAGCCCAGAAACGGATTTCGCAGTTACTAAAAGTAAGTTAGGTGCTACGGCGACAGCGTCTATATCGCGAGCACTGCCTAATATACCGGTAGCCTTGACCAATACTACGCTCTTACTGGCTTCCTTGTTCGAAAAGTCAGAATATCCTGCAGCCAAGCTGGGTACTAGCGAGAATATTAAAAGTGATAATGCTGCGATCGAGCGACTTTTCATTTGATTATGCCCTTCATTTAGAAAGCTTCAGTTATTTGTATACTATTCCGCAAGCCCTGCACTGCTCTGCACGCTTCTGGATCATTTTTTTTACTGCTAAGATGATAGCATTGCTTAGCCGAAAAACGCTACTATGCTTACTCGAATAAGGGTAATGTATGTTGTATAGACACAAAGCGTCCACTTGGAAACTCCGATGTTAAGAGTTTTACTCATCTTTCTTTTTGTATTCGTTATGCCAGAGGAAGTTCTGGCCAAGGAAATAAAAACCCCCGATGGTGTCTACTCAGGATCTATTAGAAATAATCGTTTCAACGGTAAGGGTGTGATGGCATTCTATAACGGCGATGTCTATGAGGGGATATGGCGAAACGGTAGACCGCACGGCTTTGGTAAATATACTAGGAGCCAAGGGGGTTATAGTGAAGGTTTATGGAAGAAATCAAAACTCCATGGTCTCGCCATTAAGGTCACCCCTTCAGGCAAGCGCACCGAAGGTGATTGGAGTAATGGTAATCAACATGGGCCCGCGGCTGTATTCCTTCCAAACGGCGATCAGTATCAGGGTATTTGGGAGCGAGGAAGGCTAATCGGAGATGTTTCTTATGTTTTTGCAAACGGTGATTTGTACCATGGCCCGCTAGAAAACGATATTCCGTCCGGGAGTGGTAATTTGGCAAAATCGGATGGTGATCAATACATAGGGTCGATGTTAAATGGCAAACCGGATGGTTACGGTGAGTACAAAGACTTTCAAACCAAAACTGAGTTCAAAGGTATTTTTAAAGCGGGTGAAAAGCACGGGCCAGGAGTTCTGCTACGGGCAGATGATTCTAAGTGGGAAGGGATTTGGGACGGCGATAGAGCAGCTGGGGTAGGGACTCATACGGATTCAAATGGAGAAACTTACAGTGGGTTATATGGTGAACTAAAACCTGAAGTTACGTCTAAGATTGTGCCGAGTAAAAACGTTACTCTGAGTTGCAGGGAGCATGCTTTTGATTTGGTAGTCATCAAGGATAGCGCATGGAATGAACTTAACTTTAGTAAAAAAAGTGGAACCAGTTACTGTTTAGAATGAAAATCGCGTTGCAAGCTCTCATTGGCTCTATAACCCATGTTAGCGCTTAATTTCTGCGATGTTGCGAGCGAGTGCTGCTTACGGCTCAAAAAAGATAACTTGACTAACTAGGAGTCGAGGCTTTAACAATGAGCGTTCAAGCATATGACATCATTGGAAACATTCATGGTCATGCCGATGAGCTAGTCAAACTTTTAACTCACTTAGAATATAAGGATTCATCAAGCGACTACTTTCATGAGTCTAGACAATTAATACAGACTTGTAGAATGCTGTTTTGAGATCTTTTGCATCCCATAACTACACAACTGTAAGTGGTATTTTACGCCCGCTACAGGCTGTTCAAATGGCGTCTATGAGGCCTTGGGTTAGGCAGCGGGCTTTCAAGGTCAGGCTATCAAATTAACTAATTCGTCATAAAATCCAATGCATTCAAGCTTATTAGTAATACAAGGTAATAGCAGGAGTCCCATCTGACAAAAGGGGGGGGTACCCCCGGGGTAGGGTCGGCGTATCTGAGAATTGGTGTTTTAGTGCAGGGATTTCGAATTATTGGTCAATAGACACGTTTATAATGGGTAGGTTAATGGGTATATATTCCGCATATAAAAAAACCCCAGTGAAAACAGGGGTTTAATTAATATGTATGGCGGTGGGATAGGGATTCGAACCCTAGATACGCTATTAACGTATGCCAGTTTTCAAGACTGGTGCATTCAACCGCTCTGCCATCCCACCTAAACTGTTAACTAAGGGTATTTTCTGTAGGACCCGTCGTTCCGAAGGCGCTGATTATACAGCGCCTTTTTGCACAGACAAGTAACAATTACTCCTTTGGCGATTTTTCGCTAGTTTCGTTTGCTGGAGCGCTCTCTGTGGCGGTTTTTGGCTGCAGCTTTTCTACAATGCGCTGCTTGCGAGGATCATTAGATGCTCTCGGTGCCGCGGCTTTTGCCGGAGCAGCAGCCGGGGCCGGAGCCGCTTTCTCGGCTGCAGGAACCACCGGACGCTCGGTACTGACCTCTACCTTGGCAACAGGCTTAGGCTTCTTTCGAGGGTCGTTGCTGGCGCGAGGTGCCTCTGCTGGCTTATCAGCTGCCACAGCTTTTGCCTTTGGTTTCGCCTTTGCTTTGGCCTTAGCTTTCGCTTTGGGCTTAGCCTTGGCTTTTGGTGCCGCTTCAACAGCAGGCTGCTCTGTTTGCGCCGACTCAGCAGCTTCTTGAGGCGCATCCTTTGCAGCTGTGTCTGCGGTTTCTTTCTTGGCCGCTCTTGGTTTCGCCGCTGCTTTACGCTTTGGTTTTGCCGCTGACTTTTCTGCTACTACTTCTACCGCTGGCGCCGCCTCGGCAGGTGTTGTCTGAGCAGCAGCTTCATTAGCTGGAGTTGTTGTAGCTGTCTTATCGAGCATCTCTTGGGGTACGTCCTGACGCTGGCGACGACGACGAGGTCCGCGGCGCTTGTCATCAGGTCGACGTTTGAGCTGATCGCCCTGAGGTGCTGCATTGTTGCCATCGGGTGTCTCTGCCTGCCTGATATCCTTGGCTACGTTGCGAGCTTCCGCATCTTTGCTTTTGGGCTGATTACGACGATTGTTGTTACTGCGTCGGTTATCATTGCTGCTTCCCGGATTGCTGTTGTTGCGACCTTCACCTTGGCCATCATTACCTTTGCGATTGTCACGGCCTTCACTATTACGCCCTTCATTGCCGCGATTATCATTGTTGCGGTTATTTGAGCGGCCTCTGTTGTTGCGGCCACGATTATTTTGGCCACCGCGGCTTCTATTATTGTGGTTGTTGCTTCTGGGCTTTGGCTTTTCTTCCTCTCCTACAGCCGTTTCACCAAACATGCTGTCCCAAAGGCGCTTAACCAGACCAGGGGCCTTTGTCTCTGCAGGCACGGCCTTTGCAGCTGCCGGTGTAGGTGCAGGTGTTGATGGCACGATTGTTTTGACTGCCGGCTGAGCCAGTGCTTTTACGCTGTCTGCAGAATCACTAACCAATTCAACTTCTGGTTTACTTAGTTCTTGAGCCATCTTATAGCTAAAGTCTGAGGTATCTTCATCCTGGTTACGGATACGCAATACTTCAAAATGGGGAGTTTCCATCTCAGTATTAGGTAGTACCGTCACCTTAATCTTGTTGCGTGATTCAATATCGGATATTTCTTTGCGCTTTTCATTCAAAAGGAATGTCGCGACTGAGACAGGCACAATGACGCGAATCTCACGGCTAGACTCTTTTTGCGCTTCCTCTTCTAATAGACGCAGAATAGAGAGCGCCAGCGATCGAGTTCCCCGAATGGTGCCCTGGCCTTTACAGCGAGGGCAGATCTTCGACATGGTTTCTTCAAGAGAAGGGCGCAGACGCTGCCGGGACATTTCCAACAGGCCAAACCTAGAGATACGACCTACTTGAACTCTGGCGCGATCTACTACCAATGCATCGCGCATTTTGTTCTCAACTTCTTTTTGGTTCTTACTATTAAGCATATCGATGAAGTCGATGACAATCAGGCCACCCACATCACGCAGTCGCAATTGGCGGGCAACTTCCTCCGCGGCCTCTTTATTGGTATTGAATGCTGTCTCTTCAATGTCGCCGCCTTTTGTGGCGCGAGCACTGTTGATATCGATAGAGACCATTGCTTCAGTCACATCAATGACAATAGAGCCGCCAGAAGGCAACGCTACTTCGCGGCAAAATGCCGTTTCAATCTGGTTTTCAATTTGATATCTATTAAATAACGGAATCTCTTCCTGATAAAACTTCACCTTGCTGGTGAAGTCTGGCATAACTGTGCCTATGAAGGCTGCTGCAAGCGCGTAGGCTTCTTCACTGTCGACAATTACCTCACCGACGTCCTGGCGCAGGTAATCGCGAATAGCACGGACAATCACATTGCTTTCTTGGAAAAGGAAATGAGGTGCTTTAGAGCCCTTGGCTTCCTTTGTGATAGTGTTCCAAAGCTGCAGTAGATAATCCAAATCCCATTGCAGTTCTTCAGTTGCTCGGCCAATACCAGCGGTGCGGACAATGGCACCCATGCCGTCTGGAATATTTAAACCGCGCATCGCTTCACGGAGATCAGCACGTTCATCACCTTCAATGCGTCGAGAAATACCCCCTGCACGAGGGTTATTAGGCATTAACACCAAGTAGCGACCAGCTAGGCTCATAAAGGTTGTGAGTGCGGCGCCTTTGGAGCCTCGCTCTTCTTTTTCTACCTGGACCAAAACTTCCTGGCCTTCTTTAATTGCATCTTGAATGCGTACACGACCACCGTCGGAAGAACCCTTCTTAAAGTATTCGCGAGAGATTTCTTTCAGTGGCAGGAAGCCATGTCGCTCAGCGCCATAGTCTACAAATGCAGCTTCAAGGCTGGGTTCTACTCGGGTAATTTTGCCTTTGTAGATATTAGATTTTTTCTGTTCTCTGGTTCTGTTTTCAATGTCTAGATCGTATAACCTTTGGCCATCGACCATTGCAACTCGCATTTCTTCTGTGTGCGAGGCATTAATTAACATGCGTTTCATAAATCACCTTTACTCGTTATTTAGAGCGAGAGCCAGGCAAAGAGAGGAACTAGAAAGGGGAGGTAAAACGGAAGTACAACTACACATTAGCTGCTAACTATTAATTAACAGCAGCAGATAAAGACCCTAAAACCCAGTAAATATTAGGCTTGTAGCCTTATAACTGCATTCTTTCAATGCATCTGTCGCTTGTTAGATACTGCTTTATGATCTTGTAGGAGAGTCGCTATTAAAGCGTTATCCAGCCTTTAAGCTGCATCCTACAACTTGCCAATCACATCACCCTGAACCTATCTTGGTGGTCGTGAGTGGTTAACAATATCATTAAATTCTTTCGTTTCTTTATTCGCCAGTTACTGTAATTCAACGCCCTGAGTGGGGTGTCTTAATATTTATTAAAATGATCTAAATGATCAGCTAACAATAAGGCAGCGCACTAATAACGGCAGTATCTGGACTATAAACCTGTCTCTAATCTTTTCTTTCACTGGCTGAGTTCACTCAGCTATTGTTGACTACCTGCTAGTCAATTGTTCAGAAATCTGAACATTGCAAGTAATCACTTATTCGTTACCCAATTCAAAAGTTGGGAGCAGTTCAACCCAAGACGACCCAATTGTGGACGGTTTCCTAGGGAATTCGGAGAGCAATATAACAACAAAAGCTAACTGCTACAATTGAAAGTCATAATTTAGTTGGGTGAATCTCGGGCACATAGGTACAATGGCGCGGTTTTCATCAGCCTATAGTTGCCATATTTTGTCTGAATCAGATTCAAAACCAATGCCGAACGCAGATTCTGGGTCAGAGTTTGACAAAGTATCTTTTACTGAGGTTGGACCCGAGCATGCGGGCCAGCGTCTTGATAATTTCTTAATTCGCCATCTTAAAGGTGTCCCTAAATCACGCATCTATCGATTACTGCGCAAAGGGGAGGTTAGGCTTAATAAGGGTCGGGTCAAGCCGGATACTAGGGTTAAAGAGGGGGATATAGTCCGAATCGCGCCCATACGGGTTGCGGAGCGGGGCGCGCCCGCCGTGCCAGGCAAGCAACTTAAACGTTATTTGGCCGACAATATCCTATTTGAAGACGAAGGCTTGTTAATTATTAATAAACCCAGTGGCCTGGCAGTTCACGGCGGCAGCGGTATCTCTCTGGGTGCGATTGAAGCACTGCGTGCCGAACGTCCAGAAGCTCGGTTTTTGGAGTTGGTACATCGGCTGGATCGAGATACATCTGGATGTTTAATGCTGGCCAAGAAGCGAGCTGTGCTGCTGGAATTACAAGCTGCTATGCAGCGTAATCAAGTAGAAAAACGCTATCAGGCCTTGGTTAAGGGTCAGTGGCCCAAAGGCAAGGCCACTATCAATGCTCCTCTCAAGAAGAATCAACTGTCTTCTGGGGAGAGAATAGTGCTGGTCGATGCAGGCGGGAAGCCATCAGTAACTCACTTTAGAATTGCCGAGCGTTATAAAGAAGCTACGTTGCTCAGTATCAAGCTTGAAACCGGCAGAACCCACCAGATTCGTGTGCACTGCCAGTTTTCCGGGCAGCCGATTGCCGGCGACCCTAAGTATGGAGATGTCCATTTTAATGAGAGCCTGCGAGACTCTGGTTTAAAGCGGCTATTTTTGCATGCCAGTCATCTCCGCTTCAGGCACCCATTATCTGGCGACTGGGTCGACGTTGAGGCGCCGTTGCCCAAAGATTTAGGCGCTGTACTGAACAAGTTAGTGTAACGAGAACAGGCCATTGACGACTAAGACGCTGATAATCTTCGATTGGGATGGGACTCTGTCCGATTCTGTGGCGCGCATTTCACGCTGTATTCAGCTTGCCGCCATCGATCACCATCTACCTCAGCCGAGTTTTGATCAGGCTAAAGAAATTATTGGCCTCGGCCTTAATGAGGCCGTAAGGCACCTTTTTCCACAGGCGAATGCCGATATGGTGGCCCGCTTTAGTGACAGTTACTCTGCACATTATCGCCGAGAAGACAGCAGCCCCTGTGCTTTTTTTCCGAATGTACTGACCACCTTGCAGCAACTTCACTCCGCGGGCTATCTGCTGGCGGTAGCGACGGGTAAAAGCCGTGCTGGTCTCGACCGGGTGCTTGAGGCTACTAAGTTAACAGGGTTTTTCCACAGCTCTCGCTGTGCCGATGAGACTCGCTCAAAGCCGCATCCTTTGATGCTGGAGGAATTATTGTCTGAGCAGGGTATAGGGCCTGAACATGCTTTTATGGTCGGTGATACGGAGTTTGATATGGAGATGGCGGTTAACGCTAAAATGTCTCGTATTGCCGTTAGTTATGGCGCCCATGATGCATCCCGGCTGCTTAACTATCAGCCAGTTGCCTGCCTTGACGATTTCTCTAATATTATAAATTACTGTTAATAATCAGGAAGATAAAGATTTTTTATAAAGCAATTTATGAGATATTTTTAGAGTATTTCCAAGCCGAAATCACGCAGTGCTGAACATAGGCTAATTAAAGGTAGGCCGATTAATGAACTGGGGTCTTGGCTCTGCACTGCAAGAAACAGGCTAATACCTAAGCCTTCGGCTTTAAAGCTGCCCGCACAATCATAGGGCTGTTCTTTCTTTAGATAACGATCGATCTGGGTTTCACTAAGCTCTCGAAACGATACGTCCGTAGTATCCACCAGATAAAACTCCTGTATGTTGTCGTCGGGCTGCTGCTGAGCTAGCGCTAATCCAGTATGGAACAAGACCACTTGCCCTGACTGAGCCTGCAACTGCTGTGTGGCACGCTGGTGTGTTCCGGGCTTGCCCAGGGCTGTACCGTTGAGTTCAGCCACCTGATCAGATCCTATAACAATGGCGCCTGGAAACTTAGCCGCCACCAATCTTGCTTTTTCTCTTGCCAGACGCTCGGCCATTTTTCGAGGAGCCTCATCTGGGTTGTGGGATTCATCAATATCAGGAGAGTAGCAACTAAACTCGATACCAAGCCGCTGCAGCAGCATTTTGCGGTAGGGCGACCCGGAGGCAAGAATTAAGTTACTCATAGGTTGTCCTGTTGAGGTTTCGGTATCTGGATGGCAAACATATTACCTTTTAATGCTACCCGCAATCAGGGCTTGCTCGTTGAGTATTTTACGACTTTTTCTTTGACAGATCATGGTCTTGACCCTATGATGCGCGCCTAACTGAGTACCACCGATATTATGGCACTGCCAACTCAAATTGATCCGCGAAAGTTAGCTCTTCAAGGCAACCTTCTTGAAGGCGAGATAAAAGCTGTTGATCTTCCTAGATTGGAATCATCGGTCAGCGCCATTTGTGGCCCCTTGAAGGCCTCGATCCAATTTGAGCTTGATGAGTCTAGAGCAAAGGTTGCCCATGGTACCGCGATGGTGACTGTAGAGACAGTCTGTCAGCGCTGTCTTGACCCGGTAAAGGTAGATTTGCGGGCAGAGTTTGCGGTTCAGGTGATCTGGTCAGAGGACCATATCAATCGGGTCGCGGCTAACTACGAGCCTTGGCTAGTGGTCGACAAGATGGCAAACCTCAATGAATTGCTTGAGGATGAAATTTTATTGGCATTGCCCCTAGTTAATTATCACCCTGTGGGTGAATGTACTGGGGAAACCTTTTTAGAAGAGGTAGAAGCCATTGGTGATGAGGTTGTTTTGGACAACCCATTTAATGTTTTACTGCAGTTGAAGAAGTAATCAGCTGCGCTTAATTTTTGCTTAGGAGTTCCTATGGCCGTTCAAAAAAGTCGCAAGACAAGATCTAAACGAGGCATGCGTCGCTCTCATGACGCGTTAACCGCTGCTACACTTTCTGTTGATTCTGTAAGCGGTGAAAAACACCTGCGTCACCATGTGACTGCAGACGGTTTCTACCGCGGCCGCAAAGTCGTTGAGACCAACGCCGACTAACTGACAGATATTTCTTGGCAAATTCGCTCAGAATTGCCGTAGACGCTATGGGCGGGGACTTTGGTCCTCGCGTTATAGTGCCCGCGCTTGTAAAGTCGCTCCGCAAACACCCCGGTGTCTCTGCGCTAGTCTTTGGTGACCAGCTTGCTCTGGCTGCCGCCTTGCAGAATTACGCTGATAAAGCATTGCTCCCCCGCATAGAACCCCATTTCACTGATTCTGTTATCGCTGCTGATGACAGCCCGAGCACAGTAATTCGAAGTAAACGAAACTCATCAATGGGTCTTGCTTTAAGTGCAGTTGCGAATGGTGACGCCGGTGCCTGTATCAGTGCCGGCCATACCAGTGCGCTAATGGCTCTTGGGCTGGTTATTTTAAAAACCTTGCCGGGCATCTCTCGCCCAGCCATCTGTGCTACCTTTCCAACAAGTCAGGGGCGCTCCTACATTCTTGACCTAGGGGCTAACCTTGAATGTTCACCAGCTCAGCTAAGCCAGTTCGCACTGCTGGGCTCGCTAACCACTCAAGAACTTGATGGCATTGCCCAGCCCAGAGTAAGGTTGCTAAATGTTGGTAAAGAACCCAGCAAAGGCAATGCCCTTATTAAGCAGACAGCGGATCTTTTAGAGGCGGAGCCACTGATCAATTACTGCGGCTATGTCGAGGGTGACGGTATATTCCAGGGTAGTGCCGATGTAGTGGTCTGTGATGGTTTTAGTGGCAATGTTGCTCTTAAGGCCAGCGAGGGCGTTGCAAGAATGGTTAGCGGTATGGTGAAAGATTTATTGCGGCGCAGCTGGCTGACTCGACTGGGTGCGGCAATGTTGGGTGGCCGACTGACTGCGCTAAGGTCGCGACTTGACCCGGCGCAATATAACGGCGCTTATTTACTGGGTTTGAATGGCGTAACGGTCAAAAGCCATGGTGGGGCAGACCAAATTGCCTTTGGTCATGCGCTGGATGTCGCCATTGAAGCGGCTAAACACAATCTGCCAGACGTTTTGTCGTCTGTACTTCAGGGCAAGATTGACCACAACCAGACTAAATAGAGGATGTATGACAAATAGTAATCTAGCGTTTGTATTTCCCGGCCAGGGATCGCAAAAAATTGGTATGTTAGCCGAGCTGGCGAGCGTCAACCCACGGGTTGAGGCCACCTTTAAAGAAGCATCAGACGCGTTAAGTTATGACCTCTGGCATATGATTCAGCAGGGTGAACAGGATGACATCAATCTGACCGAGCGCACCCAGCCCATGTTGCTGGCAAGCAGTGTCGCCGTTTGGCGGTTGTGGAGTGAAAAGGGTGGCCCAATGCCAGCCCAAATGGCTGGGCATAGCCTTGGTGAATGGTCTGCCCTGGTATGTGCCGGAGCGTTGGATTTTGGCGATGCGATAAAGATCGTGCGTGCCCGAGGAGCCTATATGCAACAGGCTGTGCCTGCAGGCGAGGGCGCTATGGCCGCTATTTTGGGGCTTGCAGATGAAATTATTATTGCTGCCTGCGACACCGCCAGAGACGATTCTGTTGTTGATGCTGTTAATTTTAATGCGCCGGGCCAGGTCGTTATTGCCGGTTCAGCGGCAGCTGTCGATCGCGCCATTGCTATTTGCAAGGACGCTGGGGCTAAGCGCGCCATGGCACTGCCAGTTAGCGCGCCTTTTCATACCTCATTGATGCAGCCAGCAGCAGAGCAGCTCGCTGAGCTAGTTCAGAGCACCTCATTTACAGGCCCAAGCATACCGGTAGTGCACAATGTCACAGCCCAACCTGAGGCCGATGCAAACCGCATTAAGGCACTGATGCTAGAGCAGATTTACAAGCCAGTCATGTGGGTAGATTGCATTTTGGCCCTTAAAGCAGCTGGCGCTGAACAATATGTTGAGTGCGGCCCAGGTCGCGTACTTAACGGTTTGACCAAACGAATTGATCGTGATCTGACATCATTTTCAACTGATGATGTTGCCAGTCTCGATAATGCATTGACCTCTATTTAAATAGTTCTAGGAGTAAGGTATGACCGTTGAACAAAAGGTGGCATTAGTCACTGGTGCTAGCCGTGGTATTGGCGCGGCGATAGCCGATGATCTAGGCCGCTCTGGCATCATTGTTGTGGGTACAGCAACGACAAAAGCAGGCGCTGAAAAAATTAGTCAGCGTTTTGCGGATAAAAATATTGCTGGTAGGGGCATGATGTTAAATGTCACCGATGCGGGCTCAGTTGAGACTGTATTAAAAGCCATAGGCGAAGAATTTGCAGCTCCGACCATTTTGGTCAATAACGCCGGTATCACCAAAGATAATATTCTAATGCGTATGAAAGATGATGAGTGGATGGATGTTATCAATACTAATCTCAACGCAGTATTTCGATTATCCAAGGCCTGTGTGCGCGCTATGACCAAGGCTCGTTGGGGTAGAATTATCAATATTAGCTCTGTTGTTGGTTCTATGGGCAACGGTGGCCAGAGCAACTATTCCGCGACCAAAGCAGGTGTTGAAGGCTTTGCTCGGGCACTGGCCAAGGAATTGGGTTCCAGAAGCATTACGGTAAATAGCATAGCCCCGGGATTTATCGACACGGATATGACCAAAGAGCTTCCAGAAGCTAATAAAAAGGCTATGCTGAATCAAATACCTCTGGCTCGACTGGGTTCTCCTGAAGAAATAGCCGCAGTAGTGAGCTTCTTGGTAGGTGAGGCAGCAGGCTACATAACCGGAGAAACTATCCATGTAAATGGTGGCATGTATATGGCGTAACATATTGATTTAAATGGCGTTAGTGCCTTTTTTTAAAAGGGTACTAGCATTTTAGGATTTGTTAGGTAAAATGCGCGCCCTAGTTCAAGGAATATCGTTAGCTGAGCTTTTTAAGCTAGCTAATATGTTAGACATCAGATCCCCTATAGGAGTGGAAATACGATGAGCAACATTGAAGAACGCGTTATCAAAATGGTTGCAGAGCAGCTGGGTGTTAAAGAAGTAGATGTTAAGACAACTTCATCTTTTGTAGAAGATCTCGGTGCTGACTCTCTGGATACTGTTGAGCTGATCATGGCTCTTGAAGAAGAATTTGATGCTGAAATTCCCGATGAAGAAGCAGAGAAAATCGCTACAGTTCAGGATGCCATTAGCTACATCACCTCTAACGGTTGATCACTAAGCATTCGAAAAGCCGCTCCTTTTGGGGCGGTTTTTTTATGCCTGAAAGTTTTGTCATAATGCAGACTGTACTGGTGGTCAGATAAACGATTCCTCCGTTTTAAAGCGCCCATTACATCGGCGTAAGCTCTAAAGGGTATGGGCAGCACAATATGTTCTATTACAGTATTAATGGCGAGTTTGGCGCGGCCTCATCTGAGGCTATTGAATGGTCTCAAGACCGTGGTCTGGCCTATGGCCATGGTTTATTTGAAACCATGCTCTATCAGAGTAATAAGCTGCCTTTACAGGAGCGTCACGTACAGCGCCTGTGCCTTGATGCCGCGGTACTAGGTATTACCCTGGACGTATCCGTTATCAATCGCTATCTCAATAAATTCCAGCGGGCCCTGCAAGCCGCGCAAATCGAGGCTGGGGTGATCAAGTTGCTGGCTACTGCAGGCGCTGGTGGTCGGGGCTATCAGAGCCCAGACAGTATTTCTCCACGGGTTATCTGTCAGTACAGTGAATTTGATGCTGATCAGGCAAGCCAACAGAGAGCGCAGGGTATAGGCCTGTGGCGCTGTGACTATCGCTTGCCGGCCAATCCCGTTCTGGCGGGGATTAAACACCTCAACCGACTTGACCAGATAATGGCCCGCAATGAATGGGACTCTGCTGACTATGCCGACGGCCTTATGCTCGCTGATGATGGAACTGTGGTCGAAGCCACCTCGGCAAATATCTTTGCCAAGACATCACAGGGCTGGGTAACCCCGCCCCTTGATAGGGCTGGGGTTTCTGGCGTGATGCGTGCATTACTGATCGACGAGATATTTCCCGCAGCCGGTATTGCCCTGAATATCAAACCCCTCGCCCTAGGCCAGCTTGCAGCGGCTGAAGAGCTGTTTATCTGTAATTCGATCAGGGGAATTATTCCCGTGAGCCATATTGCCGGGTCAGATTGTGCGCCAGCGATTAAACTAGTTATCAGCGATCAGACAAAAATGCTTCAATCTACGCTCGCTCAGCAGTATTCTTGTTACCTATGAACAAAGCTCTGTTACGCCTCCTGCTTATTTCTCTACTGCTGCTCACAGCAGCTGGAGCTAGTTTGTATGTTTATGTTCAGTACCACCTTGATCAGCCGGTTACTCTTGCCGAGGCTGTTGAGGAGGAGGCTCAACCCAGGCTCATGTGGACGGTCGAAAAGGGCAGTAACCTCGGCCAGGTTAATCGGAAACTACACAGCCAAGGGATAGTATCGCGGCCCAAATTGATGGCCAGATATGCCAATTTTTCTGGGCGTACCGCTATTCAGGCAGGCAGCTATTGGATTGAAGCAGATGATAATGCCAGATCTTTGCTGGATAAATTTAATCGCGGTGATGTTATCCGCTATCAGATCACCTTCCCTGAGGGCTGGTCGTTTAAGCAGTGGCTCGCCCATCTAGAGCTGCGGCAAGTGCCCCAGTTTGAGCTGATTGCACAGCTATCTGTTGATGAGCTTCTGGCACTGGCTAATATTGAGCTGGATCATCCGGAAGGTTGGTTCTTCCCCGACACCTACAGTTACAGCGCCACAGACTCTGTGCTTGACATCCTGGGTCAGGCCCACAGGCAGATGCGCGCTGTGCTCCAGAAAGCTTGGCAGGTAAGGGGGCCAGGTCTGCCTTATAAATCTGCCTATGAGGCATTGATCATGGCATCGATTATTGAAAAAGAGACAGGTTTAGCCACTGAGCGCGAAGAGATTGCCGGTGTTTTTGTGCGGAGGCTGTTACGCAATATGCGCCTGCAAACAGACCCTACGGTGATCTATGGTATGGCTGATTCCTACAAGGGCAATATCCGCCGGGTGCATTTAAAGCAACGCACCCCTTACAACACCTATATGATCAAAGGCTTGCCACCAACACCCATCGCTATGCCCAGTGCAGCTGCGATAGACGCGGCACTTCATCCTCTGCCAGGTTCTAGCCTATACTTTGTGGCGCGGGGTGATGGAGGCCATTATTTCTCGGACAGCTTGGAAGAACATCTCCGGGCAGTGCAGCAATACCAAATAAAACATCGGGCGCAGAACTACCAGTCTGCACCTCAGCAGTAATACTCAGATCAACGGATTTAAAATGCGCGGAAAATTTATCACCATCGAGGGTACTGAAGGCGTTGGGAAGACCACCAATATTCAGTTTATCCAAGACTGGCTCAAGGCAAAAAACCTCGCCTACCTTTGTACCCGCGAGCCCGGGGGTACGCCGTTGGCCGAACAGATAAGAGACCTATTGTTGGCACCACGAGATGAGCTGGTGTGCGATACCGCAGAATTGCTGCTGATGTTTGCCGGCCGCGCGCAACATCTTAATCAGGTGATTGAGCCGACTTTGGGAGAGGGCGCCTGGGTGCTCTGTGACCGCTTTACTGATGCAACCTACGCCTATCAGGGAGCAGGCCGCGGTATGTGTGCGGATCTAATTTCGGAGCTTGAGCTTATTGTCCAGGGCAGCTTGCGCCCAGACCTGACTCTTATTCTGGATATCCCTGTGGAAGTTGGCCTAAAGCGCGCCAGCGAGCGCAGTGACCCGGATCGCTTTGAGCAGGAAAAAACCGAATTTTTCGAACTTGTACGCAATGGCTATCTGAACATTGCTAAAGAGGACCCAGAGCGCTGTGTGGTCATTGACGCATCAAAGTCATTGGAGTCTGTGCAGAGAGAAATCAGCATTGCCCTGGAAGCCTTCTGGTGCCCATCCGAGGAGTCCGGTTAATGGCCGAGCAAGAATCTCAAGAGCCTATCAGCCTGGCACTTCCGCTACCCTGGCAAGGGACCATGTGGCAGGGCTTTATAGAGCGCCTTGATCAGGGGCGGCTGCCCCATGCCATGATGCTTACTGGCTCTCCTGGCATAGGGCTTGAGCGTATAGCCACCGCTTTTGCTCAGCGCTTGCTGTGTACTGCGGAGCTGAGTAAGTACGCCTGCGGCACCTGCAAGGGCTGTCAGTTAATGATGGCTGGGAATCACCCGGATCTCACTGTGCTTGCCCCACTCGAAGAGGGTAAAGCCATACTTATCGACCCAGTGCGGGATCTGATGAGTAAACTGAGCAAAACTGCCCAGCAGGGGGGGTGGAAGGTCGCTCTAATAACCCCAGCAGAAGCTATGAATATCAACTCATCCAATGCGCTGCTTAAAAGCCTCGAAGAGCCCCATGGCAAAACCTTATTGATTTTGCTGTCATACCGGCCAAGCATGGTCTCAGCGACCATTCGCAGCCGCTGTCAGGTGCAAAGTTTACCCCTGCCAGATTCAGCTAAAGCGACCCGCTGGCTGGCCGAGGTGAGCGGAGATCTGCAACTGGCGGAAAAAACCCTGGAAATAGCCAGCGGCAGGCCGTTATTAGCCCTGGATTATATGCAGGGGGGCAGCCTTGAGTTGCGGCAGAACTTTGAAGAGCTGATTAATCAGGTACGGCAGGGAGGCCTGTCGCCAATGGGTGCCGCCCAGCAATGTCAAAAGCTCAATAGCGACCAGATGCTTGACTGGTTTATGAATTACCTGCACAGGCTGGCTACGGGTGAGTTACAGAATAGCCCAAACCCTGCTTTATTCGATTTTTCCGATAAGCTGCGCAAAGCCCGTGGCTGGGTATTATCCGGCTCCAATATCAACCCTCAGCTGCTATGGGAAGAGCTGTTTATTGATTGGCTACAAGTCTTCCGCCGCAGAGGTTAGTGACACAGCAAGGCTATGTGCTAATCTCTTACTAAGTGCTGGTTTTTACAATAAAGGTTTTGCGTTTTAGATATTGCGAGAAGAGTTTTGCAATGATTTGTAGAGGGAGAGATATTTAGGATGGCAAAAGGAACTGGGTTTAGCGGTGGCAAAAGCGGCATTTTAGCCTTAGAGATCAAAGATGAGCGGGAACTCTATGAGCACTATATGTTGTTTGTTCAGGGTGGTGCGCTATTTGTGCCCACCAAGAAAACCACGAATTGGGCGATGATATTTTCTTTTGGCTGAGTATTTATTTGCGCAAGGACCCAATACCTATGACAGGCAAGGTAGTTTGGGTAACTCATCAGGGCTCCGTTAGTACCAAAAAAGAAGGTGTTGGTGTGCAGTTTACGGATGAGCAAGCAGAGCTTAAAATATAGATAGAACAGGCTTTAACTGGTACGGTGTACTCGCAGCATCCTACCCTAACTATGTAACCTAAAATAAAAATAACCCTATGCTGGTAGATTCTCATTGTCATCTCGATCACTTAGATTTAACCGATCGGGAGGGCGGCCTTAATGCCGTAATAGCTGATGCCGAGGCACAGGGTATTACTCAATTTCTCAGTGTTGCTGTGGATATTCCCACTTCCGCTTCATTAGTTGATCTGACTGCACAACACAGCAATATTTACTCATCTGTGGGTGTGCACCCATTGCAAAAAATCGATCAGCCTGTGCCTTCCGTTGAACAGCTGGTTGTATTAGCCAATGCACCCAAAGTGATCGCCATAGGCGAAACCGGACTGGACAATTTTTATAGCGCAGACACTCACCGGTGGCAGCGTGATAGCTTTATTAACCATCTGCAGGCGAGCCAGCAGACTGGGCTGCCGATTATTATCCACACTAGAGATGCACGGGAGGAAACTATCGAACTGTTGCGCCAGTACCCCTTGGAGGCTGGTGGTGTAATGCACTGCTTTACCGAGACTTGGGAAATGGCCGAGGTCGCCATTGAACTGGGTTTCTATATCTCCTTTTCCGGCATTGTCACCTTTAAAAGTGCTGATGAGCTTCGAGAGGTAGTGCGCAGGGTGCCCCTGGATCGGCTATTGGTTGAGACGGATTCTCCCTGGCTAGCACCAGTGCCCCATCGGGGCAAACAGAATGAGCCCCAGTATGTCCGTGAAGTAGCAGAATCTGTTGCCGATCTAAAAGGCATAAGCCTCGAACAATTAGCCGAAATTACCACACAAAATTTCCACCGATTGTTTAGAATACCCTCAGTTTAAAAGTCCCTGAAGAGAAACCATTATGTCCGAGCAGGCTACCCCTGAATCACAGTTTATTATTCGTACTTTTCCGGTTGGGCCACTGGGTTGTAATTGCTCGGTAATTGGCGATCGGCTGTCGGGAAGGGCTTTGGTTATTGACCCAGGTGGTAACGCCGATCAAATATTGGCACTGCTGAATGAGCTCAACCTAAAAGCTATTGCCATTATTCATACCCACGCCCATCTCGATCATATTCTGGCCGCTGGTGAGATTAAAAATGCTACTGGAGCGCCTATTTATCTTCATGAAGGTGATCAATTTCTCTGGGATATAGTGGAAGAGCAATGTGCTCGCTTTGGGGTGCCTCCAGTCAAACTGCCGGACCCTGACCACTATCTGAAAGACGACCATGATCTGGGTTGCTGTGGTGGCGTAGCCATTCATACTCCAGGGCATACACCGGGTTCAATTAGTTTTTATTTTGAAGAGTATAAAACTCTGATTGCTGGAGACACTCTGTTTCAGGGCAGCATTGGTCGCACTGACTTACCAGGAGGCAATTTCGACCAGATTATTAGCTCCATCAAGGAGCGTATTTATAGTTTAGACGACGAAGCCGTCGTGGTAACAGGGCATGGCCCTAACACCAGCATCGGCTACGAAAAAATGGCTAACGGTTTTGTTCGCGGATAAGGAATAGACATGAAACAACAATTAGCAACCATGCTTGAACTGCAGAGTGATATGAATACCAAGGTACATGCGGAATGGCGCGACCAGAACTTTGAATGGTATCGCGCAATCTGGGTTGAATGTGCAGAGCTGCTTGACCATTACGGCTGGAAGTGGTGGAAAAAGCAAACCCCAGATGTGGATCAAATTGCTTTGGAGCTGGTTGATATCTGGCATTTTGGTTTAAGCCTACTGCTACTGTCTGGTGAGTCTGTAGATGCCATTAGCGTAAAAGTGATTGCCGGCTTTGATGGCCAGCAGGGTAGTGATAATTTTGCTGTCGATCTCGAGGAGTTCACCGCCCAAACTCTGATAACCAAGGATTTTGATATTGCCGGTTTTGCGCGCCTAATGGACGGTATTAATATGGATTTTGAAACCCTCTATGTGGGCTATGTAGGTAAGAATGTGCTCAACTTCTTCCGTCAGGATAATGGCTATAAAGATGGCAGTTACCACAAGCAATGGGGTGGCAAAGAAGACAACGAGCACCTGGTTGAAATTGTAGCTCAGCTGGATACCAGCGCAGCGACTTTTAAAGATGATTTGTATAGCCGCATGCAATCAACGTATCAAGAACTTAACAGCTAAAACTGTGCTGCAGATATATGTTTAATCAATAAGCTTTATATGCCGCTGCGAGGCCTCTCGGCAACCAGCGGTGATGCATTTTTCTGCGTTGGCATTATAATAGCTGCCTCTAGAAACATGAGAGACCAGAATTCTATAACCACCCATTAGATTTACGGAGATACACTGTGACTTCACCCGTTCGCGTTACTGTTACAGGTGCAGCAGGGCAAATTAGCTATTCCCTTCTGTTCCGCATCGCCGCCGGCGAAATGCTTGGCCCCAATCAGCCTGTTATTTTACAGATGTTAGAAATTACACCTGCTCTTGAAGCGCTAAAAGGTGTGGCCATGGAACTAGAAGACTGTGCATTTCCGCTACTGGCGGGCATGGTCTGCACAGATGATGCAGCTGTCGCCTTTAAAGACTCGGATTACGCGCTGCTGGTTGGTGCTCGTCCGAGGGGCCCAGGCATGGAGCGTAAAGACTTGCTAGAGGCCAACGCGGCGATTTTCTCGGTTCAGGGTAAAGCGCTAAACGACAATGCATCCAAGGATATTAAGGTTCTTGTGGTGGGCAATCCAGCCAACACTAACTCGTTGATTGCTCAGCGCAATGCACCAGATATTAATCCTCGTCAGTTTACCGCTATGACTCGTTTAGACCACAATCGAGCCATGAGCCAAATTGCCAATAAGACTGGTGCCACTATCAATGATGTGACCCATATGACCATCTGGGGTAATCACTCTGCCACTCAGTACCCAGATCTCCACCAAGCCAAAGTTAATGGGCAGGCCGCTATCGATATGGTCGATCAATCATGGTACGAAGATGACTTTATCCCTACTGTACAGCAGCGTGGAGCAGCTATTATCGCCGCTCGTGGTGCTTCCAGTGCAGCCTCTGCCGCCAATGCAGCAATCGCACACATGCGCAGTTGGGCACTGGGCACCGCTGCAGGCGATTGGGTTAGCATGGGTGTCTATAGCGATGGCAGCTATGGCATTGCCGAAGGTCTGATTTATTCATTCCCCTGTGTTTGCAAAGACGGCGACTGGGAAATTGTGCAGGGTTTAGAAATCAATGATTTCTCCCGTGCCAAGATGACAGCGACTGAAACAGAGTTGGCCGAAGAGCGAGATGCGGTTCAGCACCTGCTGCCGTAAACCGCAGGTTACTTTGTTAAATAAGACCTCCCAGTTTTGCTGAGTGGTCTTTTTTTTGCCCTGCCTTTCCCTTAGGTTATGGCTAAGGGCAAAATAAACTATTGTTTCAATGGCAGTACTCTGGAAAAGTTTGCTAAAGTACGCGGCCAAAACAACGTAACTGTACTAAGGAGAAAATAGTGGCATTTGCTCACGTCGGGAAAGTCGCTCCGGCCTTTTCACTCTTGGATCAAAGAGGTAACAAGGTCAGCCTTAAACAGTTTCGAGACAGTAAAAACGTCGTACTTTATTTCTACCCCAAAGCCATGACTCCAGGCTGCACTGTGCAAGCCTGCGGAATCCGCGATACTAAAGCAGAATTTGATGCTCTGGACACAGTGGTTTTGGCGGTGAGCCCGGACTCGGTGGATCGACTGGTCAAGTTTGAAGATAAGCAAGAACTTAACTTCACGCTGCTGTCCGATGAAGACCATGGCATTATTGATAAATACGGTGCCTGGGACCTGAAGAAATTTATGGGTCGCGAATTTATGGGGGTGCTGCGCTCCACTTTTATCATTAGCAAAGATGGCCGTATTGCCCATGTGATGGAAAAAGTGAAAACCAAAACCCATCATGAAGATGCCCTTAATTGGGTAAAAGAAAATCTCAGCTAAGATTGCCAGACTTATTTTTATTTAATCCCATTTAAGGAAGTTTATAGATGTTTTTTATTTCAAGTGCCTATGCCCAATCTGCCAGTGGGCAGGAAGCGAACCCAATGATTACTCTGGTTATGTTTGGTGGCCTGTTTCTGTTTATGTACTTTTTGATTATTCGCCCTCAGCGCAAGCGTCAGAAAGAGCATGCTAATTTGGTGGGTGCTCTGAATAAGGGTGATGAAGTGGTAATGACTAGCGGCATGCTCGGGAAAATCACCAAGCTGGAAGGTGAGTATGTGGTTCTTGAGGTGAGCAACAATCTTGAGCTGAAATTCCAGAAGGCCGCCGTTCATGCTGTGTTGCCCAAAGGCACCATCAAAGCTATTTAATCGGTCTTTTTATAATGGCCGAATCGGGGCCGCGAGCGTGACCCCTATATGATGATCTCCTACCCAGAAAGACTTAATCTCGCTCAGACACCGACTCCATTCCATGCTCTGGATCGTCTCTCCGAGCTCCTTCGCGCCGAGGGTGCCCAATGCCCACGAGTGTGGATTAAGCGCGACGATCAAAGCGGCAGCCTGACCACAGGCAACAAGGTTCGCAAACTCGAATTCTTGCTCTCAGAAGCGCTTGCCCAAGGTTGCGATACTATAATCACGGCTGGTGGCGTGCAGTCCAATCATTGCCGCGCAGTTGCGGTGCTGGGTGCACAGCTTGGTCTCAAAGTGCATCTGTTACTGCGCTCCGATATCGAACCGCAACCTGTGGGCAATCTCTTAATCGATCAGCTAGTGGGCGCTACCGTCAGCCATTACAGCCACCATGAGTTTAAAAAGCTTCATCAACTGTTTGACCAATGGCAGCAGTATTATGCGCAGCAGGGTTCAAAGGCCTACAGTATTCCCACTGGCGGTAGCAATGGAACTGGGCTTTGGGGTTATATTGCTGCAGCCGAAGAACTGCAGCAGGATTTTGTCCGCGAGAACATTTGCCCCAGCCATATCATTCATGCCACTGGCTCTGGTGGCACTCAGGCCGGGTTAACCATGGGTTTTAAACTACTTGGCATTGATCTCAATGTAGAGGGCTATGCGGTCTGCGATAACAACGCCTATTTCCAGCGAAAAGTCAGCGAAGATATTCAGCAATGGGCTGAGCAGTACGCAGTGCCAGTGGATGTAAATGGGTTATCAATTGTTACTCATGACCAATATATTGGCCCCGACTACGGCCAGGCGGGCCCAGAGATTTTTGCATGGATTAAAAAGTTAGCCGCTTTAGAAGGGGTTATTTTAGACCCGGTCTACACCGGCAAAGCTTTCTATGGCATGGTTAAAGACATTCGTCAGGGTCGCTACAGCAATGCGTCTGATATTGTATTTCTCCACACCGGTGGAATTTTTGGGCTATTCGCCCAGCAACAAAAGCTAGATTATTAAAATAATAGGGGCATATATGTTTGAGCAAATGGTCGACACGGTTAATGGGTTTGTTTGGGGGCCAGTGATGCTGACCCTTTTATTGGGCACAGGTATCTACCTAACCATTGGCCTGAAAGGAATGACTATTAGTCATATTCCCTATGCCTTTCGCCAGTTATTTAAAGGTCGCGAGGGCAGTGGTGAAGGTGAAATTACGCCGTTTAATGCCCTGATGACTTCATTATCTTCGACCATTGGTATGGGCAATATCGCCGGTGTTGCCACAGCCATTGGGCTGGGTGGGCCCGGTGCTCTGTTCTGGATGTGGTGTGCCGCCTTTGTGGGCATGGCCACCAAATATGCTGAAGCGGTGCTAGCGGTTAACTATCGTGAGACCGACGAGTTAGGGCGCAAAGTGGGCGGCCCCATGTACTACATTAAAAATGGTCTTGGCAAGAACTGGAAATGGCTGGGCATGGCCTTTGCTCTGTTTGGCTCACTAGCAGGTTTTGGTTTGGCTAATACAGTGCAATCCAATGCCGTGTCTCAGGTTCTGGAAACTAATTTTGCTGTGCCAACCCTGATCAGCGGGTTGGTAATGGCAGCTCTGGTAGGAATTGTGCTGCTGGGTGGTATCAAGCGTATTGCCGTGGTTGCTGGCAAGCTAGTGCCCTTTATGGCACTGCTGTATATATCCGCTACAGTGCTGATTCTTATTTCCTATGCAGCGGATATTCCCGCTGCCGTGGTGCTAGTAGTTGATAGCGCCTTTAATGGCGCTGCGGCAACCGGAGGCTTCGCTGGAGCCACTCTGATGCTGGCGCTGCGCATGGGTATTGCCCGGGGTATCTTTTCCAACGAGGCTGGCCTGGGTTCGGCGCCTATAGCCCATGCCGCAGCTGAAACCAACAGCCCAGTGCGCCAGGGTACCATTGCTATGCTAGGTACTTTTATCGATACCCTTATTATTTGTACCATGACTGGCTTGGTACTGATTGTGACGGGCGTTTGGAGTGGAGAACCTCAAGGCGCGGCCATGACTCTGGCGGCCTTTAGCAGTGCATTGCCCTTTGGCGATATAGTGCTTTCAATCTGTGTAGCCTTATTTGCCTTTACCACCATGTTGGGTTGGAGCTATTACGGTGAGCGCTGTGCCGAGTTTTTGTTAGGCCCCAAGGTAATCACCCCATTTCGCGTGCTCTGGGTGATTGGCATCTTTGTGGGTACTCAGATGAGTCTTGAATTGGTATGGAAAATGACCGATGCGCTCAATGGGCTTATGGCGATTCCCAATCTTATTGCATTGATTTTGCTGGCTCCTGTAGTATTCAAATTAACGCAGGAGTATTTTGCAGATGAGAATCAGAGCCAGCTATCTGACTCTCAAGTTAGCACAAGTTGATAACCTACGAGTAGCTAGAGAAACCTATGCCAAAAGCCGCTGGGCCCAAATTAGTTATCGCTATATCCTCTACCGCGTTATTTGATATGTGTGAGAGTCATAGTATCTATGAAAGTGAAGGTGTGGCCGCCTATGCCCAGTATCAGCGGGAACACGAGGACGATATTCTCGAGCCTGGGGAGGCATTTCCCCTTGCAACTAAGCTGCTGCGTATTAATGAAAAATTAGGTGGTGAGCCCAGAGTTGAGATTATTCTGCTGTCGAGAAACTCCGCAGATACCGGCCTGCGCGTATTTAACTCCATTGCTCACCACGGTCTGAATATTTCTCGGGCGGCCTTCTCCGGCGGCAATAGCCCCTATAGATATGTCTCGGCATTTGCCTGTCATCTGTTTCTTTCAACCCACGCCGACGATGTGCGCAGCGCATTGGATAGCGGTATGGCAGCGGCAACATTACTGCCCTCCCAGAGTGGCCCCAGTGAGTCAGATGAGCTCAGATTTGCCTTTGATGGTGATGCCGTGCTGTTTTCCGATGCCTCAGAGAGGATTTTTAAAGAGCAGGGCCTAGATGCCTTTACAGCCAATGAAAAAGCCTCTGCCCATATGCCTCTGGATGCAGGGCCATTTAAAAATTTCTTGCAGGCCCTGCATGGGTTGCAGTCAGAGTTCCCGGCAGGTGAATGCCCCATTCGTACTGCCCTGGTGACGGCCAGAGCCGCACCAGCTCATGAACGAGTGGTGCGCACCTTGCGAGAATGGGATATAAGAATTGATGAGAGTCTATTCCTTGGGGGCCTAAGCAAAGGCGACTTCTTAAATTCCTTTGGGGCAGACGTATTTTTCGACGATCAGCAGGTTCACTGCACCTCGGCCAGCAAATATGTGGCGACTGGTCATGTTCCCCATGGCGTGGCCAATGAGGCTAATCTCGATAACCCCAATAAACCCGATATTAGTTAGGGTTGGGTAACAGGCCATTGATTAGATCAAATAAGCTACAAACATTGTCTGATGCGCAAATTCTCGAGCGTTATAGAGATAATCCCAAAGGTGAGGAGCGGTATTTTCTCGGAGTCGAAATCGAACAACGCAATCTACAAAAGCAGGCCGATATCGCCAGCAAGAAACATCAAAAGGGTGCTCGCCACTCGGTTCTATACTATCTGGTTTACCTTTTTCTCTTTTGTATGTTTGTTAGCCGATTTGGCTCCCAGCTGTTTTAGCTTAGCTAGGTATCTGCATTAAAATGCGGCGAATTTAATCCCCATACCCAGAAGCACAGTCGCTATTCCCGTTTGTAACAGATTGCCTGGAATCTTGGAGGCCAGAGCAGTGCCTATATGGATAGCTGGTAATGACCCTATCAGTAGGCAGCCCAGCAGCATAAAGTCGACATTACCCAATAGAAAGAAATGCCCCAACCCAGCAATTAGGGTCAGGGGAACTGCATGAGATATATCCGTGCCTATAATGTGCAGGGCAGGGAGTCGCGGGTAGAGCACCATCAAAACAGCAGCACAGAACGCACCTGCTCCCACCGAAGAAAGAGTCACAAAGACTCCCAGAAAGATTCCGGCAAAAAAGATAATCCAGTCATTATGGCGCTGAATAAATTGCCCAGCAGAGCCAGGGTTTGCCCCTAAAGACTTGCGCAAACGGCCATTTAACAGGATTACACCAGCGGTGAGCACCAGCATGACCCCCAGACTGCGAGTAAGAATGGACTGGTATTCGGAAGAGTCGGTAAATACAGAGCTGAGAAACTGGGCTGTCAATATTGAGGCTGGCAGACTGCCAGCAGCAAGAAACCCAACAATACGCCATTCAACAGTTTTGCGTTTGGCATGGGCGGTCATGCCACCTGCTTTGGTAATAGCGGCATAGAGCAGGTCTGTGCCAATAGCAACGTTATAGGGAAAGCCAAATAGGATTAGCAGTGGTGTCATTAATGAGCCTCCACCGACACCGGTAAGACCTATGGCCAGCCCTACGCCTGCGCCAGCAGCTATATAAAACAGAATATCAGTCACATGGGCCCCATTAGAGAGAAGAGCAAGGAATTAGCAGGCACTTTAACAACTGGCGAGTATTCTAAGAAGGAATAAATTTGTATATTTTTATAGCTTTAGAGTATATTTAGATTATTGATCGCTGTTACCGAGAGGCCCTTATATGAAGTTGCAACAACTCCGCTATGTTTGGGAAGTGGCCCACCATGATCTCAATGTCTCAGCGACCGCCGCCAGTCTTTATACCTCACAGCCCGGCATCAGTAAACAGATACGCCTGCTTGAAGATGAGCTAGGGGTCGAAATCTTTTCCCGCAGTGGTAAACATCTCACCCGAGTGACACAAGCCGGAGAGCAGATACTTAAAATTGCCGGCGAGATACTGGGTCAGGTCGAAAGCATTAAGCAGCTGACCCAAGAGCACAACAGCCCTCATCGTGGCAGCCTTTCCATTGCGACCACCCATACCCAGGCGCGCTATGCGCTGCCTCCGGTGATTCAGGGGTTTATCAGTAAATATCCTGAAGTGTCTCTGCATATGCATCAGGGTACACCGATACAGATTTCAGAGAAGGCCGCGGATGGCACGGTTGAATTTGCTATTGCGACAGAGGCACTAGAGCTGTTTTCTGATCTATTAATGATGCCTTGTTACCGCTGGAATCGCTGTATTGTTGTACCAAAAGACCACCCCTTGGCTAAGCTTTCAAAGCTGTCTTTGGAAGATGTTGCCGAGCATCAGATAGTCACCTATGTTTTTGGTTTTACCGGCCGTTCTAAGTTAGATGATGCCTTTAGCGAGAAGGGGCTAACGCCTAACGTGGTGTTTACGGCGACCGATGCGGATGTGATTAAAACCTATGTGCGGTTGGGGCTAGGTATAGGTATTGTCGCTCACATGGCCTATGACCCAGATGTGGATACCGATCTGGTAGCCATAGAAGCAGGGCACCTATTTGCTTCTAGCGTGACCAGTATTGGCTTCCGCAAGGGCACCTACCTCAGGGGCTATATGTATGACTTTATACGGGCGTTTGCGCCCCATTTGACCCGTAACATTGTCGAAGAGGCTATGGCACTGCCCAACAAGGAATCGCAGGAAAAGTTTTTTGCAGATATTGAATTGCCAGTTTACTGATCTGTCAGTAGGTTGCTGCTTTTCACTTAAAGAAAATCTAAATCCGGATTGTCGTTCATAATTTCCTGTAGTTCGTCTGCCTCATCTGTCTGGGCATTTAATACTTCTTTACCAAACTTAAAATATGCCGTGTAGATTTCAGCGGCCTTTCCGTCTCGCTCAACGATAAAAAAGGGCGCTCGGTCGACATTGTGCTGAGCAGCGAGAAGCATTCTCTTAGATTGCGGGTCTGCTTCATCGGCGATGATCTCCTCATCAATGGTACTCAGTTGATCGGCCTGTCGCATCTTTTGTTCAACCTCTGCGCTCTTTTTACAGGACGAGCCATCGGCAAAGAGCTTTTTGATCATGCTTTTTCATAATATTCTACCTTTGATCCTGCCAGCCATTTTACTTGTTGATATTGACGGCATGGAGACCACATTCTTTCTTGGTAGCTTCTTCCCACCACCAGCGGCCTTCACGCTCATGCTGCCCAGGGCCAGTGGGGCGAGTGCAGGGCTCGCAACCAATACTAATATAGCCGCGGTCATGAAGTTCGTTAAAAGGCACGTTATTAGTACGAATATAATCCCATACCTGTTGCGAGCTCCAGTTGGCCAAGGGGTTGTATTTGGTGAGTTGGTCATTGGGCCGCGCGAAAGCTTTATCGTCCTGAATAACCGGCACAGCGGCTCTGGTACCCGGGCTCTGGTCACGGCGCTGGCCGGTGATCCAAGCGTCCACAGTAAGCAGCTGCTTGCGCAATGGCGCTATTTTGCGGATGCCACAGCATTCTTTATGGTCATCCTCATAGAAACTAAATAGGCCTTTTTCTTTTACTAAGCCTTCAACCCTAGCCGCCTCTGGCATCACAATATCAATAGCGATTCCATAATGGCTGCGAATCTTCTCAATAAAGCTGTAGGTTTCTCCGTGCAGACGACCAGTATCAAGCGAGAACACCTGAATGTCAGAGCGAATCTTATGGGCCATATCCACCAATACCACATCTTCAGCTCCGCTGAAGGAGATAGCGATATTGTCATGGTGCTCAAGGGCGTAGCGCAAAATTTCTTGGGGGAACTGGCTTGAGAGTTCGGTGTCAATATCGGTTAGATTGATTACTGCTGAGTTGCTCATTAATTGGTCTCTCTAGATGGTATGCGGAAGTGGAAGCCCCAGCGATGCTGGGATAAGGTGTCACTAAATTTTCGGCACTATACCAAAAGCATTTCGGAGGTAAAAAGAATTAGAGGCTATAGCCTTATAACCAACTGCTAACCGACGGGCCAAAACCAAACAAAAGGCAGGCTTAATTAGCTAGTCTAATTGCGGAGTCCAAGGAATTTAAGTAGAGTGAAGAGTCGTTTATTTTTGAGGTAAAACTGTGGAAATTGCATGCTTGGATCTGGAGGGCGTATTGGTCCCCGAAATATGGATCGCCTTCGCCGAAAAAACTGGTATAGAAGCTTTAAAGAAAACCACCAGAGATGAACCAGACTACGATGTGCTAATGAACTACAGGCTAGATTTACTGCGTGAACACGGGTTGGGGCTGAATGAGATTCAAGAGGTGATTGCGACCCTTGAGCCTTTGGACGGAGCTATTGAGTTTATCGATTGGCTGCGAGAGCGTTTTCAAGTAGTGATTCTATCGGATACCTTTTACGAGTTCGCCAGCCCATTGATGAAGCAACTGGGGCATCCGACATTACTCTGTCATCGACTAGAGTCGGATAGCCAGGGTAATGTCACCAGCTACAGGCTACGTCAGGCCAACCCAAAGCGTCAGGCAATTGTTGCTTTTAAGAGCCTATACTATAGAACTATAGCTGCGGGAGATTCGTACAATGATACGTCAATGCTCGCAGAGGCGGATGCTGGTGTTTTGTTTCATGCGCCACAGAATGTTATTGAAGAATTCCCTCAATTTCCAGCAGTGCAAACGTTTGCAGCACTAAAAGAAGAATTTATCCGTGCCAGTAATCGAGATATCAAGCTATAGTGCGTCACTAAACAAGGTATCTAATTTAGTTGCCAAGAAATAAGGAAAGACCTCTCTATTATGAGCAATAAAACCTCCAGTGCTGATCGTATACGCGAAAAGAAAAAGCTTTTTCTCGCCCGCGAGCAAAAAATTATAAATGCAGCGCTGGAGCTGTTTTTAAAGCAGAGCATAGATAGTGTCACGGTCTCCAAAATCGCGGCCGCTGCTGGTATCGGTAAAGGCACGGTTTATAAACACTTCCTCACCAAAAATGAAATTCTCGCTCGAATCATGCTCGACTATGAGCGCAATATCACCAACTGCTTGGCCGCAGGTATTGTTAAAGCCGAAAAGGGTGATTCTGGTGCTGCCGCCCAAGGTTATTTTGAGGCTCGGCTGGCCCGGCCTGAGCTTGACCGTCTGGTGCAACAGCTAGAGGCACGCCTTGCAGATGCTCCGGATATAGCCGAACAAATCCAGGAATTACACAAAACCAGGCGCTCCAATGAGGAGTCTTTGAGCGAGCTGATGACCGGCCTAATTGAAGAGGGTGTTCTGGAAGATGTACCACCTCATTTTCATTACCTAGCCTGCTGGGCACTGGCTCAGGGTGCCGTAGAGCTCTGCTTTAATGCTAGCTGGAACTATCGCACAGACACCAAAGAGCTAATGGACTTTATTACTAATATTGGTGTGACTATGGGTAATCGCGGCCAGTATCACCCGCCCAAAAAGAAAACTAAGTCTAAGAAATGACCCCATTGCAAGAACATGGGTTAGAGCACTTATTTTCCGACCTGCTCGAGCAACAAAAACAATCCGCTGAAACATTGCCTCCAGTTCACCTCTGGCATCCGCAAAAATCCGGTGATATGGATATGCGTGTCGACCGCGAAGGGCGCTGGATTCACGAGGGCGATGAGATAAAGCGGCAGCCACTGGTGAAACTGTTCTCCAGAATTCTTAAGCGCGAGGGTGACGATTATTTCCTGCTGACCCCAGTTGAGAAATGGCAGATTAAAATTGATATAGCGCCATTTTTTATTGTCTCGGCCCGGCGAGAAATTCGTGGTTCCAACCAGGCCATAGTACTTAATACATTAACTGAAGATCAATTTGTTCTCGGCGGACAGCACCCACTTTGGGTGGAAACTGACGGCAATTCAGAGTCGCCCATCCCTCTGGTTAAGGTGCGAGACAATCTGTCGGGTTTATTGAGCAGGGCGGTTTACTATCAGCTGGTGGATTGGGGCCATGAGGTTATTCGAGAAGACGGTGGCATCGATCTGTATATTGCCAGCATGGGGCAGCAGTACAAGTTAGGTTCAATGCCAGAGGGCTAAATACCCAGACATATAAAAAAGGCGGCCATCTAAATAGAGGCCGCCTTTTTATATGCCTAACAATTAGCCGAATTACATATTTGGGTAATTTGGACCACCAGCACCCTCAGGCACTACCCAGTTAATATTTTGGCTGGGTTCCTTAATATCACAGGTTTTACAATGCACGCAGTTTTGCGCATTAATCTGGAAGCGCGGGCTGCCATCATCATTGGCCAAAACCTCGTAGACACCAGCAGGGCAGTAGCGTTGTGCTGGCTCATCATATAGCTCGAAATTTTTACTGATCGGCAACTCTGGATCGGCAAGTACCAGGTGACAGGGCTGATCTTCTTCATGGTTAGTGTTGGACATAAACACAGAAGAAGCCTTGTCAAAGCTCAGTACACCATCATATTTTGGATAGTCAATTTTCGCGCATTCGCTTGCCGGCTTTAATGTCTCATGATCTGCGACTTTATCGCTCATGGTCCAGGGCAGCATTCCATTGAAAATATTGATATCGATAAACGCGTAAGCAGAGCCGATAATATTGCCAAACTTATGTTGGGCCGGACCAAAGTTACGCTGCATATGTAGCTCTTTATAAGCCCAGGAGGCCTCATAGGCCGATGCATACTCTTCCAGATCAGTATTGTTTGTATCTGCTGCAAGTGCGTCAGCAACGGTCTCAGCAGCAATCATGCCCGACTTCATGGCGGTGTGGCTGCCCTTAATCTTGGCAAAGTTCAGGGTGCCTGCATCATCACCAATTAACAGGCCACCAGGGAATGACATTTTTGGCTGGGACTGCAAGCCGCCTTTAAGCAGCGCACGGGCACCATAGGTCAAACGCTCACCGCCCTCAAGATACTGTTTGATCTCCGGATGGTGCTTGTAGCGCTGGAACTCATCGTATGGGCTGACATGGGGGTTGGTGTAAGACAAATTAGTAATTAAACCTACAGCGACCTGATTATCTTCGAGATGATAAAGGAATCCACCACCTAGTGACTTGCTCTCATCAAGAGGCCAGCCAGCACTATGCACAACCAAACCGGGCCTGTGCTGATCCGCTGGGATTTTCCACAACTCCTTAATACCAATACCATAGTGCTGAGGATCTTTACCCGCATCCAAGGCATATTTGGCGATTAACTGCTTGCCAAGATGTCCGCGACAACCCTCAGAGAATAATGTGTACTTGGCGCGCAACTCCATACCTTGCATATAGGAGCCTTTATTCTCACCATTGTGTCCGACACCCATATCACCAGTCGCGATGCCTAGTACCTCGTTATTTTCGCCATATAGCACTTCGGCTGCGGCAAAACCCGGGAATACCTCAACGCCCAGATTCTCTGCCTGTTCTGCCAACCAGCGGCATAACTTGCCCAGGCTGATAACATAGTTGCCATGGTTATGCATGGTCTTGGGGGCAAATAGCCCAGGCACCTTGATGCGCTTCTCGGCACTGGTCATAACCAAAATATGATCATCGGTAACTGGAGTGGTCAATGGTGCGCCCATTTCTTTCCATTCAGGGAACAGCTCATTGAGAGCGCTGGGTTCCAAAACAGCACCAGACAGGATATGGGCACCCACTTCAGAGCCTTTTTCCACAACACAGACAGAAATCTCTGAATTAACCTGTTTTAGACGACATGCCGCAGCCAAACCCGAGGGGCCTGCGCCGACGATAACCACGTCGTAATCCATAAATTCGCGTTCCAAATTCATTCTCCAAAAGTTGATTTGAACTTCTAAGCTTTATTTTACGCACAACATATAAGCATAGCTATACTCAATATCAATAACCGCAATTAATGCGCCGTAGCAGTGTTCTAGCCTGACCTAGCAGTCGTAATTGTGTATTGCAGGTGCTTGATTTATTTGGCCTTTCTAGGCAATATGACGGCCTCAAATTAAAGGGCCACGGCTGTGTTTCGTGGTGTAAAGAATCGTTATTTAATAACTACCCTATAAAGGATGACCATGAAAGTACTGGTAGCCGTGAAGCGCGTTGTGGATTACAACGTCAAGGTTAGACCAAAGTCAGACAACACTGATGTCGACTTGGCTAATGTCAAAATGTCCATTAACCCATTCTGTGAGATTGCTGTTGAAGAAGCAGTGCGCCTCAAAGAGAAGGGCGTTGCCACTGAGATTGTTGCGGTTTCTGTTGGCCCTCAGCAGGCTCAGGAGCAGTTGCGTACAGCGCTGGCACTGGGTGCTGACCGAGCCATTCTGGTGACTACAGACAATGATCTTGAACCATTGGCGATTGCCAAATGTTTGAAGGCGGTCTGCGACTCTGAGTCTCCGGATATCATTCTTATGGGCAAGCAGGCTATTGATGGCGATAACAATCAGACAGGCCAGATGCTAGCTGCACTGGCTGGCTTTGGTCAGGCGACTTTCGCCTCCGAAATCAGTATTGATGCGGGCAAGGCAACAGTGATTCGTGAAGTAGATGGCGGTTTACAAACTGTTGCTCTGAACCTTCCTGCTCTAGTCACCGCCGATTTGCGCCTCAATGAGCCGCGCTACGCATCGCTGCCAAACATTATGAAAGCCAAGAAAAAGCCTCTTGATATGTCTACACCTGCAGACCTCGGTGTTGATATTGCCAACCGGGTTACGCTGCTGGGTGTCGAATTGCCCGCCGAGCGTCAAGCCGGTATCAAAGTAGAAGATGTTGCGACCTTGGTAGACAAACTTAAAAACGAAGCGAAGGTGATCTCATGAGTATTCTAGTTATCGCTGAACATGACAATAGCAGCTTGAATGTTGCTACCCTAAATTCTGTCACCGCTGCCCAGGCTATCGGTGGTGATATCGATATTCTGGTTGTGGGAGATTCCTGTCAGGAGGCTGCTGCCCAGGCCGCCCAAGTTGCAGGTATTGGTAAAGTTCTGGTTGCTGACAATGCTACTTACGCGAACTCACTGGCTGAAAATGTTGCGCCACTGATTGCTGAAGTAGGGTCTGGTTACAGCCATATTCTGGCCACAGCCACTACCACGGCAAAGAATGTTATGCCCCGTGCTGCTGCCCTGATGGATGTGCAGGCAATCTCCGATATTAGTGCGGTGGTTAGCGACAATACTTTCAAACGCCCAATTTATGCGGGTAACGTAATCGCCACTGTGCAGTCTTCTGATGCCATCAAAGTAATGACCGTTCGTGGTACTGCTTTTGATGCAGCGGCCGCTGAAGGCGGGTCTGCGAGCATTGAAGCTGTGGCTTCTGCCCATAACGCAGAGGTTTCGGCATTTATTGGTGAAGAAGTGGCTGTCTCTGACCGTCCTGAACTGACTGCTGCCGAGATTGTTATCTCTGGCGGTCGCGGTATGGGTAACGGTGAAAACTTTGACATGCTCTACAGCATTGCCGATAAGCTTGGGGCCGCAGTTGGTGCTTCGCGCGCTGCGGTTGATGCGGGCTTCGTACCCAATGATATGCAGGTAGGGCAGACAGGTAAGATTGTTGCCCCAGACCTCTATGTTGCCGTGGGTATCTCTGGCGCAATTCAGCATCTTGCGGGCATGAAAGATAGCAAGGTGATTGTGGCGATTAACAAAGACGAAGAAGCGCCGATTTTCTCGGTTGCCGACTATGGTCTTGTGGCTGATCTGTTTTCAGCCTTGCCTGAGTTTGAAGCTAGCCTCTAGAGCTTTGCTTTAAAACCCGTATGAAAAAAGGCCCTTATGGGCCTTTTTTTATTTCTCTTTTTTATTTCTCTGACTCCGTAAAATCTTCACTGGGCATGTCTCGCTGACGCTTTAATTCCTTTAGATATCCCCGCCGCTCTTTGTGGCTCATATTAATGACTTTTTTCCGAATGGCTTTTTGCTCGTTGGGCGACAGACTCTCATATTTTTCAAAGACTTTATCAACTTTACGCCGTTTTTCCACGGGCATATTTTTCCAGCGTCGACGTAGTTCCTTGCGCTTATGGGCAGATAAGTTTTCGTATCGTTTAAGTGCCTTGCGGACTTTTTTACGCTCTTTCTTTGATAGAGTTTTCCAATGCCCAGCATGACGCTTGATGCGCTCCCTTGTGTCGGGGCTCGCCTCCTTTGAAAACGTCACAAGCTCGTGCTGGTGATGGGGTTTTATTGTCCTCCAGTCATCGGCGAATGGTGCCAATGTATCCTGTATCTCTGGAGATAGTTCTTCAAAGACAATAGGTATGGGTTGAGCAGTTACACTGCAGTTAAAGAAAACCGCGCTCAGCACTAATAGTGTAGGGATGAGTTTCATACTCGGTTTAAATATTATAGTTCTCATTAAAATATTCATGATTTAACTCGTACCATCCCAATCTGTTTCCGCTAACCAGTAATAAAAATCTAAATCTTCATAGAGATCAATATTGTCATCGTCTATATAGATTAGCTCTTCATCATTAATGCTCTCATTGGCTAGGCTGTTTTCTACTATGGTTTCTGACTTGCTTTCAATTCCAATTTCACTTCCAGATTGCCCATTAAACAAAACAACCACTAGTAAAGCTGATGCGAAAGAGGCACCAAAGGCAGGCCAGAGAAATCTTGCCCTGGGCTTGTGAGCTTGGGCGAGAGCATGATTTCTAGCCTGAGCCAGACGGAATATTTCTGGTGCCGAAGTGGCTTCTTCAGTCGCTAATAAATCCTGTTTTAGATGGTGCTCAAATTTAGTTGGCCTAGTCATGTCGGTAATCCTCCAGCATATCCCTCAGGGTATGCATGGCTCTTGAGTAATGGGTTTTGACGCTACCCTCTGATATTTTCATCGCTGCGGCGGTTTCAATAGTGCTTAATCCTTCCCAGCAACGGAGCATAAATGCCTGGCGTTGCCGATTGGGAAGCTGCTGCACAGAATCATTGAGTCGCTCAATACGCTGGCCACGCATCATCATTTCATCTGGCGTTTCCGAATGCCGACCTATGGCCTTATCTGTGGGGTCAGCAAACTTATCCCCGTCAATATCCGGTCTAGATTTCGACCAGACAAAGAGCTTGTCTCTAACGGCCTTACGCCGATAATAATCCGTGAGCTTGCTGTTGAGTATTCGGTAAAATAATGGTTTCCACTCCGGAGCTGTTTTTGCCGAATACTTTTCCACCAGTTTGTACATAGAATCCTGCACTATATCCAAGGCGGTATCCGTATGGCCCGTGCCCATGCGTGCCATATGAAAAGCCCTGCGTTCAATAAACTTGAGAAACTCCTCGATAGTGCGGTAGGGCATATCTGAAACGGCGGCAAGAGTCACTGGTTTATCCATGCTGCCAGTCCTTGCAGTACTGTCTTTGGGTTCAAGTCTCATGGCTGCACTAGTTTATTATTGGTCATCATCGTAAATATCATTTAGCAAGGCCATTATTGCCACCCATTCAAAGTAATCGTTGTCGTACTGATTATGATGGGACTGACGATCTCGGTGGTACTCGAGATAGTGCTCTCTATGCCGGTCATAATGCCTTGAGTTGCCGTTGCCATAGTAGTAGATATAGAAATCTCTACGATTTAAAAATCGATAATCATTGGGACGATTAATCGCCCAATTATTGTCATGGCTGTGCTTGGCTCGATGGGCTAAAACAGCTTTTTTAACCGCTCGGTAATCAGTTCTAATCACATGGCGATTAAATGACGGATGGGCTGTTCTATGCTGCAGAGCTTCTCTGCGATGCTCCCGATGATTTTGCCATTGCTGATGTTTATGGGACTGGCCAGCACCGTATTTTACAGTGTTGTGTTTCACACTGCTTCGCTCAGCGGCCATCGCATTTAATGGAAACATTAAAATACCCAGCATGGTGACAGTGGTGACGAGTGACTTATTCATGATTGTCTCCTATCAAATCCATGGTGACTAAGAACGCCACATTGTTTGATTGGTTGACCCACTGCTTAGGACTCAATCAGATAAACAAAAATCCGCCCAGATAGGGCAGTGATCTGAAGGTTTTTCAGAAGCCCGTGCATCGAAGTCAATGCCCGTGCTTTGCAAGCCTTGCATCGCTGCAGCGGAAGCCAGTATCAAGTCAATACGCAGGCCGCTCTTTGGATTCTGTTCAAAGCCACGACTGCGATAATCAAACCAGCTATAGGATCTGGTATCTTCTGCATTCATGCTTCTGTAACTATCCTGCAAACCCCAGTCACGAAGTTTTTGTAGCCATTCTCGCTCTTCAGGCAGGAAGGCGCACTTGCCAGTTTTGAGCCAGCGCTTTGCATTCTCGGGCTTAATGCCAATATCAATATCTTCTGCGGCGACATTCATATCGCCCATGACCACAACTCTGTCTTTTGTGCCGAAGTTGTCTTGAAGATAAATTAGCAGGTCAGCATAAAATTTTTGTTTGGCAGGAAATTTAGTAGGGTGGGCGCGCCCCTCTCCCTGAGGGAAATAACCATTAATCACATGAATGGTTTCGCCGTTAATAATGTACTCACCATGGATCATGCGCCGCTGGGACTCTTCATTGTCAGTAGGGTAACCCCGCGTGATCTTGGCGGCAGGTATTTTGCTCAGCAGGGCAACACCGTAATGGCTTTTCTGGCCATGAATATCCACCTCGTAACCCATTGCATTGACCGCTTCAATTGGAAACTCTTCATTGCTAACTTTGGTTTCCTGAAGGCCGACAATATCCGGATTATGTTGGTCTATAACCGCTTGTAATTGGTGTAGGCGTGCACGCAGCCCATTCACATTAAACGAGATAACTCGTGTGGTTGAGGAATTCACTAAAACTTAACTCGCTTTTTTATTTTCCAATTGGACCAGTCTGAGTTGACGGTTTTTTACATCTTTTTCTAAGCGTATTTGATCCGTTAGAATCTGCCCAGCTTCCTGAAGCAGAGGATCAGTCTCGGCAATGTTTTCCAGCTCGACAGTATCTTCCTTTTCCGTCTCTTGCTGATCTATAGTGTTTTTATTATTGTATTTGTTTGCATCTGACTCAATTTCAATAGCCGCTGCGCTGTCAGCCTCAGACTCAGAATTCGCATCTTCATCTGCTTCCGAATCTTCTTTCCATGCCTCTACATTGGCAAATAGATCTAAGCCCTTTTGCGAGCGGCGCTTATTCTCCAGTGTAAATAATTCTTCATCCCATTTTTTACTGCGGGCGCGGCGGGTTTCAATATTTAACGACAGAGCATCCTGTTGCGCCCAGCTTTTGGTTAACGCCATTTGCCCAAGCATGTAAGCATAGTCTGGATCCTCTTGACTGCGCTGATTATGGGCGTCCAAAAGTGGGGCAATCAAGTGCTTTAACGCTGAGGTGGTGCGATGGGGCACTGCCCGGATACGATCCCAGGGCAGGGCGTTGTCCTGCTGGCTCTCACCCACTTCTTCCGGATCATAAGCTGAAGGGAAGGCGATATCCGGTAATACACCACGGTGCTGGGTGCTGTCGCCGGAGACTCGATAAAACTTAGAGGTGGTCATCTTTAATTGGCCGGTGGTCAGTCCAGTGACATCTTGCACTGTGCCTTTACCAAAACTCCGGCTACCAACCACTAGTGCTCGACCGTAATCCTGTAATGCACCGGCAAAAATTTCTGAAGCAGAGGCGCTAAGACGATTAATCATTACTAGCAGGGGGCCATTGTAGATTGGCAGTTTAGTCGCGCGCTGATTGCGATATACCCGTTGGTTGGCATCGCGAATCTGCACCACTGGGCCATAGCCAATAAATAAATCTGTCAGCGCCGTGGCCTCATAAAGGGACCCGCCACCATTGTTGCGCAGATCAAGAACGATACCATCGACTTTTTGCTCGGTAAGTTCAGCCACTAAACGGGACACATCTTTGGTGGTGCTTTTATAGTCTGGATCTCTATTTCTGTAGGCTTCGAAATCTAGATAAAAAGCCGGTATCTCAATAACGCCAAGTTTATAATTTTTGTCGTCTTGAATAATATCCAACACCTTACTCTGGGCAGATTTTTCTTCGAGTTTTACTTTATCGCGCACAATAGAAATTAATTTTGTGCTTCCGGCTCCAGCGCCTTTAGCTGGTATCACTTGCAGCCGCACTGTCGAGTCTTTTTCACCTCTTATCAGCGCCACTACGTCATCTAATCGCCAGCCAACCACATCTATAACTTCATCATCACCCTGGCCCACGCCGGCAATTTTATCCGAGGCTTTTAAAATGCCCTGAAGGTCAGCCGGGCCACCGGGAATAATTCTGACGACCTCGGTGTACTCATCTTCAATATTTAGCTCAGCGCCAATACCCGTGAGAGAGAGGGACATATTGATCTGGAAGTTTTCATTGGTTCGCGGTGAGAAGTAGGCGGTGTGAGGGTCATACAGAGACGCCAAGCCATTCACATAGAGCTGAAACACATCCTGGCTATCCCGCTGCTGGTACTGGGTAATCTGAGTGCTAAAACGCTTTACCAAAAGCTCTCGTGCATCGGTTTCGTCTTTGTCATTCAACAGCAGCCTAATCATTGAGTCCTTTAGACGTTTGCGCCAAAGCCCTTCAGCGTGTTTAGCTGATGCCAACCAGTTGCGCTTATCTCCATCTAGAATAATGGTCTCATCGAGACTGTAGTCGAAAACGGTGTCGGCATCTTCGAGAAGAGCAATATTCGCTATGAGCTGCGCTGTTGCACGTTCCCGCAGACGGTTAAACATAAAAAAGCCGGGGCTCACATCACCGCGCTTAGCCAGATCATCAAGCTGGGTTTGCCATTGGCTAAATTCGTCGATATCAGCTTGCAGGAAGTAGCTCTTGGTGGGGTCAAGCTGATCGATATAATGCTCAAGATACCGCTTGGATAAATCATCATCAATTACCTGGCCGCGATAGTGGCGGGTGGCAAGGCGGTCAAATATCTCTCGATAAAGCGCTGTATGCTCAGACTTCTTTTCGATAGGAACAATTGCTTCGCTGGAAACGGTTGCAGAAGCTGCACCGCTTATCAAACTGCTGACAAAAATACTTAATAGTAGGGGTGTAATAGCGCGAGGCATAGAATGTTCCTTATCTAGGTCTGAGAGTTTAGCAAGAACTTGAATTACTGAATATAGATCATTGGATAGTTTGTTAATTTTACGGTTTATTCGATCCGACTGTAATTAGGGGTAGGCCCCCCGCCTGAGTGATATCTGGAATGTCCTCTAATCTCAATTAGTGGACATAGCTGGACAGAAGGCAATTAGGCTGATACAGTGTTTTCTGGCTAAAACCCTGCCTTAACTGGCCTCTAGCCCTGATAATAAAGTTCTCGAC
>JAQXBF010000027.1 GCA_029252555.1 Porticoccaceae bacterium
GAAAGTCGCTGCATAGATTGCGCCATGGCTCGCTCGTTCTTAGCGAGGCTGTTGGCGGCAATGCTTGCCGTTATGTTTGTACCTATTTTCATACTTTAATCCAATATCCAAAAATTTGGCTATCAGAGACGCGGACTTATTTCCGCGATCTCGCTAAGCGAGATCGACAGTGAAAATGGCTTCTTTAGATAAGTGGCAATAGGTCGCCGGCATTAGCCGGAAAAACGTGCGTTTGGCAAGAGTTTGCCAGTTTTAAAATAAGGGCAGGGGAGCTCTATGGATTATTGGCCGAGCTTGCGTGGCTTTTAAAAGTAGGGGCTTATGGCTAAATTACGCTATTATTTAAGCTTTATTGGAGGTCATCATGCGCTACACACTTTTTACCACCCCGATACTGAGTGACGTGCTGCGTGGTATATCCAAGGTTGTTTTAAAGCTTATTCGCTGGCGAGTTGTTGGGTCACTCCCGCAAGATCAACATAAGTATGTCCTTATCGTGGCGCCTCATACATCAAACTGGGACTTTGTACTGTTTGTTTTGGCCGTATCAGTATTGCGTCTTAAGCCCAGTGTGCTGATAAAAAGCACTCTCTTTGTCGGCCCTCTGGGTTGGTTTCTGCGCTATTGCGGTGCCATTCCAGTTAACCGTACTCAGGCGAACTCATTGGTGAACTATATTACGGGGATCTATGATGAGCGTGACGAGTTTGTATTAATTATTACTCCAGAGGGCACCCGCAGTGCCAACCCTAACTGGAAACGCGGGTTTCACCATGTGGCATCAACGGCTAAGGTGCCTATTCTTGTTGTCTATGTCGACAGCGTTATAAAAACCATTGGAATAGAAGGGCTTATGGAAACCTCAGATGATGTTGATGGAGATATTCGTCAAATCAAAAAGTTTTTTGACACCAAGAGAGGCTTAAAGCCAAATAACTATACCTCTTAGACTGCTATGTATGTGAGTCGATAGCTTAATTTTTCTGGGGCTCGAAGCCTAATCTACCCCGGCCTGCCCCGCCGCTAGGCGCTGATAATAGGTGTTGCCGAAATAATGATATGCTGTATCATTCTTGGTTCACTTCTCCTCCTTATTTAGGCTTTTTACCGGTGAACCTAACTTTTAACAGTGGCACTTTCGTAATTCTGTGGTTATTTCTGGTAAACCTCAGTACTGCAGCCGAGCAGCACGACCATCAGCCTTTGCAACAAGTTGCGCACCTGCATGGTTATGTTGAACTTATGGCAGTCATAGAGGGAGGTAGCCTTGAAATCAATTTAGAGTCACCAGCGGCTAATATTATTGGCTTTGAGCATAGGGCTATATCGAGTGAACAGTTACAGGCTATAGTGCTAGCAAAGCAGGTTCTCGAGTCACCGGCAGAGCTTTTTACATTTTCTGGTAGTGACTGTTCCCCAGCGCTAGCGCAGGCAAATTTTTCGGATTTAATCTCCGATGATCAGAATGATGGGCACCATCATGAGCACCGAGGGAATAAGCGGAGCCACAGTGAAGTTACCGCCAGCTACAAGTTTGCCTGCGTGCCACACGAAAAACTCGATGCCATCAGGGTGAATTTGATCAGTCACTTCTCAGGAATAGAAAAAATTAGAGCTATGTGGCTGACCGATACAAAACAGGGTGCGATAGAGCTAACCCCAGAATTTAACCTTATCGAAATAAGGTAATGTTTATGAGTAGAGTACAGATCGCAATTAACCACGCCGAGAGTAGTTGTAAAGCGCGCGGAGCAAAATTAACCAACAAGCGCAAGCAGGTTCTGTCTGGTTTATTACAATCGAACAAGGCGAGATCTGCCTACCAACTGGTTGACTACTGCAAGGATGAATTTGGTGAAACCCTGCCGCCCATGTCGGTTTATCGCATTCTTGATTTTTTACAAGATGAGCATTTGGTCCACAAGCTGAAGTCGGCTAACAAATACATTGCCTGTGCTCATATAAATTGTGATCACGCTCATGGCGTCTCACAATTTCTGATTTGTAACCAATGCGAAGTTGTAAAGGAAATAACCATTAACAAGTCAACTATAAACGGATTGCAGCGCAACGTAGAGGACGCTGGCTTTCATTTGGCCAGTCCACAGTTGGAAATAAACGCTGTCTGCGACAGCTGCAAAAATAGAGCTGCCTGACCCTTAAACGAATAAGAAAATTATGAATAATATACAAGTCGTTTCTGACAAAGCCGCTATCAGCCTGTCTTTTCTTTGCGCCATGCACTGTCTGGCAATGCCCCTGATCATTGTGATGTTGCCAGCACTGACCGTATTCAATTTGCAAGATGAAGCTGTTCACTGGTGGATGCTGATTGCTGTTATACCCACCAGCTTATTTGCCCTTACCATGGGGTGCAGAAAACATAAAAATTATAGCGTGATGTCAATTGGCCTATTTGGAATTGCGATTTTAATTGCAACAGCATTCTTAGGCCATGATCTGCTGGGTGAAAAAGGTGAAAATATCTCCACCGCTATAGGCGCGCTTGTCGTTGCAGTGGGCCATGTGAAAAACCAAAGACTTTGTAGCCGCTCTGATTGTCAATGCGACACATAAACGAACTGCCCCTAAGATGAAAAACAATCACTTCGAGTCTATTGAGGGCTCTGAAAGCGGGAAGTCATTTGCGCTGCAAGACCTTATTGATGAATTAAATTTCAATAGCCAAGGTCTTATTCCCGTGATTACTCAAGACGCAACCAGCAAACAGGTTTTGATGTTGGCGTGGATGAATAAAGAGTCAATAGACCAAACATTATCCACGGGCCGCATGACCTACTGGTCTAGAGGCCGCGAGAAACTGTGGATAAAAGGCGAAACCAGCGGCCATATTCAGTCTTTAGAGTCTATGCAGTTAGACTGTGATGGTGATGCCATATTATGTTTGGTCAATCAAGTTGGGGTGGCCTGTCACACAGGCCGCGATCATTGTTTTTATTTTAAGGTCGACAGAAAAAATATGTCTGTTTCGGTTATGGGTTCAGCAGCATGACGGCAACGGATACAAGAATCGAAGCAGTGCCCACCAATGTTATTACGGGCTTTTTAGGCGTCGGCAAAACATCGGCTATTTTGCACCTGTTGAAATCAAAGCCAGACAATGAACGCTGGGCGGTTTTGGTCAATGAGTTTGGTGAAATTGGTGTAGATGGTAACCTATTTGAAGGCCAGCACAATGAAGCTGGCAATGTTTTTATTCGCGAAGTACCGGGTGGTTGCATGTGTTGTGCAGCAGGGCTACCCATGCAGATTGCTCTCAATCAATTACTCAGTCGCGCCAAACCTGATCGTTTACTCATTGAGCCAACAGGGCTTGGCCACCCGATTGAGGTCCTAGAAGTGTTAACCGCTGAATATTATTTTAATGTACTGGCAATTCAAAAAATTATCACTCTGGTTGATGCGCGGAATCTGGCTGATACTCGTTACACTGACCACGCAACCTTTAATCAACAAATTGCGATAGCCGATATTATTGTCGGCAATAAGCAGGATCTTTATCTACCAGGGGATAAAGATCAGCTTGAAACCTATGCCAAATCAAAAGCCCTGTCAGAGGTAGATGTCATCTTCACCGAACATGGCCAATTACCCATATCCGCCTTAGACGGGTCGACTGGTGCCAGGGTCGGCTCACATCAGCACCATCATCACAGCAATAAAGGCGCAGAACAGGTTAGTTTGGCTGTTGCGCCTTTGCCTGAAATTGGCTATCTAAAGGCGGTTAATCAAGGTGAAGGTTTCCACAGCATAGGTTGGCGCTTTGACGCTTCCAAAACATTCGATCGACAGGCCTTGTTTCTATTTTTAAGCGGTGTCTTTGCGGAAAGATTGAAAGCTGTTTTTATTACTGAAATCGGCGTGTTTGGTTACAACCTTACCTCTGATGCTCTCACTGAAGTAGAGCTGGATGACTGTGTGGAAAGCCGCATTGAAATTATTGCCAGCGAAATTTCTGACCAATGGGATGAACAACTACTAGCCTGCATAGTGACTAGTGGCCAATAGCCTGTTACTGGGTATAGGCCTCGTAACTGCGCATTTCAATGCCGTAGGCAGCTGTTGCCATATCATTTGATATCAGAGATGCCTTTAGAATACCTGAGATCCAAAACGGGTTGTACAGGGCTTCAAGTTTTAATCCTTCTGCATACTTCACATGGATAATCTGGTTTGGTGCTGGCGGTGGCATATGCAGGCAAGCGCCAAAATATGGCACCAGGAAAAACTCCGTGATAATTTGGTCGCCGTCAAATTCTATGGGGACAATAAATCCGGGTATGCGCACAGCTCTGCCGTCCATTTCAGGTTTTATATTGGTTGACACCAATGCCTCTTGGTAACGACTTTCTTCAGCATTGGCCAGGGTGTTTTTAAGCAAATTGCCAATTTGATCCTCAGCCGAACCATCTTCAATATCATCCATATAAGCAGGTGGGTTGGAAAGAATGTCAAATTCGTCCTGAGGGATAAGGTCAGTCCATTCAATTGTCACAAACTCAACAGCCTGAGCAGAAGCCTGGCTAACAGATAGTGGCACCAGCATTAATATCAACACAATCGTTTGGTTTAATATGCTTGATAGGTTCAATTTAGTCACCGGTAAAATATAAAAGCGCCTGTTGCGATGATACAGTGTATCCTATATTTTTGACACTCCATGCATTGAAACCCCAGTAGAAACTGAATATGGCCATTCAATTAAACGATGTGCGTTTTGCCTACCCTGAAGCCCCTAATGACTGTGTATTGAATATCAAAAGCTGGTCAGTTTCTGATCAGGAGCATGTTTTTGTCCATGGCCCCTCTGGCGGTGGAAAGTCCACATTACTCAACCTGCTAAGTGGCATGTTGGATGCAAGCGATGGGGAGGTAAATGTGCTGGGCCAAAGGCTGGACAGCATGGGCGCTCGCCAGCGCGACCGTTTTAGAGCCAATCATATTGGCTATATTTTTCAGCAATTTAATCTGGTTCCCTATATTGATGCGATTGATAATATTCAACTGGCTCATCAGTTCTCTAATCAACAGCCACAATCGTCGCTGTTTGACGAGATCAAATCGCTGCTATCAACCTTTCATATTCCCCAATCTGAATGGCATAAGCCCGTGGGCAAACTCAGCATAGGGCAACAGCAGCGCATTGCTATCGCCAGAGCAATGATCAATAAACCAGAGCTTCTGATTGCTGACGAGCCAACATCGTCCCTTGACAACAACAACCGTGATAATTTTATGTCTGAGCTTATGGCCATGGCATCGGAGCACCGCGTTACCTTGCTATTTGTTAGCCACGACATGTCATTAGCCAATTACTTTGGTCGCACTGATGCGCTCTCTGAGATCAATACAGTAGGAGAACACAACTAATGTTTTTTCGGCTGGCAGTAAAAAGTTTATTGAATCGCAAAGGTTCTGTCATGCTCACTGTCTTGGCGATGGCTGTGAGCATTTTTGTGTTGTTGGGTGTGGAGCATATCCGCGGCCAAAGCAAACAAAGCTTTAACAGCACAGTCTCTGGTGTCGACCTGATTGTCGGGGCACGAACTGGCAGCATGAACCTATTGCTCTATTCTGTGTTTCGTATGGGGTCGCCCACCAATAACATCGACTGGCAGACCTATCAAAATATTAGCGCCAACCCAAAGGTAGCATGGGTAATTCCTATTTCTCTGGGGGATTCCCATAAGGGCTTTCGAGTCATGGGTACCACCACTGACTATTTCACGTATTTTAGCTATGGCAACAAACGCCAACTGAACTTCAGCCAAGGCAAGCCATTTGAACAGGTCTTCGATGTTGTATTGGGCGCACAGGTAGCAAAAAAATTAAACTATACATTGGGTGAGAATATTATTTTGGCCCACGGCCTTGGCAAAACCAGTTTTAGCACGCACGACCAAAGCCCGTTTAAAGTTGTAGGTATTTTGGGCCCTACGGGAACACCGGTTGACCAAACTGTGCATGTGAGCTTGCAAGGTATCGAAGCGGTTCATATGGACTGGCAACAGATTGCTAATATGTCTGGTGGCGCAGTATCCCATAAGCAAATACAGGCACTGGAGCTGGAGCCAAAAAACATCACGGCTTTTATGCTGGGCTTAACTTCTCGAATGGCTACCTTTCGGGTTCAGCGGGATATCAACAATTACTCCAATGAACCCCTTACGGCTATATTGCCAGGAGTGGCTCTGGCAGAGCTGTGGCAAATGATGGGCCTGTTGGAAAATATCCTGCGGCTTATTTCTGGCCTGATACTGGTCGCCGCGCTGTTGGGGTTGAGCGCGATGATGCTGGCCTCTATCAGAGAACGCGAGCACGAAATACACTTGCTCAGAGTCATAGGCGCGCCCCCATGGTTTTTGTTTTTGTTGGTAGAGCTGGAAGCATTATTGGTTAGCTTTGTGAGCATGCTTGTTGGTATAACTGGTTTGTATTTAAGTCTGCTTATTGCCGGTGATGTGCTGTCGACGGACTTTGGTCTGCATATTGGGTTACATATCTTGTCTTTTAACAACCTTCTATTTCTATTGTTGGTGGCAGGCTCAACGCTTATTGCTGCGGCTATTCCTTCATTCACGGCCTACAAAAGTGCCAGTAGAGGCCGGTGATTTATTGCAAGTCGCTGTGGTCGCCATAGAGGCTTTCCGCAGCAGAGCAATGACGGCATTAACTAGATATTGTCATTTTTTCTAATACTCATGCAGAATGGGACCGACTCTTGTTTTATTTGAGGCGGAATTCTTAGCAGACAATAATAATATCTGTAGCGGCAGGAAGATCATTTTGAATAGAAAAAAGATTATTATTGGCTTGGTTGTGCTAGGGGTACTGGCCATCTCTACTTGGGTCAGCTTCGGTGATCGCATTATGCGAGTGCGAGTTATCAGCAGCCTGTTTACTGGTGCGGAGCAGTCGGCCAATTTCAATCGTATGCATAATATGTTTCCGGTCAAAACAATGCCTGCGGCACAACAGCCAAACCCCTTTCCCTTGGGTACAGCAGTAGCCTTGCCGGAAAACTTCTCCTATTTGGGTGAAACCGTAGCGACTCCTGAGTTTTTAGAGCGCACGGATACAGGTGCGGTACTGGTGGTCAATGACGGGAAAATTAATGTTGAACAGTACTGGCTAAGCGGCGGGCAAAATGAAACCTGGTTGTCCATGTCTGTGGCAAAAAGCTTTATCTCTGCTCTAATCGGCATAGCCGTGGAGCAGGGTCATATTCGCGACATTAATGATCCGCTGACTGATTATGCACCGGAGCTTGCAGGCTCGGCTTACGATAATGTACCTATCAAAGATGTTTTACAGATGTCCTCTGGAGCATCTTGGAATGAAGACTATGGTGATCCGGAATCTGATATCAGTAGATTCAGCCGAATCTTTGCGCTGGGTGGTTCCATGAATGAGTTCGCCGCAACCCTGCAGCCAGAAAAGCCCTCTGGCACCTACAACCGTTACAATTCCACTGATACTCAGGTGTTGGGAATGATCTTATCCAATGCCGTAGGCCGTTCCATTACAGACTACATGACCGAGATGATGTGGCAGCCCATGGGTGCCGAAAACAGAGCCCACTGGCTGGTTGACTCCAATGATATGGAAATGGCTTTTGCAGGCCTCAATGCGACAGCGCGGGACTATGCCAAGTTAGGAGAGATGTATCGGCTGGGCGGCGCTCTAAATGGTCGCCAAATAGTGCCGGCCGCTTGGGTTCAGTCTTCTATTACGCCTGATGCTCCCCATCTGATTCCCGGTGATAACCCTGCCTCAGACTGGCCTTTGGGCTATGGCTACCAGTGGTGGATCCCCGACGGTAGCGTTGGCGAGTTTATGGCTATAGGCGTGTACAACCAGTTTATCTATGTAGCACCAGAGTCGAACACAGTGATTGTTAAGCTGTCGGCCAATAGTGCCTATGGCACACCAGAGGATGAGAATGCCTCCAGCGAATTTGAGTCGATTGAGTTTTTTCGCGCCATCGTCAGTCAGCAATAGCTACGTGCTACAGCCTTTCTCCCTAGCACCGAAAGGGCGATCAATTGGCCCTGATAAAGTCTGCCAATATCCCGGATAGTTTTTCCGCTTTTCCCCATTGGAAAAAATGCCCACCACCAATATTGGCATGGGGCAGACCCTTTGTTCCCGGAACCTTTGCCAGCCAGATCTTTTCAAAACCATCAGTAACAGGGTCATTGCCTGCGCCAACACACAAAAACGGCTTTTTAAACTTGGCAAAGAACGCCCAGGCTTTTTTCTGTGCTTCCAGTGATTGATCAGGAATAGTAGGTACCTGACTAGGCATGGCTCTGGGACCCATTTTATAGGCCGGAGTTGGGAAGGGTGCCTCATAAGCCTTGGTTAGCTGAGTACGGAAAGGGGAGACGTTGCGCAAACCGATATAGCCGGTAAACAACTCAAGCATCAGCGATAGCTTATTGCGTGGCTCCATCATAGAGGAGGCAATAATGCCAGCAGGTAAATCTGGGTTTTCCCAGGTGTATTTTTGCCAGTAGGCAAATAGATCGACACCAGAATCTTTGCCAATACCCTTCATTTTGGTGACCTGTTTCTGCATTGAAAACAGATTGAGCTTTAATGGGCTGGCGCGAAAAGCTTTAACTTTTGCAATCATGCTTTCGGGCGCATCAGGGTTATAGGGCAACCCTGTATTGCCGATTGCCACGCGGTCAAAGCGGTCACCATTGTCCGCAACCATCCGCAGGCCAATCAGCCCCCCCCAATCCTGGCCAAAAAAGGTCAGGTTAGTAAAATCATTTTGTACCAGCCATTGGTTCATCCAATCCACCTGACGCTGGTAGCTATAGTCCTCTCTGGCCGCTGGCTTATCAGATTTGCCATAGCCCGGCAGATCCGGGGCTATGACTCTTATGCCAGCCTTAACCAAATGCGGAATCATGCGGGCATAGAGATAACTCCACACCGGCTGCCCATGCATGCAGAGAATCACCGGGCCATCTTTTGAGCCTTCATCGATATGATGAATTCTTAGATCGCTGCCATCATGAGTTTTCACCACAGTGTAGTGTGGCTCAAAAGGGTAATCTTTGATATTGGCAAAACGACTATCGGGGGTTCTTAGAATTTCCATTGGAGCTACCTGAGGCTTTTGACGGTTATTTAACCAGAGTATAACAAAATTGGCATTAGTTGTGTCAATATAATTTCGAAAAACTAGCTGCTCTTATTAGAGGCCGGTCGTAATGCTTGCCAGCACAATGTTTTTACTCTGCGGATACTTGCTTCATACCCCTTATCCTAGCCTGATTCTAAAACTTCACCTGACAGAGGGCGACAGGGGGCTGGCTTGTGGCGACAATTTGGCTTTTATGAGTCGGGTAACCAACCTCGTTTGTTGGCCGCCATTTCATCGCGCTTAGCTTTTAGGGCCGATTCCATTCTTTGGAGGACCTCTGGTCTATTGGCGCTGATATCATAGGACTCATTGTTATCAAGGCTTAAATCAAACAGCCATGGGCCCTTATGAATTTCGGGGGTCACAGGCATTAGATCATTAGCATAATAATAATGGGCGACCTCATGATACTTATACCTGCTATCGCGAACCGCAAATAGCCTTTGACCACGGTAATAGTAGAGGTACTGATGGGGAGAGGGCTGGTCTTGCTCAAGCATTGTGCGAATGCTTTTGCCATCAATAATGCGGTCCTTAGGTGCTGGTAACTGCAGCCAGTCCAGCACTGTGGGCAGCAGATCTATGCCCATACTCATACCGTCCAGGCTTTTGCCCGGCGCCAATTGTTGAGGCCAGTGAAAAAGCATTGGCACATGCATGCCACCCTCAAAGATATCGTTCTTGCGTCCCCGATTACTGCCGGGGCTTCCCTGATACCAGGGCCCATTATCACTGGTCAAAATAATAATGGTATTTTCGTAAACTCCCTTGATTTTCAGAGCAGTAACAATGCGCTTTACCGTATCGTCAAGACCCTCGATTAGATCTCCATAGAGGCCACCTTGAGAGCGATTTTTGTCTTCGTCAGGAATATATAAAGGCACATGGGGAAAGTTGTGGGCGAAGTATAAAAAGAATGGTTTGTCTGTTTGACGAGCAATAAATTGCTCGGCTTCGCCGCCATAAAGATCATTTAACTGAGTTTGGTCGACAGGCGCAGCGACGGCAATGTCTCGGTTGCGATACATGGCAAACGGCTGCATATCATTGCTGTAGAGTGCGCCATAAAAGTCGTCAAACCCCATATCATTCGGCAGCGAGGGAGAGATATCGCCCAGATGCCATTTGCCCACCATACCGGTTGTGTAACCAGAGGCTTGCAAAATATCAGCCATGGTAATTTCTTCAGCGGGCATGCGCAGATTTACGCCGTAGTATTTCTGCAAGTCACTTATAAAGCCCCCCTTGGGGAAGGCAACCTCAGCGGTACCGGCACGGGCTGGCAGGCGACCGGTTAAATAGCCGGCTCGGGCTGGCGTGCATACCGGGGAGGGAGAGTAAAATTGATTGAGCACAATGCCGCCAGCGGCAAGGCTATCAATGGTTGGCGTCGCTATGGATTGGCTACCGGTGTAGCCCAGATCTCCATAACCCAGATCATCAAAGAGAATAAAAACAATATTCGGCCGCTGTTCAGTGGCCGTCAAGGTTTCAATTTCTGCAAGGTAGTGCTGCTTATTTTCAACCCTTAGGCTGTTGTCAGTTTGCTCGTAGTTGTTGATGGTAGCCAGCGCATCAAGCCAGATCACTATTGGTGTTAGAAACAATAGCGCTACAATTGCAATACAAAGCCTACCTAGCCATTTCATTGGTTGTCCTCCCAGATGGCCTGAGTCTACTCGACAAGTGATTCCTATGCATTGCATTATAACGATTTACATAAAGCGGTGGACTCAATTGATTGTTTCTGGGATATTCCTGTCCCTTTTAAAAACTAAAATAAAGAGTAAGTATTTATGTCTGACCGCATCCCCAGAGATAGCGCCAACGATTACACCGAAGAGATGGCTCACAAGCGCCGTGAGTTTGTTACTGAAAAAACATCTGTACCACTTGACCATATTGGTCATTATTCCGTTGACCCTGCTGCTACCGCCGGGAATGTTGAGAACCTTATAGGCGTAGCCCAAGTGCCCTTGGGGTTGGTTGGGCCGCTCCTGGTCAATGGCGAGCATGCCTCTGGTGATTTTTATATGCCAATGGCAACCAGCGAGGGGACATTGATTGCCAGCTATAACCGCGGCGCGCGCTTGCTGCGTGATTCCGGTGGCGCCAAGGTGACTGTGGTTGACGATGCTATGCAGCGAGCACCTGTATTTATATTTGAAGATGCACGACAGGCTCGTGACTTTGGTGTTTGGGTAGAAAAAAATTTCGCTGAGATTGCCGCTCAGGCGGAGACTACAACCAAGTCTGGCAAGCTGCGAAATATTCAGCAGTTTGCCGCTGCACGCATGCGCTACCTGCGCTTTAACTACACCACTGGAGATGCGGCTGGACAAAATATGGTGGGCAAGGCGACCTTTACAGCCTGTGAATGGATTGTTGCCAATTACCCCGGTATTCAACGCTATATGCTGTCTGGTGCTATGGATACAGATAAAAAGCATTCTTTTCTTAATACATTGCATACCAGAGGCAAGCGAGTGATTGCTGAGGTAACCATACCCAATGAGCTGCTACAGAAAACCATGAATATTTCGGCCGAGGCACTATTCAAGGCGAGATCAATTAGTCAGGTAGGTTCCTTTATGGCGGGTTCCAATAATACCGGTGCCCATTCTGCCAATGGTATTACCGCCGCTTTCATTGCCACTGGGCAGGATGTGGCTAATTTGGCAGAATCTTCAGCAGCGGTTGTCTACGCTGATCTCGATGCAGAGGGTAACTACTATCTGTCTATCACAATTCCCTCACTTATTATTGCGACATTTGGGGGTGGCACAGGTCTGGCCACGCAGCAGGAATGTCTGAAAATGATTGGCTGTGATGGTGCGGGCAAGGTGCATAAGTTGGCAGAAATTATTGGTGCGACGGTACTGGCTGGAGAGGTGTCGCTGATGAGTGCGGTGCTGGCGGGTGACTGGGTGACTAGCCATGATGCGCTGGGACGGAATCGTTAAGACGCTTTTCTAAGCCATTGTTTTTCAAGGGCCGGTAGTAGGCCCCGGTTTTTATATAGATAAGGTTATCTTGAATAAGTAGGCAGGGCCTGAGGGCATTGCTGTGAGGTACGAGATGGTCTTAATTAGGACATAATAGGGTGATTAAAACCTCTACTATCTAACCACAGTGATAGGGTAGGGTGATTAACTACATGTAGTGTTGCTTTGGAGAACTCAGTGATAACTATAATAAAAATAATAGGGATTTCTTATGATTTCTAAAAAACATCTGTATCGTTTATCAGCACTCCCGGCGCTGGTGATTTTAAATGGCTGCAGTGAGCCAGAGGCGCCAGCATCGCAGGATACCAAACTGTTGGCCAGTGATAATTTGGAAAGCTGCGCCAGATTTGACGAAAACCGCACCGCGCTATTTGGTGACCTGCATATCCATACTAGCTACTCTTTCGATGCAGCCGCTAACAGTACTGGCGCAACCCCTGAAGATGCCCATCGCTACGCCCGCGGTGAGGAAATTCCGATTTTCCCGATCAATGATCAGGGTGTGGCCACGGGCCGTACCAAGATTGATCGCCCCCTAGATTTTTTGGCAGTAACAGATCATGGGGAATTTCTCGGTGAGCGTGCCCTTTGCCGGACCGAGGGGTCACCGGTTTACAGCACTGAATTCTGTGCTGGTTACAGGTCTAACGAGCGCATGGGCATGATGATGTTGGGCACGGTGATTACCACTGAAACCCCAGCGCGTATTCCTGAAATCTGTGGTGCCGATGGCAATCTGTGTCGTGACTTTGCCCGGTCTCCTTGGGAGGATATTCAGGCGGCGTCCAATACGGCCAATACACCCTGCGAATTTACCAGTTTTGTGGCCTATGAATACACAGGCACTCCGGGCACCAGCAACTATCACCGCAATGTAATCTTTAGGAATGATGCTGTGCCAGCGCTGCCCGTGAGTTATATCGATGCACCTATCGACAGCAAGCTTTGGTCTGCGTTGGATGCTGTTTGCGACAGCGCCGATGGCTGTGATTACCTCACTATTCCCCATAACTCCAATCTGGCCAATGGTCGCATGGCGCCTTATATGCAGCTCGAGGACACAGACGCGGCCAAAATCGGCTATGCCAAAAGCCGTTTAAAGCGCGAGCCCATTATGGAAATTTTCCAGCATAAAGGCGGCTCGGAATGTATTAATGGTTTGAGCAGCGTGTTTGGCGCGCCAGATGAGCTTTGCGATGTTGAAGCGGTTAGGCGTATGGGCGAAAGCAAAACCTATGCCACCCGTGACCTGTCTAAATCCCAGCTTACCGTGGGTCAGGCCACAGAGGTAACCGCTGAATGTGCAGAGGGCACAGTTGGTGGCAATGGTATGGTCGGTGCAGGTTGTGTACACGCCACAGACTTCCAGCGCTCGGCGCTTCTGGTTGGTTTGAAAGAAGAGCAAGCCATCGGCCTAAACCCAGTAAAGCTGGGTATTATCGCTGCTACAGATACTCATTCTGCGACCTCTGGTGGCGTTAAAGAATCTGAGTGGGTAGGTGCTGTTTCTGGTGAAGCCAATCCCATGGAGCGTTTGCAGCCCGGCCTGCTAACCAGTGGTATCGATGGCAACCCCGGGGGTTTGGCCGGAGTCTGGGCTAAAGAGAATACCCGCGATGCGATTTTTGATGCCATGTTGCGCAAAGAGGTGTTTGGCACCTCTGGCCCGAGAATCAGACCGCGACTATTTGCCGGCTGGGGGCTGAATAAAGGCCTTTGCGAAGCCAATGATATGGTAGCTCAAGCCTATACCAATGGCGTGCCTATGGGCGCTGATCTGAGTGCCGGAGCCGAAGCCTCCGATAAGCCAGTATTTTTAGCCTATGCGGTAAAAGACCCTGAGGGGCAAAAGCTGCAGGCGCTGCATTTGATCAAAGGCTGGATTGATGGCGACGGCAAAATGAACACTGAAGTACTGCCCATCGCTGAGGCAGACGCGGGTGCCGATAGCCTGTGTCAGGTATATACAGATAACAGCTTTGACCCTGCTCAGTCAGCCTATTACTACCTGCGCGCAGTAGAGCCAGAGACTGCCCGCTGGCACACCTATGACTGCGCGGCAATTGCCGAGGCTGATCGCCCTGAGGTATGCACCAATGGCGCTTACCCTGATACCATCCGAGAAATGGCTTGGACATCGCCTATTTGGTATCAAGGTCAGTAGTTGAAGGGCCATAACATTTTTTAATCGCCAAAGAATCAGACTAGCTGCGCCAAAATAGCAGCCTGATTCTTTTCCTACCTTGCCTGACTTTTGAATGGTTGCTTTGATGACGATGTTCGTCGTCTCGCAAACCATGTTCGGTCAGTTAGCCTCGTTTACTGGCAGGGATTCTATTGGAAGAGAAGCGCTACGCTTAGCAATAATGGCCATCATTTGATGGGCGGTTTCATGCCCAGAGTTCTGGTTTTGACCGGTGACAAAACGCTCTTCGCTATCGACCACCACATGGGTCGCAAAGAAATCGATTAACTTGCTTTGGCTTTCAAATAATGCCCCTGCCTTGCGGAGTTCTGCCTCTGGGTGCTGAGGTGTTAGCTCAATACCTAGCTGCTTAATCTGCTTGTCGGTAACACCGGTCATGGCTCTGCCAGCGATTAACTTATTCCCTTGTTTGTCTTTCGCATTTATCAGCCCCAGTGCACCATGGCACACAGAGCCTATGATGGGCTCCTCGGCATAGTAGGCTTTGGATATTTTTTCAGCCAACACTTCTGAGTAACCCAAGTCGTAGGCTGCGCCCCAGCCACCGGACAGAAATATGGCATCGTACTGGGTGAAGTCAATATTATCGATTAGCAGGGAATTATTGACCTTGGCTTGCAGCGTTGGGTCAGATAAGTAGCGATCGTCCTCAGGGGTTTTAATTATTCGGGATAAGGTCTGTGGGTCCACTGGAATCTGCCCGCCTTTGATGCTGGCAACATCTACTTGCATACCAGCATCAGTGAAACCGTAGTAGGGGTGCGTCATTTCTGAGGCCATTACACCGGTAGATTTGCCCTCAAGTTCGCCGGGAAGTCCAAGAACCCCATGGCTGGTAGTGATTATCAGAGCGCGCTTGCCAGGTAGGTTATAGGTCTCGCCCTGGTATTCCGGGTGAAGCCCCAAACCATGAAGTATTGAGGGCAAGCTGATAGCTAAGACTATTCCGACTCCCAGAAGCCACTTTATTACTTTGCCGATCTGTTTAAACATTTTTGAACCCTCTGATTATTTCCAACTTAGCTAAGACCTTTATTATGGCATATTGCATGCTATAAGATTAGCAGAGCGATTCTACTCAGGCAATGCTTTTTCAAATAGCATAAAGTCTTGAAGCCAGAGCAGGTGGAATTACCCACTATCGACAAGCTGATAGGTTTTCAAAAAATCTGTGTTATCTTTTACGGTTGGTCGAATGGTGGCCGCAGGTTTTCCAATAAAAAATTTTAAATAATCTATGGGAGTAGACTCGTTGTTCAATAAACCAATTTTAGTGTTGGCTACATGTTTTTTGGTCGCCTGTGGCGGTGGCTCTAGTTCTTCCTGTGACAATACTGCGACCCCACTGGTTGGCGCTAATGAGCAGCCTGTGATCAATAGCTTTTCTTTTTTGATGTCAAATAACCCCAGTTTAGAGGCTGATATTAATCCGGTATTTTTCGGCACCCATGAGGAAGAAGTGGCCCATATCAAATCCAGGTATACCCGCAGAATGGATTGGCTGGCAGAGGCTTTTAACAGCCTGTAACAGCCTCTATTGGAAAAAAACCATTTAACTCTGCCCAGAGCGGCAGGGTTGATCCTCTGATGGTATATTCTGTTACAGGGCTAATACGCAGATAATCCGCTCCCTATGCTTTGCTCGTAACAACATCTTCTCAGCTAATAATTATAACTAGGATGTCCCATGAAACAGCTTCTCTTGTGCCTGCTACTGGCGATAACGCCTCTGGCAAATGCCGAGTACTCCCGCACCTTTCTTGATACTCACCCGTTAAAAACTATTGGGGTGAATGGTATTGATATTGCGTATCGCACCGTGGGTGAAGGCGCAGATCGGCCCAAGATTGTTGTGATTATGGGGTTAGGTGGTTCTAATGTGGCCTGGGGTGATAATTTAATTCGAGGTTTGTCAGACGCCGGCTATGAAGTGTTGATGTTTGATAACCGCGACACTGGAGCCTCTACCAGGTTTGATAGCTGGGGGCAGCCAACTATCTGGTTGCAACTGATCAAACATAAGCTAGGTTTGTCGGTGAACGCACCGTACTCCCTTGATGATATGGCTGCAGATGCGGTGGGCTTAATGGATGCTCTAGGCTATCAGGATGGCCACATTATTGGCACTTCAATGGGTGGCATGATTGCGCAAATAGTCGCAGCTAAATATCCGGAGCGCACGCGCAGCCTGATTTCAATTATGTCCACCACCGGTGCACGTCATCTGCCACCGCCTACAAGTCTGGCGGAGAATCGCCTGAAAGATTTGGCTGAGGGAGAGGCCGAAGCCGATCGCGAAGCCAAAATCCGTGCAAGAGGTTTTTACCCTAAATCTATGCCACGCCATTTGATGGCTGTGTTTAAAGTAGGTGATCGCTCTGGGGCAGTTGCCAGTATTCAGGCCCAGACCTTGGTAGTGCATGGTGCAGATGATGGTCTGATACCACCAGCCCACGGCGAGCACACAGCTGAGTTAATAGAGGGCGCTGAATTTATTTTGTTCGAGGGCATGGGCCACAACCTTCCAGAAGCAGTCATGCCAGATTTAATCTCCAGCATGACCGCTCATATGGACAGAGTTGAAGCCGCCAATGCATCAATTAGCCCCGAGTCCTGATAGCTTTAGAGTAAAGCCAGCGCCTTAATACAGCGCCCAACTGTTTGGTGCCTTGCTTTTACCGCTTTGAGTATCTGCGGTTTCATGGCAGAGTATTCTTCCACTAATGCTGCCATTTCCACTTCACTCTCGGCAGTACAATGCGCCGGCAGCATATTGCCGGCAAAGGATCTTGTTAAGCCAAGGTCATTGCCCTGATTGAGTATCGGTATCTGAGCTAGTATTCTGGCTTTAAAAGGCGCCTCTAACGCAGCCTGTTCCGGCGGGAATAGCCCCGCTATAATGTAACGCAATGTCGCCAGCTTTAATTGTTCCGGATTCTCTGTCAGCACATCAAACCATTTGCTTTTGATGTCAGGGTCTGGACGCATAGTCTCAGAATAGATGGCATACTTCACACCAATATCAGACTTGTCTCGCAATATTTCCGAGGCTAGCAGGGCCTTATAATCGCCAAATTGATAACGATTTAAATGGGCCACAATAGCCCAGCGCTTGTCCTGATCTATGGTCAGCCCGACATAGGTTTTACTGCCATCCAAAATTGCCCTTAGGTGTTTAAGATGAGCGCTGTTTTTGCTCAGGTCGACATAGTTACTGTACCAATACTTTTGCAAGTCTGACCCGGCAGCAGCATTGCGCAGTAATTCAAGGTGCAGGTTTTCGACGTCGGCATACACAGCATTGTAATCTTTAACCCCTAATCTGGTCGCCGTGGTCAGATAATCCAGAGCTTGTAAAATCCCTCCACCTATGGCTCTGGCTACATTGTAATCAGTCTCCCCGGCCACATTGGCCATGGCAAACTCAACAAAGGTTTCTGCGCTGAGATTAGCATCATTAACACTGTCTATCAGGCTTTGCCAGAGCATCAGGCGCATCATACTGTTGTCGACTTTATTGATATATGGTTTGGCGATGGCCAGTGATTTTTCGTCGAGATCGACTTTGACATAGCCCCAGTCGGCTTCATTGGGGTACACCAGCTCTGGGCAACGCAAACCCTCGGCTTCTGTAACTCGAGTTTTGGCACCCATATAGGTGACTGGCACAGCACTTGTTAAGGTTAAGCCATTGCCGGTCACATTATAGAGGCCCACTTGAACCCGCTGCTCTCGCAGAGTAGGGAAACCCTCAGGGGCTGTCTGGGTGATATTAAGCTCACTGAGCCTATTGTTGGTGCAACCGTAATCGACCTTAATAGTATTTAGGCCGGCTTGGTAGAGCCAATCCTGAGTCCATTGGCTGAGTTCCATATCGGCGGCTCTACCTAGTTCGCCAATAAAATCATCAAGGTCGGTGTTTTTATAAGAGAATTTTTTCAGGTAGTTGCTGACCCCTTGGCGGAAGTTCTCTTCTCCCAAATAATAGGGCAGCTGTTTAAGTACAGAGGCACCTTTACCATAGGTAATGCCATCAAAATTGGTCATGGCTTCACCAGTAGAAGGGACGATTAATTCAATGGGGTGAGTGTTAATCGAGTCGTCGGTGCGGTAGGCCCATTGTTTGGTGCGGGCATAGAAAACCTCCCAGACGTTGTCAAAGTCACTGGCTTTCGACAGTGCCAGATTGGCCATGTAGGTAGCAAAACTTTCATTGAGCCACAGGCCATTCCACCAGCGCATAGTGACCAGATCACCAAACCACATATGGGCCATTTCATGGGCAATCACATTAGCCAAGCGCATCTTAGACAGGGTGGATTTTTCACCCTTGGCAATATAGACCTCATTGAAAGTCACTGCGCCGACATTTTCCATGGCACCGGCATTAAAGTCGGGAACAATGATTTGATCATATTTACCAAAGGGGTAGGGAATACCAAAATATTCATTGAAGAAGCCAAAGCTCTGTTTGGTTGGGATAAACCATTCATCAAGATTGACATATTGGGCTAGGCTTTGGCGAGCAAACAGGCGCAGTGGGATGTCTTCGAATTGGTCTTCCCAGACAGCGTAATTCCCCCCATGTAACGAAAAGATATAGGAGGAAAAGACAGCAGAGGTAGGAAAGGTCCAAACCCTTTTATCAGCAACCTGCTTAATAGAACTTTCTCTGGTGGAGCTGATAACTTGCCAGTCGTCTGGTGCGCTCACCTGCATGCTGTAACTGGCTTTTAAATCAGGTTGATCAAAGTGGGGAAACAGACGATGGGCATCATAGGGTTCAAAGTCTGTATAGAGATAAATTTCGCCATTCTGAGGGTCGACAAATCTATGCAGGCCAGAACCATCTGTGGCATAGGGGTGGTCATAGGTAATAACCAGCGTATTTTCACCTGCCGATAATTCGCTGGCGGGTATGCTAATAAACCATTTGTCATAGCTGTATTTGATTGGGCTTCCATCTTTGGTAATCGAGTGCACGATTCCCCGATTTAAGTCAATGCTGAGGTCGTGGTTGTTATCGGCGATTAAATCGAAGCTGATGGCGGTGACCCCAGAAAAGCTATCTCCCTGTTTGTCTAGGCTAAACTCTAGGTCATAGCTAACATTGCTGAGCTGTTTGGCTCGCAATTCTGCGGTGCTAGCGTAAAGGAACTCGCTAACAGGGCGTGGCTGAGTTTGTTGTTCGTTGGCTAGGGGGTCCCTGCTGCCACAGCTTGCCAATAGCACGCAGGACAGGGCAGTGCCCAACCACAACCAGCATTTGCCGTTGCGAGTAGTGTTTTTGCTGCTCATCTTTTTGTTACCCACCTTTATTGCCTTTTCTTTAGCGCTTATGTGTAAAAGCGGTTGTTTTATCCTAATACCTGCAAGAGAAGGGAGTCCCTTGCAGGAGCGGTTGGGCATCATAACCTCACACATAGATGCAATTACCCAAAGGGTGTTTGCCAGGCATGAATAGGGTAGACCGCACCTCAGCCGAAGTAGAGTTATCTGAGCAAAGTGTCAAGATATTTAAAGACGACTCGCTAGTTAAATTTAGTCAATTTTAAACCTTCGGGCTTTAAGACTCTATGTTAGTTTACGCCTCGCATGTAACCAAGAGAAATTAAACCTAGGGACTAAATATGTTTTTTAAACGCAGAAGTATAAGTGCGGCTATTTTGGCTGGCACCGCTTTATTATCGACAACCACAGCGGTTGCTCAAGAGATTAATGAAGGAACCATCGAAGAGATTCAAGTAACCGGTTCATATATTAAGAGCACACCCGGCGATGCGGCATTGCCAGTGCAGGTTCTTAATCGTGATTACATTGATGGCATAGGCGCTATCTCAGTAGCTGACGTGATTGGCAAGCTGGCGATCAGTTCTGGTGCAGAAAACCAAACTGACTCATTCACCCAGGGTTCGACTCAGGGTACAGCTAATGTGAATTTGCGAGGCTTGGGCCTGAGCTCGACTCTGGTATTGATCAATGGCCGTCGCCAGACAATTTCTGGTGCGCTGGCTAATGATGGCAGTGTCTTTGTTGATACCAGCAGTATTCCTATTACCGCTCTGGAGCGTGTCGAAGTATTGAAAGAGGGTGCGGCTTCTACCTATGGTTCCGATGCCATTGCCGGTGTAGTTAACTTTATTCTGCGTAAAGACTTTGATGGTTTTGAGTTGAGCACAAATCTGTCTTCAGTAGACCGTGGTGATCAAGAAGATCAGTCTGTTGGTTTTATCTGGGGTGGCGGCAACGACACAACTCGCTTTACCGTTGCGGGAAACATTATTGATCGCACCTCTCTGGGTGCTTCCGACCGGCCTGAGTTGGTTGATAATGCCCGCAGTTCGTTGGGAGCTAGCTTCGTTGCGATGCCTCATCTGGCTGGCATGGCAAGCGTTACATTAGATTCTGGTCCCTATGCTGGCACCTATGGTCCTGGCCAGCGCTTTGCTATTGATGGCTGTGCCGGTCTTGAGGGCGGTTCGGTTGTTCCTACTCCGGCTGGGCCCATGTGTTTCTTCCAGTACGGCACCAGATTTAATCTGGTTGCAGCAGAAGAGAGAACTCAGCTATATGCCAATATGACCCACGAGATGGCCAATGGTGTTGAGATGACCGCTGAGCTCGGTTATGCCAGCAACAAGGTCACGGAAAACCCTCAGTCGCCAAGCTATCCCGACCTGACATTCCCACTAATCTCTGGTGATCATCCCAGCAATGACTTGGGTGTGCCACTGGTATGGTTGGGTAGACCCCTTGCGTTTGACTACCCGTCCCCAAATGCGCCCCGTCAAAACGATACATTGCGTGCTTCCCTTAGCTTTAAGGGTGAGCTGAGCAATAGCTGGGCTTGGGATGCGGCATTGACTCGCAGCAGTAACGAGTACAGCGCCAGACAGCCAGATACCAAGTCGTCTCGCTTGAGAGCTGGTCTTGCCGGCGTGGGTGGTCCTACCAACAACGAATACTATGATCCATTTGTGTCGTCTAACAATAGCGCAGCATTGATCGCTGATATGAGCTATCTCACGGATACTCAGCGCACCACAGATTTGACCGTAGCCGATGCGGTTGTCAGTGGTGAATTGATGACTCTGGCTTCAGGTGCAACTGTAGACTTTGCTGCTGGTATTCAGGTACGTCGCGAAGGCTACAAAACTGAGACCGATGACCTTTATGAAATCAAGTTTGATGCGAATGGTAACCCGATCCCCATCGATTTGATCTTCCTGGGCGGTGTTTCGGAGATTGACATCAGTCGCACCGGTGTATCTGCTTTTGCTGAAGCTAAAACTGCTCTGTCAGACAATGTTGAGCTAACGGCAGCATTGCGTTACGAAGACTTGGACAGCGGCAGCAGCGTTGATCCCAAGTTGGCACTGCGCTGGCAGTTGTCTGATCAGTGGGCATTGCGCGCGTCTGCCAGTACGGCATTCCGTGAGCCTTCGCTGTCACAGATCAATGCTCAGGTGGTTAACCTAGAAGGTATTCAGGACTTCAATGCCGATGGTTCGGCGAATGGTGGTGTTGCCTTTGTTCGTGTCACCTCTTCAGGGTCGGAAGACTTGCAAGCGGAAGAGTCTGATAACTTCAATGTTGGCTTGATTTTCCAGCCCTCAGATGACCTCGACTTCAAGCTGGATTACTGGGTAGTGGATTATACTAATCTGATCACCGTCGAAAACGCACAGGGTAAAGTGGCTGCGGATATCAATGGAGCAGACGTGATTCGCAGTGATACCGGCACTCTTGCAGGCGTGCTTGTAGACTACTTTAACTCCTCAAGTGTTGACGTTAGCGGTATCGATCTGGAAGTCAATTGGGCGCTGAATGAGAACTGGAATATGGGCCTGAATATTGCTCATTTCCTAGAGTACGATATTACTCTGCCTACCGGTGATGTTGTCGATGCAGTGGGTTATTTGAACAACAATAACTTCGCTCGTTCTATGCCAGCGACCAAGGCTAATTTGAATGTTGCCTGGACCAATGGCGCACAAAATGCCTCGTTAAATGTTCACCACATCACTGACTATCAGCACAGCCAGACTGTACCGGCTACTGAGAGTCAGAGCATTGATTCCTACACTACTGTTGATGGCCAGTATGGCATCACCATGGCGGCAGGTGCAGATGATGGCGAGCTAATGTTGAGCGTTGGTGTTAAGAATATGTTCGACGAGAAGCCACCACGTGTATACGACAGCGCTAACTACAGCTTTGACTCCAAGCAGCACAGCCCATTGGGTCGTGTGTACTATGTTAAGGCTAACTACAGCTTCTAAGACTGCCTTAGCAGTTATCTTTTAGAAGTAACAGTTAAAGTCACCCGAGGGATTAGACCTTCGGGTGATTTTTTTTGCCCGCCTTTTTTTCAGCCCGTCGGCGCTCTGTATCCAGTTGCGCTGCGCTGCCAATATGCTCCTCACCCCGCGCCTTGGCCAGTTGCACCTGCTTTTGACGTTGCGCAAAGCGCTGCTTTTGCTCCTCACTCACTCGGTTGTAGCAATGGTGGCAGGAGAGGCCTTCCTGATAGGTCTCCAGGGTTTTTTCCTGCTCAGTAATGGGCATACGGCAGGCATGACACTGGTCGTACGAACCGCGTTTTAAGTCGTGGTCCACGGCCACGCGGTTATCAAACACAAAGCATTCTCCCCGCCACAATGTTTGGTCTTTGGGCACCTCCTCAAGATATTTTAAAATGCCACCTTCGAGATGATAGACTTCATCAAAACCCTGTTCTTTCATGTAGGCTGTCGATTTTTCACAGCGAATACCGCCAGTGCAAAACATCGCCACTTTTTTGTTTACGGTGGGGTGCAGATTGTCTTTTGCCCATTGGGGAAACTCGCGAAAGCTGGTGGTTTTGGGGTCGACAGCCCCTTGAAAAGTGCCAATCTTCACCTCGTAATCATTGCGCGTATCTACCAGCACAACATCTGGGTCAGAGATTAGATCATTCCAGTCTTTGGGCTGCACATAGGTGCCCACCGCCTGCTTTGGGTCTATGCCTTCCACACCCATGGTGACAATTTCTTTCTTGAGTTTGACCTTTGTACGGTAAAAGGGGATTTCATTATCAAAGGATTCTTTGGTGTCGATATTGTCTAGCCCTGGCTGCTGACCGATCCAAGCTAGCACAGTATCTATGTCTTCTCGGCGGCCAGAGATGGTGCCATTCATGCCCTCAGCCGCTAATAGCAATGTGCCGTAGACATTGTTGTCGGTCATAACCTTTAGCAGAGGGTGGCGGATAGAACCGTAATTGGGAAGAGCGACAAATTTATACAGCGCACAGGTGACGTACTGAAGGGACATATTAAAATTCCAACGGGTTTGTTCAGCTAACCAAATCGCAAATTTGGCGCGGGTCATAAGTTGTTTTCGGCCGCTATTATAGCAAAAGCCGCTCCTTGTGACTTGATATTGGAAAATATGCTATAAAACCACAAATCTCTGATTGGAGGCCATGTAATGAGGCCACGGATAAATTATAAAAACCGATGGGTGCTGATGCTTTTATTATTGGGTCTGGTCAGCTGCAATAACGGTCTCCCGCTAGAGCCTCTGGTGATATCACGAGCTGACTACGCCAATAGTTTGCAGGGCTTTTGGTTAGGCCAGAATATTGCGAACTGGACCGGCTTGATCACCGAGATGGACAAAGTGGGCACCCCGGCCACAATGCCGTTTTATACCGATACTGATTGGGGTGGGCCGGACCAACTGGCCATGTGGGGCGAATATATGCCCCATGCCCAGACCATCGACTTCTATTTTGAGCCGGCGGGTCAACCCTGGGGCTCGGATGATGATACAGACATCGAGTATATGTACGCCCACCTGCATCGTGAGCTGGCCACCAGCAAATTGTCAGCTACCCAGATTCGCGATGGCTGGCTGAAGCATATTTATTCAGAAACTGATGCGCCAGTATTTAAAAAGTTTGCCAACTCAGAGCCGCAAATAGAGAACTTTCTCTGGGTATCCAACGAGCGTGCTCGTCAATTGATGGAGCAGGGAATGGTGCCCCCAGCCACCAGTGCGCCTGCGAACAATAACAAAGCCATGATGATTGATGCCCAGCTGACTACAGAGATATTTGGCCTGCTGGCACCAGGCAGACCAGATACAGCACTGGATATTGCCTATCTGCCCATTCGCACCACCGCCTATGGCGAGGCCCAATGGGTCGCCCAGTTCTATGTGGTCATGCATTCATTGGCCTCGGCAACCGATAGCAGCCAAACCATGCAACAGCAGACCGAGTGGCTGGCCGAACAAGCCAGCGCCTATCTGCCCGAGCAGTCGGCCGCGCTAAAAATCTATCAGTTTGTAAAACAGCAATATATTCAACATCCCCACAGCTGGGAGCAGACCAGAGATGCGGTGTATCAGCGCTATCAGGTGCAGAGTACCGATGGCTACAGCTATAGCGAGCCCTTTGATGGGCTGATTAATTTTGCCGCGGGGTTGGTTAGCCTATTTTACGGTGAGGGGGATATTGTGCGCACGGTGCAGATTGGCTCACTGGTGGGCTGGGATTCCGATAACCCTACTGCCACTTGGGGCGGGCTGCTTGGCTTTATGCTGGGGGTTGATGGGGTGGAAATGGCATTTCAGGCGGTAAAACCCCAGACAGATATGTCCAAAACCTATTGGATACACCGCACAAGACGCAATTTCCCCGACCATCTTCCAGCGCAAAAGGGTGAAGACAGCTTTGCCAATATGGCAGCGCGAGAGCTGGTCACCATTGATTTAGTGGTGGAGCAGCAGATGGGTGGTCAGATAAGTGAGGCTGCCAATAGCTGGGTTATTCCCCGCCTTCAACAGTCTAGCGAGACGGGGCTGATGACAGGACCGTAGTCTGTGCACTATTGCAGGCTATTAGCCATATGACTTTGTCAGCCCACCATTCTCAAACCATCCTTAAAGCTATGTCTGCGTCGCGGCCCTTGCATCTATCTGTGCGCTGGTCATAATCCCTGCGGTAAATTTAATATCGAGAGAATATCCAGATGGGCGCTCAGTGGAAGGTGAAGCACAAAGAAGTTGCGGCAAATCTTAAAGGTCGTGTGTTTGGCAAAATGACCAAGGAAATTATGGTCGCTGCGCGCAATGGTGCTGACCCAGATACTAACTCCCGATTGCGACTGGCCATAGAGCAGGCCAAAAAAGCCTCTATGCCCAAAGACACTCTGGAACGGGCGATTAAGAAAGGGGCAGGCTTGCTGGATGGAGCCGTGCACTATGAAAAGCTCTCTTATGAGGGGTTTGCGCCACATAATGTTGGGTTGATCGTTGAATGCCTGACAGATAATGTCAATCGCACGGTGTCTGAAATTCGAGTTTTATTCCGCGGTGGGCAGCTGGGCGCTGAAGGTTCAGTGGCCTGGGATTTTGATCATGTGGGGCTTATAGAAGCCAAGGGTGAAAACCCTGACAGCGACATTGATGAGGCCGCCATTGAAGCCGGTGCTCAGCATGTTGAGCCTGCAGATGATGAAGGTCTGGCCCTATTTATTACTGACACCACTGATTTGGATAGCGTTTGTCGGGCGCTACCGGAATATGGCTTCGCTGTTGAGACTGCAAAAATAGGTTACCGGCCGAAAAACCCTCAGAGCCTGAGTGGTCAAGACTTGGAAGAAGTCGAGGCGTTTTTGGCTGCCATCCATGAGCACGATGATGTTCAAGAAGTCTATGTGGCCCTCGAGGGATAAGTTTGGCTGAGAAATCTGAAAACCCGGATATGCCTCTGGGCAGACCTCCCGTGCTACTGTCTCTGACGCAGTTTTTAAAACCCTATGGCGCGCAGATAAGTATTTTTCTGCTGGCTTTGGTTTTTACCGCAGTGGTGACTCTGTCCGTGGGGCAGGGCCTAAGGCTGGTCATCGACCAGGGCTTTTCACAGCAGTCTCAGGTTCATTTAAATACCGCAATATTATTTATTTTACTGGCCTCGCTACTTATGGCCGTAGGCACTTATATCCGCTTTTACCTGATCTCCTGGCTGGGCGAGAGGGTAAGCGCAGATATTCGCACCGCTGTGTTTGACCATGTGGTGAATCTGCACCCGGCCTTTTTCGAAACCAATCGCAGCGGCGACATTATGTCTCGCCTGACATCAGACACCACATTATTGCAATCAATTATTGGTTCATCTGTTTCCATAGCCCTGCGCAGTGTGATTACCTTTAATGGCGCTCTGATCATGCTGTTAATTACTAATTTAAAACTGTCTCTTATTATTTTGCTGGCGGTACCCTTGGTGCTGATGCCGATTCTGATATTTGGTCGCAAGGTGCGCAATTTATCCCGCGAGAGTCAGGACAGTATTGCCGATGTGGGTTCCTATGCTGGTGAGGTGATTCAGCATATTAAAACCGTGCAGAGTTTCACCCAGGAAGCTCAGGAAAAAACCGCTTTTTCCCGTGAAGTAGAGCGCGCTTTTGCCGTGGCTAAAAAGCGTGTTAGTCAGCGCGCAGTATTGATTGCTGTAGTGATTATGTTGGTGTTTAGCGCACTGTCGGTAATGCTCTGGGTGGGTGGCTCCGATGTGATTAATGGCACCATGACTGGAGGTGATTTAGGGGCATTTATTTTCTATGCCATCCTTATGGCAACGGGGGTAGCATCATTGTCGGAAGTCTATGGAGAATTGCAGAGAGCTGCCGGTGCCACCGAGCGGTTAATGGAATTATTACATGCAAAAAACGATATTCTGGTGGCTGATAATATTGCAGGTAAGGCAATCAATTTGGCGCCTGTTTTAGAATTTAAAGGCCTGACTTTTTGTTATCCGTCTCGCCCTGAGCAGCCGGCATTAAAAGATTTTTCTCTGCGTATAGACGAAGGTAAAATTGTGGCCTTGGTTGGGCCATCCGGCGCCGGTAAGTCGACTCTGTTTGACTTGATTCAGCGATTTTATGACCCGCAGGTGGGTGCTGTTTGTTTCGGCGATTGTAATATTCGAGATCTGCACCCCCATGATCTGCGTGAGCAAATTGCCGTGGTGCAACAGCAGCCGACATTATTCACTGGCGATGTGATGTATAACATTCGCTACGGCAAGCCCGATGCAACCGACGACGAGGTAATGGCAGCAGCGGTAGCGGCCCATGCAGATGAGTTTATTCGGCGATTACCCGAGGGTTATCAAAGTGACTTAGGTGAGCAGGGGGTGCGCCTCTCCGGTGGTCAGCGACAGCGTATCGCTATCGCCCGAGCCCTGTTAAAGGATCCTCGTATTTTGCTTTTGGATGAGGCTACTAGTGCACTGGATGCTGAGAGTGAGTATAAGGTGCAGTTGGCTTTAGATAAATTAATGAAGGGCCGTACGACCGTTATTATTGCCCATCGCTTAGCAACTATCCTGCATGCGGATTTAATTGTGGTAATGGATGGTGGGGAGAAAAAGGCCGCCGGAAGCCATCAGGGCCTGCTGGCCTCAAATAAACTCTACGCGCGCCTGGCCAAGCTACAGTTCTTCGCTGAGGGAAAATAGGATGTTGTGGCTATCGCCGTTTACTATTTCTAATTAATTTAAAATATTTTCTTGTATAAATGAATAGTGCTTACTATCGTTCATTTATGGATAGCTTGAAGGAAGTAAGCAAAGGCCAATTTGGTGGCCAATTTCTCGGGTAACAACACAACTTGGGGTTCAGCTGTATTGCAAATTTCCCCGCACTATTCTCAGTATTCTGTTCTTCTATCTAGCGGCCTGTGGCTCTTCTTCCGATAGCCCCGATGATCAAGCTGATTATGCAGTTGGCCATCCTAGCCTAAGCATCAGTGCCGCAGGGACAATTGGCGCAAACAGTTGATCAGACAGTATGGCAGTTACATGCTGCAGATAGCTTTGAAAAAACATCAAGAATTAGCAACAGGAGGTAGGGAGTGAGAAAGTAAGACCGCGAGTAAACCGTAATGTTACACAGCGTAACCGGGAGAAAGCGTATATCAGCAGTAGAAGGGTGTTATCACTAGTTTGGGGTTTTTCCCTGGTTGATTGGCTGAGCTGAGAAGCTCTAATTTAGACTTTCTCAGCTCGGCCTATTAATTTTCTTGTCTATCTGTGCAGTGATCGAATAAGCTGACGAAAACGTACTTAACTGTAGTTCCAGGTCAGCACTTTTGCCGGCTTAAAAAATAATAAAAACGAGCTTATCATGAGAAAGTTAATCGGCTTTTCTGCCATCTTGCTAATCAGTATTTCCATTGCATCCTGCAGCCTGTTTGGCACTTCAAAATCTGCTCTGCAGACATTGGCAGAACATAATATTAGTACCTCAACTGGCATCACCCAAGGGCAGTCTTTTGCCTCGGCCGCCACGGTTGTCTCATGGTTTGATATCCCCTATGCACAGCCACCTGTGGGTGATCTCCGTTGGCGGGCACCTCGCGAACTTGAATCTCCGACCCAGATAATAGTAGAGCGGGAAGATACCTCCTGCGTGCAAGAGGCCAGCCGCTTTGCCGGTGTTACAGGTGAAGGCATGGTGGGTAGTGAAGACTGCCTGTATCTGGATATTAAAGCCCCCGCAGATTTTGCCACCCAGAAATATCCAGTTATGCTGTGGATTCATGGTGGGGGCAATACCACTGGCCTAAAAGATTATTATGAATACGACAAACTGGTGGCCCGTAAAGATGTAGTCGTGGTTGCCATTAATTATCGCCTCGGTGCGTTGGGTTGGTTTAGCCATCCAGCCATTCAGGGTCTGCAAGAAGACCTAGATAAAACGAGTAACTTTGGCACCTTGGATATTATTCAGTCTTTAAAATGGGTGAAGAAAAACATTGCCCAGTTTGGTGGCGACGCCGATAATGTCACCATCTTTGGCGAGTCTGCTGGAGGCCATAATGTTCTGACATTGTTAGCCTCTCCTTTGGCCAATGGTCTATTTCATAAAGCGATCTCGCAGTCTGGCTATACACAAGAAGTGTCTGTTGATGATGCCTATAACCAATATGGCACCAATGATCTGATAGCCAGAGGTGGCTGGCAAATAGCTAATAAATTAATCGATAAACCGCAGGCAGATTATAGCGCCGAGGAACTGAATCAAATTCTCAAAGGCACCAATGCCATTGAGTTTATGAGCCTCTACAAAACCAGTGATCTGGATTTTGACAAGATGCCATTGGCGACCGTTGATGGCATAGCCATTCCCAAGGTAGGTATTCTCGGTGCCCTCGCCAGTGCAGAGTACGCCAAGAATGTTCCTGTTATAGCCGGCGCCACTAAAGATGAAGTTGCTCTCTGGCTAGCATTGCATCGCTACTTTATGGATACCAGCTATATCCTGACCAAGTTTTTGCCACCGCGCATCACTGTGAAAGATCCCGAGCTTTACAAGCTTTGGGTGCGAACGCGATCCCATGCATGGAAATTAAAAGGTGTTGATGATGCGCTTATTGCCATGGAGTCTGCTGGTTACACAGACCTCTATGCTTACCAGTTCGACTGGGACCATCAAGATAGCTCCATGCTAATTGATTTCCCCAACCTCTTTGGCGCGGCCCATGGTACAGATATTGCTTTTGTGACAGGCAAATTTGCCTATGGCCCCATCTCTTCCTATATCTACCCCGATGGCGAGGCTAGGGACCAGATGGAAAATACAGTGATGAGCGCCTGGACTAATTTTGCTAAGAGTGCGGTGCCCAATATGGATAAGCCAGTGCAATGGCAAAAATTCTCTTCGGCCAACCCAGTATTTTTGCATCTGGATACCGACGATGCGCTGCGTATGGAGCGGGAAGGCGACACCATTAGCTCCTTACTAGAAAAAATGGCCGGTAACAGTGCGCCCACGGATTTAGAGCGCTGTTATATAGCTTGGGAAACATACACCAATGTAGGTAATGTGGACCCAGAGGGATATCGGTCTTGGAATGGTGGCCTCTGTGCGGATATTGATATGCCCGCAGAGCAAAAAGCCATAGCGGCAGAGTTGATTGCCGAGCACGGTTCAATTGCCGTACTCTAATTCAAAATAATAGGGCAGAAAATAATGGCCGACTTAACATCTCTTTTAGAACCACTGCAACTTCCCGCTGGCTGGTGGAAGAAACTAGTTCTGTTTGGCCTGGCTGCCTTTTTTATAAATATTGGCGTCGACCACTTTGTTAACCCAGACTTCTATTTAGCAATTATGCCTCCTGCCTTTCCACTGCATGCGGAAGCAGTTTATATCAGTGGTTTTTTCGAGGTTTTAGGTGGTGTCTGTGTATTGATTCCCAGGCTGCGTAAAATTGCGGGTTGGGGTTTGGTGTGCCTTTTAGTCGCTGTGTATCCCGCCAATATTTATATGGCGATAACTCCTGAGGCATTTCCAGATATTCCCGTTTCACTACTGTATGTTCGCCTCGCATTTCAATTTTTATTTTTCTACTGGGCTTATTCTGTCACCAGGCCAGACTATAACTCTGGTGCTTTTTAAAATCGGTTTGGGCAACCCTTTATGACAGCCTTAAGGCGCTGTTCCCTGCTGTAAGGCCCCTGTTGATACAGACCAATTGGTCATGGTTTTCGGTTTACACCCAAGTATTCACGCGACTATTCTAACGTCCGAATCCTGAGTTGTAACAACGCCATAGTTCGCTGTAAATCGAGGTTAGTCTCCAATGTCTGTCTATAAAGCCCCCCTAAAAGAATTTTCTTTTCTTCATCGTGAGTTGGTCAATTATGAAGAGCATTGCAAAATGCCGGGCTATGAAGACGCGGGCAGCGATATGCTGGAAGCGATCATGCCAGAAGCTGCTAAATTCTTTGAAGAAATTGTTGCTCCTAACAACTGGGAAGCCGATACCCAGCCCGCACATTTGCAGGATGGCAATGTAGTTACGGCACCCAAGTTGGCCGGCGCCTACAAACAAATGGTAGAGGCAGGTTGGTGTGGTTTAAGTGGCAACCCAAAATACGATGGCGCTGGTTTCCCGGGCGTTGTCGATGTGGCTGTGCAGGAAATGCTGCAGTCCGCCAATATGGGCTTTAGCCTGCTGCCAATGTTATCTCGCGGGGTGATTCATGCACTCAATCTGTATGGCACAGGCCAGCAACAAGACATTTATTTGGCCAAGCTGATTTCTGGTGTTTGGTCTGGCACTATGAACCTGACAGAGCCCCAGGCGGGCACCGATCTCTCTGCCGTGCAATCCAAAGCTGTCCCTCAGGGCGACCACTTTCTTATCAGTGGCCAAAAGATTTATATCACTTGGGGCGACCATGAGTTAGCCGAGAATATTATTCATCTAGTGCTGGCCCGTACCCCAGATGCCCCGGCTGGCAATCAGGGTATTTCGCTGTTTTTAGTACCCAAATTTTTGATTAATGCAGATGGCAGTTTGGGGGAGCGCAACGACGTTAAACCCGTTGGCGTAGAGCACAAGTTAGGCATTCACAGTAGCCCCACCTGTACCCTGGCATTTGGCGATCAAGGTGGTGCCGTAGGCTATTTGGTTGGGCCTGAAAATCAGGGCCTGATGTGCATGTTTAGCATGATGAATAATGCTCGCCTATCTGTAGGGCATCAGGGCGTAGGTGTTGGCGAACGCGCCTATCAGCAAGCTGTGGCCTATGCCTCCGAGCGAGTTCAGGGCAAGGTGGCCGGTGTCGAAGGCAAGGCACCTATAATCCATCACCCAGATGTAAAACGTATGCTGATGCAAATGCGCGCCTTAACCGAAGCCGGTCGCGCAATGTCATTCCATGCCATTGCCGCAGAAGATCGCAGCCATCATCATGGGGACGAACAAGTAAGAGCCAAGAGTGCCAGAGCTGTTGAAGTATTAACGCCACTGGTTAAAGGCTGGACAACCGAGATGTCTATGGAGTCTACCTCTCTGGGTGTGCAAGTGCATGGTGGTATGGGCTTTATTGAAGAGACCGGCGCCGCGCAGCATATGCGCGATGCGCGTATTCTGCCGATTTATGAGGGTACCAATGGTATTCAGGCGTTAGATTTTATTGGCCGCAAATGTCTGCGCGACGGCGGTGAAGCGGTAAGTGAAATGCTGTTAGAGATTGCAGCAACAGTAGCGGATACTAAAGCGAATTCAGTGCAGATATCGAGTTTGATCAAGTCATTGGAAATGGCGCTGGAACAATGCCATGAGGCGCTGGCCTATGTTCTGTGCAATGCCGAGCATTCGCCCGCTGTGGCGTACAACTATATGATGCTGTTTGGTAACTCAGTGTCTTACTGGTTACTGACCAAGTTGGCGGTTGCGGCTCAGGGTCAGGTTGATAATGGTTCTGAGGATCGGTTTTATGTGCAGAAGATCGCGACAGCGAGGTTTTTTGCGACACAGATTTTGACCCGCAATAACGCTTATCTGGCTTCACTGAAGCAGGGTGGGGAGACTATTGTTGAGTTGGGGGCAGAGGATTTTATTACTCAGTGATTAGTCGCTCTGATGGGGCGTGTCACGCCATGATCTAAGCTCAATATGATAGCAGTGTACGAAGACAGGTTGCGCCTGTCAGTTGTTGCTGAGAATAACGCCTACTATGGTTGCAATGGTGGCGATAAACAAGAAAGTAAAAACAAACCCACCAATAATAAACGCGAGGGGGCTACCCTCGTTAAAATCCTTCTCACGGTTTTTGTCTGTCTGCACACCAATAGCTGCCGCCAAAATACTTTTGACCAGATCACCCAGTCCAGGCCTTTTAGGTTTTTTCTCGTCAGTCACTCTCAGGTCCATTTAGTCATTAAGAATCGGCGTTAACCAGCGCTCCAAATCCGGGACTGATATTCCTTTACGACTGGCCAGTGATTCTATCTGATCAGGAGCAATTTTCCCGGTATTAAAATACTTGGCATCCGGATGACCAAAGTACCAGCCACTCACCGCCGCAGCCGGGCTCATGGCATAGCTAGACGTCAGTTCCAGCCCAATATTCTCTGTTACATCAAGCAGCTTAAACAGTGAGCCCTTTTCGGTATGGTCTGGGCAGGCAGGGTAGCCGGGTGCTGGGCGAATACCGCGATACTTTTCTTTGATTAGGGCTTCATTATCCAAGGTTTCGTCGGCGGCATAGCCCCAGTATTCCGTGCGTATCCGATGATGCAGGTGCTCGGCAAATGCCTCGGCCAAACGGTCGGCCAGTGCCTTTACCATAATGGCATTATAGTCATCGTGGGCCGCTTCATATTGCGCCGCCAGTTCATCGGCACCAATACCAGTGGTAACTGCAAAGGCACCTATATAGTCGGTCAACCCAGTTTCTTTGGGAGCAATAAAGTCTGCCAGTGAGGCAAGCTCTTCACTGGCACCCGGTTTCTGTATCTGCTGACGAATCTGGTGCAAGGTGGCGGCTGCAGAGCCATCCGCCCCATAAATCTCAATATCGTCATGACTGACTGTATTGGCCTCCCACAGGCCAAAGACAGCCCGTGCAGTTAAGCGTTTGTTATCAATAATATCTTTCAGCAATGCCTCGGCATCAGCAAATAAATTTTGCGCTGCTTCCCCCACCACCTCGTCATTGAGAATTTTGGGGTACTTACCCACGAGATCCCAGGTGATAAAGAACGGTGTCCAGTCGATAAATGGCACCAGAGTTTCCAGTGGGTAATCGTCCAGCACAGTGATACCCAGCTGATTGGGAATCTCCGGTTGATAGTCGCGCCAGTTAAGCTGGGGCTTCTGTTTTACCGCATCAGAGTAGGCAAACAATGTTCCCCTTGAGGTGCGATTGGCCGTGCGCAGACGCACAGCGTCATAATCTCGCTGAATTTCAGCGACAAACCCATCGCGATGCTCTTTGCTAATTAACTTACTGGCCACACCAACCGCCCGGGAGGCATCTGACACATAGATGGTCTGGTTGCGCTTGTAGGTTGGGGCTATTTTTACTGCCGTGTGAGCCTTTGAGGTAGTTGCACCTCCAATCATTAGGGGCACATCAAACTCTTGGCGCTCCATTTCTTTGCCCAATGTCACCATCTCATCGAGAGAAGGAGTAATGAGACCAGACAGGCCAATAATATCCACATTCTGCTCTTTGGCGGTTTGCAAAATCTTTTCCGCGGGCACCATCACGCCGAGGTCGATCACCTCATAGTTATTGCACTGCAACACCACGCCAACAATATTTTTGCCGATATCATGGACATCGCCCTTAACCGTGGCCATGAGAATTTTGCCATTGGTACTGGCAGATTCATCTTTCTCCTCTTCAATGTAGGGCTGCAAATAGGCGACGGCCTGTTTCATCACACGGGCAGATTTCACCACCTGTGGCAGAAACATTTTGCCGGAACCAAACAGGTCGCCGACGATATTCATGCCGTCCATCAGGGCACCTTCAATCACATGCAAGGGGCGGGCGGCTTCCTGACGCGCCTGTTCGGTATCATATTCAATAAACTCAGTAATACCTTTAACAAGCGCATGCTCAAGGCGGCGATTTACAGTGCCTTCGCGCCAACTTAGGTCTTCAGTTTTCGCCTGAGTTGACCCATCGCCACGGTATTTGTCGGCAATTGCCAGCAGGTTTTCAGTACCCTCTGGTGTGCGGAATAGCACCACGTCTTCAACCACATCGCGCAGCTCCGCGGGCAGATCGTCATACACCGCCAACTGCCCAGCATTCACAATACCCATACTTAAGCCTTCACGGATAGCATGGTAGAGGAACACCGAGTGAATGGCCTCGCGCACCGGGTTATTACCTCGGAACGAAAACGATACATTGGAGATACCGCCACTAATCAGGGCGTGGGGCAGGTTCTGTTTAATCCAGCCGCTGGCCTCAATAAAGTCGAGACCATAGCGATTGTGCTCTTCAATACCTGTGGCCACGGCAAATACATTGGGGTCAAAAATAATATCTTCCGCCGGGAAGCCAATCTCATTAACCAAAATATCATAGCTGCGCTGGGAGATCTGCTGACGACGCTGCAAATTATCCGCCTGACCATCCTCATCAAAGGCCATCACCACAACGGCGGCACCATGCTTTTTGCACAGCTTGGCTTTTTCAATAAACTCGTCCGTACCTTCTTTTAGGCTGATGGAATTGACCACCGACTTGCCCTGAATGCACTTTAGTCCCGCTTCAATGACCTCCCATTTGGAGGAGTCGACCATAATCGGCACCCGGGAGATCTCAGGCTCCGAGGCAATCAGATTTAAAAAGGTCACCATAGCTGGCAGGGACTCCAGCATGCCTTCATCCATATTCACATCAATAATCTGGGCGCCATTAATCACCTGCTGGCGGGCGACCTCCAGGGCAGCATCGTAGTTCTCTTCCAGGATTAGCCGCTTAAAAACAGCAGAGCCGGTGACATTGCAGCGCTCGCCTACATTCACAAAGAGCGAATCAGACTGAATGGTAAAAGGCTCAAGACCAGAGAGACGACAGGCCGGTTCAATCTCTGGCACTTGGCGAGGTGTAATACCCGCTACCGCATCGGCAATAGCGCGAATATGCTCCGGCGTAGTACCACAGCAACCGCCAACAATATTTAGCAGGCCGGCACTGGCAAACTCCGCCACTGTTTCGGCCATATTGGCGGCATCCAGATCATAGCCGCCAAACTCATTAGGCAAACCGGCATTGGGGTGCGCGCTGACCAGAGCGTCGGCCACAGTGGAGATTTCCAGCAGGTGAGGGCGCAGCTCTTTGGGGCCGAGGGCACAGTTTAGGCCAATGCTAACTG
>JAQXBF010000031.1 GCA_029252555.1 Porticoccaceae bacterium
GTAGCGCAACCGAGGTATCACCAGCTGAAACTGATAATAGCCCCAAATTATGGTTGGCATCGGGATGACTTGGTTGACTCCGCAAAATAGCTTGATAAATGCGCTCAGCTTCTAAAAAATCCCCTTGGTTATGCGCAGCAACTGCCTGTTCCAAAGCCTGATCAACTGTTAATTCCACCTAATAATTCTTCCTCGCACATATTGCTCTTTCATGGCCTCAAAAGCGATTTCTAAGGCTTTGCCTAATTTAGTTTAATAGTAGCATAAAAAGGGTGAAGGCTTCTGCCGATGCACCTGTTGTCCCCTATTTCTAGGTGAGACACTAAACTATTGATTGCAAAACAAAGCGCTTCTCGGATAAATGTTAGTTTGGATTCTACTTAAATGGCCTCAACCCTATAAAACGGCTTCTAAATTATGATGAGGCCATTGCGCAGTTACTATATATTAAGGGCCGTTTTTCCAATCGTCACCAGCTATATTTTTTAGCTTGAAGTGACAACGCTTTAAAAGGATAAATTTCCTAGTAATTAGCCCTACATCTCTTAGTTAGGCTGAGTGATTAGCTGAAGTATTTACCGAATAGTTAAAGTCTGATACCTATGGTATCGTAAAAGGAAAGTGTTAGCAGATTAAGTGAGGTCTACTATCAAGAAACAAAAGCCTCCTCAAACGATATTCAATCAAGCGCTGAGATATCTTAGGCAGGGTGAGCCTAAGCTCGCCAGCCAAGTGTGCGATCAGGGCCTGGACCAGCATCCTAATGATGCCAACATCCTTTGTCTTAATGCTCAGGCGTTGATCGCATTAAAAAATCTCCAAGCAGCTCATGCCAATGTAATGAAGGCCCTCAAGACGCATCCGGAATTTGCCACCGCTCACGAAGTCTATTCAGACTTGCTTCTGCTTGAGGGTAAATTTGAGCAAGCGATTAATGGCTACCAGCATGTGCTAAAACTGGCTCCAGATCGCAGCCGAATTAATAGCAAAATCGAGCGTGGTCAGCAGCTGTTGCAGTCGCTAAATTCTCAGGCCCAGGCACCTCAAGATGATATGGCGTTTACCGAAGAATTAGCCAAGGCAAGGCAGCACAATGCTGATCAAGAACCAGAGAAAGCAGAGGATATCTACCGCACCATATTGCGCAAAAACCCGAACCATGGGGAGGCTATGCGGATGCTGGCATCCGTGGCCACCACGCACCGCAAATATGAAGATGCAGAACTGCTATTAACCAGAGCTGTGTCCTTATCGCCCAAGTTTTCCCGAGCTTGGCTAGATTTAGCAAAGACACAGCTTGAACTAGGCAAGCATCAGGCAGCATTGGAGAGCGCTGAGACTCTGGTTGGCCTCTCTCCAGATATCGCAGAGTCCTATGTGGCTTTGGCCAATACTCAGGCTCAATCCAACCTGACCGAAGAGGCGATCCTCAGCTATCGTCAGGCTCTGAAAATTAATCAGGCCCATCCCGGTGCATTTTCTGGTCTCGCCCATCAGCTGAAAACCGTAGGCCGGCAACAGGAAGCTATTGATGTCCACAGACAAAATATTTCTTTAAATCCAACCAACTCTGAGCCCTACTGGAATCTCGCCAACCTGAAAACATTCCGTTTTGAAGATAGCGAGGTCGCCGACATGAAGGCACTGCTTGAAGACGATAGCATTGAAGACCTCTCCCATGTGCAGCTGTGCAATAGCCTCGGGTTGGAGTATGAGGGTCGCAAAGACTACGACCGTGCCTTTAGCTATTTTCAGCGCTGTAATGATCGCCACCGGCAGTCGGAAAAATATGACCCTATTGGCCATGAAGTGCTGATCGGTATGATTGCCAAGATTTTTAGTGCTGAGTTTTTAAGCGCCCATCAGGGCCTTGGCTGCGAGGACCCATCGCCAATTTTAATTGTTGGGCTGCCTAGGTCTGGCTCTACGCTCATAGAGCAAATACTGGCAAGCCACTCTCAAGTGGAGGGAACTCACGAGCTGAGCGACCTCGCCCAGGTCGTGAAAGATATTAAAAAGACTGGGCGCAAAGGGGCTCATTTCCCAGAAAATTTGACAACTTTGCCAGCGGGCGCATGGGCGCATATTGGCCAACAATATCTAGACCGAACAATAAAGTACCGTTCCGGTAGTCAAAGGTTTATTGATAAGAACCCCAATAACTTTATCTATGCAGGGCTACTAAAGTTAGCTCTGCCCAAGGCTAAAATTATCAATGCTCGACGCCACCCCCTCGACAGCTGCTTTGGCAGCTATAAGCAGCTTTTTGCCAGCGGCCAGCCCTTCAGTTATGACCTGACGGAACTCGGTGAGTACTACATTCAGTATCAAACCTTGATGGATCACTGGCATCAGGTGATGCCGGGAACGGTCCTTGATGTGGATTATGAAATGGTTGTGGCAGATCTGGACACTCAGGTGCGGCGCATACTCGACTACTGCGAACTACCTTTCGAGGATTCCTGCCTGAGGTTCCACGAGACAGATCGAGCAGTAAAAACCGCTAGCTCTGAGCAGGTGCGGCAACCTATTTACGCCAGTTCGGTGAACCTCTGGAAGAATTATGAGCCGCATTTAGAGGAATTAATTGAGGTATTAGGTCCTCTATTACAGAACCGAGAAAGCTGAGGCAGGGCGAGTTTCCGTTTTGCGGTGCCCCACCCCAAAGGGTAGTGCCAAAGCTTGACTTAGTATAATTTTTAAAGGTATGTTCACACTACTACAGAAAGGTTAAAAATAAGAAAGCAGATCAACTTACTATGGGGAGTAGTACATAATGAGTCAGAAATCTAAGCACCACCGCCTAACACCAATGGCGGCGGCAGTTGCAACAGCACTTGCATCCACTCCACTAGCGTTCGCTCAGGAACAGAGTGCAATGCTTGAAGAGATTGTGGTGACCTCACGTAAACGTGCAGAATCTGTAATGGACATTCCGGCCAGCGTTCAGGCTCTTTCAGGAGACGATCTCACTGAAATGGGTGCGCGGGGAATGGCCGACTACGCCCGATTTATGCCCTCAATTAATATCGTTGACTACGGCTCTGGAATAGCCAACTTTGTATTTAGAGGGGCTACCAGTGACCCGGGCTATGTTACCCAGTCAACTTCCTCCCTCTATATGGATGAGATTTCGCTCACCACTCAGGGCCAGCAGCCCGCCATTCGAATGGTTGATGTCGAGCGTGTCGAGGCTCTCTCCGGCCCTCAGGGTACTCTCTACGGTTCAGATTCTCAGGCAGGTACATTGCGGGTCATCACCAATACTCCAGAGATGAATGAGACAACCGTAACCCTTGACGGCAGCGTTAGAAATGGCTCCGAAGGTGAAGGCAGTTACGACGGCTCTATTGTTGCTAACATTCCACTGATTGAAGATAAACTGGCTCTGCGAGTGGTTGGATACAGCGCTAAAGACGGCGGCTTTATCGACAACGTCTACGGTAAAACAATTACCAACGACTTAAAGGCAGATGCACTCTATGGGCGCTCTCCATCAGGTTGGGGAACACTTGATAATGCAGATGTAGTTGAAGACGATATCAATGACTACGAAGCAACTGGTTGGCGTGCAGCTGTGCGCTGGGATATGAATGAAGACTGGAGCGCTACAGCGACCATGATTCAACAGTCCAGTGAATCCGGTTCATACAATGGCTTTGATCCCAACGTAGGTGATCTGAAAACGATCCGCTACAGCGAAGAATACTACGATGTCGACTACGACATTAGCTCGTTGGTTGTTGAAGGAGATCTGGGTTTTGCCCAGCTAGTTGCAGCCGCCTCTTACTACAATAACAACAGCACCTTTGATCAGGATATTACCAACTACCACAAGAGCTATTCTGCCTACTACTGCATTCAGTACTCTGGTGATGCGGCTTATTACGCGCCCTACTACTTTGCGGTGGACAATGGCAATGGCTTTATTTACGCCAACGGTGTGTACTGTAACTCACCCACCGTAGAGGGTGACTATCTGGCTGGCTTCTATGAAGAGCAAGGCAGTGATCGCTTTAGTGCCGAGGTACGCCTTTCCAGCCAGGGAGATACCTTTGACTGGCTTGTCGGAGCCTTCTTCGAGGAGAGCAACTATTTCTACGAAGAGCACTGGGGCTACCCAACAGGAAATGTAAATGGTCGCGGAAGCCTAGAAGATAAACTGTATCAGCAGACTATTAGCCTTGCGTACAATGAATGGCAGTATGGGGAAAGCTTCCCAGATGCTAGCGAAAATTGGTATGCCAAGAGCAGTTCAGACGCTGAGCAAGTAGCAGTATTTGGTGAAGTTGTGTGGCATATGAATGAAAGAGTCGATATAACCGCTGGTTTGCGCTGGTTCGATCGAGAGAATGTCACCACCTACTACGAGGAACATCCTACCGGTAGGCTTGATGATCAGGGTGTGGAAATTCTCAAAGGTGAAGACTCTGAAGTAGTGCCAAAAATCTCCGTTAGTTACAGGCTCGATAGCGATAATCTGGTCTATGCGCTCTGGACTGAAGGCTATCGACCTGGCGGCACCAACCGCCAGCGTGGCAACCCCACAATAGGGCAGCAGTTCTTCGCGGACAAGATGACCAATTACGAGGCAGGATACAAAGGCACTCTGGCAGATGGGGCGGCAACATTGAATGTCACCGCTTATCAGATGGATTGGTCAGATTACCAGTTTGAGTTAATCGACCCAAGTTATGCTGCCTGTGATGATGGATCTGATGCCATTGCAGGGGTCTGTGGTCAGCCTTATCAGGTTCTGGTATCCAATGCGGGTGATGCTCATATCACGGGCGTTTCAGCAGAGTTTAATTGGGCAGTAACCAATAACTTCACACTGGGTATGAACGGTGAGTGGCTGGAGGCCGAGACAGATACCGATGTGGATCTGGCAACCATCTTTATCCCCAGCGGTTCGAAACTTCCTACAACCCCTGACTTTACCGGTGGTATATGGGCAACTTACAACTGGGATGTACCACAATATAATGCCAATGCTTATGTCCGACTGCAGTGGTCTTATAGTGGTTCAAGACTGGGTAACCTAGAACCCGTGGAGGACGGTCCTAACCCTCAGTGGAATGAGCCATCTTACAATATGGGCGATCTGAGTGTCGGTTTACGTGGCGACAACTGGGAAGCTTCTGTATTCCTGAATAACATTACAGATGAGCGGGTGCATTATACCCATGCAAACCAAGGTGGCTTCACTCAGCAGAATGTCAACGAGGGTCGTATGCGCGTAGAAACTGTCTATACCAACCGACCTAGAGAGTTTGGTGTTCGGTTTATCAGACACTTCGGAGGCTAACCCCTCCGTTGGGCTGTCACCACTACAGCAGACAAAAAAGGCCGGGGAACTCCCGGCCTTTTTTATGGCTCACGATTTTTTTAGAACGGCCAATGGGCAAGGCCATGAATCGCATTGCGAATATCCATGGTGATGTTCACAGAGCCCACCACTTGATTACTGTGAAGATCGTACAGGGTAATAGTTGAGGGCGACGACCCTCCCGCCACAAAGCGATCATCAATTAAACAGAGCCCACGACCAAACCCCTGGCGCGCGATTTTTGAGTCATCAATACCAGCAAACCTAATATTCGCTGGGTCATAGGTGCGTATTTTAAATACCTGCTGGGCATCGTCTCTGGGCACAACTCGCAGACAATCGCTAGCAGTGTCGTTGAAAATAATACCGCCTTTAAAGGGCCGAGCATTATGAGTGCCCTTGGGAAGGTTACAGACCTCTGTCACTTTATTTTCAGCATTAATATGTAGCAGTGCCTCGGTCTTGAGACCGCTGACAAAAATACCATTAGCATCCACATGAACCATATTAATATGCTGCTCATTGCTTGGTCGCGGCCCTTTATCTGTGCGGGGGTCAAAGGTAAAACCGGCCCACTCACCTTCCTGCTTTTGCAGATGAAAACCCCAGACAAAAGACTTCTGATCTAAATCAAAAGCCAGAACGGAATCAAAACCCGTAGAGGTCAAAAACAGTATGTTATCTCGGCGGCAAATTTCATGGCAGTGGTTGAGGTATGGGTTGCGCCAAGACTCCTGAATCTCAAAATCCTGGTTATAGCTAAATAGCTCATCAGAGGCAGCAATTAAAATACGGTCGCCATAAAAGCTAATGCCACGCAAACCCCGGTCAGCTCCGCGGCCATCAAAATTAATTGCGCTGGTATTCCAGTCTACCCGCTGCTCAACCACCTGTCGCTCAAAATCAAGGGAATATACACCACCATGGCTCTCACCCTGCTGGCTACCTCGCACCACTGAAGTGGCGACCAGTTTTGGAAGTTTTATACTCATAGAAATTAACTAATTCAGCTTATTATTTGGTTTTTTGTTAACGTTTACTTGTCTCTGAGTATAACCTAGGCTCATTCGGCTCCGCTAACAGAAATACCCTGAGCAAGAAATCATTAAAGCTCAAAACCCTCAGTAATATTATCAATTCATACAGCTAAAGACTGTCAAAAAGTAGCCGACTTTATGATTTGGGTCATAGGCTAAAACAATCATTAGCCTATGACCAATCCGGGCCGAAAGATACCAGCTACCCCACCGCCCTTTTGATCAACATGTTCGTAATGATAGCGCAGTTTAAGTTCTAGCTCCCCTTTATTCAGAGCCTCTTGGAATAATGTAGATTGGTCAGCTGCAAAAGTCTATGGCGCAATAAGTCCTGCTGCAATCCCTATTACTGTAGCCAGTGTAGTTTTGAAAATATGCTTGTATGAATGGTCATATTTATTCTCTCCCTGAACAAAAAATGATTTAGAAACGATATAAAATTTCTATGAATAGAAGAGATAATATTAATATTGTGCAGGGGAGCAGCCCTTGATAGATATCAACTCAGAGACAGATTGAACCGATCAGGAATATAGATCAGGCCGCTTTTTCTGATGGGCAAAAAACTTGGTATTTTTATAGGGCAACTTCATAAAGCCGGAAACCCCCAGCCCATCAATGAGATGGAGGTTGGCCAAAATACCCGCTAAGCATTGACCAAACTCCATCTGCTTTGAACTATCCAAGAGACTCAGATAATTATGAATTTTTAAGTCTTGCTCAACCGCCTCAAAGATAATGCAGCCTGTATGGTGAATTCTGTTCATGGTCGCTAACAGGCGCATAATCTCATTCGGTAACTGAAGCATTTCGTCTGGATCATCGCCATCTTCAAAATAGGAGTGCAAGCGGCTATCGTCCTCTGCTGCTAGTACCTCTGATTCCATACCTTCGGCTATCTCAAATGGAATCTGCATATCTGCAGCAACCCTAAAGGGTTGATTAGCATTGTCGCGGCCAATATGTAGGGTTTTGCGAGCATCAAAAATACAGCTTTTAAATACACCTTGCTTATTAATCGCGCGGCCCAGATGCACGACGTTATTAATCGCCGAAATAAATGCAGAACTAATATTAGTCTCCAAAGCCGCATCATAGAAGTTAAGGCTGGAGTCGATTGAAACGCCCGCCTCCTCCCAGCGAATAGCCAGGCCCCCAACCAAGGGATAGCGTCCCAAGTGGCTAATGGCAATCACAAAGGCTTTTTCCGTATCTCCCATGCCAGCCAAATAGTTTTTGTAGCCTTCATGGCCAGCATAATGTGTGGTTTCGGCAGCAAACCTATCACTCCCCATCTCTTGGCGCAGAAAGCCTTTTCGCGAACTGTAAACCACAGTCTCCAATGGCTCCACTGATCTCATCAGGCTATAGGGGATAAGCGATATATTCTCAGGAACTGAATCTTGTGGAATCACAATGCGCTTCATATAAGGCATATTTTTTAACAAGTAATCGCCGCCCCGGTAATTTTTGGCGGGGTCATCATCCAACATCGCGGCCAGAGTATTGGCAAACTCTTTGGGTAGTGCCAAAGACTGGGGGGTAATAACCTGATGGCCAAAACGGCTGCTCTGCCCTGAAGCCAGTGCATATAGGGTGCCTGCCAGCCCCTGCTCATCAAAGCGCGGAGATGACAGCTCGCCGTTGAGTTGTTCATCGCCAATAAAATAAATATCACCCAGTTTGGTATTGGTCTGGCCAAATTCTATGCTTGAGGCATTAATACCAACCCCATCAACTCGCTGTCCCACAGCATCACATTGGGCAAACACAGCCGCACCCCAGTCTATTAACAATACTGTTTCGCTATCTGGATCAAATATAATATTGGAAGGCTTAATATCCCCATGAACTATTGGCGCAGTGCTGGCGCCTGTATGTTGCTGGCGCAAGCAGAGTAAAATATCTGCTAACTGAGCGGCTATTTTTAAGATTAGTCGCGGGGCAAGTTTGCCTGTTTGTCGAGATAGCTGTTCCAGAGTGATTCCCGGTGCTCGGGACATCATAAGAATAGACTGGCCATTCAGATTCTGAAATTCAACAAACTTGGGAATGCCCGGATGATCTATCTGGGAGAGCATAAAGCCCTCATCCTCTAGGCGATCTTGAATATGCTGGGGCAAAGTGATGCGCGCAAATTTAAAGACATATTGCTGCTGATTGGCATCGCTTCCGGAAAATACAAAGCCGTAGGCGCCATTGCCAACTAACTCAATCTCTGTAAAGCCCAGATTAGCCAGCTGAGACTCACAGAGAGACAACCAGTCTTTAAGCTTTCTCGCGTCAATATGGCTCAGCAGATAGAACGATTGTTCTTCACTGATATAGAAATGCTGTAGATTTTTATTTTCAACTAGCCCCATGGTTTTCCCCCAGAAAGGCCCACCGGTCTTTATATTATGGCTGCAACCATATTCATTGGCTGTTCCAGATAGCTTTTCCACAGATTATTAAAGCGCGCAATGGTGCCACCATCAATAACTCTGTGGTCTCCAGACCAGCTGACATTCATAATGCTGCGGGATACCAAATTACCCTGCTTGTCAAAACGAGGAAACTGCTGAATTTTTCCTAAAGCGACAATTGCTACTTCTGGTTTATTAATAATAGGAGTGGCCACAGTGCCACCGATAGCACCAATATTGGAAATAGTAATGGTGCCACCTTTTAGGTCTGCAGGGTCTATTTTCCCACTTCGTGCAGCATCCACCACACGAGTCACTTCTCGAGCTACATCCAGTAAACCTAGCTGCTGTACATTTTTGATATTGGGCACTAAGAGCCCAGTTTTGGCGTCCACTGCCATACCAATATTATGATGGGCCATATAGGTGAGTTCGGTAAACTCTTTATTGACAGAGCTATTGAGTATAGGGAACTCCTTAATCGCCAGTGACAGAGCTTTAATAAATAGCGGCATCATGGTGATTTTTAATTCATCTGTTCCATAGCTTTCCTTCAGGCTTTGCCGCAAAGCCATCAGGTCAGTAATATCAATTTCTTCCACATAGGTAAAGTGAGGTATGGTGGCCATGGATTCTGTCATGCGCTCGGCCATGATTTTACGCACACCTTTAATGGGTTCTACTCGATCTGCAACTGGGTTGCTTAGGATTGCTATTTTATTTGGCGGCTGATCTCCGGAGAGATAATTTAAAACATCCTCCTTCAACACACGACCCTGTTTTCCTGAGCCATTAATAAACCCAAGATCTAGATTATGTTCTCGCGCCATTTTTCGAACAGCGGGTGTGGTTAGCACTTTCTCCGAATTGGTCAACATGGCCTCTTTCACAAACACCTCCTCAGCTGGTATTGCCTGAATCTCCATTGTTTGCTCTGAACCTGGCTGTGCGCTGCTTGACGGCCCCTCTTCTGCTCCCTCAATCTCAATAGCAAACAGAGGCTCATGAACCTTGGCAATATCGCTCTCAGCATAATAAAGTTTGGTAACACGGCCGTTATACATTGAAGGAATTTCAACAATGGCTTTATCGGTACTGACATCGACAACAATCTGGTCTTCCATGATTGTATCGCCCTCTTTCACTTTCCACTCGACGACCTCGCACTCAACAATACCCTCACCAATATCCGGCAATATAAAATCTTTACTCATGGCTCACTCCTTATAAAGGGGCTTTAAAACTAAATGGTTTAATTGTTGATAAGACTAGTAGGCTAGGCTAGCCAAAATTTCTTCATAAATTTTTAGATGGTCGGGCAGATACTGCTTTTCCTGTATCAGCGGGAAAGGCGTATCCAAACCTGTGATTCTGCTGATCGGTGACTCCAAACTAAGGAAGCATAGCTCTTGGATGCTAGCCGCTATTTCACCGGCAAAGCCGCCAGTCAATGGTGCTTCATGGCTGATCAGTAATCGGCCAGTTTTAGTCACAGACTGGGCAACGCAGTCTCTATCCCAAGGCAATAATGAACGCAGATCAATCACTTCACAGGAGATTCCATCAGCGGCTGCTAGTTCTGCGGCTTTGTTAATCTGCACCATCTGGGCACCCCAGCCAACCAGGGTAATATCTGCACCCTGCTGGGTCACTTCTGCGACGCCTAGGGGAATCTCATAGTCTTCATCGGGGACTTCACCCACAGAGGCGCGATAAATAGCTTTCGGCTCAAAGAAAATCACTGGGTCCGGGTGGCGAATAGCAGCCAGTAAGAGACCTTTGGCCTGATAGGCATTGCTTGGCATCACGACTTTTAACCCAGGGGTATGGCAGAAATAAGCCTCGGGGGACTGGGAGTGATATAACCCACCATCAATACCGCCACCGTAGGGAGTTCGAATAGTCAGCCCACCACAGTTAAATTCATCGCCACTGCGATAGCGAAATTTGGCGGCTTCATTCACAATTTGATCAAAGGCGGGGAAGATGTAGTCGGCAAACTGTATCTCAGCGACCGGAATAGATCCTTGCGCTGCCAACCCAATCGCAAAACCAGCAATACCCTGTTCGGTGAGAGGCGTGTTAAAACACCGAGGGCGACCGTACCTTTCCTGAAGATTACTGGTGGCCCTGAATACACCGCCAAATTTACCAATATCCTCACCCAGACAAATCACACGCTCGTCTGAAGCCATGGCTGTATCCAATGCATTATTAACCGCCTGTAACAGGTTCATTTTGGTGGCTGTGCCAGTTTCTAAAATCTCTGTCATAGCCCACCCTCCCCATGCATAAGATAGTTCTCTGGATATTTGGCTATATGAGCTTCGAGGTTTTTAAACTGCTCCTGAAGATTAGCGGGGATTGTTTTATACACATCGCTGACCAAATCTTGCAATGGTGGCTTAGGCCGCTTTTCGGCGAGTTTTAGTTCGCTAAGAATTTCCGTACGGAAGGTTTTTTGTAAGGCTTCATCTGCGCTTTCATTCCACCAGTTTTTTTTCACAAGCCAATTTTTCATACGACTGATCGGGTCTTTTTGACGCCACTGTTCCTCTTCCTCGGAGCTGCGATAACCGCTCGGGTCATCTGAGGTTGAATGGGCTCCCAATCTATAGCTCATAGTTTCAATCAGAACAGGGCATTGCTCTTCTATAGCTATTTTGCGTGCCTCAACCGCTGCCCCATAAACTGCCAAGATATCATTGCCATCTACCCGAATCGTCTTAATACCATAACCCACTCCTCTGGGGGCTATACCATCACCGGCATATTGCTCCCAGGAAGGGGTAGAGATTGCATAGCCGTTATTGCGCGCTACAAACACCACTGGGCACTTAAGCACCGCGGCCATATTTAAGCCCGCGTGAAAATCGCCCTCGGAGGCAGCTCCATCGCCAAAGTAGCAAAGGGTGCAGGCATCCTTGCTAGCTAGTTTTTGGCCGTAGGCATAGCCAGCGGCCTGGGGGATCTGTGTCGCCAGAGGCGAGCGGATAGTCATAAAATTAAGTTCGCGAGAGCCATAATGAACCGGCATCTGGCGGCCTTTACCCAGGTCACTGACATTGCCGAACAGCTGATTCATAAACTGCTCGGTGGTAAAGCCACGAAAACGCAGTGCAACCTGCTCACGATATTGCCCCATCACCATATCCTGCGGGCCAAAGGCGGCTATGGTTCCACCCACCGAGGCCTCTTCGCCGGTGCAGGTCAGATAAAAACTTAGCCGACCCTGACGCTGGGCACCCACCATTCGCTCATCGAGCAGACGGGTGTACAACATATCTCCATAGAGTTTTTTTGCCAACTCCCGATCCATCTCTGGGGCTGAGGCACCTTTAGCCAAACTACCATCGGCTTGCAGTATAGATAAGGTCGAAATCTTTAGTGCTGAGCTATCTATGAATGATAGACTTAGGGCCTCTTCAGAGTGATTTTTAACCCGCATATAACACCTCTTATAAATCCGTTTAAGGCCTGTTTTGTTAAGCTCTTAACAATGGCTTTTTAGACCCCTTTATAAGCGCAAAATTACCATGCTAGAGACTAGAGAATCCTGCCAAAGTGGCTTATTCGGGCCTCCGGAATAAACCAAATATTGTGTGAATTCGCATTTCTAATGGTTTTTATTGCGCAAAATCATCTACACTTGGTTTATATATTAAATATCGCCAGTATTTCAGCATTATTAAGAGCGCCCTTCGTTGTGATAGAGGCCGCAGCCAAGCTGGCGTATGGCTTTGGAATAATAGACTAAATATGGGCAACTAAAGCTGAGGTTTTATATGGCGGAATACAATTTGGATACCATCGACTGGAAGATTTTAAATATCCTCCAATCAGATGCTGGTGTCTCGAATATAGAGCTCGCAGATTTGGTATGCCTTTCTCCATCACCCTGCTCACGGCGGGTTAAAAACCTCGAACAGCTCGGCTATATCAGTCGCCGAGTGACATTGCTCGACCCACAAAAAGCTGGCCTTCCCGTCACTGTATTTGTGCAAGTAACACTGCACCATCAGGTTAAAAAAGACCTTGATCGTTTTGCCCAGCAGGTTCAGAACTGGCCGGAAGTGATGGAGTGTTATCTGATGACGGGAGACTTTGATTATCTAATCCGCGTAATCACACCAGACCTTCAGGCCTATCAGGCTTTCCTTGATCAAAAGCTGACGGCCCTTGAGGGTATTGAGCATATCAAGAGTAGCTTTTCTCTCAAACCTATCTGCTACAAAACAGAGCTGCCTCTGGGGCATTTGATTTAACACTGCCCGAGCAGAATCGGATGATAGCGAGATCAAGCTGACCTGCACCCATAAGGGCTTCTAGCGCGCAAGATCTATCCTTTTATCTTGGTAGTTGGTTACACTAACTAACTTATTAGTGACTGAGCCAACTCTCGAGCCGCTTTTAGCTTAACTCGAAAATTGATATTTTTTGCCGCGGAAGCACCCGGCTGGCTTGAGAACCAAGTCATCACAGTATCTGCCTTGCGGTTGATATAGATAACCTGCCCATGAATGCCCACTGCGCAGTATTCACCGCCCTCTACATCAAGTATCCACCACATATTATGGTAGGCCACCCATGGCTCTTCGCTGTATTTAGCGTTGGCCGCCATATTGGCCTTCAACTTATCGCTGACGTCTAATGTTGCATCCACCCATTTTGCTGGCAGCACCTGCTGCTCATTGTATTGACCTCTGTCCCTGATCATCATGCCAAAGCGCGTGGCATCCCGAGCGGTACTGTTCATACCGCCGGTGACCGCTGGCATAAAGGCACGATCAACCGCGATATAACCATCGTGCTCTGCACCCAACTTTGCCCAGATATTCTGCTGCACATAATCCTGAAACGGCTGCCCGCTGATACGTGCGATCAACCAGCCCAATACATCGGCATTACTAGAGTTGTAATCAAAATTATCTCCAGGGCTGCGTTTGGGGTCCGGTTTAATAAACTGCCCCAAAAAGTCATGGACTCCATAGATTTTGGCGTTGTCCGGCTGAATATCTGCAGATCCCGGCATCCAGCCCAGATTAAGTGCCGGTGCATAATATCGGCCAAAGTCAGACTCTAGGTTGGTGTAGGTCTCATAAAAATCCAGCGAAGTAGAGTGATCGAGAACATTCTGAATGCTGACCCGTTCAAAACCACTGCCTTTTAGCTCAGGTATGTAGTTCGCAGGTGATGCCTGCAGATCTACCTTGCCCTCTGCAACCAGCAAACCAAAGGCAGCGCTGGCCAAAGACTTGCTCATGGAAAACCAAATATGCTGAGCATGTTCGGAAAAACCACCAAAGTAGCTTTCATGCAAGAGCTTGTCTCCCTGCACTACAACTAGACCATCGGTGTAATTAGCCGCAAATAACGCATCTAGCCCGATGCTTTTGCCCTCTAAATCTGTGGTCTCAAAGTTACCTAGTTGCGGCTCTGTCGGTCCTGCTAACTCCATAATCTGGCCTTCCCGAGGAATCATCACCACATTTAGAGGTGCGCCGGCATTGCGAAATGCCCAGCGGCTAGCAGGATAATCGCGGTAGTTTTTCATGGTCACCTGAGAGTCTCGGGCGGGCGGTACGCCCTGCATTGGCTCATTATTCTCAGACGAAATTGTCAGGCTACTGGCGGCAACCAAGATAATAGCTACAAGCGATTGATAGATTGATTTCATAAGAAATTCCCCGGCAATTTTTGCTCTTATTGGGTTTTAGTGCGACCAAAAGTGTAGGGGTATTTTTAATAGAATGATAGCGATAGCGGTTAGTAGCACTAGAGATAAATAGCACTAGAGATAAATAGCATTAGAGATAAATCAGTGAGGACTAATAGCAGTATTGGTTATTAGCTTAAGGTATTTAACTCTGGGCATACCCTCGCAGGTACACCCAGAGAATAAGCGGGAGTCTTAGCTAGGGCAAATCGTCAACTAACTCGCCCTTTACAGATTCGAGTAGGTCTTCCCTATCAATATTCATCGCCAGCATCACTGTTGCGGCGACATAGATCGAAGAATAGGTACCAATACCAACACCAATCATCAGTGCGATAGCAAAGTTATGGATAAGCTCACCACCGATAAAGAATAGCGCCAGCAGTACCAATAAGGTGGTTACAGATGTATTAATGGTGCGCCACAATGTCTGCGATAAAGATTCATTAATCACTTCAACAGGGGTGGCCTTGCGAATTTTGCGGAAGTTCTCACGAATGCGGTCAGAGACCACAATCGTATCATTCAGGGAGTAACCCACCACTGCCAATACGGCCGCCAGCACTGTCAGGTCAAACTCCAGACGCGCCAGACTAAAAACACCCAGAGTAATAATCACATCATGGGCAAGGGCCAAAACCGCACCCACAGAAAATTTAAACTGGAATCTGATGGCCACATAGAGCATCACAATCGCCAGTGCAGTGAGCATGCCAAGGCCACCGTCATCCCGCAGCTCTTCACCAATTTTAGGGCCTACAAAGTCAACCCGGCGCAACTCAACTTTATCACCGTCGGCCCGCAATGCAGTGTAAACACGGTCAGAGAGGCTCTGATCTGGCTCCCCTTGCATGCGAATCAAGACATCGGTCTCGGCGCCGAAATGAACTACAACTGGGCTATCAAAGCCTGCTGCTTCCAGTTTTTCCCGCAACTCGCCCACGTCCGCTGGCTGTTCATAGCCGACTTCAATCTGGGTGCCACCTGAGAAGTCCAAACCCAAAACCAGCCCCTGAGTATAGAGTGACAAAGAGGAAACCAGCAACATCACTACTGAGAAAACCACCGCATATTTGCGGATACCCATAAAGTTGTACACTTTTAATTGGCTCATGATCTTCTCCTTAAATCCAAAGCTTTTCGATTTTGCGACCACCGATAATCAGGTTCACAAACCCGCGAGTCATCACAATGGAGGTAAACATCGACGTCAAAATACCAATCGATAAGGTCACCGCAAAACCCTGCACTGGACCGGAGCCAATCAGGAACAAAATAAGTGCCACAATTAATGTGGTGATATTGGCATCTAGAATGGATACAAAGGCACGATCATAGCCTGAACTGATAGCGCCCTGAACCGAGGCCCCGTCGCGAAGCTCTTCTCGAATCCGTGAGAAAATCAGTACGTTAGCATCAACTGCCATGCCCACTGTTAGAACAATACCGGCAATACCTGGTAATGTCAGAGTGGCGCCCAGCAAAGACATAAAGGCCACCAAAAGCACCAGATTCATAGCCAGAGCAATATTGGCAAAAATACCAAACCCTTTGTAGACCACCAGCATAAACAGCAACACCATAAGCATGCCTAGCGTCACGGACTTGACACCGAGCTGGATATTATCGGCACCTAATGATGGGCCAATGGTGCGCTCTTCAACAATATACATAGGAGCGGCCAATGCACCGGCGCGCAACAACAGAGCCAGCTCAGAGGACTCTCGCTGACCGTCAAGGCCAGTGATACGGAACTGCTTACCGAGCTGCGCCTGAATTGTGGCCAGACTGATAATATTTTTCTCAACAAAGGGCACGGGCGTAATCACCAGTTCGCCGTTTTCGTCTACAGACTTATCCAGCCTGGTTTTATATTCGATAAACAGCACACCCAAACGACGGCCGATATTGTCTCTGGTGGCATAACCCATCTGCCAGCCGCCTTTGGCGTCCAGAGTAATATTTACCTGAGGTCGGCCGTTCTCGTCGAAGCTTGCTCGGGCATCAGTGACATTTTCACCGCTAATCACAGCCTTATTTCGCAATCGCGCATCAGGGCCCTGGCCCGATGGGTTGCGGAACTCAAACTTCTCACCGGACTTATCAAGGGATTCCAAGCGAAATTCCAGGTTTGCAGTTTTACCGATAATGCGCTTGGCCTCTGCAGTGTCCTGCACACCAGGCAGCTCTACCACAATGCGGTTTTTGCCTTGACGGGAAACCAATGGCTCGGAAACACCTAATTCATTAACGCGATTGCGCAGGGAAGTCAGGTTTTGTTTGATCGCATTGTCTTCAATATCGCTGGAAGCAATATCGCTCAGCTTAAGCACCATAGACAGAGGGTTTTGGCCCTGAGCAAATTGTGGTTGCAGATCACGATAATTAGTGCGGATAAGCGTTATGGCTTTTTCTACCTGCTCTACTTCCCTGAACTGACCAATAATCTGCTGACCTTTCAATTCAAAGGTGCGGTAGCGAATACGCTCTTCACGAAGTGCCCCTTTAATATCTTGCAGATCACCCTCAAGTCGAGTGGCCAGAGCAGCATCAAGATCGACCTCAAGTAAAAAGTGCACACCCCCACTTAAGTCGAGACCTAATTTCATAGGCTGACCACCCAGATCCCTCAGCCAGTCAGGAGTAGTTGGCGCCAAATTGAGTGCAACAATATAGTTTCCGCCCATCTCTGCTTGAATAATCTCTTTGGCACGCAACTGACGATCAATATCTCGCAGACGGATAAGTGCACTCTCGCCATCCGCTTCACCGGCAAAGTACTCAATACCTGCCTCGTCGAGAGCACCCTGTACTTTTTGCAGTACCACCTCATCAATCACCATGGCACCACTCTGGCCAGACAGCTGAATCGCAGGGTCCGGTGGGAACAGATTGGGAGCGGCATAGACAAAGCCGAAGGAGACGACTAGAAAAATCAGAAGATTCTTCCATAGGGGAAACTTGTTTGGCATGACTTGGGTGGTCCTTTAATTCTTCGCCAACGCTCTTGGCAAACTTAATAGCCGCGCATTATAGCTGCATTAGGGTATTAATAGGGGCGCAATAGCCGATTTAAACCCCCGCTGAGCATTATGCGTTAGTGGATGCCTGTTTTGCGTAAAACTCATCGGCAAAGGCGTCTAGTCGACTCACCGCAATAGCTTGCCTAAGGCCAGCCATCAATGTCTGGTAATAGCGCAAATTATGAATAGTGTTGAGCTGGGCACCCAGTATTTCGCCACATTTTTCTAAGTGGTGTAGATAGCCGCGGCTAAAGTTGGTGCAGGTGTAGCAGTCGCACTCTGCATCCAATGGGCGAGTATCATGGCGATGCACCGCATTGCGAATCTTGATTACGCCAGTGCAGGTGAACAGATGACCATTGCGAGCGTTTCTGGTCGGCATCACACAATCAAACATATCAATACCACGGCGCACCCCTTCAACCAGGTCCGCCGGCTTGCCTACGCCCATTAGGTAGCGAGGCTTGTCTGCGGGCATATTGTCTGCCAGATGATCGAGAATGCGCACCATATCCTCTTTGGGCTCACCTACCGAAAGGCCACCAATGGCATAGCCATCAAAACCAATCTTCTCGAGCCCTGCTAGAGATTCATCCCGCAGGCCTTCATACATACCACCCTGCACAATGCCAAATAGAGCCGACGGGCTATCGCCATGGGCAATCTTGCTTCGCTCGGCCCAGCGCATAGATAGCTCCATAGACTTATGGGCCTCTTTTTCAGTGGCTGGGTATGGGGTGCACTCATCAAAGATCATCACCACATCAGCACCTAGATCACGCTGCACCTCAATAGAGGTCTCTGGATCAATAAACACCGGGCTACCATCAATTGGCGACTGAAACCTCACGCCCTCCTCGGTGATTTTGCGCATTTTACCCAGGCTAAACACCTGAAACCCACCAGAATCGGTCAAAATAGGCCCCTTCCACTGGGTAAAGTCATGCAAATCACCATGCTCTTTAATAACCTTGGTGCCAGGGCGCAACATCAGGTGGAAGGTGTTACCCAGAATAATCTCAGCACCAATCTCCGCAATATCCCGTGGCAGCATGCCTTTGACCGTGCCATAGGTGCCCACAGGCATAAACGCCGGCGTCTGCACCTTGCCCCGAGGGAATGTCATCTCACCACGGCGGGCCTTGCCATCAGTTGCAGAGACATTAAATTGCATAAAACATTCTCGGGAGCCTTGGTCACTCATTAGCCGGTAATTCCTCTGCAGCACTGGGGTTGTGAATTAAAAACATGGCGTCGCCATAACTAAAAAAGCGATAGCGCTCAGCAACCGCTTCTTTATAGGCCGCCATTATAGATTGATAGCCAGAAAATGCGCTCACTAACATCAGTAGCGTTGACTCAGAGAGGTGGAAATTGGTTAGCAGCGCATCCACCACTTTAAATTGATGGCCGGGGTAGATAAAAATATCTGTGTCCCCTTCAAATGGCGCAATTTGGCCGCCCCTGGCCGCCGTTTCCAGACAGCGCACACTGGTGGTGCCCACCGCAATAACGCGACCACCATTGGCTTTGGTCTCCGCCACTTGCTGACACACCATATCCGTGACCTGAAGCCACTCCGAATGCATCTGATGATCCTGGATATCATCCGCCCGCACCGGCTGGAAAGTGCCAGCGCCCACATGCAATGTAACGAAGGCAATACTTGCGCCTTTAGCCACAATATCCACCATCAGCTGATCATCAAAATGCAGGCCCGCCGTCGGGGCAGCAACAGCGCCGAGTTTTTCCCCATAGACCGTCTGATAGCGAGATTTATCTTCATCAGTATCAGAGCGATCAATATAAGGGGGCAATGGCATATGGCCGATCTTATCCAGCACAGCCAAAACAGGCTTAGCAAATGTCACTTTAAACAGGTCATCCACCCGACTAATCATCTCTGCCTTGTAGCCCTGATCAAAAATTAACTGATTGCCGGGCTTGGGGGACTTGCTAGCACGAATATGAGCCAGCACAGAATAGGCATCCAGCACACGCTCCACCAGCACCTCAATCTTACCGCCGCTCTCCTTCTGACCATAGAGCCGCGCCGGGATAACCTTGGTATTGTTAAACACCAATAAATCTCCCGCCTGCACATGATCAAGAAAGCCACTGAACTGCTGGTGCTCCATGCTCTCAGCCCCGGAATCTAAGTACAGCAGACGGCTACCACGACGCTCCGCAGCGGGCTGCCGAGCAATTAACTCATCGGGAAGATCAAACTGAAAATGGTCGCGGCGCATAGCTAAAAATCAGGGTTTCTGCTGTTTAATTGTATTAGGCCGCAAGGGTATATAAATTGAGCCTAAACACCAAACCATTTAATGCCAAAACCCTCCAAGATCAGTTGACCCATCATTGATCACTGCTATAATCGCGCCCCTACCGGCCACAGAGCCAATGAACAACGCCAGTGTGATGGAATTGGTAGACATAGGGGATTCAAAATCCCCCGCCCTTAAAAGCGTGCCGGTTCGAGTCCGGCCACTGGTACCAAA
>JAQXBF010000032.1 GCA_029252555.1 Porticoccaceae bacterium
TCCTGCTCCCAAAGCAGGCGCGCTACCAGACTGCGCTAATCCCCGAATGTGTCTCCATGCGGTCTCTTTCGAGAGCGCGCATAATACTGACAGAGCCGGTTTGCGTCAATGCGAATTCATGTGATCAGGCAATTTTAATTGCAGTAATACTTATTTTACAGAATTACGTAAACCCCCTTTATAAAAAACACTTTATCACATGTCGTTTGACATGTGATAAAGTGTTAGGTGGGATGCAACTAAGAGGTAGTCATGATCGAATTCACTCTCAATGGCAAGCTGGTGCAAAGCAACGATGAGCCGGACACGCCACTGCTGTGGGTAGTAAGAGACAGTTTTAAACTTAAGGGCTCAAAATTTGGCTGCGGCATGGCTCAGTGCGGCGCCTGCACCATGCACATTGATGGCAGGGCTCAGCGCAGCTGCGTAATACCTGTGGCTGCAGTGGCTGGCAAAAGTATCACTACCATTGAGGGGCTGGGTACCCCGGACAATCTGCATCCATTACAGCAGGCCTGGGCAGATCAGGGCGTGCCTCAGTGCGGCTACTGTCAGTCTGGGCAAATAATGAGTGCCGCTTCTCTGCTCAATGATAACCCCAATCCCAGCGAAGCACAGGTAGAAGCGGCCATGGCCGGTAATATCTGTCGCTGCGGCTGTTATCCAAGAATCAAAACCGCTATTTTAACGGTGGTAGAACAGAGCCAGCCCGGTGCGGTTCAGGTGGCTATTCCAATACCTGCATCTGAAGAGGTGCAGTCATGAGTGGAATTAAGCTGACGCGAAGAGGTTTTCTTAAAACCTCAGGCATTGTTGGCGGCGGTCTGTTAATAGGTTATGTCGCCATGCCTGGAGAAAATCTACCAGCGGTGATACCCACAGCTGGTGGAATCGCACCCAATGCGTTTATTCAGCTGACAGCAGAAAATAAAATTGTGTTTTATAGCCCCAGAGACGAAATGGGTCAGGGGGTCTATATGGGACTCACCACATTGGTTGCGGAGGAGCTGGATGTGCCACCTCAAGATATTCAGGTGGAATTTGCCTCGGTTCATGATGCTTACAATCACCCGGAATATGTTGTACAGGGTACTGGGGGCAGCTCGTCGATGAGGGTGCATTATCTGCCGTTGCGGCAGGTTGCCGCGGACACCAGAGCACTTTTACTCAATGCCGCTGCTCAGGATCTGGCTGTGCCTCTCAGCGCATTAACCACCGACAATGGACATATTGGCTGCAATGGCAGTAGTTACCCGTATAGCGACTTTATCGCTACCGCAGAAACTATGGAATTACCTATCGGCAGCCCCTTGAAAGCTAAGGTAGATTTCAAATATATAGGTCAGGATATTGCCAGAAATGATGCTCTGGCTAAGTCGACGGGCACAGCGGTCTATGGGGTGGATATAGATCTCCCTGATATGCATTACTCTCTGGTGAGCCGCAGCCCGGTCGCCGGGGGTACGGTTGTATCATTTGATGATAGTGCAGCTCGCGCCGTAACCGGTGTAACCGATATTGTGCAGATTGACTCAGGTGTGGCTGTAGTGGCCAAGTCTTTCTGGCAGGCCAAAAAAGCCATTGCGGCACTCAGCGTTATATGGGATCAGCCAGCGCTGGCCGACTACAGCTCTGCGCAAATAAAAGCCGATTATCAGGCTGCTATTGATAGTGGTGAGGGTGACAGTAAAAGTGAAGGCAATATAGAAGAAGGCCTGCAGTTAGCCACCAAACAGGTGGAGCGAGAATTCTGGACCCCCTATCTGGCCCATACCCCCATGGAGCCAGTGAATGCTGTGGTGCGGATCGCTAATGGGAAAGCTGAGCTTTGGGCCGGTACTCAGGGCCCAAGCACAGCTCGCGGCCTAGTGGCAAGACATGCCCAATTACCGGAGGAAAATGTCACAGTACATTCGCTGTTTTCCGGTGGTGGCTTTGGTCGCAGGACTTACTTGAGCCATGTCTCTGAGGCTACCCAGGTCGCAGCTGCAACAGATAAAACTATTAAACTCCTCTGGACTAGAGAAAATGATGTGCAAAATGGCTGGTTCCGCCAGGCGTCAATTATGAAGGTGCTTGCAGGCGTTGATAGTCAGGGGTTGGTTACAGTCTGGAATGCAGCGCGAGCTGGTGGTGACCTAATGCCTCATAGCATAGCTGGTTTGTTGCCTGGCGCTTTTGCAGGCAGTCCGGACTGGGTTAACAATATGACAGTGAGTGCCCTGGAGAGCCTTTATGATGGCTGGATTATCGATAGTGGAGGGGTTGAGGGCCTGATTAATGACTATGATTTCCCCAATAGAAAACTTCGCCATATCTCGGTCAACCATGGGTTGCCTCTGGCAGCCTGGCGCTCTGTAGGCCATTCATTTACCGCCTTTGCCAAAGAGACGGTTATGGATGAACTGGCTGAGCAGGCGGGTATAGATAGCATAGATTTTCGCAAGCGTAATCTACAGGGCAATCCGCGCCTGCTGGGCGCTCTCGAGGCCTTGGAGAAGGGGCTTAAAGGCTGGCAACTAGAGGAGGGCAGGCATATAGGGATAGCGGCCCATGGGTCTTTCCAGTCCTATGTTGCTCAGGCGGCGGAGGTCTCAGTTGAGGAAGGTAACATTCGTGTACACCGAGTTCTCTGTGCCATCGACTGTGGTCAGGTGGTCAACCCTTCGATTGTTCGCGGGCAGATGGAAGGTGCCATTATGTATGGCCTAACCGCGGTGCTCTATGGCGATATTCAGATTGAAAATGGTGCCGTTAAAGAAAGCAATTTCCATGATTATAAAATGCTGCGTATCAATGAAGCGCCGGCGGTGGAGGTAATTATTGTGGAGAGTGACCAGCCGCCAACAGGCGTTGGCGAGCCGGGGTTGCCCCCAGTGGGTCCGGCGGTGGCTAACGCGGTCTATAGAGCTACGGGTGAGCGGCTTACCTCAACGCCGCTGCAACCGACTTAGGTGCAGTAATGAAATCGCAGCAGGGGGGCAGCATCACCTGCCCCCTTTGCTTGGCTTGTGGGCCGGCCCACTATGCAGTGGACCGAGACCGCAGCTATCTGCACTGTGGCCATTGCTCTCTGGTATTTGTTACCTCTGATCAGCATCTAAGCTGTGAAGAAGAAAAAGCCATTTATGAGCAGCATCAAAATTCGCCAGATGATCAAGACTATCGTCGATTTCTTAGCCGACTTACAGTGCCTTTATTAGATCGGATTAAGCCTCAGAGCCATGGATTAGATTTTGGTTGTGGTCCAGGGCCAACACTATCGGTCATGATGGCTGAGCAGGCCCACCATATGGCTCTCTACGATATCTACTATGCTAACGATCCTTTAGTGTTGCAGACGCAATATGATTTTATTACTAGTACCGAAGTGGTTGAGCATCTTGCCAACCCTAGGCACGAGCTGGACAGTCTCTGGGCTTTGATTCGCCCCGGTGGTTATCTGGGGCTAATGACCAAGCTGGTGAAAGACCAGCAGAGCTTTTCCACCTGGCACTATAAAAATGACCTTACCCATATCTGTTTTTTTTCTGTCGCCACCTTTAAGTATTTAGCTGAAGCCTGGGGTGCCGATATCGAATTTATTGGCAGCGACGTTATTATTTTGTACAAATAAAGTCTCTGGCCTTTATAAAGGCCTGGGCTGAGCGGCTAATATCCTGATCGCTGGTAACCCATGAGCAGACACTGATACGAATTACCTTTTTGCCCTTCCAGACGGAGCTGCCCGCCCAGCATTCACCGCTGGCTTGAATCTGTTCTAGAATAGATTGGGTAATATTGTCATCATCACTGGGCGATACAATCACCTGATTAAACACCACATCATTGTGGACAGTAAAATTAGCCTGTTTAAGCTCGTCAGCAAACTGCACAGCGCGTTGGTGCAGGCCATAGACCAGTTCGTCCACACCAGATTTACCCAAATATTTAAGCGCCGCCCACAGCTCAACGGCACGAGCGCGCCGAGACATCTCCGGAGTGTACATCATGCCGTCGCGTTGCTCACCATAGCTAGAGGTTAGGTAGGCGCCAGACGCTTGAAGAGCCGTTATAAGAGCCTCTTTGTCGCGACACAGTAAAATGCCATTGTCATAGGGTGTATTGAGGGTTTTATGACCATCGACAGACCAGGAATGGGCCTTTTCCATGCCCTTAGTTAGATGCTTGAGTCGTTCTGTGCCGCCCGCCCAGAGGCCAAAAGCACCATCGATATGCACCCAGGCACCAACATCATTGGCGTTATCACAGATCTCATCAAAGGGATCAAAAGCCCCAGAGTTCACATTGCCCGCTTGCAGAATCACAATACAGCTAGCATCCAGCTCGGGCATCTGGCCTCGGTCAATGCGGCCCTGTTCATCTCCCTCAACCCATTCGATATTATCTAGCCCAAAACCCAGCAGTGCGATGGCTTTGACTACGGCACCATGGGTGTCGCGCCCAGTGATAATGCGAATTGGCGGGGCTCCATTGTGACCCTGCTGATTAAAATGCCAGTTTAGATTCTTATATATTCGCAATCGAGCCGCGGCCAACCCGCAAAAGATTGCCGAGGATGTACCGCTAACAAAACCAGCCACTGTGGTCTGCGGCAAACCTAGCAGCTGCTTGAGCCAGCGTTCGCAAACTTCTTCAAGTTTGGAGGTGATAGGAGACATCACTTGCAGAGCGGTATTTTGGTCCCAGAAATCGGTCAGCCATTTGGTGGCCAGTGTTACCGGGATAATGCCACCATTTACAAAACCAAAGTACCGACCGCCGGTCTGTGCCACAGAGGCAGGGGAGCCATAACGGTGCAGCTGTTGCAGTATGCTAGTAGCGTCTCCACCTGAGTTGGGCATATCTTCTATAAATTGATCTAGGTCCGCAATGGCCTCTGGTGCTGGAAATACAGTGCGCTCAGCTGCGCCATCTGCATACTCAAAGGCATAGCTCTGAGCTTGCTCATAGAGAGCTTTAAGTTGCTGTTCAGCATGCATTTGTTTTCGCAAGGCCATGATTGAATAAACTCCTATGGTTAGGCTTGTAGTGATAGTGATAGTGGATATCTAGTCGCAGTAAATCATAGACTAAAGTTATTACAAAGATAGAATACTGCACCTACATTTAACCCAGCTATTGAGAAGCCCTATGTATATCGGACAAACCTTAAGCCTTAAAGCCATTGAAAACGGATTCGTTGAGATCAACTTTGATAACCAGTCTGGTTCAGTGAATGTGTTTAACGAAAAAACTCTTGCCGATTTGCATGAGGCTGTCAGTATTCTGGCTAGCTCGAGAGATATTCGCGGGTTGCTGCTTAGCAGCGGTAAATCTGTGTTTGTGGTGGGAGCAGATATCACCGAATTTTCCGATATGTTCTCTGCATCAAAAGAAGATTTTTTAAAAGGGGCACAGCATGCCAATGGTATCTTTTCCCAGATTGAGGATATGCCATTTCCTTCAGTAGCCGCTATTAATGGTTTTGCTCTGGGCGGCGGCTTTGAGGTTTGCTTGGCCTGCGACAGCCGTGTTATCTCGTCAGCGGCGGCGGTTGGTTTGCCGGAAACTGGCTTGGGTATTTTGCCCGGCTGGGGCGGCACTGTGCGCCTGCCTCGCTTGGCTGGCTTCGCAACAGCAGTGCAATGGGTGACTTCTGGAAATCAACAAAGGCCTGAGGCGGCTCTGGCTGCTGGTGCGGTCGATGCAGTGGTGGCACCTGAAGCTCTGCGTGATGAATCTTTAAAATTACTAGGTGAACTTGCTGATGGCAGTCGCGATTATAAGGCTCGCCGCGCGCAGAAGCTCAGCCCTTTGCCTGAGGCTCCAGAGCAGGTGACTGGGCTTTCTGAGAATTTCCAGTCAATGATTCAAAGCAAAGTTGGCGTTCATTATCCGGCTCCTCTGAAAGTGGTTGAATTAATGACAGCCGCGGCCACTGTGGGCCGTGACACGGCGATAAGCTTGGAGAATTTGGCCTTTTATGAGATTTCTCAAACCCCTCAGGCGCGGGCATTGGTGGGTTTGTTTTTGAATGATCAAGCTATCGCTAAAAGGGCCAAGGGTTATGCCGCGGCCCTATCAGAGAAGCCTGCGCCGATTGCACTAGCCGGCGTTATTGGCGCTGGCATTATGGGTGGCGGCATTGCCTATCAGAACGCTATCAGAGGCTACTCTGTGGCAATGAAAGATATTGCCGAGCCTGCATTGGATTTGGGCATTCAGGAGGCGAGCAAACTTCTGGGTAAATCAGTTAAACGGGGTAAACTTAGCGAAGAGGGTGCCGCACAAATTCTCGCAAAAATTGCTCCAACTTTAGACGATGCCGCTATTGCAAATTGCGATATGGTGGTGGAAGCGGTGGTTGAATTAGAGGCTGTCAAGAAGAAGGTTTTACCCGCTGTCGAAGCCCAGTTAGCTGTCAAGGCGACTATCACTTCTAATACTTCAACGATCAGCATTAATCGTTTGGCGGAGTCTCTTGAGCGTCCGGAAAATTTCTGTGGCATGCATTTCTTTAATCCGGTTCACGCGATGAAACTGGTGGAAGTTATTCGGGGTACAAAAACCTCAGATAAAACCATTGCAGCTGTTTGCAACTATGCCTTAGGTCTGGGTAAGAAACCGATTGTAGTCAATGATTGCCCGGGATTCTTGGTTAATCGCGTTCTTTTTGCGATGACGTTTGGCTTAGAAATTCTACTCAAGGAGGGCGCCGATTTTCAGCAGGTGGACAAGGTGATGGAGGCCTGGGGCCTGCCAATGGGGCCGGCTTATCTGATGGATGTGATTGGTATCGACACTATTATTCACTGCTACAGTTCGATGATTGAGGGTTTGCCTGAACGCTATATCAAAGGTGTTAACTGGCCTACCGAAACTATTTACAACGCTGGTCGTTTAGGTCAAAAAAATGGGCTTGGCTATTATAAGTACGAACTCAATGAGAAGGGAAAGCCTGCCAAGGTGGTTGACCCAGATGCTGTTGCTTTACTAGAGTCAATTGCTGGCCCCGCCAATCAGGTGAATGAGGGTGAGATTGTTGATCGTCTGCTTATTTCCATGGCGATGGAGATGGTGCGTTGTTTGGAGGAGGGTATTGTTTCATCTCCGGCTGAGGCTGATATGGCGCTGATTTATGGTGTTGGTTTCCCTGCCTTTAGAGGCGGCATCTGTCGTTGGATCGATGAGGAAGGGCTGCAGTCGATCGTTGAGCGTGGTGATAAGTATGCGCATCTTGGTGAGCTTTACCGCCCTACGGATAAGTTGCGTGCGATGGCGGCGAATGGGGAGGCATTTTTCTCCTAAATTTTTATTTTGGAGCACGGCGACCCTAGACACTGAGCGTAATTCAGGACAGTCTGTTAATGTACCGTAAATTTTATGCGTGCTACCTTGGTCACCAAGTGAGATCACTGTACATAAGGGATCAATCTCCAGAGGTATTCACGGTTTTACGACCTCAGAATGGAGAGAGCCCTCGGTTGAGCTTTGCGTGCCCCACGAAATTCGTTGGGTGCGGGATGAAAGATAGGTAGCCAAGGCGACTGAGCCTCGCCCATTGCTAGAGTCAGCGAATTAAACCGCTGAGTGATGACTGTCGGGACGCGCTGGGGAACCTTGCAAAAACGGCCCATCGACACAGATACGCTGACCATCTGGCGCAGCACAGGCACCACAGATACCCACACCACATTTGGTCAAATAATCAATTGCACTAAAAATTTGATCATCACGGCAAAACTCTCGCTGCACCGCCGCCGCCGCATGAACCATAGGCGAAGGCCCACAGTTATAAAACACCAACTTATCTAACTCCGCAGGGGTCATCTCCTGCAAACGAGCGCGCAACAACTCAGTGACAAAGCCCTTAAAGCCCTGACTGCCATCGTCCGTTGCAACATGTACCTCAGCAATTTTCTGACATTCCTCAAGATAGTAAAGGCGCTCCGCAGTGCGGGCCCCAGTGAATACCTCAGCATTACCAAAGTCGCGTGCAAGCTGATAAACAGCCGCCAAACCGGTGCCGCCAGCAACCGCCATAATCTTGGCATCTTCAGGAGGAGAAACAGGAATACCATGGGGGCCGCGAACATAGACCTGAGTACCTACTGCCAAGTCCATAAGCTCATGGGTAAAGATACCCACATCAATTACAGCCAGCTGGAAAGGGTCATCAGCTAGTGCAGAGAAAGGTTTCTCACCTAGACCTGGCACCCATAAAAAGACAAACTCACCGGCCTGAATATTTATCTTGCGGTCAAAGGTCAAAACGCAGATATCCTCACAGACACGTTTATTTTCGACCAAGACAACAGGCTCAAAGTCCATATCGATATCGTAGCGAATGTGCCCTTCAGCTTTGTCTGAGTCAAAACAGAGGTCCGACTCAAGCTGATTAAAGTAGCTGCCAATATCATCCGTAGTCATACCTGTCAGGGCAGAGCCAACGCCAACAATAGTAGAGCCAGCTTTGATAAATTCTCTGGTGTCAGCCGCGCTGCTTACACCACCGCAACCAATGATTGGCACATTGGTTACAGCTTTAATTTCGCGCACGCATTTTAGGGCAATGGGCAGTACACCTTTGCCAGACATGCCGCCAGCGCCATTACTTAGAACTGGCTCACCATGAGAAGAGGTATAGCCTGGCCCAACAGTATTAATCGAGCAGAGCCCATCGGCACCACCGGAAACAGCGGCAAGAGCAATCTCGCCGATATCAGAGGTATTGGGGGTTAGTTTGGGAATAACCGGGATTTCCACCACAGCTTTGACCGCCGCGGTGACTTCGCGAACCATTTCTGGGTCCTGACCCATGGCCATGCCGTAGCCTTTGGCATGTGGGCAAGAAAGGTTCAGCTCCAAACCGTTGGCTACCGGGGCCATAATTTTGGCCACCTCGACAAATTCTTCAACACTGCCACCAAATATAGACACCAGCAAAAAGCGGTCTTCTGGAATACGCAATTTGGCCATGGCATCAGCTGCGGCTTGCGCACCGGGGTTGGTCAGACCAACGGCGTTGACAAAACAGCCTGGTGCGTACTGGCTGTAGACAGGTTCACGATTTCCCGCTCTTGGCTCTGGGCCGACACTTTTGGTGGTAATCACGCCTATCTGAGGCATATGGTCAAACATATACTGAATAATAGAGGTGGCAGTGGTAACTATGCCCGAGGGAATTGTGAAGGGGCCTGAAAGTGTCTTACCAAGAAATTCTGTATTCAAGTGGGTTCGCTCAAAACTGGTTTTTAATGTTGGCAATACGCAGACTAGGATTATACCGATTTTAGAGAATTAGTCTGCTCCGATTTTATAGCCGAGAGCAATTTATGCCATCTGGCAAGTCTCTATGGCCCTGTGTAATCAGTTAGGCACTAAAACCCCGCTATGGGGTCTATACAGATGAGGATAAACGACTTATCCCCGGGGCAATAGTCTGCATTAAAGGCCCTTGTCCCAAACAACACTAACTGAAAGAGGTGAAGGTGATGGATTACCAGTTCCGAACATTCTTTGAGATAGCCGGCTCAGTGCTCTCTGTGATGCTGATGTCAGCCCTGTTAAGTTTTTTCTCTGGGCAGACATTCGGTGAGGGGATTGACTTTTTTATTGAGGAGCTTAAGCACCCCATAGAGATCATCGATTTGGTTCTCTGTGGTTTGGTATTCTTCTTTTACAAAGGTTTTTGCGTAAAGCGTTAAACCCGACCAATAAAAAAAGGCCCCCATCACTGTCTGATAGAGGCCATTTTCAGGGTGGCCGCCGCTAGACAACCACCGAATCAGGTCTGGGTGGAGCTAGAACTGATTCATGGTGTTGTCTTTGCCAGAAGCTTTAAGCGCCGCCTCTCCAGCAAAGTATTCCTTGTGGTCATCACCCATATCTGACCCAGCCATATTTTGGTGCTTAACACAGGCAATACCCTGTCGGATTTCCTTGCGCTGAACACCTGCAACATAGCCCAGCATGCCTTGCTCACCAAAGTACTCTTTTGCCAGATTGTCAGTGGATAATGCGGCGGTGTGGTACGTTGGTAGCGTGATCAGATGGTGAAAAATACCCGCGTGCTTCGCGGCGTCTGCCTGGAAAGTACGAATCTTTTCGTCAGCGGCCTTAGCCAGAGTCGATGCATCATAGCTTACATCCATCAGGTCGTTCCTGTCATAGGCTGACACATCTTCGCCGGCTTCAGACATTGCATCAAAGATTTGCTGACGGAAATTTAAGGTCCAGTTAAACGATGGACTGTTGTTATAAACGAGCTTAGCGCTAGGGACTACTTTACGAATTTCATCCATCATGGCACCGATCTGGCCAACATGGGGCTTTTCAGTTTCAATCCAGATCATATCAGCGCCATTTTGCAGACTGGTGATACTGTCCAGAATACAGCGGGCTTCACCTGTGCCAGGCTTGAACTGGAAGAGGTTGCTAGGCAGACGCTTAGGCCGCACCAGCTTACCGTCGCGATTAATAATCACATCACCATTCTTCATGTCAGCGGCAGAAACCTCTTCAACATCGAGGAAAGCATTGTACTGATCACCCAAATCACCCGGCTCACGAGTTACAGCAATTTGCTTGGTCAAGCCAGCGCCCAGGGAATCTGTGCGGGCAACGATAACACCGTCATCGACACCTAGCTCCAAGAAGGCATAGCGAACTGCATTAATCTTTGCCAAAAAGTCTTCGTGTGGAACCGTAACCTTGCCATCTTGGTGCCCACATTGCTTTTCATCCGAGACCTGATTTTCAATCTGGATACAGCAAGCTCCGGCCTCAATCATTTGCTTGGCCATTAAATAAGTAGCTTCTGCATTACCAAAACCTGCATCAATATCAGCAATAATAGGCACGACATGGGTTTGGAAATTATCAATTTGGTCCTGAATTTCAGATTTGGCATCTCCCTGAGCTTTGTCTAACTGGCGAAACAGGCCACCAAGTTCACGGGCATCGGCTTGACGTAGGAAGGTGTATAACTCGCCAATAAGAGAAGCAACAGAGGTTTTCTCATGCATCGACTGATCGGGCAGTGGGCCGAACTCAGATCGCAGTGCAGCAACCATCCAGCCGGACAGATAGAGATATTTCTTATTAGTAGCACCAAAATGTTTCTTAATCGAAATCATCTTCTGCTGACCGATAAATCCATGCCAACAACCCAGTGATTGGGTGTAGGCCGATGTGTCGCCATCGTATTCCGCCATGTCCGCGCGCATGATGCCTGCAGTGTATCTTGCGATGTCAAGGCCGGTTTGAAACCGGTTCTGAGCACGCATGCGAGCGGCAGACTCAGGATTAATAGCGCCCCAAGCGCCAGCTTGGCCCTCTTTGAGCTTTGCCACTGCTGCGATGTTGCTTTCGTAAGTTGACATGTGAAACCCCTATTTCGAATGATTACCTAATTATATAGTTGTCTATTGATTTGACTGTTGGATAAGTTTAGGTATGATGCACACATTAATCTAATTGATAGTTTCTATTGCGAGCATTCTTTATATGAATATATCAAGGGTCGATCTCAACCTCCTAGTCTATCTAGATGTGCTATTGCGGGAGTGTAACGTAACTCGCGCCGCTGAAGAGCTGGGCATCAGTCAGCCGGCAATGTCTAACAGCCTCAGGCGCCTGCGTGACCTATTTAATGACCCTATTCTGGTGCGTACGAGCGACGGTATGACGCCAACTGACAGAGCTCTGGAATTGCAGCCTATGGTGCGCAAAGTTCTGTCTGCGGCTGAGCAAGCCATATTGCCGAAAACTGAATTTGAGCCTTTTGAGTCAGCCCGTATTTTCAGGATTATGGCGAGCGACTATACAGAGTCGACACTATTGCCAGTGCTACTTAGCGAGCTGCGCAAACAGGCGCCCAATATTCGTCTGGATATTATGACTCCCAGTGACGTGAGCTTTCATGATGTTGAGCGGGGCAAAGTCGATCTGGTGATAAACCGTTTTGATTCACTTCCTCAGTCTTTTCATCAAGTTCATTTGTGGGACGATAGCTTTTCCTGTGTGATGAGCGTTAATAACCCGGTTAAAGAAAACTGGAATCTTGATAGCTATCTTTCCAGCAAGCATGTTTGGGTAAGCAAGACCGGCATGGGCGTTGGTGTAGGTATGACCCCTGATGACGTCCAGCGCCTAGGGTGGGTCGATGAAGCCCTGAGTAAACTCGATGTGAAAAGAGATATTTCTCTGTTTACCCGACATTACCAAGCAGCTCTGCTTCTAGGGGAACAGGACGATCTGATTGTTACCATTCCTAGTATGTCGGCCAGATCTATCGAGAATAATCCCAAGGTGGTTATTTTAGACCCACCTTTTGCCATCGAGCGGATGCGCCTTAAAATGGTCTGGAGCCCTCTTTTACAGCATGATCCGGGGCATAAATGGCTGCGAAAGCTGATCAAGTCTGTGTCTGAAGATATTCGCAAGTAAGCTTAGCCTCGAGCCATTAGTCTGCTGAATAGCAAGGATTGAAGCCATAGATTTGGAAAATCATTCCGCAGTCAATAGACTCTGGTCACCCCTGAAATCAAACGCTGGAGCGGACAACGATGACAACGAGAATAGAGCGATCTGGGCTCAAAATAGCCAAGCCAATCTACGATTTGGTAACAGACCAAATTTGCCCCCAGGTTGGTATTCGCTCAGATAGTTTCTGGGAAACCTTTGCTGACATCATTAAAACCTTTGCTCCGAAGAATATCGCGCTTCTTGATAAGCGTGAAAAGTTGCAGGCTCAAATCGATGCCTGGCACCAGCAAAACCAGCCTAGCCCTGAGTTTGCCATCTATAAATCGTTTTTACAGGATATCGGCTATTTAGTTCCACAGGGCCCAGATTTCGCCATTTCCCCCAGTAATGTAGATGCCGAGATAGCGCAGCAGGCGGGGCCTCAGTTAGTGGTGCCCATCATGAATGCGCGATTTGCGCTAAATGCCGTAAATGCCCGCTGGGGAAGTCTTTACGATGCCCTTTACGGCAATGATGTTATCGCTGAAGAGCAGGGTGCAGAGAAAACTGGGCCCTATAACCCCGTGCGTGGTAATAAGGTGATTGATTATGGCCGAGAGTTTCTTGATGGTGCCGCTCCTCTGGCGGCTGGCTCGCACGCCAATGCAATCGCCTATCAAGTGGTTAATCACAGCTTATTGATCAGCCTAAGCGACGGTTCACAGGTTGAGCTAGCAGAGGCCGCTCAGTTTATTGGCTATCTTGGGGACACAGCTTCGCCTAGCTCAATATTGTTAAAAAACAATCGCTTACACATTGAAATTCAAGTTGATTCTAAGGACCAAATTGGTGCCACCGACAAGGCAGGGGTCAAGGATATCGTCCTCGAAGCTGCTCTGACCACCATTATGGACTGCGAAGACTCGGTCGCCGCGGTTGATGCAGACGATAAAGCCTTGGCCTACAGCAATTGGCTAGGTTTAATCACAGGGACTTTGGAAGAAACCATTCATAGGGGTGGCAAGAGTTTTGTGCGCAGAATGAACCCTCACAGAGCATTTAACGCACCAGATGGGTCTGAACTGACCCTCAGTGGGCGCAGTCTGATGTTTGTGCGTAATGTAGGCCACCTGATGACCAATCCCGCCATTCTCTTCGGCAATGATCAAGAAATCCCTGAGGGGATTATGGATGGGGTGATTACCAGCCTTATTTCCATGCAGGATATCAAGTCTAAAGGCCATCAAAATAACTCGACAGCTGGCAGCATTTATATCGTTAAGCCTAAGATGCATGGGCCAGAGGAAGTTGCCTTTACCAATGACCTGTTTGACAGCATAGAAGATGCGCTTGGGCTGAGCCGTCATACCATAAAAGTGGGCATTATGGATGAAGAGCGCCGCACTTCGGTTAACCTGAAAGAATGTATCAGAGCCGCCCAAGATCGTGTGGTGTTTATTAATACTGGCTTTCTCGACCGCACTGGCGATGAGATCCATACCAGCATGCAGGCGGGCCCGTTTGCGCTCAAAGGTGACTTAAAGGCACTTCCTTGGATATCTGCCTATGAAGACCAAAATATTGATATCGGCTTGGCTTGCGGCCTTAAAGGCAAGGCACAGATAGGCAAAGGTATGTGGGCTGTGCCTGACAATATGGCCGATATGATGAAAGTCAAAATTGCTCACCCAAAATCCGGCGCCAACACCGCCTGGGTGCCATCGCCAACAGCCGCCACATTACATGCCATGCATTACCATCAGGTCGATGTCGCCTGTTTGCAGGACCAGATTGCCCAGCGACCTGCAGCTAATGTAGATGATATTTTGAAGATACCGCTGCTTGGAGATCGCCAGCTGACGGGCAACGAGATTCAGCTTGAGCTGGATAACAATGCTCAGGGCTTACTGGGCTACGTTGTGCGTTGGGTTGAGCAAGGTGTTGGCTGTTCCAAGGTGCCAGATATTAACAATGTTGGCCTAATGGAAGACCGCGCTACTTTGCGTATTTCCAGTCAGCACATGACCAACTGGTGGCATCATGGTATCTGCACCGCTGAGCAAATTATGGAAACCTTAAAACGTATGGCTGCTGTGGTAGATGGGCAGAATGCAGAGGACCCCGAGTATGTCAGCATGAGCGCCAACTTCGACCAAAGCTTTGCCTTTCAGGCAGCCTGTGATCTGGTGTTTAAAGGCTTGGAGCAGCCCAGTGGCTACACTGAGCCACTTCTCCATGCTTATCGCCAGAAAGCCAAGGCCGGGAATCAATGAGCATAAAGCCTACACCAGACCTCTGTGATGAATATCCCCAGCTTGTGCGGGTTTTGGAGCCCATGCTCAGTAACTTTGGTGGTCGCGAGCAGTTCAGTGGGCAGGTGGTTACCGTAAAATGCTTTGAAGATAACTCCTGTGTAAAGCAGCTAGTCGGCACAGCAGGTGCTGGAAAAGTGTTGGTAGTGGATGCCGGTGGTAGCCTGCGGCGGGCCTGTCTCGGCGATATGTTGGCAGAAAAGGCCTCTAGCAACGGCTGGGCTGGCATTGTGATTTATGGCTGTATTCGCGATGTAGACCAGATAATGGCCACAGATATCGGTGTTCAGGCCTTGGGGATTCACCCAATGAAAACCGACAAAAAGGGAGTTGGTGAAATTGATATTCCGGTTAGCTTTGGCGGCGTAACCTTTGACCCCGGTGACTATCTATACGCTGACAATAATGGCGTTATCGTCTCCGCAAAGCCATTGGCCTAGTTTGGCGTAAGCCTTGGTTCTAGCTCCAACTACAGCTTTAACGCCATAGCAATATGGGCCATGCCAGCATCCATAAATTCCACACCGTATTCAGCAAACTCCAAGCGGCTATAGAAGGGCACCGCAGTCAACTGAGCATGCAAATGTAGTCTCTGGTGGCCATAGGAGGCAGCTGAGGCAATAATAGTTTCCATGATCTGCTTGCCCAAACCACGCTGACGATGGTCTGCAAGCACAGCCATTCTGCCTATATGGCCATCAGCCAGCATTCTTGCGGTGCCAATAGGCTGGCCCGCAGGGTCGAATGCCAGCCAATGGCTGCAGCTAAGGTCCAGGCCGTCAAACTCAAGGGCTTGAGAGACCCCTTGCTCCTCAATAAAGACCGCAGTGCGAACTGTCTTGATCCCCACGCTATGCTGCTCCCAAGATACTTCAAAAACCGCTTTTTCTCCCATTGGCTATCCTTATGATGTCGTTTAGTCAGCGCTAAATAATTATATTACCAAGTTACGTTTTTGATTGCCTTATAGGCGGAATTGATAAAAACTAACGCCTGTTCGCGCTACTCAACTGGCGCCATTGAAACCAGAGCCTACCATGAAAAATATTTTCGCCAGCGCCGCAGCCATTTTAGCCCTTGGCCTTATCTCCGCAGTTGCCCATGCCGCACCAATATTAGACTTGAAAGCCCGCTTCCATCCAGTGATGAGTGAGACGGGAATGGTTGTTTCCCAAGAGATGATCGCCAGCCGTGTGGGATCAGACATTTTAGCCGCTGGTGGCAACGCAATCGACGCCGCGGTAGCAACCGGGTTTGCCTTGGCCGTGACATTGCCTCGGGCTGGTAATCTTGGTGGTGGTGGCTTTATGGTCGTGCATTTGGCTGAGCCCAATAAAACCATAACTATTGATTATCGAGAGATGGCTCCCTCCGATGCCCATCGAGATATGTTTCTTGATAAAGAAGGAGATGTAGATAACCAGAAAGCACGATTTAGTATTAAATCATCCGGTGTTCCCGGCACCGTAGCAGGCCTTATTCATGCCCAAGAAAACTATGGCTTGCTGTCCCTAAAGCAAGTCATGCAGCCAGCCATTAATCTTGCCCAAAACGGCTTTGCGGTGAATGCCGATCTTTCTGATTCTCTGCAATCCATTGGTCTGCGTCTACAGAAAGACAGTGCCAGTAAAGGCTATTTTTACAAGGCTGATGGCGAGTTTTATCAGCGCGGCGAAACCCTTGTGCAAAAAGATCTGAGCAAAAGCTTGATGAGCATTGCCAGTGTCGGCCGGGAGGGCTTTTACCAAGGTAAGACGGCTGATCTAATTGTTGCACAAATGAAGCGTTCAGGAGGGCTGATAACCCACCAGGACCTGCTCAACTACAAAGCGGTGGAGCGTGAGCCAGTCTGTGGCCAATACCGAGAAACCAAAGTATGTACCATGCCGCCGCCATCCTCTGGTGGTGTTCATATGCTGCAGATGCTTAATATTTTAGAGGGTTGGGACCTTAAGAGTATGGGCCATAATAGTGCTGACTATATTCACCGTCTGGTTGAATCCATGCGCAGAGCCTACGCTGATCGCAGCCTCTATTTGGGTGATCCAGACTTTTTCCCCGTGCCAGTGGCGCAACTCACTGATAAAAAATATGCCGCTGTTCTGCGCAGTCAGATTGATCCCGATCGATCGAGCCGCTCAGCGGATATCAAGCCTGGCCTCCCCGATCAGGGCGGAACCCCTAAAGCTACAAAAGAGAGCACAGAAACTACCCATTACAGCACCTGGGATCAATGGGGCAATGTGGTGAGTAATACCTACACCCTTAACTTTTCCTATGGCAGCGGTATCTCGGTTGCTGGGGCTGGTTTTTTACTTAACAATGAAATGGATGACTTCTCATCCAAGCCCGGCGCGCCCAACGGGTACGGTTTAGTGGGAGGCATTGCCAACGCCATTGAACCAGGCAAGCGGCCACTGTCATCAATGACCCCCACCATAGCCTTTAACTCAGAGGGCAAGCCGATACTGGCCACGGGCAGCCCCGGTGGCAGTACGATCATTACAGTCACAATGCAATTACTTTTGAATGTTGTGGAATTTGATATGGGTGTTGCCGATGCCACTGCCGCTCCGCGAATCCATCATCAATGGCTGCCAGATAATATCTATTATGAATCTGGGGTTTCTATGGACACCTTGAATCGTCTGCGTGAGATGGGCCATAAAGTAAACAACAAAACCTCCCGGCTGGGTGCTACCGAGAGTATTCAGCGAAAGGCAGGCACAAGGCTGTTTGGCGCACCAGATTATCGTAGAGAGGGTTCGGGCGCTGTGCCTCAGGCTCATTAAAGGGGTTTTCGCTATGGCAGTGCGGCCGAGCTGGCTAGTCGGCTAGTAATCCATTCTTAAAATGACTAACCTGTTCAGGGGAGTGGGGGTTTTCGATACTGGCGACCCGCTCTTCGCCAGTCTCATCCACCAGCATGGGGTACTTTGGCTCCGTCATAAACTGGGCAAACCATTCTGCCAGTAGTTGGTCATCATTTAAGGTTTCCATTAACAACGCTTTTACTCTAGCTATATAGACCGGGGGAATATTGTTATTGGCCATTTCTAGTGTCAGGGGCGGATCGGTCAAATACTTAGGTGCGGGCCCCCTGCTTAGAAGCTCCGTGGCAAGATCGTCTAACATCTCCGTAACCGCCGGGGCGCGAAACCCCACGGAGAGGGTCGTACAATCGCCAATGGCCACCCCATGATGGGCAATTTTAGGCGGTATATAGAGCATATCTCCGGTATTGAGCACCCATTCGTCGGTTGCCTCGAAGTCCCTGAGAATCTTTAAATCACTATTCCCAGCCAGCGGCGTATCACTGTCGCACAGCTGCCCAATCTGCCATCGGCGCTGCCCAGCACCCTGTAATAAAAACACATCGTAATAATCAAAGTGGGGGCCTACACTACCACCGTCTTCAGCGTAGCTGACCATAATATCGTCAAGACGCCAGGGGGGTAGAAAATTAAACCGCTGTAAAAGTTCAGCCACTTCCGGAACCCAGAGATCAACCCCCTGAACCAGTAATGTCCAATGGCTATCGGGCAACGTCTGAAACCGTTGTTCCGAGAAAGGCCCGTTTTCCAGTTGCCAGTCAGTGCCCACAACCAGGCGGGACTCAACTTCTTTCTCAAGGGCCAAGCCAGCGAGCTCATCCCCATCTATAGGTGCTACAAAGTTGGGAATAGCCTGGCGAATCAGCAGCGGTTTTTGCTGCCAGTAATCAGCGAGAAACTCCTCCGCGCTAATAGCCCCCAAAACTGGAAACAGATTTTTCATAGGGCTAAAGATTTTTAGCTTGTTGTTCGGCACTGCCAATATAAGTGGCTGGTGTCAGAGCCTTGAGTTCCCCTTTAGCCTGCTCAGGCATATCGAGACTGTCGATAAAGTTTAGGATAGTAGTTTGATCCATCACATTTCCGCGCGTCAGTGCCTTGAGTTTTTCGTAGGGCTCTTCAATGCCATAGCGACGCATCACGGTCTGGATAGGTTCAGCCAGCACTTCCCAGCTAGAGTCCAAGTCAGCGGTGAGCTTTTCATTGTTAAGCTGCAGCTTACTCATACCTTTATCCACAGAGGCGTAGGCGATCATTGTGTAGCCCAAGCCCACACCCATATTGCGCAGCACTGTTGAATCCGTAAGATCGCGCTGCCAGCGAGAGATAGGAAGCTTGGCCGCCAGATGGCCATAGAGCGCATTGGCGATACCCATATTGCCTTCGGCGTTTTCAAAATCAATGGGGTTAACTTTGTGGGGCATGGTCGAAGAGCCAACCTCACCAGCAATAGTCTTCTGCTTAAAATAGCCGAGGGAAATATAGCCCCAAATATCCCGGACAAAGTCGATCAAAATAGTATTGGAGCGAGCCATTCCATCAAATAGCTCCGCCATATAATCATGGGGTTCAATCTGAGTGGTGTAGGGATTGTAGTCGAGACCTAGCTGCTCAATGAACTGCTTTGCACTGGCAGCCCAGTCAATCTCAGGATAGGCAGAGATATGGGCATTATAGTTACCTACCGCGCCATTGATCTTTCCTAGCAGGGGCACAGCAGCAATCTGTGCAATTTGGCGCTGCAAGCGAAACGCCACATTGGCAAACTCTTTACCCACAGTTGTAGGCGAAGCCGTTTGGCCGTGGGTCCGGGACAGCATAGATACTCCGGCAAACTCTTTGCCCATCGCACCCATCTGTTCAGCAATGGATTGCAGGGCAGGGAGCATAACTTCATCGCGGCCCTCTTTAAGCATCAAGGCATGGGATAGATTGTTAATATCCTCAGAGGTGCAGGCAAAATGAACAAACTCACTAACGGCATTTAGCTCGGCGTTGTCGGCAATGGTTTCTTTAATAAGGTATTCAACGGCTTTCACATCATGGTTAGTGGTGCGCTCAATCTCTTTAATGCGCAGCGCCTGATCAATTGTGAAATTGTCTGCCAGGTTATTGAGCAGGCTATCGGCCTCGACAGAAAATGCAGCCACTTCCGTAATGGCAGGATTAGCCGCCAGATGTTGCAGCCAGCGCACCTCAACAATCACCCGATAGCGGATAAGACCGAACTCGCTAAACACGGTTCGCAGGCGTTCTGTTTTAGAACCATAGCGGCCATCAATAGGTGAAATAGCGGTGAGTGCAGTAAGAGCAGAGCGCGGGTTGTTGTCCATTTAGGGCTTCCAAATTCGTGGATGAAATAAGCTGCTGATAATACCGGATTCGTGTTCTGTTTTCAGGAATCAATTGCATAAAAACCCCAAGATAAGAAACAGCTATAGGCTAGGCAGAAGTTTAGCCATTGCTTTGCGCTGGAGCATTAGATGACTCCGTTTACCCCCCAGCTGCTGCCAGAGAAACGCACTCCGAATAGCGGCAAATAACAGACAGCGAATGCGTTGTGCTATGGCCGGTTGTTGTAGGTACATACCAGAACCGCTCACCTGAATACGAAGGCGCATGGTACTGACCGTCTCCTGATACAGGGAGGCAATATTGCCATAAACATTATCATGGGTGACTGAAAAGTGTTGTGCCTGTCGAGAAGCCTGTTCTATACCATTGGCAATCTTGGACAGCATCCGTTTATTACCAGACATTTTGCGGGCTAAATAAAGAATAGAAATAACATAACGCATTACCTCAGGCCGATGAGACAGGGGAGAACTGCTGTTATCACCCATCGAGGCAGCCATTGAGTTAATACCAATGGTGAGATTAATCGTTGGGCCATACAGCTCTTCAAGGGAATCGGGGTTTTGATTAAGCAGGGCACCCATGGCAAATTCCAGACAGTCAGTATCAGCCTCACCCTTATGGGCCAAATCGGCCACTAGCTCGCAGTTTTGAAACATCGCCGCCAATGCGATTGCCTGTTCCTGAGTAGGGCGAGAAAAAATCAATACAGTGCCTGAGCCTGAGCCGTTGCCTCAGCATTCCAGGTTCTTTCAATAGTGCCGCCACCGAGGCAGCGATCATCCAAATAAAACACCACCGACTGACCGGGAGTTACGGCCCGCTGTGGCTTATCAAAGACCACATTGCAGTTACCACCGGCAGTTGGCGTCACCCAGCACAGCTGATCTGGCTGGCGATAGCGTGTTTTAGCATGACATTCAAATGGAGCCTCAGGTAAACCATTGATCCAATTAATATCCGCAGCAGCCAAATGGTTAGTAAACAGCAGGCTGTGGTTGGCGCCTTGGCCCACAATCAAAATATTATTTTCCAGATCTTTGGCCAATGTAAACCAGGGCTCATCGCTACTATCTTTAACGCCGCCAATACCCAAACCCTGACGCTGGCCCAATGTGTAAAACATTAAACCCTGATGCTCGCCCATCAATACGCCCTCGGGAGTGCGCATTTCACCGGGCTGGGCTGGCAGGTACTGCTCAAGAAAATCTTTAAATCGACGCTCACCGATAAAGCAGATGCCTGTGCTGTCTTTCTTCGAAGAGGTAACAAAGCCCTGTTCTTCGGCAATACGGCGCACCTCGGACTTCTCTAACTCCCCCACAGGAAACAATGACTCGGTGAAGGCAGCTTCAGGAACCGCATGTAAGAAATAACTCTGGTCCTTATTGCTATCTAAACCTTTTAACAGATGAGTTTGCCCAGCCTGATTATTCACTCTGGTGTAATGGCCAGTGGCAATATAATCAGCACCCATAATTTGGGCATATTCGAGAAAGACTTTAAATTTGATTTCGCGGTTGCACATAATATCGGGATTTGGCGTGCGGCCAGCCCGATACTCGTCAAGGAAGTACTCAAATACATTGTCCCAGTAGTCGGCGGCAAAATTAGCTATGTGCAGAGGAATGCCCAGTTTATCGCAAACCTGCTGAGCATCGGCTAAATCCACCTTGGCTGTGCAGTACTCAGAGCCGTCATCCTCATCCCAGTTTTTCATAAACAGGCCTTCCACCTCATAGCCCTGCTGAATCAGTAAAAAGGCGGCCACAGATGAGTCGACCCCACCAGACATACCAACAATAACTTTTTGTAATTTGTTCATGAATACTCTGTGTAAAACCGAACATCCGCTAGCAACGGTTTGAAGTCACTAACTTTGTAGCCTAATACTATAAGCGGTTGCGAAATATATCCAAAGGAAAAATACGATTGGCGAGATAATCCTCGATGCAGCCAAGTACCATATCGCTACGCAGGCGATCTTTTTGCGCCCTTATCTCTTCCACAGGCATCCAAACAGCCATATCTATATCAGGATCGATAATAGCTTGGGTATCAAAGCGAATCGGCTGGGCAACAAAGCTCAAGCGATAATAGGTGACTCCAGTAGTCTTGGCCAGATGAGTGGAGAACCCCAAAAACCCAGTGATAGAAACTTCCCAGCCAGTTTCCTCCATGGTCTCTCTGAGGGCTGCCTGCAAAACATCCTCACCGACCTCCACATGCCCTGCGGGCTGGTTAATCACCTGCACCCCGGCTTTGGTCTCCTTGACCATTAGGAACTGACTGTCTTTCTCCACCACAGTGGCAACGGTGAGATGTATCTTGTTGGGCATAGAGACTTCCTCATCCTGGCTTATCTTGTCTTGGGTTTTGGGCCTGCTTTCTTGGCACGCTCTGGCGATTCTACATTGATACTGCGGTATTCCCCGGGCTGCAAGCCATCGAGAGTCCAGTCCCCAATCTGAGCGCGCACCAGCCTTAAGGTTGGCAGGTTGACCGCGGCTGTCATGCGGCGCACCTGGCGATTGCGACCTTCGCCAATACTGATCTCAATCCAGCTGTCGGGAATTGACTGGCGCACCCGAATAGGTGGGTTGCGATCCCAAATAATTGGGGCACTGATAAGCTTGCAGCTTAAAGCGGTTGCCGGCCCATCTTTTAGCTTCACCCCTCGACAGAGCTGATCGCACTGTTGTTGGGTAGCAGTTCCCTCCACCTGAGCCCAATAGGTCTTTGTCAGCTTGTATCTAGGGTCGCTAATCTGGGCCTGCAACTGGCCGTTATCGGTGAGCAGAAGCATACCCTCTGAATCAAAATCCAGCCGCCCAGCAGGGTACACCTGTTTAATATCCATATAGTCTGTAAGGGTACGTTTATCGCCATCGGTGGTAAATTGGCTCAACACCTGAAATGGTTTGTTTAATATGATCAATTTAGCCAATTTATTTCTCCAATTAACCCCATTGTAAATGAATCAGGGTTACAAAAAAGGCGCAAAATACTGTAAAATGCCCGCCATCTGGTAAATTTTTTACAAATAATCTAAAACTCAGCTTATATTTCTCGGAGATCACAATGGGATATCAACACATCCAGATTCCTCAATCTGGTGAAAAAATTACAATCAACGCCGACCTCTCACTAAATGTACCAAACAATCCAATTATTCCTTTTATCGAAGGTGATGGAATTGGTGTCGACATTACTCCGGTAATGGTCAAGGTTATCGATGCAGCTGTTGCTAAAGCCTACGATGGCAGCAAGCAAATCTCTTGGATGGAAGTTTACTGTGGCGAGAAAGCTGCCGAGATGTACGAAGGTGACTGGTTTCCCGCAGAAACGCTAGAAGCTGTTAAAGACTATGCCGTTTCAATTAAAGGTCCATTGACGACTCCCGTTGGCGGTGGCTTTAGGTCTCTAAACGTTGCCCTGCGTCAGGAGCTTGATCTGTTTGTTTGTCAGCGCCCAGTGCGCTGGTTTGAGGGCGTTCCCTCACCAGTAAAAGAGCCTAATAAGGTTGATATGTGTATCTTCCGTGAAAACTCAGAAGACATTTATGCCGGTATCGAATGGCGTGCAGGCACAGACGAAGCCAATAAAGTGATCAAGTTTTTACAAGATGAAATGAGCGTTAGTAAGATCCGTTTTGATCAGAACTGTGGTATTGGGGTTAAGCCAGTATCAGAGCAGGGCACCAAGCGCCTTGTCAGCAAAGCTATTCAGTACGCGATCGACCAGAACAAGCCCTCTGTAACACTGGTACACAAAGGCAACATCATGAAATTCACTGAGGGCGCTTTCTGCGACTGGGGTTATGAAGTTGCTGCAGAGCAGTTCGGTGGCGAGCCTCTAGATGGTGGCCCATGGCACGTCGTGAAGAACCCAAACACTGGTGGAGACATCATTATTAAAGATGTAATCGCCGACGCCATGTTGCAGCAGATCATCCTGCGCCCAGATGAATATAGCGTTCTGGCTACATTGAACCTCAACGGTGACTATATTTCAGATGCTCTGGCAGCTCAGGTAGGCGGCATTGGTATCGCACCAGGTGCCAACCTGTCAGACGACGTTGCTATCTTTGAAGCCACACATGGTACAGCGCCAAAGTACGCCGGCCAGGATAAAGTGAACCCAGGCTCATTGATCCTTTCAGCTGAAATGATGCTGCGTCACATGGGCTGGGGCGAAGCTGCAGACCTGGTAATCAAAGGTATCGAAGGCGCTATCTCTGAAAAGAAAGTGACCTATGATTTTGAGCGTCTGATGGATGATGCCATTCTGATGTCTTGCTCAGAGTTTGGTGATGCAATGATAGGTAATATGTAAGCTTATTAAGATCTTGTAAAGTTGCAGTAAAGAAACGAAAACCCCGGCGCTAGTGACTAGCACCGGGTTTTTTTTAATATTTGCCATTTAGGCCTTGAGTGAAGTATTTGAAGTAGCTGTTAAAAATCGGGATTGTGAGCAGCAGTTAGACGAAGGCACTTGCCTCAGGTTGTGCAGACTCGACCCGATTTGGCTCGTCCTCTGGTTCTACAAGGATAATATTATTAGCATGTAAACCTTTTTCACCGCGCTCGGTTTCATAGCTAACAACTTGTCCCACCTCTGATGTTCTATAACCTTCGATATTAATCGCGCTGTATTGGACAAAAATATCACCTTCACCGTTATCGGGGAGAATAAAAACAAACTCCTTGGCATTACTGAACCATTTTATCGTACCTATATTTGTCATAGCCTGTCGTCTTCATCCTTTGAAGTAATTTAAAGGAGCAAACATCATTTTTGCTCACGTTGCCTTTCGCAAGGCAACTGCAACCTTAGATTACTGCAACTTTCTGTCAAGTACCGCTCATCGGTTCACTAGAGCAGGGGTTCTGTTGTAAGATACAAACACTCTTTTATTATTAGGTAATCGGCTGTTTTGCATGAGCGACGAAAAAAATACACCAGATTGGCAACGGGATGGCGATACTGTGGTCGAAGAATCAAGGCCAATGTTGAAGAAGCCCCGTATGTTCCAAGTAGTTTTGTTAAATGATGACTACACACCAATGGAATTTGTAGTCGAATTAATTGAGCAATTTTTCTACAAGTCGCGGGAGAATGCGACTCGGATCATGCTTAAGATACACACCGAGGGAAAGGGTGTCTGCGGCATCTATATTGAAGATGTAGCAGAGACGAAAGCGGCAGTCGTAAATCAATACTCGATGGACCACCAGCATCCGCTACTGTGTGAAATAGAACCCTGCGAAGACGAAGAAGAGTCATAGATATGTTAAGTAGAGAACTTGAAGTCACCCTTAATCTAGCGTTTAAAACAGCCCGTGATAAACGTCATGAATTTATGACCGTTGAGCACTTGCTATTAGCGCTTTTAGACGACGCATCCGCCTCAAATGTCCTTAGAGCCTGTGGCGCGGACCTAGATATTCTACGACAGGATCTGACCGAATTTATCGATTCCACGATGCCTACCATTCCTGAGACCCAGCTGGAACAGGAGACTCAGCCAACTCATGGTTTTCAACGCGTGTTGCAGCGCGCAGTTTTTCAGGTTAATTCAGCCAACAATAGCGAAGTAGTCGGTGCCAATGTCGTTGTCGCTATCTTTAGTGAGCAGGAGAGTCAGGCGGTTTACTTCCTGCGCCTTCAGAACATTGCGCGTATCGACGTAGTTAACTACATCTCCCACGGTATCTCGAAGTATGCAGACCAGTCTGAACATAGCCATGATCAGCATGAAGAGTCCGAGGCAGATAGCGGCACAGCAGAGAATCAAGAGGAGAGCCTGTTAAGCCAGTTTGCTATCAACCTCAACGAGCAGGCTAAGCTAGGACAGATAGACCCTCTGGTTGGCCGCGATGCTGAAATAGAGCGGGTCAGCCAGATATTGATCCGGCGTCGCAAAAATAATCCATTGTTAGTGGGCGAGTCTGGTGTGGGTAAAACGGCGATAGCAGAGGGCCTGGCCAAGCTTATTATCGAAGAGAATGTGCCCGAGCCTATGCTCGACAGCACTGTTTACTCCCTGGACATGGGTTCACTGCTCGCCGGTACCAAGTATCGAGGTGACTTTGAAAAACGCCTCAAAGGTATTATTGCCGAGTTAATGAAGAAAGATAAATCTATCCTGTTTATTGATGAGATACACACTATTATCGGTGCAGGTGCTGCCTCCGGTGGCGTAATGGATGCCTCTAACCTTCTCAAGCCGCTGCTGTCCTCAGGGCAACTGCGCTGCGTCGGCTCAACTACCTATCAAGAGTATCGCGGTATCTTCGAGAAGGACCACGCACTGTCACGTCGTTTCCAAAAGATTGATGTGCCAGAGCCCAGCATCCAAGAGACCTATGAAATTTTAAAAGGCCTCAAATCGAGATTTGAAGAGCACCATGACCTTAAGTTCACCAACCCATCCCTCAAGGTTGCTGCAGAGCTATCTAGCCGTCATATCACGGATCGTTTCTTGCCCGACAAGGCAATTGACGTTATCGATGAAGCTGGCGCTTACCAGCGCTTGCAGCCTGAGAGTCGCCGTAAAAAGACCATTGGTGTTAATGATATTGAGTTAGTGATCTCTAAAATTGCCAGAATACCCGCCAAAAGTGTTTCCAGTTCCGATAAAGCTCAGCTTAAAGGTCTGGCAGAGAAGCTTAAAATGGTTGTGTTTGGGCAGGATCAAGCCATTGATGCACTAGCCACATCGATCAAACTGGCGCGAGCCGGTCTGCGCGAGGGTGAAAAGCCCATTGGTAGCTTCTTATTTGCCGGCCCCACAGGTGTGGGTAAAACCGAAGTGAGTCGACAGTTGGCCAATGTATTAGGTGTAGAGCTTATTCGTTTTGATATGTCAGAGTATATGGAGCGCCACACCGTTTCACGGCTGATTGGTGCGCCTCCAGGCTATGTGGGCTACGATCAGGGTGGTTTATTGACCGAGGCAGTTACCAAGCAGCCCCATTCAATTATTCTGCTGGACGAGGTTGAGAAAGCTCACCCGGACGTTTTTAACCTGCTACTACAGGTTATGGACCACGGTACCCTGACCGACAACAATGGCCGTAAAGCTGACTTCCGCAATGTGATTTTGATTATGACCACCAACGCGGGCGCCGAATTGATGAGCAGGGCATCTATGGGCTTTGCCCATCAGGACCATGCCACTGACGGTATGGAAGCGATTAAGAAAATGTTTACCCCCGAGTTCCGCAACAGGCTGGATAGCATCGTGCAATTTGGCGAGCTGAGTATGGATGTGATTAAAACAGTGGTCGACAAGTTCTTGGTGCAATTGCAGTCGCAGCTTGACGAGAAGAAAGTGTTTCTCGATATAGATGACGATGCTCGCGTGTGGCTTGCAGAGAATGGTTACGACGCCAAAATGGGCGCACGACCTATGGATCGTTTAATTCAAGAGAAGATCAAGAAGCCACTGGCAGAAGAAGTCTTGTTTGGTAGCCTTGCAGATAAAGGCGGCACGGTTTTTGTTACCGTGGAAGACAATGAACTAGCGGTTGCCACAGAGCCGAAAGAGGCTGTTTCAACCTAGGGGGAACTGCCACTAAAAGACGTAGCTAAACAAGAGCGAGATATTTGCCAATGGTAGTATCTCGCTTTTTTGTGAACTTAAGAACTACAGAGATGCTTAGCGTTCGCGGAAGGTAATGCGGCCTTTGGTAAGGTCATAAGGTGTCATCTCAACCTTAACTTTGTCCCCAGTCAGAATCCGGATGTAATGCTTTCGCATTTTGCCAGAGATATGGGCAATAATAACGTGGTCATTTTCGAGCTTAACTCGAAATGTTGTATTTGGCAGAGTGTCAATGACCTCGCCGTCTAACTCAATGTGATCTTCCTTCGCCATACGCTTATTTTCGTGCCTGTAAAAAAGGGCGCAGTTTGCCCTAAAACGTCAGTTATAGCAAAGTCATTTACACAGCCATGCAGCAGTCGCTTACATAGAAAGTCGCCAGGTATTTTCTTGCAGCAACTCTAGTGGTTTGTAATTAGTCTTGTAACTCATCTTCTGGCAGTCTTCGATCCAGTATCCCAGGTACAGATAACCCAGCCCCATGTGTTGCGCCAGCTGAATCTGAAACAGAACAGCTAAGGTACCAAGGCTGCGGGCGGTGTAATCCGGGTCAAAATAGGTATAGATAGCCGAGAGGGCATTGGGCAGCACATCCACCACAGCGCAGCCGATCAGCTCCCCATCAATGCACAACTCAAGAAAATTGGTGCAGTCCCAGGCGTTGCCCAGAAACTGCTCAAATTGGTCCCGTGAAGGTGGGAACATATCTCCCTGATAATGGCGACCAGAGATATAGCGATCATAAACCGGGTAATGCTCATCAAAACTAATGTTCTTGACCTGCCTGACGGTAATATCACTATTGCGCTTTAAACAGCGTTTTTGCGAGCGTGAGGGGCGAAAAATGTCCACGGGTATGCGGGCTGGCACACAGGCATTACAGGCACTGCATAAAGGGGAGTAAAGATACAGCCCGCTGCGACGAAAGCCCATATCACTCATGCGCCCGTAAAGCGCACCATCGATTTCAATTTCTGGGTCAACAAAAGCCGTTGTCGCCTGACGATTATCAAGGTAGCTACAGTCGTGGGGCTCGGTTAACAGCAGCCTGATTTTGCCAATATCTGGTGAAATGTCTCTAGTCATAGATTCACTTAAAAACAAAGTTACTCCAGGCTCTAAGCCTAGTTGATCGAAGAGGGTTACTCAATGTTCTTGTTTGGGTTCAGGATGACGCTTTAGCTACACCCAGCCCAATCAGTATCATCGGGCCAGTCAGGCTGCTTATCACGGCATAAATCCAGGGTAGCTAAAAACTCTTCTCTGGGCACCAGATACCCTCCCATACTCATCAAATGAGGGTTCTCCAACTGGCAATCAAGCAGCTTAAAGCCCCTCTGGCGCAGCCCGAAACAAAGATTAGCCATAGCAATCTTAGAGCCATCGGTTACCCGACTAAACATCGACTCGCCGCAGAATATTTCTCCCACAGCCACGCCATAGATACCACCCACTAGCTGATTCTGGTCCCAGACCTCAACAGAATGAGCCTGCCCCATACCATGCAGCCGACAATAAGCCTCAGCCATCTCAGCAGTAATCCAGGTACCGCTATCATCATCTCTGGGAGCCGCGCAGGCTTGCACAACGCCGGCAAAATCTTTATCGCTGGTGATGGTATATTTTTGCCGACGCAGGGCGCGCAAAAGGCTTCTAGACAGGTGTAGGCCCGCCATATCGATCAGGCAGCGCTCACTGGGGCTCCACCAAAGAATAGGATCATCATCCTGGTACCAGGGGAAAATACCCTGGCGGTAGGCATCGATAAGCGTAGAAGGAGACAGATTGCCGCCGACTGCAAGAAGCCCATCGGGCTCCTTAACAGCATGGCGTGGATGGGGAAACTGGGGTTGCTGAGAATCTAAGAGCGTTAGATTCATCAGCTATCGAGAAAACGCTCAGCATCTAGAGCAGCCATACAGCCACTGCCCGCCGAGGTTACTGCCTGGCGATAGACATGGTCAGCCACATCACCGGCCGCAAAAACACCTTTTACACTGGTCTCAGTGGCATTACCAGAGAGGCCACCAGCAATGGTGAGATAACCATCTTTCATATCCAGCTTATCGGTAAAGATATCAGTGTTGGGTTTGTGACCAATAGCAATAAACACACCAGTCACATCAATTTGCTTCTTCTCGCCAGTGCTGGTTTCAAATAGCTCCATGCCAGTTACGCCGGCATCATCACCCAAAACCTCACCCAGATTGTGGTTCCACTCAATGCTGATATTGCCATTTTTCTCTTTCTCAAACAGCTTATCTTGCAGCATTTTCTCCGCACGCAGAGCATCGCGACGATGCACCAACACCACCTCAGAACAGATATTAGACAGGTACAGAGCCTCTTCCACCGCCGTATTACCGCCACCAATAACGGCAACCTTCTGGTTACGGTAAAAGAAACCATCGCAAGTAGCGCAGGCCGATACACCTTTACCCATAAATGCCTCTTCCGAAGGCAGGCCCAGATACTGAGCTGATGCGCCAGTGGCAATGATTAAAGCATCGCAGGTATAGGTGTTAGTGCCCACCAGTGTAAAAGGCTTCTTAGTTACATCGACAGAGTCAATATGATCAAAAATTGTTTTGGTATCGAAGCGCTCCGCATGCTTTTGCATACGCACCATTAAATCTGGACCCTGCACACCATCGGCGTCACCAGGCCAGTTATCCACATCAGTAGTGGTGGTCAGCTGCCCCCCTTGCTGAATACCAGTAATAACCACAGGGCTAAGGTTAGCGCGGGCGGCGTAAACAGCAGCGGTCCAGCCAGCGGGGCCAGAACCAAGAATAACTAAGGGAAAATGCTGTGACTTAGACATAAAACAAACTCTACCTTCTAGGGTTAATGATGAGGTTAAAAAAATGCGATACATACAACTAAGAGCTAGGTCAGGAAACTCTCAAGGGCGCTACTATAAAGAATACCGCCAGCATCACCAATTGGTTTTTTATATCTAGGGCATAGTCGCTTATTATGGCGAGCCCAGCATGGCGTTTGCGGGAGAATCCGCTACAATTAATCACCGTAAAAAGAGTACAGGGAAATCGTCTGTTGAGCAGTAACCAAAATAAAATAGCGAGAGCGGCCTCCGCCAGTGATGGTGAATCCCAATTACGTAGTAAAAGACTGCTAGCCGAGGGCGCCATGATTGGTTGGCTTGCCCTGTGCATCATCTTTTTTTTGGCACTGCTTACCTACTCAGCAGAAGACGCAGGCTGGTCCCACACCGGCTCCCGCGCAGAAGTGGCTAACCTTGTTGGCCCAGTGGGCGCATGGCTGGCAGACGTGTTCTACTCATTATTTGGCGGCATGGCCTACCTTTTTCCCTTATTGCTTGCCGTGCGTGCCACCCAAATACTGCGCACCCACTTCTTGCACGAAGCCGATAGCTTTGACTCAGTCACCTTTATCTTGCGGGTAGTTGGCTTTGTATTAGTTATGATCAGCGCCACTTCTTTGGCCTATATTCAATATGCCGAGACAGTCACCTATTACCCCTTCGGCAGTGGCGGCATACTTGGCAGCAAAATTGGCGAAGCCATCATGGCCGCCTTTAGCTATACCGGCAGCACACTTATATTATTAGCCCTGTTTCTATTTGGCCTCACCGTGTTTGCCGATATCTCTTGGATTCGTACCATCGATTGCCTAGGTGCCTTTGCCCTCAACAGCATTGATACTCTTGTGGTTGCCATAGTCGAACGCAAAAGACGCAGGCAAGAAATGCGCGCCTCGAAAGACGCTCAAACCGAACGCATGGTAAAAGTAGAAGCCGCCGCTAAAAGTAAAAAAGAGCGCAAGCCCCCCACCATACAAGCACCCAAAGCAAAGCCCGTCGCCAGCCCCAGAATTGAGCGAGAGAAGCAGCAAACATTATTTGGTGACACCGAAATTATTGGCTCGCTGCCACCACTAAACCTGCTAGACCCTATGGATAAGTCTGAAGCGACTGGCTACTCCGAAGAGTCACTGGAGCACCTCTCCAGGCTATTAGAGTTGAAATTACAAGACTTTGGCATTAAAGCCGAGGTGGTAGAAGTGCTGCCCGGCCCAGTGGTAACCCGCTTTGAAATTCAGCCGGCTGCTGGCGTCAAAGTCAGCCGTATCAGCGGCCTGGCCAAAGATTTGGCGCGCTCAATGGCCGTGATCAGTGTGCGCGTGGTAGAAGTGATCCCGGGCAAATCTGTAGTGGGCATTGAAATCCCCAATGAAAAACGCGAGATGGTGCGCCTGAGTGAAGTGCTATCATCCGATGCCTACGACCGTTCCAACTCACCGCTAACATTGGCCCTGGGCCATGATATTGCCGGCGTACCCACCGTCGCCGATTTGGCACGCATGCCCCACTTGTTAGTGGCAGGCACCACCGGCTCTGGTAAGTCGGTGGGCATTAATGCCATGCTACTCAGCCTGCTATTTAAAGCCTCGCCAGAAGAGGTGAAGCTAATTCTGATCGACCCGAAAATGTTAGAGCTATCGGTGTACGACGATATTCCCCATTTGCTAACGCCCGTTATCACCGACATGAAAGACGCGGCAGGCAGCCTGCGCTGGTGTGTGGGTGAAATGGAGCGACGCTACAAACTTATGGCCGCCATGGGCGTCAGAAACCTAGCCGGCTACAACCGTAAAATAGAAGACGCCACCAAAGCCGGCAATCCCATTAGCGACCCGCTGTGGACCTTTAACCCAGACGAAATGGGCTGGGATGCCAGTCAAGAGCCCCCAGAGGCACCGCTGCTGGAAACCTTGCCCTACATAGTGGTAGTGATTGATGAATTTGCCGACATGATGATGATCGTCGGCAAAAAGGTCGAGCAGCTGATAGCCCGCATCGCGCAAAAAGCAAGGGCCGCTGGCATCCACCTGATACTGGCCACCCAGCGCCCGTCGGTAGACGTGATCACCGGCCTAATCAAAGCCAACGTGCCCTCAAGAATTGCCTTTCAAGTGTCCTCCAAGATCGATTCCAGAACCATCCTCGATCAGGGCGGGGCAGAACAGCTGCTCGGCCATGGCGATATGTTGTATCTGCCACCGGGCACCAGCGTGCCAGAGCGAATTCATGGCTGCTTTGTAGACGACCACGAAGTGCACAAAGTGGTTGCCGACTGGAAACGCCGCGGCGAGCCCAACTATTTAGACGAGATCACCGACGAAACCGCCTTATCATCCATTCCGGTGCCTGGCTTTAGCAATGGCGAAGAGGGTGAAGACGACCCTGAGTTAGACCCGCTGTATGACGAAGCAGTGGCCTTTGTGCTGGATAGTCGCAAGGCGTCCATCTCATCCGTGCAGCGTAAACTTAGGGTAGGTTATAATCGCGCAGCTCGCCTTATCGAACAGATGGAAGCGGCAGGGGTAGTAAGTCCCATGAGTAGTAATGGCAGCAGAGAAATACTTTCGCCCAAGTCATAGAGACAGCTCAACCTTGGACTGCTAGCTGAACCCGTAACTAGACCAGCCTGGCTCTTAATTGCGTTTTCCAGAACCTTAATTGTGTCAACCTGAGCGAAGCGAAGTACCTGGATTCCGCCTATGCCCACGCTTATATTATTAGGCAGGCGCTAAATCTCCGAATTAATCCTAAAGGAGTGCCTAGTTATCCTGAACTCCCTGAAGAACTATTAATAGTCTAAAATTAAAAATCATTTCGCCCGACTGACAGCTCATGATCTTCGTCTAAGTTTTAATGTAACGTTTCCAGGATGTAAGCAAACTTGTTGCTAGCTTTTTCTACATTATGTTTGCAGTATCAATCACTACCTCGGGAATAAAGAGTCGCAGTTTGATTCTCCCAACCCCTCCAACAATCCTCCCAAACCCTGTAAACTCCAACCATACCGACGTGAAGTCTCTAGACCCCGAGATAATCCCAATATGCGCCTAATAAAATCCATAGCCACAGCCCTATGTCTAGTGGCGAGCCTCACTACCCAAGCCGGTGGCACCCCAGGGCATATCCAGCAGCTGCGCGATCTATTGCAACCCATCACCAGCCTCTCAGCCCAATTCGAGCAACAGATCACCGATGCCAATGGCTTTGAGATGCATGCCGCTACAGGCCTATTTCAAGTTGCGCAACCCAATAACCTGCGCTGGGTTGTTGAGCAGCCCATGGTGCAGCAGGTGATCTCTGATGGAGTGACGCTGTGGTTGTATGACCCGGATCTTGAGCAAGTGATTGTGCAACCCTTTGATGCCAATATTGAGTCTACGCCAGCGATCTTGTTTTCTGGCGATCTAGACCAGTTAGACAGTGCTTACTTTATTCATCAGTCGTCTAAAGGTGTTTTTGAGCTGACACCGGAGCAAGGTGGTAGTCTGTTTAGTTCTTTGCAGATTACCTTTGCCAATGGCGCGCCTGAGTCGATTGCCCTGACCGATGGTCTTGGTCAGGTCACGCGTATTCGTTTTACAGAGCTAGTGCTTAACCCTGAGTTGGCGGCTGATCTGTTTGTGTTTGACATTCCCGCTGGCGTTGATGTGATTCGCAATGCCAACTGATCTGTTTAGCCAGCAGGTATATCAGCCCTTGGCGGCGCGTATGCGGCCTGACAAGCTGAATGGCTTTTATGGCCAGCAGCATCTGATTGGCCCAGGTAAGCCATTGCGCGAGGCGATTGAGAGCGAAGCATTACACTCAATGATCTTCTGGGGCCCACCTGGGGTGGGCAAAACCACGTTGGCTAAGATTATTGCGGCCTCTGCGGATGCGCACTTTGAGAGTATCTCGGCGGTGCTGTCTGGGGTGAAGGAGATTCGGGCATCCATTGCCAAAGCGGAGGAGCAGCGTGATCTGCGCGGTCGCAAAACCATTTTGTTTGTGGATGAGGTGCACCGCTTCAATAAGTCCCAGCAGGATGCGTTTTTACCCTTTGTTGAAGATGGCACGGTGGTGTTTATTGGTGCCACCACCGAGAACCCGTCCTTTGAGTTAAATAATGCACTGCTGTCGCGCTGTCGGGTGTATGTGCTGAAGAGTCTTGATGAGGCCCAAATTAAGGTCGTGATTCAGCAGGCCATGGGCGATGCTGAGTCTGGGCTTGGCCAGCGCGAGCTGCAATTAGATGACGCGGCGCTAGATCTTTTGGCTAATGCAGCAGATGGTGATGCGCGACGGGCGCTTAATCTTTTAGAGATTGCCAACGATCTGGCGCGCGAGTCGGGTGAAAAGGCGGTAATTGATGCGACTGTGCTTGAGCAGGTGTTGGTGGGTGATACTCGGCGCTTCGATAAGGGCGGTGAGTATTTTTATGATCAAATTTCTGCCCTGCATAAGTCGGTGCGGGGTTCGTCGCCCGATGCGGCGCTGTATTGGCTGTGCCGTATGCTTGATGGTGGCTGTGACCCGCTGTATATTGCTCGCCGTTTGGCACGCATGGCCACGGAAGATATTGGCAATGCTGACCCTCGGGCACTGGAGTTGGCTTTAAATGCCTGGAATATTCAGGAGCGTTTGGGTAGCCCTGAGGGCGAGTTGGCGCTGGCTCAGGCGGTGACCTATTGTGCGGTGGCAGCTAAAAGCAATTCTGTTTACAGCGCTTTCAAGGCGACCATGGCCGATGTGCAGTCACTACCCAGTTATGAGGTGCCGATGCATTTGCGCAATGCGCCCACTAAGCTGATGAAAGAGCAAGATTACGGCAAAGACTACAGATACGCCCACAGTGAAGAGGGCACTTATGCTGCAGGGGAAACCTATTTACCAGATGAGCTTGCCGATAAGCAGTATTATTTCCCCACAAATAATGGGTTGGAACAAAAGATTAGCGAGAAGTTGGTCTACCTGCGGTCGCTAGATGCTCAACATAAGAAGGATTAAAACCTGATGAATTGGATTGCTGTCGCCATTGGCGGCGCGCTCGGGGCTATGGCTCGCTACGGGGTAAGCATGCTGGTGTTTGATGCAGCCAGCCATAAGTTTCCCTATGCAACACTCACGGTGAATGTGCTGGGTAGTTTTTTAATGGGCACTCTGTTTGTGGTGATTGTGGAAAAGGCCATGTTGCCGCCAGAGATGCGCAGTATTTTGATGGTGGGTTTTCTCGGGGCGTTTACGACTTTCTCAACGTTCTCGCTTGATGCCCTTGGTCTATGGCAAAATGGCCACCTTGTTCTGGCGCTAGTTTATGCGCTGGGTACAGTTGTTTTATGCTTGGCGGCGGTGAGTGTTGCGGCCTGGCTAACACGTTTGTTTTTGATTTAATTTTTAAGGATTTCACCATGCTCGACCCGAAGCTGTTACGTTCGGATTTAAACGCCGTTGCCACTAGCCTGACTATTAAGCGTTACACGCTGGATACCGAGGCGTTTTTGGCACTTGAAGCCCAGCGCAAAGAACTGCAGCTGGCTGCTGAGAGCCTGCAACAGGAGCGCAATAGCTATTCCAAGTCGATGGGCAGGCTGATTGGCGAAGCCAAGGCGAAGGGTGAGAATATTGAGCCGTTAAAGACTAAAGGTGAGCAGATTAAAACCGATTCTGTGGCGGCAGATGCGGCGCTGGCCATTGTGCAGGGCGAGTTAGATGCACTACTGCAGGGCATTCCCAATATCCCCCATGAATCTGTGCCGGCGGGCAATGATGAAGACGATAATGTGGAAGTGCGCCGCTGGGGTGAGCCCAGAGCTTTTGATTTTGAGGTGAAAGATCATGTTGACCTAGGCGATGCCCTGAATGGTTTGGATTTTGATACCGCCTCCAAGATCACCGGTTCACGGTTTTCGCAAATGCGTGGTGGGCTAGCCAGCCTGCACCGCGCGCTAACGCAGTTTATGCTGAACACCCATATTCAGGAGCATGGTTACGAGGAGGTCTATGTACCTTATATTGTTAACCGTGAGTCACTCTATGGCACGGGTCAGTTGCCCAAGTTTGAGGAAGATCTGTTTAAGCTGGAAGATGAGCGTGAGTTTTATCTGATTCCCACGGCTGAAGTGCCCATCACCAATATCTATCGTAATGAGATTGTGGACGAGCTGCCTATAAAGTTTGTCTCTCATACCCCTTGCTTTAGGAGTGAAGCTGGCAGCTATGGCCGTGACACGCGAGGCATGATTCGTCAGCACCAGTTTGAGAAGGTTGAGATGGTGCAGTTTGTGCGCCCTGAAGATTCTTGGGATGCACTGGAAGGGCTAGTGGGCCATGCAGAAGCGATTTTACAGAAGCTGGAGCTGCCTTACCGCACGGTGATTCTCTGCGGTGGTGACTTGGGTTTCTCAGCCGCCAAGACTTATGATATTGAAGTCTGGTTGCCGTCCCAGGAGAAATACCGCGAGATATCCTCTTGCTCTAACTTTGCCGATTTTCAGGCGCGGCGTATGAAGGCACGGTTTAGAAATGCTGAGGGCAAGCCTGAGTTGCTGCACACGTTAAATGGCTCTGGGCTGGCTGTTGGCCGCACGCTGTTAGCGGTGATGGAGAATTATCAGCAGGCAGATGGTTCGATTGCGATTCCGGCTGTGTTGCAGCCATTAATGAACGGGCAGAGTGTTATCAAGGGAATACAGAGTCATCCTTAGAGCGCGCAGCAAATCGTGGAACCTGATGATGCTGTTGGAGAATTCCTTCACTGCGTTTAGCATGTCCCGCGAAGGGTTTTGGGTACGGGATGACTCAATAGGAATGTCACCGAAACAAAAAATTGTCATCCTGAGCAAAGCGAAGGATCTCTAGGAGCCAACAACCCCCCCCATGGATTACCTACCACTATTCCACAACCTCAAAGGCCGCCGCATTGTTGTTGTTGGCGGCGGTGAAATCGCCCTTCGTAAAGTTCGCCTTGTTCAAGAGGCCAGCGCACTTATCACCATTATCGCCAAAGATTACTGCCCAGACTTACTGGAAATGGAGGCAAAAGACAAGGCCGATGGCTGTAGCGGCCTAGAGCTTATCACTGCCTCCTACGAGCATCATCACCTGTTGCAGTATCCAGATACCGTGATGGTGATTGCCGCCACCAATGACCGTGGCCTAAACCGTCTGGTGTCTGAATGTGCCCAAGCGGCGAATATGCTGTCCAATGTGGTGGATGACCCGGAGTTCTCTACGGTGATATTCCCGTCCATTGTCGATCGTTCTCCCATTCAGGTGGCTATCTCCAGCGGTGGCGATGCTCCCGTATTGGTACGGCTGCTGCGCACGCGTTTTGAAAGCCTGTTACCTGCGGGCATGGCCAAACTTGGTTCTTTGGCCGGCAGCTTCCGCGAGCGGGTTAAAAACAAGTTTGCCAATGGCGCTGACCGCAAGGCATTTTGGGAGGAGGTGTTTTATGGCCCCATTGCTGAGCAGGCCTATGCCAATAATCTAGAGGAAGCTGAGCGGCTGTTGGCCGATAAGCTAGAGAGTACCGACGAGTTCAAAACTGGCGAAGTCTATTTGGTTGGCGGTGGCCCCGGCGACCCAGACTTACTGACCTTTAAAGCCCTGCGCCTTATGCAGCAGGCGGATATTGTGCTCTACGATCGCCTAGTCTCCAAAGAGGTGCTGAATCTGGTGCGCCGGGATGCTACCCGTATCTATGTGGGCAAAACCGCCGGTGATCATCCGGTTACCCAAGACAATATTAATCAAAAGCTGGTGGACTACGCCCTTGAGGGCAACCGTGTGGTGCGCCTGAAGGGCGGTGACCCATTTATCTTCGGCCGTGGTGGCGAAGAGATTGAAACATTGGCAGAGCATGGCATTCCTTTCCAGGTGGTGCCGGGCATTACGGCGGCCTCGGGCTGTGCCAGCTATGCGGGTATTCCGCTAACTCACCGTGAACATGCCCAATCGGTGCGTTTTATTGCCGGCCATTTGCGCTCGGGCAAGATGAATTTAAATTGGCCAGAGCTGGTGCAACCCAATCAAACCCTGGTGTTTTATATGGGCTTGAACGGCATGGAAACCATCTGCCAGCAGCTTAAAGAGCATGGCTTGGACTCCACCACGCCAACGGCGCTTATTGAGAAGGGCACGTCGGACCGGCAGCAGGTATTTGTGGGTGATCTTGATACGCTGCCAGGCATCGTGCGTAGTGCGGGCGCCAAGGCCCCCACGCTGATTATTGTGGGCACTGTGGTTAGCCTGCACTACAAGCTGGCCTGGTTTAATAACTCAGACAATAAGCTGGAAGGCGTAATTAACAAGAGCAATGAAGTGTGAACCTGACGTTTAAATTCAAGGATATGGCATGACCGAGCATTTTGACTATGACCTGTTTGTAATTGGCGCTGGCTCTGGTGGCGTTCGCGCTGCTCGCATGGCGGCATCTAAAGGGAAAAAGGTGGCTGTGGCCGAAGAGCGTTATCTGGGCGGCACCTGCGTCAACGTGGGCTGTGTGCCCAAGAAGCTGTTTGTCTATGCCTCCCAGTTCCCGGAGTTGTTTCATGCCAGCGTCGGCTTTGGCTGGTCTGTGCCTCAGCAGCCTTCACTAGACTGGGCGACCCTTAGAGATAATAAAACCGCTGAGATTGAGCGGCTGAATAGCATCTATAACAACCTGATTGATAACAGCGGTGCTGATTTATATGATGGCCGCGCGACCATTGCTGGACCCCATCTGGTGTCGGTTAATGGCGAAACTTACACAACGCGCTCTATTCTGGTAGCGACGGGCGGCTGGCCTTATATTCCAAAGTTTCCCGGTAGTGAGCATGCGATTAGCTCTAATGAGATGTTCTTTCTTGATACGCTGCCGAAAACCGCGGTGGTGGTGGGCGGTGGCTATATTGCGGTTGAGTTTGCCGGTATTTTGAATGGCTTGGGCGTAGACACCCATCTGCTGTATCGCGGCCCCCACTTGCTCAAGTCTTTTGATCGAGAGATGAGCCAAAAGGTGGTGGAGGGCATGCGCGCTAAAGGGGTGCATATTCATCTCAGCACTGAGGTCAATGAGATCACCAAGACCAATGATGGCCTGCAGGTAGCCTTGAGTAATGGCGAGAGCCTCAGCGCTGGGCTGGCTCTGTATGCCACGGGTCGTCAGGCCAATTCGGCTAATCTGGGGCTTGAGAATACCTCAGTGGTGATGGCAGGCAATGGCTCTATTGTGGTGGATGATCAGTTTTGTACTGCTGAGCCCAGTGTTTATGCACTGGGTGATGTCATTGATCGAGTACAGCTGACGCCAGTTGCCATTCAAGAGGCAATGGTACTGGTGGATCATCTGTTTGGTGGTGGTATTGCCAGCATTGACTACAGCGATATCCCGACAGCAGTGTTTTGCCAGCCGGAGCTGGGTACTGTTGGGTTGAGTGAAGAGCAGGCGCGGGCAGAATACACAGATGTGGCTGTTTATGTGTCTGACTTTAAGCCTATGTTGCAAACCCTGGGTGGCGGCTCTGACCGGATTACCATGAAGTTGATTGTTGATAGCGACTCAGATGTTGTGGTGGGTTGCCATATGGTGGGTGATCATGCGGCGGAGATTATTCAGGGTATGGGCATTGCCTTGAAGGCTGGGGCGACTAAGGCGCATTTTGATGCGACGGTGGGTATTCATCCGTCGGCGGCTGAAGAGTTTGTGACTATGCGAGATAAAACTCGATAGTTGTTTAATATCAATAATTTATGCTGCTTATTTAAATTAGATTATGAATATGGAACATTGGTGGTTGGTGCTGGGTTCTTGAGGTCCTCTGCTATGCTCATGGTTACACAAACCAAACTGTCACCCTGAAGGAGCAAGGCGACCGAAGGGTCTCCAGCCGCAACAACCGAACTCAAAACTGACTCTTAGCCCGCTCTAGCAATGAGAGATTCAAAAACTTCAGCTCACTCAGCGTTTTCTCTGCATCTGCTTTATTCTGATTAAGCGCTACAATAATCAATGTATGACTTAACTCAAGGTAGGTGCGCCCCAAGCGTGCCAGCTCGTGAGCTTTATTGCTTATATCCATGCGCTTAAACATACGCGCCATAGAGGTGATAATCAGTTCATCATGAATCAGATCTAGCTCTTTTAGCTCCGGCACCCCATACATAGCCTGTACCAGAGGCAATAAACCCTGCTGATTGGTGTACACCGCCAGCATGCGCTCGGCGCTGCTCTCTACAAATCGTTTGACGCTATAACTCTCAACAGGCTCGGCTTCCAGCACCTGTAACGCCACGTCCATCTCACCCACCCATTGCTCTGCCAACGCATACATAATGGCGTACTTATTGGGGAAATAATGGTACAGCGTGCCCACAGATACACCGGCCCGCTTAGCGACAAGGATGGTGGTGAGATCATCCTGACCCACTTCTTCAAGCAGCTCGGCCGTAACACCCAGTATTAGATTGCGGCGCTCTTGAGCGCGCTTTTGTACGGGCTGAGTTCTTGGCTCGGTCTTGCGTAAGCTGTTCATTAGAATCTATCCCTGAGTGCGTAATAGAGCATACCGGCGACCATTCCTGGCCAGCGAAGCAGTGTACCACCGGGAAACTTGGTGGTGGGCAGGCCTGAGATTAAATCGAAGCGCTCTAACTTGCCACTAATCGCTTCGGCAACAAGCTTGCCAGCAAAGGTAGCCGTGGGCACGCCGTGGCCAGAGTAACCCTGCATATACCATATATTTTCCTGCAAACGACCAAAGTGCGGCAGGCGGTTAAGGGTGATGGCCAGGGTGCCGCCCCAGCCGTGATCGATCCTGGTATTGGTCAGCTGTGGGTACACTTCAAGCATATAGCGCTGCACAAACCTCTTAATATCTAAAGGGAAGCCACGGCGATAGTTCTCTCCACCCCCAAATACCAAGCGGTTATCCCCAGAGAGCTTCCAATAGTTAATTACAAAGCGGCTGTCGGCCATGGCGGTGTCCATGGGAATAATCTCTCGAGCTTGCTCGTCTGACAGGGGTTCGGTGGCCAGCACAAAGTTATTAATGGGCATAATATAGCCGTTAATCTTCGGCTCGAGCCTTTCGATATAGCCATTGCAAGCCAGTATCAACTCTGTGGCAGTTACCCGGCCCTGGCTGGTCTTGATCACGACGGGTGAGCCTGCGTAGGAGGTGACACGGGAGTTTTCGTAAATCTGCACACCTGCTTTGGCGGCGGCCTCAGCTAAACCCAGCGCAAAGTTAAGCGGGTGGATGTGTTTTGAGGCGGTATCCAGCACAGCACCATGATAGGCCTCGCTGCCAATAACCTCTGAAAGCCGGTTTTTGGGGATATATTCCAGCTGGTCATAGCCGTAGCGGTCGTGGAGGAAAGCAACTTCTTCCTCCATGTCAACACAGTATTTTGCTTTGTGGGCAAAGTGCACACCCCCATGCTTTAGATCACATTTAATGCGGTGCCTTTCAATGAGGCCTTTAACGGTGTCAACGGCCTCAAGCCCCATAGACCAAAGGGTGCTGGCAATCTCATGGCCAAATTTATCCTCCAAATAGTACTGGTCCTGGCGCTGGCCTATGCCCACATGGCCGCCATTGCGACCAGAGGCACCAAAAGCAACGGTTTCAGCTTCGACCACAATCACGCTATAGCCTTTTTCCACTAAATGCAGGGCAGAGGAGAGGCCAGTGTAGCCAGCGCCGACAATGCAGATATCGGCGACGTGCTCCCCCTCTAATACAGGGAAAGCCAGGGTTTTGTTTGTACTTGCCTGATAGTAAGAGCTCACATTATTCTCGGCGTGGGATTGAAAGATTGACATTATCATCTTTTCGAATAATAATTCAATATTAATTGAACAATTATTCAAAAATTAGCTTTAGTTAACCGCTACTTAACGACAAACACCAGGTGCCCCATGCAGTCGCAACAGGAAATAGAGAACTGGCTTAAGGAAAACAAAATCACAGAGGTTGAGTGCTTAGTACCAGATATGACTGGCAATGCCCGGGGTAAATTTATCCCTGCCAAGAAGTTCCTTAAGGAAGACAGCCGCTTACCTGAGGGCATACTGGCCCAGACGGTCACTGGTGAGTTCTCTGATGATTACTGGGATCTACTGGGTACCATTGATGGCGATATGCTCCTGGAGCCAGACCCCTCCACTGCGCGCAATGTGCCCTGGGCCAATGAATCTACGGGCCAAATTATTCACGATTGCTATACCAAAGAGGGTAAACCCCACCCATTTAGCACCAGAGCAGTGCTTAAGCATATTCTCGAGCTCTATGAAAAAGAGGGGCTAACGCCTGTTATTGCCCCCGAGATGGAGTTCTATCTGGTTGAAAAGAATATCAATCCGGATATGGCGTTAAAGCCACCGGTAGGGCGCTCGGGCAGACCAGAAACCGCTCGTCAATCCTATAGCATTGATGCGGCTAATGAATTTGAGCCCTTTGTTGAGGATATGTACGCCTATGGTGAAGCCATGGGGCTGGATATCGACACGCTGATCCATGAGTCTGGTGCCGCTCAACTTGAGGTGAACTTTATCCATGGTGACCCGCTAGACTTGGCCGATCAGGTGTTCACCTTTAAGCGCATGGTGCGTGAAGTAGCGCTAAAGCACAATATTTATGCCACTTTTATGGCCAAGCCTATGGCTTCGGAGCCAGGCTCGGCTAAGCATATCCATCAGAGCATACTGTCTGCGGCCGATGGCACAAATATCTTTGCTACCCCCGAGGGTGAGTATAGTCAAGCGTTTTACCACTACCTTGGCGGCATGCAAAAATATACGCCTTATGTGATGAGTTTCTTTGCCCCCAACGTAAACTCCTATCGGCGCTTTACTCGAGAGGTATCTGCACCCATTAATCTGCACTGGGGTTTTGATAACCGCACCACAGGGCTGCGAGTGCCAGACGCAAACCCCAAGAACTATCGTATTGAAAATCGCTTTCCCGGTGCCGATGTAAACCCTTATCTGTCTATTGCGGCAACCTTGGCCTGTGGCTATCTTGGTATGAAAAACAAGATCGAGCCCTCAGAGGCCTACGAAGGCAATGCCTACGAAGAAGAGCTGGCGTTGCCCAGAACTCTTGAAGAGGCCCTGCGTGGCCTGCAGGAAGATCCGGATATTATTGAGCTGTTTGGCGAAACCTTTATCCAGCTTTACACCTCGATAAAGCTGGTGGAGTTCGAAGAGTTTAATCATGTTATTTCATCCTGGGAAAGAGAGCACCTGCTGCTTAACGTCTAACCCTGCACTAGGTTACAAAGGCTCTGTTTACGCATAGAATAGGGCCTTTGAACCATCCTATAAGCCCCATTGCCTGTGCGTCTTTTTCTGCCCGTTTTACTACATTGTTTGCTGATGCTGGCGACTAACAGTTTTGGCGCTAACTATATTGGCTCCCAGCAGTGCGCCGGTTGTCACCGGCAAGCGTTCGAGGACTGGCAGGGCTCTCATCATGACTGGGCCATGAAGCCCGCAACCCCAGAGACAGTCTTGGGCAATTTTAATAATGCCAGCCTTAATCACCATGGGGTGATATCAACCTTCACCCGTAAAAACGGCCAATATGTCGTGAATACCCAGGGCGCGGATGGTGAGTATCGTGACTTTACTGTCGATTACACCTTTGGTGTGGAGCCTCTGCAGCAATATTTAATTAGCTTTCCCGACGGACGAATGCAGGCAATGACATTAGCCTGGGATAGTCGCCCAAAAGGGCAGGGGGGACAGCGCTGGTACCAGCTTATGCCCGACGATCTGGGTGAGCCCGGTGATAGCCTGCACTGGACCGGTGCCTATTACAACTGGAATAGCCGCTGTGCTGACTGCCATTCAACTGGCCTTGAGAAAAACTATTCCATGGCCACAGATACCTATGACACGGACTGGTCTGAGGTCAATGTTGCCTGTGAAGCCTGTCATGGGCCGGGGGCAGACCATGCCCAATGGGCTAAGTCATTTGCCAAGGGCACTGATAATGGCCTGTCAGTACAATACTCCAAACCATTAAATTGGGTGATAGCCGAGGGAGCCAATTTCGCAAACCCAGTTGGTGACCCCCATGATAGTGCGACCACTGAGATAGAATCCTGTGCTGGCTGCCATTCTCTGCGCGCTAAAATAACCGACGACCCCATCAACAAGCATCAGACAGATAAAAGGTTTCTCGATCACTACCAACTGCAGATTCTGGAGCACGGCCTATATCATGCGGATGGGCAGATACAGGATGAGGTGTACGTGTACGGCTCATTTGTGCAGAGTAAAATGCATCAGAGGGGTGTGGCATGCAGTAACTGCCACAACCCGCACAGCCTTGAGTTGAAGGCTGAGGGCAACGAGCTCTGCGCTGGCTGCCATGCATCCCAGACTTACAATACACCCAGCCACCATTTTCACCAAGATACGGATAGCACTGGCGCTCAATGCGTGAATTGCCATATGCCGGCTACCGTTTACATGGGTGTTGATGCCCGTCGAGACCACAGCATGCGCGTGCCGCGCCCAGATATTACCGCCAAAATTGGCGCACCCAATGCCTGCAATGTGTGCCACACAGATAAAACCGTCGATTGGTCAGTATCGGCGATTCAGGGTTGGCTTAAGGGCAAAACCCGCGAGCCTGAACCGGCCGCTGGGTCAATTTACGCCGCACGAACTAACCAACCTAACGCCAACCAGCAGTTAATTGAGCTAGCCAATAACCCCAGTATAAATACTATGGCTCGCAGCACAGCTTTAGGGCTGCTTGCGAGCTATCCCAATAGGCTCAGTTACGACGCTGCCCGGCAGCAGTTAAGCCATAAAGATGCGCTGGTGCGCATGGGAGCTTTACAGGCTCTGGCATTGTTACCCCTAGAACAGCGCTGGCAGGATATTTCACCCTTATTAGATGACCCTGTCCGGTCTGTGCGGCTTCAGGCTACAAGGTTATTAATAGGTATCAAAGGGATTAGCCCTGTACAGCAAGAGCTGATAAATCGGCGCGCTAAAAGCTATATTAAAGCCTTGCGGGTCAGTGCAGATATGCCCAATGGCCAGCTTAATTTGGCAACTGCCTATATCGCTTTAGGGCAGGTTAAAAACGCAGAAAAGGCTTACCGGCATGCATTGCAGCTCGACTCTAAATCCATTGCCGCCCGGTTAAACCTTGCAGATCTCTACCGCGCTCAGGGGCAAGAGCAAAAAGCTATTTTGCAACTGCAGCAAGCACAGGCCATAAGCCCTAATGATGCGACGGTGCTGTATAGTCTTGGGTTAGCGCAGATTCGCAGCAAACAAAATGCTCAGGCACTGCTAAGCCTCAAGCGAGCCTCTAAATTAGCACCTAATAATAGCCGTTACAGCTATGTCTATGGTCTGGCACTCAATGGACAGGGCAGGGGGATAGAGGCAGTAGAGGTGATGGCTGACGCCCTAAGTCGAGACAAACGGAACAGAGACCTGTTGATTGCTTTGACCACTATTAATAGAGATTTGGGTAGATTAAAAAATGCCCGAGGCTTTGCTGAGCAACTAGTGTTAGCATTCCCCCAAGACTCTGGAGCAGCTATGCTCCGTGATTCCATAAAAGAACAATAACAAGCGCGATCGAGAGCAGATAATGAACGTAAAACTCATAGCTGGTGCCCTGGGGGCGGAAATTAGTGATATAGATTTAACTGGTGAAGTCAGCGCAGATGACTACCAGGCTATTAGAGCTCTGTTAGTTGAGCATGAGGTTATATTCTTTCGCAACCAAAATGTATCTCCAGCCCAGCAGCATGCGCTGGCCTCTTCTTTTGGCCCACTTCAAACTCACCCTGCTTACGCAACCGTGCCAGGTTTTCCAGAAATTACTATTCTCGAAAGCACTGCCGACAAGCCGAGCAAAATAGAATGCTGGCATAGTGATATGACATTTCGCCAGCACCCGCCGATGGGAACCGTGCTGCGTTCAAAGGTTATTCCCGAGAAGGGCGGTGACACCATGTGGTCTAGCATGACATCGGCCTATGATGGTTTGTCATCACGGATGCAGGCTTTTCTGAATGATTTAAATGCCGGCCATGATTTTTCTTATGGTTTTAAAGAGAGTTTAGCTGAAGAGGGCGGCCGTGAAAGATTGGCCAGTGCCGTCGCCGATAACCCACCAGTGATTCACCCGGTAATTCGAACCCACCCTGAGAGCGGCAAAAAAATTATTTTTGTAAACCCTCTATTCACCACTCATATTATCGGTCTGCCAGCAGATGAAAGCCGCGCAATATTGCAATTTTTATATCAGCACAATACTACTCTGGAATTTACCTGCCGCTTTGGTTGGGACGTTGACTGCATTGCTATCTGGGATAATCGCAGTACCCAGCACAAGCCGATCAACGATTACTTCCCGGCCTACCGCAGCCTGGAGAGAATTGTGATTGATGGTGATAAGCCTTTCTAGAGCCGCATAAGAATCGCTAGTCGCTTTTCTCCATTAGGCTGTCAGTTTATTCAGGCAGGCATTTAAGCTCTTAAGCCAAACAAAAATCGATAATTATTTTACCCACCAGGGTCTGATCAGCAGTCTCTTGGATAGACGCCATCGCATTTTTGTACGTATCGGCCGGGTAAGCTTGGCGCCTCAGTTGATAAAGAGCTCTGGTATATTCCGGAAAGAACTCCGGGTGCCCTTGAAAGGTCAATATATGCTCACCCAGAGAGGTGGCGGCAATAGGGCAGTTGTCTGTTGAAGCCAGAATAACTGAGCCTGGCACCGGCTTTATAACCTGATCCTGATGGCTATAAATCAGTTTAAAGGGTTGGTCAGCCAGCAGGTTCTTCCCTGGGGCAGGGTTAGGGCTGGCTTCCTTAACACCAAGAGACCAGCCCACTGCTGCCAAACCCGCTTCGCCACCCAAGGCATGGGCTACCATCTGATGGCCAAAACAAATTCCAATAAATTTCTTCTTGTGGCTGTGTATGCTTTTTACAAACTCGGCGAGCTGAGTTACCCAAGGCGTGTCCTCATAAACGCTGCTCTTGCTGCCAGTCATAATATAGGCATCAACTTCATCAATATCTTCTGGGTAAATACCAAGGTTCACCGCATAGGTGACAAACTCTAGCTGTAGTTGCTGATTGCTGTTAGCCGCCAACAGTAGCTGCTGAAACATCTCTGGATATTCCCCATAGCCTTCGGCCAGCGGGGGCAGAACATTATCTGCCTGTAAAATCCCTATTTTTAATTTCACCTGTTGTTTTACCCTTATTTAGTACTGTGCTTCAGCAAATAGGCTTCAAGATCACGCTTAATTTCTGGCCCATAAAGGTACAAACCAATAGTGTTTGGAATCGCAATCAAGAAGATCATGGCATCGGAAAAATCTAATACCGCTGACAGTTGAATCATGCAACCCAACGCCACAAAGGCACAGAAGCCCATCTTAAAAACCATCTGGGTTTTAGCGCCCTCGCCAAACAGATAGGTCCAGCCCTTAAGGCCGTAATAGGACCAGGCGATGGTGGTAGAAAAGGCAAAGAGCAAAGCGGCAACTGCAATAATATAGGGTGCCCAGCTAACATGATGGGCAAATGCGGCGGAGGTAAGGGCAATACCCTCTAACCCGCGACCTTCGCCCAATAAGCCATTTGGAATGGCGGTAGTCACTATCACTAATGAAGTCAGGGTGCAAATCACCATGGTGTCGATAAAAGGCTCAAGCAAAGATACTAGCCCCTCGGTGACGGGCTCGTCGGTCATCACCGCTGAATGGGCAATAGACGCCGAGCCTATACCGGCTTCATTGGAGAATAGGGCGCGCTGAAAACCAACAATAATGGCCCCTACCATGCCCCCCTGGGCACTGGTCCAGGTAAAAGCACTGGTGCAAATCAAAACAATGGCATCAATCAAATACTCTGCACTCATCGCAATAATAATCAGTGCAGAGACAATATAGAGCGCCGCCATGGTCGGCACTATACGAGAGGCTGCGCTGGCAATGGAGCGAATTCCCCCAACAATTACTAGGGCAACCGTGGCTGCCAATAGCAAGCCAAATAACCAGCCTCTGCCATACAACAAGCTATCCTCACCCCCAGTGATACTCAGCACCTGCACATAGGCCTGGTTGGACTGGAACATATTGCCAATACCCAAACAGCCAATCACCAGTGCCAGTGCATAAAAACTGCCAAGAAACTTGCCCACCTTGGGGTAATTGCGCGCGTGAAAAAAGTGTTCTAAATAATACATTGGGCCACCAGACACAGAGCCATCGGCGTTAATGCGCCGGTACTTAACACCTAATGTACATTCGACAAATTTAGTGGCCATAGCCAAAAAGCCTGCCATAAATAGCCAAAAAGCTGCGCCGGGGCCACCTATGGCAATGGCCACAGCAACACCACCGATATTGCCAACCCCTACGGTGCCAGAGATAGCCGTGGATAGCGCCTTGAAATGAGAAATCTCCCCAGACTTACCGCCCTGAGGCTCTGGGCGAGTCAAAATGCCCACTGCATGGCGGAAACCACGGAAATTAACCAAGCCTAAATAACAGGTAAACCACAGGGCAGCTATGGCAAGCCAAAGTACTATTAAAGGGAAGTCCTGATTAAAAATATGGATAGGGTAGAACACCATATCCGATAGCCCCTGTGCCAATGGACGTACCCAGGCCTCTAGTTGTGCATCTATACTCATTATGCCCCCTGTATAGCGAGTAGAAAACCCGCTCATTGATTACTATTTACTTTAATTATAAATCTTAACGTATTGTTTTTATTAGTTTAATTGATGGCTATTTTATTCTTCTTACACTTCTCTTGTCTTTCCTGATCGGGCGCGCTCTTTCATATCAGACTGGATATAAACCTGGTCCGTTGTGCCCATACTGGCATGGCCCAAATCATCTGCCATATGTTTGAGTGGCCTTGTGGCTATATCCTGAGATGCGCCAGTATGCCTTAACCAGTGGGTTGTGGCCTCACGTAGTGCCTTGGCTTCCTCAGCAAAGCCCTCGGAGTGCATCTTTTTATACGCCAAATCAAAGGCCTGCTGCACGATTCGCCGCAGCTGGCGTGATGTCATGCCACCTGTACCTCGATTTTTGGACACCAAGGCACTGTTGGCACCAAACTTGGCGTTGAGACCAGCGCGGTATTTCTGATAGCGCTGAATATAGGGAGAAAGGGCGCTTGGCACTGAAATATCTCTGATCTTATTGCCCTTGCCCAGCACTTTAAGCCACTGATTGCCGTCGCTGTCTTGCCAAAAATGCTTCCAGGCTGGCTGCCAATTAGATCGTTCAGATAACTCCGATACCCTTAAATACAGAGTTTTAAGCATGGCGATAATAAATAGCGTGCGCTCATGGCCGGAGTCTTCGTCTGCCGCGATTTGGGCGCAGTCGAGCACGGTTTCCCACTGCAAATCAGACAGTCGTTTAATGTTTTTCTGGGTCGCACCCTTAATAAGGTAGGCAGACTGTTTGCGAATAGCCGGAATGGGGTTGCCAAAGGCATAGCCTTCGTCGGTTAGGTAGTCATAAAAACAGGAGACTGCGGAATAACAGATTTTCATGGCTTCATGGGATAACAGGTGCCCGTCTTTGCTTATTTCAACCGTTAAACCAGCTGCTAGCGCTTCAGCGCGGTCTTCCTTGGCGATTTTCGCGGCAAATGGCCGCCAATTCTTATTTTGACGGGACTCTCCGTCGATTATTTTAAAGCGATCCTGCACAGATGCGCCGACCCAGCTTGGGTTCGGGCTATGCACAAAATCAAAGTATGCCTCTAAATCTGGCCGTTTTAGCTGGATAACGCTTGTGTTGGCCACCGTCCAAGCCCACAGGAGTAAGCGTTCAACTTCATTGCGATAGCCTCGATAAGTGGCTTCTGATTTGCGGCTGTAGCTTTTCAGGAACGACTGTGTGTGCATAACGTCATCGCGAACGGCGGGAATCGTCTCACACAATGTATGGATAAATTCTTTTGAGTCTGGGTAGTCATCAAACATAGCCATACCCATAGGGAGACGAACAAATGCTTTATGGGCATCAAACAAGGGTGTGGCATTAAAGACTTTGGACATAATATCTCGCAATGAATATGGTAACTTGCAGTCGAGAACTTTATTATCAGGGCTAGAGGCCAGTTAAGGCAGGGTTTTAGCCAGAAAACACTGTATCAGCCTAATTGCCTTCTGTCCAGCTATGTCCACTAATTGAGATTAGAGGACAT
>JAQXBF010000012.1 GCA_029252555.1 Porticoccaceae bacterium
AATAAACTGGAGATGCAATATGAAGAAGATAGTAAGCCTAGTCCTGATGGGTTTGATGTTAACAACACCAGCCTTAGGCGCTGAGAAGTACATGGTTTCGAAGATAAAGAACCTTCTAGTTGCTAGTGATGGTGACTTTGGTAACTGCATGGTTGAGCTTTATGTAAGCCCTACAACAGTCCTTTCAAGCTGCGCTGATGGTTGGGTTAGCTTTAGCTGCTCGGGGACCTTTGCGGCCAAGTCAGATGCCAAAGGCATGATGGAAATGGCTCAGCTAGCGTTTCTGTTAGACAAAGAAGTGAATATTGGTGTGGACGACTCTAAGCTCCACAACGGATATTGCTTGTCGAGTTATCTGGCCATTCTTCAGTAATTACTTAATAACTCATGGAGAAGCTATGTTTAACTTCCTAGCTGTTTGGTCAAAGACTCTGTGCTTTATAGTGCTTTTGTCATTTTCGTCACTAGGTTTTGCTGCAGATACAGATGGAGATGGCTACCCAGACGACGATGAGCTCGACTGGGGCAGTGATCCCTTGGATGCTAACTCTGTTCCAATGGGTGGTTTAAGTCTTACTCTGATAAAGGCATTCTTGGATAAGCAAGAGGAGAGTGAGTCTGCCGCCGCCAATGGGACTTTAATCATTGGAAAATTATTATCTAAATATAATATTGGCGCAAATGTTTGCGCTGACAAAGATTTATCACTTACTTGCGATCCTCAAGAAGATATTGCAGTAACAGACGCAGACGGAGCATATAAACTCAACTTGACTAATCCGATAGATCAAGGATTTTTACTTGCCGAAATCAGCTCTCAAAATACAAAGGATACTTCTGGATTAAAGCCTGATAATTCATACGCACTTATGGCTCCTGGGATAATTATAGGGGGTACTCAATCGAACAATATCTCTGTTTATACTACTATTCTAGCTGGATTGTTTCTTGACGACCCTTCAATTGAAAACTCCGAGTCAACATTCAACAGGGTTCAGAGGACACTAGAGTCTTCGATCCAATTGAAGTCTAAAATTGATGAAGACTTCATTGCTAACGATGATTCAAATGCGCAGTCCGCATCAGAGACCTTTCAAGGGACTATTGAGGAAGTGCAGATTGATCTTGCTGATAGGGCGCGCTCTATTCTTCAATTAGCAAAAGGTGACACCTCTGGCTTAAGTATTAATCGCTCGGCATATACCTTCGCCGTTGATTTGGCTGCTCAGCAGGCAATCTATGAATTCTACTTGCAAGAGTCAGATGACGCATCGAGACAAGTCAAGGCAGCCGAGAAAAGTTCCTTTAGCAAATCTTCTAAGACCTCTGTTGATGTGAATCAAAGTGCCGCTTATGTGGCATCGGATGTGTCTGGTGGGACTGAAGAAATAAATCCGATGGCTGATACTTTGAGGAATCATGTAATAGTCGCCGGCTCTGGGATAGTAGCAAAATCATATGGAGGCCAGTGCAATTATGATTCGTCTGAAGATTATACTCAGATTGATTATTTGTCTTTTGACAATAACTCTGTAGCGGCTACAAATTTTTATCTTGACGGCGAAAGCTGGTTTCAGCCTTGCACAGGAGCGCCTGAAGACTCGGATACTTATGTGTTATCAGCCTCAGGATGGGTCTTAGAGCAGCAATTTGGCTTAAATGGGTACGCGACTGAAGATAACTGTTTGATTGAGAATGAAGTCCCAGATCATTCAATAAAAAGGAAATATTGTTCTACAACTCGCGACTACTCTGGTGAAAGAATATCTATGGTTTTGCCAGATGTTGAGGGCCTGCCTGAAGCTGATACGTTTCCATCGGACTCCATAGCATTCGATGTGACCTGGACTAGAGAGGTCGACAGAGTTGAAATCTATACGATTTTTGCAGGATCAAATGGCGCTCTAGATTTTTCTTCTGATAAAAGCTCGTTAGTTGATTTCTTAAATCATAAAGTGGATAGAAATAAGCAAGGCAACTATGCTGACTTCTGGTGGGAAAAAAATACTCACCTACGTATCGTCAGCTTTGATGAGTCGTTAAAAGAGGGCTCTGCTTTATGGTATGACTCTAGTAAGGGCACGCCTGAAAATCATCAGAGTGGTAGTGGTGAAGGATGGGAGGTAAGGCCTTTTAGGGTGCAAGACGTTTTCGGAGTACCGATAGCAGTTTTTGATCGTAATGGGTACTCAATGGTTTCATTCTCGTCCCCTGAATCATTTAACGATATTCCAGTGCTCGCATATCTTAGTAGTGAAGATGCTAATGGGATTTCTTCGGGTGTTTATCGAGGAGCCTTGGAGGGGCCCAACATTCCGTCTCGTCATAACGTAGGGCGATCTGATCTAGATAGATTCACCAATCTAACCTTTATCAATGCCGTCTTTGACTCTTTAGGATTGCCTAGGTTACCAGTTCAGAGGTAGACAAAATTCAGCGAGTGATAAAAAGTGGGATTATAGGAATCCAAATAAAAGGCACTGACCTATTAAATGCTTGTTCAGCTCCTATGGGCGGATAAAGGCTTATCCTAATTAAAGCGTTCTTAGATAAACAAAAAGCAGATGAATAAATCGGAGATGTAATATGAAGAAGATAATAAGCCTGGTCCTAATGGGTTTGATGTTAACAACACCAGCCATAGGTGCTGAAAAGTACATGGTATCGAAGATAAAGAACCTCCTTGTAGCCAGTGATGGTGACTTTGGTAACTGCATGGTTGAGCTTTATGTAAGCCCTACAACAGTCCTTTCAAGCTGTGCTGATGGTTGGGTTAGCTTTAGCTGTTCCGGTACCTTTGCGGCTAAGTCAGATGCCAAAGGCATGATGGAAATGGCTCAGCTAGCGTTTCTGTTGGACAAAGAAGTGAATATCGGTGTGGACGACTCTAAGCTGCACAACGGATATTGCTTGTCGAGCTATCTGGCAATTTTGCAATGAAGTATGTGTCATTGGGTGTCGCCTTTTTAATTGCTTTGTCTTTTCACCTTTTGAAAGAGGAGGTAGAAGTTGCATCCATAGCTGCGAAACCTGCATGGGAAGCTCGAAATAATGTAAGTGCAACTCTCAAAGGTGTTAGCAAAACAGACCCAGCGAGAGCGCATGATGGGAGCGTATTATCTTTGGAATCCAGGTCAAAGCTATTCTCTACTGTGGTCAGAATAGGTCCAGATTTAACTGTGCCGAATCACAGTGACCGCCAGAACGTTGAGGTCATTAGCATAGGTGAAATAAAGACTGTAGGTACGGTTGATCACAGTAGGTATTTTACTGATGAGGTTGAAATCGACGGCGAACTAAAAGACGTCTCTGAACTTATTGATGACGGTGTAATCAAGGAAGTTAAAATTGATGGTAGTTTAAAAGTAGCTGGGGCCCTAGACTACTCTTTTTCAAACGGGCCACCAGTAGTTGTCGGGAAAACTAAATTTGTGGAAGATAATGCCCCCTAAACATTTTTAGGTTTAACATGCTCTGTAATCGGCCAGAGGCACTAATGGGGGAGCATTAAGTTGTAGGAACTTGCCCAATTGCCGCGTTAAGAAATTAGCCGTTCAGCATAATCCAAAAAATGTTACGCCCCGTATCCTCAACGTTATTCATGGGGTATTGTGATGTTTCCAAAGATAAGGGTTCCTCTAAGCAGCTCTAAATCAGGCTCTCAAGTTCAAGGCCGGTGGGCCTCCGGAATCATAGTTTGGTGCCTGATTGCCGGGTCCGTGAGCGCAGATGACATCTATGTTCGCTTAAATTCTAATCCCTTTTCGTCTCCTTTCTATATCTTTTCGTCTAGCGAAAATGGTGTCTCAGAATCAATCGAACTCACCAAGGGTTCAACCTATGTTTTTATTCGAACGGATTCAGGGCACCCTTTTAATGTAGGTTCAGGCTGGCGAACAGCTCATCCAGAGCTAACCTCGAGTAGCACGGCGTCGGGTGATGCGGTCTCTGGGGTTGCTTCGATAGAACGCGGAGAGAGGTTAACGGTAACAATTCCGGAGAACTTTAGCGGCAGCACCGTGGCGTACTACTGTTTCCCTCATTCATCTATGGTTGCGAACATTTCAGTGGTAAGTGCTCCCGCTGGCCTAGATACAGATTCTGATGGTATCTTAGATTCAAACGACCCAGACGACGATGGAGACGGTTTGTCAGACGCGCTGGAAGCTACCATCGGAACCAATCCCCTGATAGTTGATTCGGATGATGACGGTGTTGACGATGGATCAGACGCCTTTCCCCTGAATCCAAACGAAACAACTGACACCGATTCGGACGGAATCGGAGATAATTCGGACAGTGACGATGATAATGATGGTTACACAGATGCCGAAGAAGCAAATGAAGGTACTGATCCACTCGATGCTAATTCAGCCCCTATGGGTGGCTTAAGTCTTATTCTAATTAAAGCATTCTTAGATAAACAAAAAGCAGATCAATAAACCGGAGATGTAATATGAGGAAATTAGTAAGCCTAGTCCTAATGGGTTTGATGTTAACAACACCAGCCATAGGCGCTGAGAAGTACATGGTATCGAAGATCAAGAATCTCCTTGTAGCGAGTGATGGTGACTTTGGTAACTGCATGGTTGAGCTTTATGTAAGCCCCACAACAGTACTCTCAAGCTGTGCTGATGGATGGGTGAGCTTTAGCTGTTCAGGCACCTTTGCTGCTAAGTCTGATGCCAAGGGTATGATGGAGATGGCTCAGCTTGCCTTTCTGTTAGATAAAGAAGTAAACATCGGTGTTGACGACTCCAAGCTACACAACGGGTATTGCTTGTCGAGCTATCTCGCCATACTGCAGTAGTCGTCCCTAAACTGCTGCCAGCGTTCTAGCAGACCGGAGGAAGGGCCTTACGTGACCTTAGCCACATTGCCAGATGTGTTTGCTAGTTCCCTCTGCATCCTTCCTGAAGCGCAGGACATACGTTTGGCTTTATAATATCACCAGTTTTAAAGAAAAAACGATTGCTAACACGACTCGTTGGCTATTACGAATGCAGTTTTAAAAACTCTCAACGCAAGCTGGTTTTTTGTAAGATTGAAACTCTAAAAGCGAAACAAGAATCCCGCTCTAAAATTCCAGAAATCGTCCCTAGATCTTAGTTTGCTAAGTCTTTGGGCTTCAAGAGGAGTATAGGAGCTCGCTAAAGTAAGGCTCGATGATGAATTAATATCGTAGATCAAACCCACGCTAATGGTTTGAACTGATCCACTAGAAGAAATAAAGGCTCGCTCACTCCCTGCTTTAAGTTGAGCTTCAATTGCAACAGACATGTCTAGATAGCTCGAGGAAAGAGATACCCATGGGCGCAGCTCTGATGGATTATTAAGTGACAAAAACACTTCGACTCCTTCGTGATCCATTTTTAAGTTATCATTAGATTCGCCAACGCATCCAACAATATTTTCTGGGGTGTAGGGCTCAAACCTAGTTGTATCCGAACTACAGGTTACACTTGCTGTAACACCACCTCTAAGCAAAAATACACGCATCCCCACAGCGAATTTTTCACTGCTAATTAAAGGGCTTGAAACTGCCGCACCCCATAAACTTTTAGGTCTACTACCATTAATTTGGACAGGTGGTGTCCATGACATTTCCGCGCTTAAATTCCATGGTAGCCCAATAGTAGCTCTTAATCTTCCAAACGCTGGGGATTTGTTTAAGTCCTCAGCCTTGAAGCCTCCGAAACCAATTTTTTGCTGCTCTCTAGTAAGGTGTGGAATAGAATTTAGCTCAGCAGAAATTGCTATTTCTTTAAAACTTGAGGCTTGAGGTGGTGTCTGCCCTAAATTTTGTGTAGAGGTAGTCATGAATGCCATAGCCCATCCTTCTGGGCTATTGAGGTCTACTTTTTGATCTCCATATGTCATACAAGGAAAACAAACCACTGTAGAAAGTGCGGCTAGTCTTAATTTCATCATCTTTTTTCCTGAGGGGGTAGTTAAAGATATGTGTGATATTGTACCAACGCTCTGTTACAAATGTTGTGCATGTAGATACCTCGCTAATGACTTTCCAATTTCCGCTGCTAAAGTGTCTTAAATTAGTTGTCTTGATACTAATAGCTTTGGAAAGTGGATTGCAGCTATTTATTGAAAAGGGCTTACCTTGGATGGTAGATGTTCACGCGAACTAGCCCTCATTTGACTGGATGGGGTATTTAGTTATGATTAAGAAATTTTCTATTAAAGACAGCACCTATGAAGCATATTATTACTGGAATCGTTTTGGGTAACTCTCTAAGTGTTTCTTTATTGGTTACTACTGCATCTCAATTGGTACACTAACCTCCCATCAATTAATATCAAGAGTGGCACTAGTTCTAACTATTTTGGGATCTTCCTCTGTTTTTTGTTAGGAGCATTTGTTGTTGGCTTATGGGAAATGGTTAAGAAAGTCTATATCGAGAAACAATGTGAAAAGTGCGGTTTATCTCGCAAAGTGACTTATCAATCAACTTTATTATCCTCTGTCGAGAAGGAAAAGTTATTTAAAGAAAAACCTGGTCTATTCGCAAAGATAAATATTAATTTATCTCTATCACTTGAGAGTAATGTCACTGAAAATCAAACTATTTGTGTTAATTGTAGCCATGTGCGAAACCTGAGGCTTTCGAATGATGCACATCTTGTGTAAATGAGAATCTCATGAATACTTCTTCTCTTACCCTCATTTGACTAAATGAGGATTATTGCGGTCACACGGGGGCGATAAAACTTATCTCAAACTAGCAAGGTTTTTTTGAGGTGGACATTTATAATCTAGAAACGAAGGCTTTTGGGAAGTTGGGGGGGGGGTAAGCCACAGAGTTGCAATACCTGGTGAAAGCTAAGTGGAAGCGCGGTTGCTCGTGCCTGCCTGATATGAGATTTTGCGCTCACAACTGTAACTCTACAGTATTTTAAATACCCATAACCGAAAAAACCCCAGCATTTGCCGGGGTATTAACGATACTTCTTGGCGGTGAGAGAGGGATTCGAACCCTCGAAACGCTACAAACGCTTACACACTTTCCAGGCGTGCTCCTTCAGCCACTCGGACACCTCACCATAAACTTTTGCCGTTTTCCATCCTTAAGATCGGGCAGGCGCTCGGCACGCTCGCTGCTTCAATGGTTCCGAGGCTTACAGCCCGTTTTGAAGCGTCGCAACTGTACACAAACGTACCCTATAAAGCAATCAATGCTGAGGGCCCCAGCAGGATTCCGACGCTGGGCAAAAGTCGGTGCTAGACTAAAGTCATGATATGGAAAGAGATCATTTACCCGTCGCCAAAACTGCAGGAGCTCTATCGGCTAGCGCTATGCTTGTGTGGGGCCATTATTTTATTGGGAGCCTGGAATGATATCGGCTACCACCCTGCTCTTCTAGCCTTACTACCTACTTTGGTTCTCTATCAACTTAGCAGCTATTTCAACGCCAAATCACTCGCCTTCAGCCCAAAAAAGCAGCGACTGTCGCTTTTATTGGACTTTGTGGACGGCATCCTGACTGGCGTGCTCATCGCCTTTGTTAGCTTTGATCTCATACTCAGCCTAGCGCTGGGAATGGCTTTTTTGATCGCCATTATTAGCGCTATGAAAGCCACCGCTCCTCTTGACCTATTTGGCCTTTTTGTTGGTCTGCTGCTGACCTATTGGCTATCTCCCGTTACCATTATCCCCAGCCATAGAGCTCAGCTAATGATACTGGTTGTTGTGGCTGGCTACTGGTTGTGGCTGGCTACTGTCTGCTGCAATCAAATATGGCGCGTCATACTCACGATATGCTTGCTGAACAGCACGATTCTGTTTTACGCCGAAACGAATGGTTAACCCTTCGAACATTTCGGCTATGAAAATACCTCTCGCCGCCACTGCGCAAAGCAATTTTGACAGGCAAGGATGTTAGCGCTGAAACTCAGGAAAAGGCGCTAACAATCTTTTTCTCAGACATGGAAGGCTTTACCAAACTAGCGGAGAAGCTTGACCCAGAGCAGCTTACCTCACTGCTCAATACCTACTTGATCGTCATGTCTGAAATTGCCTTTCGCTTTGGTGGCACTATCGACACAGTTATTGGCGATTCGATTATGGTGTTCGTTGGGGAACCCGATAGCCGCGGTGTGAGATCTGATGCCATCACCTATGTGTCTATGGCCATTGCGATGAGAAAGGCCATGAAAGATTTACAGCAGCGCTGGCAAGCTGAGGGCATAGAGTACCCGCCTGCACTGCGTATGGGCATTAATAGCGGGGTCTGTAAAGTGGGCAATTTCGGCACTGAGAATCGGCTAGACTACATCTTACTTGGTCGTCCGGTGAACCTGGCCAGCCGCATTGAATCCTCTGCCGAGAGCAATGAGATATTGCTCTCTGAGGACACCTATGGCCTAGTGCGTGAAGCTATTTACTGTATCGACAAAGGTCAAATCTCTATTAAAGGATTTGCACAGCCAGTTAATGCCTGCAGTGCCGTCGATCTGCACAAGCATCTAAAAACCTACTACCCACCCATGGTGACAGAGCCTGCAGTTGCTCAGGCACAAACTAGTACCGGCAGGCTACTCATAGTCTGCTATTGATGGGCAGGAGCAAACCAGATTGCGGTCACCAAATACATGGTCAAGGCGCCCAACTGGGGGCCAGTATTTACTCTCTCTCACGGAATCTAAAGGATAAGCTGCCTGACTTCTGGAATAAGCTCGTTGCCATTCGTCGGCGCTGACCATAGCCGCCGTGTGCGGAGCTCCGACTAAAGGGTTATCGTTTAGCTGGAATTCCCCATTAGTAACCTGGTTAATCTCGAGCTTAATAGCAATCATCGCATCACAAAAACGATCTAACTCTGCCTTAGACTCACTCTCGGTGGGCTCAATCATCAATGTGCCTGCCACTGGGAATGACATGGTAGGCGCATGAAAACCATAGTCGATCAGACGCTTGGCAATATCGTCCACGCTTATACCAACCTCATCTTTGATAGGCCGCACATCAAGAATGCACTCATGGGCCACACGGCCATTGCTCCCCGTATAGAGTACCTCATAGTATTCTCGCAGCCGATCTGCCATATAGTTAGCATTGAGTATCGCTACCTCAGTCGCCTGTTTAAGCCCTGTGCGACCCATCATACGAATGTACATCCAGGTGATCGGCAAAATACTTGCACTGCCATAAGGTGCCGCAGATACCTGAGCGCCCTGACGCTGACCATCAGCGGTTTCCCGGGGTAAAAAAGGCGCCAAATGCTCACCAACACCTATGGGCCCAACGCCGGGGCCACCGCCGCCATGGGGAATACAGAAGGTTTTATGTAAATTAAGATGAGACACATCGCCGCCAAATTTGCCCGGCTGACAAACACCGACCATCGCATTGAGGTTGGCACCATCAATATAAACCTGCCCCCCATGGTTATGGACGATGTCACATATCTCAGTGATACGCTCTTCAAACACGCCATGGGTTGATGGGTAGGTGACCATAATCGCGGCTAAATTATCTGCATGCTGCTGTGCTTTGGCGCTGAGATCATCAACATCTACATTGCCGCGATCGTCACATTTCACTACCACAACCTCCATACCACACATCTGAGCTGAGGCTGGATTGGTGCCATGGGCTGAGCTTGGTATTAAGCAAATATTGCGCTGGGAATCGCCCCGGCTTTCATGGTATCCGCGAATCGCCAACAGGCCTGCATACTCACCCTGAGAGCCTGCATTGGGCTGCAAGGACATCGCATCATAACCAGTTGCGGCGCAGAGCATAGATTCCAGATCGTCGATCAAAGCGCGATAACCTGCCGTCTGATCTGCTGGTGCAAAGGGGTGTATATTGGCAAATTCCGGCCAGGTAATCGGCAACATCTCAGCGGTGGCGTTGAGCTTCATGGTGCAGGAACCGAGAGGAATCATTGCCCGATCCAATGCAATATCTTTATCTGAAAGCTTGCGCAGATACCGCAGCATTTCAGTTTCTGAGCGATAGCGACTGAAGGTTGGGTGAGTTAGAAAACTATCTGTGCGCATAAGGTTGCCTGGCAGCCCCCCTGACACCTCTTCAGCCAACTCTTTGAAAAAGGCGTCCCCATCAAAGTTGTTGTCGCCAATAAGAATATCCCACAGGGCGATAATATCGTCTGAACCCGTGGTTTCATCCAGTGAAACACCAATGTTATTGGCATCAATTTGGCGAAGATTAATCTTGCGCTGCGTTGCAGAGGCGATCAACTCAGCAGTTTTGTCACCAGTATTAAGAGTCAAGGTATCAAACCAACTGCTATTTGTTGGCGCCAGGTTATATAGCTTCAGTCCTCGGGCCAGAACAGAGGTCAACAGGTGCACTCGCTGGGCAATACGTGTCAACCCCTCTGGCCCATGATAAACAGCGTACATACTGGCAATAACGGCTAGCAGCACCTGTGCAGTGCAGATATTCGAGGTTGCCTTCTCGCGACGAATATGCTGCTCGCGGGTTTGCAGGGCCAGCCGATATGCTGGCTCGCCATTGGCATCTTGGGAAAGCCCCACCAGACGGCCAGGCAAATTGCGTTTATAGGACTCCCGTGTAGCCATATACCCCGCATGGGGCCCTCCATAACCCAGTGGCACGCCAAAACGCTGGGTGGAGCCAATAGCCACATCTGCTGCCAAAGAACCCGGTGATTCAAGTAATACCAAACTGAGAATATCCGCAGCCATCACTACCAGGCCTTTGTTTTCCTGAATACGCTGAATCAGCTCGCGATAGTCACACACCTCACCACTGGCGCCTGGATACTGCAGTAGCACTCCAAAGGCATCGCCCTCAAAATCATCCGGATTGCCAACTTCAACCTCAATCCCCATGGGCTCGGCTCGGGTTTTAATAATCTCGATCGTTTGCGGCAGGCAGTCGCGATCAGCTAGGAATCGCACAGATTTTGATTTAGACATACGTTGGCACAGTGCCATGGCTTCTGCAGCAGCAGTGCCCTCATCGAGCATTGAGGCATTGGCTATTTCCATACCTGTCAGGTCAGTGATCATAGTCTGGAAATTAATCAGCGCTTCTAATCTGCCCTGAGAAATTTCTGGCTGGTACGGAGTATAGGCGGTGTACCAAGCTGAGTTTTCCAGAATATTCCGCTGAATCACATTGGGCGTAATGGTGCCGTAGTAGCCCTGCCCTATATAGTTTTTGAACACCTGATTTAACTCTGCTATTTGGCGCAATTCAGCCAAGGCCTGAACCTCTGTGCAGCCGCCGACAATCTCTAAACTTTCGGTCATAGCAATGGCTTCTGGTACTACCTGATCGGTAAGTTCCGTTAAGTTGCTGCAGCCCAATGCTGCCAACATCGCCTGTTGGTCATTCTCATTGGGACCAATATGACGGGCAGTAAATTCTGCCGCATTCTCTAGATCAGTGATCGTGCGTTTCTTTTGTAACATTAACTAGGCTCCAATAACTTAAGGGATTAACCGCGAAAATAACGTTGTTTTACTAGGGGCATTTTTGTCACTGTGATAGGCCGCTCCTTGCCGCGCACCAGTGCATGCAGCTGTGTACCAACAGCAGATAGCTCCGTTGGCACATAACCCATCGCAACAGGTGCCTGCAATGTAGGCCCAAATCCGCCGCTGGTGATCTGACCCACAACCGCACCATGCTTATCGATAATATCTGCGCCTTCACGAACGGGTGCCCGCCCCTCAACCAAAAAACCAACACGCTTTTTCGCGACGCCATTGGCTATATGGTCAAGAATAATATCGGCCCCAAAAAAGCCACCAGCCTTCGCACCACCGGGACGGCGAGATTTGCTGATGCTCCAAGCAATGCCTGCCTCTATCGGGGAAGTCTCTAGGTTCATGTCATGGCCATAAAGGCATAGGCCAGCCTCAAGACGCAGAGAGTCTCTAGCACCCAGACCAATCCATTTAACCAGGCTATAGGAGAAAATCTTGTCCGCTAGCATGAGAGCATCTGAGTCTGCAACAGAAATCTCAAAACCATCTTCCCCTGTGTAACCAGATCGAGTGATATAACAATCCATACCATCAATAGCAACGCGGCAACCATTCATAAATACTAGTTTATTTGCCTCTGGTGCAAGTTCAGCCATCACCTCTTTAGCACGTATGCCCTGTAAGGCCAGCAACTGGCGATCTGCCAGACAGGTCACGTCAATATGATTTGCATGGACATCAAGATGAGTTTTAAGGTGCGCTATGTCCTGCGTTTTACAGGCAGCATTCACCACAAGGAAAAAGGACTCTTCCGACCAGCGGGTAACAATCAGATCATCAGAAATGCCACCAGATTCAGTGGTGAAGGTTGAGTAGGTTTGCTGGTTAATCTGCAGAGCCTCAAGGTCAACAGGCATAAGCCGCTCTAGTGCCAGTGCAGCCCCCTCTCCACTCACCAGTACCTGGCCCATATGGGAGACGTCAAATAAACCGGCATTATCTCGGCAGTGTAAATGCTCCTGCATAATGCCATCGCTATACTGCACAGGCATCAGATAGCCAGCAAATGGCACCATTTTGCCACCCGCTGCTAAGTGGTGATGGTAAAACTGAGTCTGCTTTAGGTCTATCTCTTCAGGCATAGCAGCGCGCTTTTAGGGCTATGAAAAGATAATAATAGAGCTTGGACCATGATTTGTTAAATTAATACATATAATGTTAGTATTAATATTTTAAATACTTTGGTACCGCATGAAAAACATGCCAATGGAATTACTCAGGGCCTTTGTCTCGGTGGCTCAGCTGGGCAGCTTCACCAAAGCTGGTGAAATACTTGGCAGGTCTCAACCGGCTGTGAGTTTGCAGATTCAGAGGCTAGAAGAACTAGTGGATGAAGCCCTGCTGACTCGCAATGGCAGAAACTTGGAACTAACAGAAGCTGGTAATAACCTCTACAGTTATGCCAATCAAATTCTGTCATTAAATGATCTGGCGATTAGCGAACTATCGAAGAATGCTATTGCCGGTAAAATTCGGTTGGGCATTCCCAGTGAATTTGCCACCATCCTGCTGCCAAAAATTGTCAGTCGCTTTGCCAAAGCCTACCCAAATATTACCTTGGAAGTGAACTGCGAGCTGAGTAAAAATCTGTTGTCTAAATCGGGCAAACAGAACCACGATCTTATACTTGCGTTGGAGGATAACCCGTCAAAAACCTGGTCCGATTTAGTGAAAACTGATGATTTGGTCTGGGTCTCCAGTGCCTATCACAGCTCCCATAGGGCCCCAATTGTGCCTCTGATCGCCGCAGCTGAAGGCTGTATTTATCGACATCGGGCCACGTCAGTACTAGATCAGATAAAGCAGCCTTGGCAGATTGTGTATACCATCCCCGATCTAACCGGAATCCAGCAGGCAATACAAGAGGGGCTTGGGGTAACTGTGTTGGCCACAAGTACAGTGCCAGACAACCTTAGAATACTCCCGCCATCACCGCGATTTCCTGATCTGGGCAAAGTAGGTATTAGTTTGCTGGCCTCTAGTCGCAACAAGAAAAATGAGGCTGTGCATTTGCTGGCTGAATTTTTGAAAACCAGCCTAGCCTAACCAAGACTACTGCCGCACCTGCCTATAACTCGGCGGAATACTGTGCACGGTACTGCGATAGGGGTTGATATCCAAACCACCTCGACGCATATAACGAGCGTAAATACTGAGCTCTGATGGCGCGCAGCGCTCCAAAATATCGGTAAATATCTTCTCAACACATTGCTCGTGAAAATCCTGATGCTGGCGGAAAGACACTATATATTTTAGCAGCCCTGCCCGATCAATAGCCGGCCCGTTATAGTTAATATACAGGGAAGCCCAATCCGGCTGGTCTGTTACAGGGCAGTTAGTTTTCAACAGGTGGGAAAATAGCGTCTCCGTGACCACTGAATTTGAATTGGCTGACAAAAAGCTGGGCTCTGGCTGATAGGTATCTACCGCTAGCCGCTGTTTGTCGATACACACACCCTCTGGCTCTGAGATTGGTTTAAAGCCATTGTACTCGCCAATATCATAGAGCACCACATCGACTCTGGAGTTTGTCACTGCCGATAAATCAGCTGCCAATATCTCATTCACTTCCTGCATTGAAGTGTATTCGGTTTGGATAAATGAATTCAGATACAACTTAAATGACTTGGACTCAACAATGGCCTTGCTGGTACAGGGAAATACGAATTCGCCAATCGCCAACTGAGGCAAACCATCAGTATTTAGCCAAGAAATCTCGAAACCAGTCCAAAGATCTACCCCAATAAAAGGCAGTGAGGCCTCATCGCTGCCACGGGCCTTAGCCCGAGGAATTGGGCACAGCAGAGAAGCGTCATATTGATCACTGTAGACTGTGTCTTTGCCTAGCCCTGTATCTGAGTAATCCGCCATTAGCTGCGCAACCTTGAGCCTTTCTCTAGCAAGCGCAGAGCAAGCCCAAACAAAACCACTGAGAACAGCGCCACCATGCTAAATGACCAGACGACATTGATATCGGTAATACCCACCATGCCATAGCGAAACGCGTTGACCATATAGAGTATTGGGTTAATCAACGACACAGAGCCCCAGAAGTCACCCAGCATATCAATGGAATAGAACACACCACCCAGATAGATCAGCGGTGTTAAAACAAAGGTGGGAATAATGGAGATATCATCAAAGCTTCCAGCGAAAATCGCATTAATTAACCCCGCCAAAGAGAACATAAGTGAGGTCATAAGAACAATGCCAATAGTAATCGGCAAACTATGCAGGCTAAAGTCAGCAAAATAAAGGGACAGCAATGTCGCCATTGCACCCACGCCCAAGCCTCGACTCATACCACCGACCACATAACCCAGCAAAATAATCCAATTTGGGGTTGGCGAAACCAGAAGCTCTTCGATATTGCGCTGGAACTTGGACCCATAGAATGACGACACCACATTGGAATAGGAGTTGGTAATAACCGACATCATAATCAAGCCCGGCGCCACAAACTGTATATAGGGCAGCTCTGACATTTCACCGATACGCGAGCCAATCAATCGTCCAAAAATCACAAAGTAAAGTACGATGGTAATAATTGGCGGCACCAATGTCTGGGGCCATATACGCAAGAAGCGATGTATCTCACGGCGCACAATAGTGCTAAAGGCAATCCACTTCTGTCCATTATCCATTTTTCTTCTCCTGCAAATTTTTCTCCACCAAATCGAAGAATAATTCCTCTAACCGATTAGTCTTATTGCGCATGCTTAAAATATGAATTCCCTGCTCTGTTAAAGCGGTAAATAACCCGTTAACAGACTGCGATTTTTCAATCGCCACTTCCATACTGTTGCTGTCAATCAGAGTCAGAGGATAGCCCTCAACCACCGGGCAGCCAGCCAGCTCTTCTCGGGTATCCAGTAAAAAGGTCTCTTTATTAAGCTGTTTTAAGAGTTCGCGAATACTGGTGTTCTTAACGATTTGCCCATGATCAATAATCGCTATATTACGACACAGGCTCTCTGCCTCTTCCAGATAATGGGTTGTCAAAATAATGGTGGTACCCTGCCGATTAATCTCCTTGAGAAATTCCCACATAGAGCGGCGTAATTCAATATCGACACCAGCTGTAGGTTCATCCAACACCAATAACTTGGGCTTATGGATCAGCGCACGGGCAATCATCAGGCGGCGCTTCATGCCTCCAGACAAGGTTCTCGAGGCTGTATCTCGTTTATCCCACAGGGCCAACTGCTTTAGATATTTCTCCGCACGCTCATAGGCGACCCCAGCTGGGATACCGTAATACCCCGCCTGGTTAATCAAAATATCTATGGGCTTTTCGAACTGATTAAAGTTAAATTCCTGGGGCACCACGCCAACAAACTGTTTAGCGGTACTGAAATCTTTATCTATATCATGGCCAAAGACTCGGACTGAACCGGCTGTTTTGCGCACCAGCGAACAGATAATGCCAATGGTCGTAGACTTACCCGCACCATTGGGCCCAAGCAGCGCGAAGAAATCTCCGGGGGCCACATTGAGGTCTATACCTTTGAGGGCCTGGAAGCCGTCTTCATAGGTTTTGCTAAGCTGGCTAATGGCCAGAGCGGGCTCGATTGTCTGTTTCAATGGATAGTTCCAAATAGGTTTAAGTTCTCGAGCGGTTATTGTATATCGGAGCTGAAATTATGTCTGGTTTTAAGGGACTTTTTCACTAGTTACGGTTAAATATTGTGGGCATAATGTGGGCTGTGACTGTCGAGTAAAAGAGGCTCCATGCCGCGCAAAACCATTCATCGCTTTCTCCCGGATATCGGCAAACTGCTGCAGCGGCGCTCTCTGCGCTGGGTCAATTCTCTAGCCCATGACCCAAACCTGTTTCACCTTAATCGTCACTCGGTATCTCTAGCCGTATTTGTGGGTGTTTTTTGCGCGTTTATACCGCTGCCGATCCAGACATTAATCGCCACAATGATGTGTTTTTGGCTCGGGGCAAATCTGCCTATTGGCTTGATGACAATCTGGATCAGTAACCCAATTACCATTCCACCTATGTTCTACCTTACCCATCAGCTAGGTAGCTTTTTACTGGGTAGCGAACCGATCAACTTTACCGTGGCATTAACCTGGGAATGGTTTTTAAATCTGGGTTCCGGAATTTTGCTGCCCCTGGTTGCCGGAAGCCTACTGTGCGGTGTTATTCTGGCCTCGATGGGCTATTTCTTTATCCATTACCTATGGCGCTGGAAGGTAGTAAAAAACTGGGAAACCCGCAAGAATATCCGGCAGCCCGACACTTAAAGGCTGTGGCCTGAAGCACTAGCCCGAAACTTTAGCCCTCAAAGCGCAACTCCTCTGCTGGAACCATGCGGCTAGCACGCAGCGCCGGGTAAATTGTCGCAACGATATTTAATGAAATCGCAACCGCAGCAATACTTGCCACATCCTGCCAGCGCAAATCGACTGGAATATAGTCAATCGGGTATACCGCTGTATTTAAGAAACTGGCACCCATCAATGACTCAACCCAGAGCACTAAATCAGCCACCCAGTAACAGCCAGCGATGCCCAAAAGCATCCCTAAGCCTATGCCAAATAGCCCAATCATGGCTCCCTGGATTAAAAATACTCTTACCAGACTGCCTCTGGATAATCCTAGCGTCTGCAATATAGCTATATCTTTGCGTTTATTAACCACTGACATCATGAGCATCGAAACTACATTAAAGGCCGCAATCGCGACAATCAAAAAAATTAGCAGACCGACTAAATTGCGTGATAGCTGGATGGCCTGATAGAGGTTGCCATGGGTCTGAAACCAGTCGCGAAAGCCATAACCAAATGGCAGCTGTTCTAAAAGCTGGTACCCTATTTCACGTGCATTAAACTGGTCCTCAACCTGCAATCTAAACCCCTGCACTAGGCCCGGAGCTCCAGCGATATCGCCCACCTGAGATAGCGAAGCCAGGCCTAACACCTGATCCAGCTCTGTATGAGTAGCGAAGATACCTTTGACCACAAAGGCATAGGCAGCGGTCTTAGTACCATTGATAGCGGGAATAATAACGGTTACCCGCTGACCCAGAGTTACATTTAGATCTTCAGCGAGAGGTTTGGGGAGCAACAATTCATTCACGCCAGGCAGAGCAAGATTATCCGCCTGTAATACACTTCCTAACCCCGCTGGCAGTGCCTCCGCAGATATACCTAAAAGTTGCACTGGCCGAGTCCGCTGACGGCTGTGTATAAGCCCCTCCGCTTCATTGTAGGCTGTCACCTCAGTGACCTGATCAAGGCCAGCGATAAGCTGCCGCTGTTGCCGCCAGTCTTTGACACCCACTCCGTGAATCAACTGCACATGCGGTACCACAGAGAGAATCCGCTCGCGCAATTCCCGGTCAAAGCCATTCATAACTGAGAGCACCAGAATTAATAGCGCAACCCCCAGGGCCAAACCGGCAATCGCTAACATAGAGATAAACGAGACCAAAAGATTGCCCCGCCCGCCTGCGGTGAAATAACGCAGGCCAATAAATACTGGGACAGACTTAAACAATAGCGGGCTCCAATAGACCCTCGACTAAGCAGACTGTACGATCCATACGCGCAGCGATTGCTGGGTCATGAGTAACCATCACAAAAGAAATCCCCAGTGTTTTATTCAGCTCCATTAGCAAGTCCAACATGGCAGCTGCCGTATGAGGATCAAGGTTACCCGTTGGCTCATCCATCAGTACCACCGAGGGCTGAGTGACCAAAGCGCGGGCTATGGCAACACGCTGACGCTCACCACCTGAGAGTTCTGCCGGCTGATGTTGCAAGCGCTCGGCCAGGCCCACACGAGTTAATAACTCTCTAGCCCTCTCTCGAGATTCTTGTACCGAAGCACCGCCAATCAGTAGGGGCAAGGCTACATTTTCCAAAGCTGAAAATTCACTCAGCAGGTGATGAAACTGATAGACAAAACCCACATGCTGGTTGCGCCAACTGGCACGCTGAGAGGCGTCTAAACTCTGCCAATCAGTCCCACAAACCACAACTGAACCGGAGCTGGGATCATCCAGACCACCAAGCAGATTGAGCAAAGTGGTTTTGCCAGAGCCTGAGACACCAATAATAGCCAGTTTTTCCCCCGACTGAATATCGAGATCAAGCCCCTGTAGCACTAGCAAGTCATTACCCACCTGCTGATAGGAGCGGCAGAGATTACGGGTAACTAATACAGATTTATCGGTCATAGCGCAGTGCCTCAGCGGGAAGCACCTGGCCTGCTCGCCAAGCAGGATACAGAGTAGCCAAGAAGCTAATCGCACTGGCGCCAAGTACCACACCAGCCACATCGCTAAAGACCAACTGCGATGGCAGCGCACTGATCAAATAAACTGACGGGTCAAAAAGATAAACCCCAATAACCGTTTCGATAAACCCCACAATATCTCCAATAAAAAAGGCCAATAGGCAACCCAACACTGTCCCCGCAACAATACCGGCCAACCCTACCGCCAGCCCCTGCACCACAAACACCTTCATTACCAAACTTGAAGGTGCACCCAATGTTCTTATCACAGCAATATCTCTGCGCTTGTCCGACACCATCAACACCAAGCTAGCGATAATATTAAAAGCGGCCACCGCAATAATCACCGATAGCAACAAACTCACCACCAACTTCTCCATACGCATGGCCTGAAATAAAGTACCCATGGATTCAGTCCAGGAGCGCCAATTATATCTGGGCAACAGATTCTTATGGGCGGCCATCCAGCGGTCGGCCTGATAGGCATCGCCCATCTTTATCTGAACCCCTTGGTATCGGTCTCCCAGCTGCAATAGCTTGCGCGCATCCTGTTGGTGAACAAAGCTAACCGAAGAATCGACCTGAGCGCCCACCTGAAAAATGCCTGTCACCACAAAGCTTTTAATGCGCGGGAAAATACCCGCTGGCGTCACCGTCACTTTTGGCAGTGTTAATTGCAACTTATCGCCCACAAATACACCCAGCCTGCGAGCTACCTGACTACCCAAAATAATACCAAACTCACCGGGCTGTAACTGCCCTACGTAACCACTTAGCATATGGTCTTTTAGCAGTTCAGCACTGGCCCAATCTGGATCAACCGCCTGCATCATCACTCCAATTTGCTGAGATTGATAGGACAGCATCACAAAGCTCTGCACCATAGGTGTCAGACTTTGCACAGGAGATTCCTCCTCCGTTAATTTATCTCGCAACTGAATAATCTCTGCCTCTGAAATACCACTCGGAGAGGACCCTGTAATATGAGGCACCACCTGCAACAGACGGCTCTTGATCTCCCTATCGAAGCCATTCATGACCGACAACACAACAATCAATGCCATAACCCCCAGCGCCATCGCAAATAGCGAAAAGCCGGAGATAAAGGAGACAAATCCTTCGCGGCGTTTACTGCGGGTATAGCGCAAGCCAATAAAGAGAGGAAGGTTTTTAAGCATGCAGAGATTAAACCCGAAACCCAAGCCACAAACAACATTGAGTCGATATCAGTAATGCTAACCAATCTAGGTTTTTCGCGGCACTATTGCCTACAATTAGGCCCGTAAAGAATCAAAAAACAGGATGTTGATGATGAAAAATTAGGTTGTATCGATATTGTCAGGTCTAGCCCTAATATGGGCTGGTGAAAGTTTGGCAGAGCGATTCAAAATCCCTATAGGTGAACAGACTCGCAACAGCATGCTATACCTGCCCAAGCGGGGCCTGACCAAAGATCAGATAGCCAGCCAATTTGGTGAGCCCGAGACCAAACAGGCCTCGGTGGGCACACCACCGATCAGTATCTGGATTTATAGCGAGTTTAAGGTCTATTTTAAAAAAAATTTGGTGCTTTACGCGCTGGTGAAAAGAGAGAGTGCTAGCGCTGCTTATCTCCAAAGTGCCGATGCTGACGGCTGATACGGTTAAGACCATTCATTGAGGCTATACGATAGGCCTCTGCCATAGTCGGATAGTTAAAAGTGGTGCGCAGGAAGTACTTGATGCTATTGGCCTCACCCTCTTGATTCATAATGGCCTGGCCAATATGAATAATCTCGGCAGCCTCGGCACCAAAGCAGTGAATACCCAAAATTTCCAATGTATCCTGATGGAAAAGAATTTTTAACATACCCACTTGTTCGCCGGAGATATGTGCTCGGGCAGTATCCTTAAAGTAGGCTCTACCAATTTCGTAGGGAATTTTTTTCTCCGTCAGCTCGGCTTCATTCTTACCCACATAGCTAATCTCTGGAATAGTCCAAATTCCAGTCGCAACATCTTCAACGCGATACTGGTCTTCAGTGCCACACATATGAGCTGCCGCAAAACGCCCCTGATCGTAAGCCGCACCAGCCAGTGCTGGCCAACCCATAACATCACCAGCGGCATAGATATGGGGCACAGAGGTCTGATAATCCTCATTCACCGCAAGCTGGCCACGCTCATCAGCCTGTAGGCCTACATTCTCTAAGCCAAGGCCTTTGGTGTTACCCGAGCGGCCATTGCTCCAAAGTAACGCCTCGCCATGGATACGCTTGCCAGATTTTAGCTCCACAGTAATACCATTATCACTGGTGGTAACTCGCTCATATTCTTCATTGTGGCGCACCATCACGTTTAAATCTCTCAGGTGATAGCTCAGCGCATCGGAGATTTCATCGTCGAGAAAGCTCATCAGCCATTCTCTAGTGTTAATCAGATCTACCCTAGTATCCAATCCTGAAAAGATAGAGGCATATTCACAGCCTATGACACCGGCACCATAGATAATAATATTTCTTGGGGTGCTGTCTAAATCAAGAATAGTGTCGCTATCAAAAATACTCGGGTGATCAAAGTCGATATCATCGGGGCGATAGGGGCTGGAACCAGTAGCAATCAAAAAGTGCTTTGAGCTAACACTGATCTTCTTGCCATCTTTTGCTGTCACCGAAATCTCATGGGAACCTTCAAACTTGGCGCGGCCAATATGCATCTGCACACGGTAGCGCGCATATCCTTTAGTGCGGCCCTGAACTTGCTTAGTGATCACATCATCAGCTGCCTTCATTACCTCAGGAAACGAAAACCATTTAGGGTCGCCCACAGCACGGAACATGGGCATGGTGTTGTACTGCATCATGCGTCGCACAGAGTGACGCAATGCCTTGGAGGGGATCGTGCCCAAATGAGTACAGCCACCACCAGCCATTGACCGTTCATCAACCACTGCAACTCTCCAACCCAGCTTAACAGCACTCATTGCAGCGCCTTCACCGGCAGGGCCACTGCCAATTACCACTAGGTCATAGGAAAAATCTGACATTCTTAAAGGTCATCCCTGATAGATGCAGCAGCATTGTAAGCCATAGTCTCACCGGCAGAATCGGCTTGCTCCTCACATTTATTCGGATCGCCGCCACAGATATCGCAGTTGTAATTGGCTTCGCCCAACGCAGCCCCAACACCACCGCAGGAACCCGCGATAGGTTTACCGCCCATCAGCACACCGATGGCCATAGCTGCGATCAGCAGACCAAACATTAAAATTGCCAGTAAAATCTCAGCCATTGGGTCAAATCTCTCTACTTTGGTTCCTTTGGTATTACTTGTTCTGTTGGTTGTTCTGTTACTTGCTCTGACACTTGGGGTGCCTGTGCCGTTAAGTAGGGCTCAAAAGCTTTGCTGTTAATCGCCCTAAAGTCTTCGCCATCTTTCACCAGCATATATATGGCCAGCCCCAAGTGATCTGCCAGTAACATGCCCTGCTCTTCACCCATTACCATAAGCGCAGTGGCCCAAGCATCAGCCTCAGCACAGGTCTTCCCAACCACAGTTACCGAGGCTAGGCTGTGGCGAATCGGACGCCCTGTTCGAGGGTCAATGGTGTGGGAATAACGCACCCCATCCTTTTCAAAATAGTTACGGTAATCTCCAGAGGTGGCAATCGCCACATCATAGGCCTCAATTACTCGCTGCGCCTGAGGCATCATTGCCGGCAATTCTACTGCAATACGCCAGGGCTGCCCTTTGGGGTTTGACCCGCCGAGACGCATCTCGCCACCCACTTCGACCAAATAGTCTGGTAGCGCCAGAATCTCAAGCAAGTCTGCAATCTGGTCAACAGCGTAGCCTTTGGCCACTGCCGACAGGTCCAGACGAATAGGCGCCGCTTTGCTAATGGTTTGAAGATCGATATTGAGGTGCTGGTAACCAATATTTTCCAGTGCCGAGGCAATCTGCTCATCCTCGGGAATCACATCACCTGTTGGCTCAGGGCCAAAGCCCCACATATCTACCAGAGGCCCAACAGTCGGATCAAATGCACCACCAGTCTGCTGCCAAATAAGTTTGCTCACGTCCAAAACATCCGCAAATTGCGGGCTAATCATCTGGGTTACCGCCACATCTAAGCGATTAAAGTGGCTAATTTCAGAATCCGCTTTATAGGTCGACATAGATTGGTCAACCTCATTGAGAACGGCCTCGATACGCTCTGCCAAGTCGTCCGGTGCGGGCTGATCTGCCACCACAGTAATATGGTAGCTGGTACCCATTTTGGTACCCGAGAGTTTAATAATCTCCGGCCTTGAATCGCAGCCAGCCAGACCCAGCAGGCTAAATACAAACAGCGCATAAAGCAAAAACGAGGCTCTTTTAAAAGGCCCCGTTAGAGAGTTAGTTATTTTGATATTACCCACCGAAGTCATCGAGGAAAATATTCTCCTGCTCAACACCCAGGTCTACTAACAACTTGACTACTGCAGCATTCATCATTGGCGGCCCACACATATAGAACTCACAGTCCTCTGGTGCCTCATGATCCTTAAGATACTGTTCGTAGAGAACATTATGAATAAAGCCAGTGAGCCCATCCCAATTATCTTCCGGCTGAGGGTCAGACAGAGCCAGATGCCAATCGAAGTTATCATTGTCTGCGGCGAGCATGTCGTACTCGTCATCGTAGAAGCATTCCCGCAATGAACGGGCACCGTACCAAAAGCTGATCTTGCGATCAGACCTAATGCGCTTGAGCTGATCAAAGATATGTGAGCGCATGGGGGCCATACCAGCACCACCACCCACAAACACCATCTCATTGTCAGTGTCCTTGGCGAAGAACTCACCAAAGGGGCCATAAACCGGAATTTTATCTCCGGGCTTAAGGCTGAAAACGTAGGACGACATTTGCCCCGGCACAATGCCGGTCGACCCTGGAGGCGGTGTCGCAATACGAATATTAAACTTAACTACGCCCTTCTCATCCGGGTAGTTTGCCATTGAATAAGCGCGTATAACCGTCTCTTCAACAATTGACTCATGTTTGAAGAACTCAAAACGCTCCCAGTCACCGCGATACTCTTCTTCGATAGCGAAGTCGGAATACTTGATATGGTGGGGTGGGCACTCGAGCTGCACATAACCACCAGCACGGAACTTAACATCTTCACCTTCTGGCAGCTTTAAAGTCAGCTCCTTAATAAAGGTTGCCACATTGGGGTTGGATTCCACTTCGCATTCCCAACGCTTAACGCCAAACACCTCTTCTGGCACCTGAACATGCATGTCCTGCTTCACAGGAGCCTGGCAAGAAAGTCTCCAGCCTTCTGTCGCTTCGCGACGATTAAAGTGGGCCTCTTCTGTAGGTAGCATTGAACCGCCACCTTCGGTGATAACACATTTGCACTGGGCGCAACTTCCACCGCCACCGCAGGCTGAAGGCAAGAACAGACCTGCATTGGATAATGTCTGCAATAGTTTATCACCTGCCGGCACAGTGATCGTTTTCTCACCATTTATCACAATATTGACGTCGCCAGAGGATACGAGCTTGCTGCGGGCAGCCAGAATAAACGCCACCAGCGCCAGAATCACGACGGTAAACATGCCTACGCCAAGAATAATTTCTGTATTCATACTATGTTACATCTCCGTTATTACAGGTCTCTTTACTACAGGTCCCCCAAGGGCCTGTACTTAGATGTCGATGCCGCCAAAGGACATAAAGCCCAACGAAATCAAACCCACGGTAATAAATACGATACCCAAGCCCTGAAGGCCTTCTGGAATATCACTATATTTCAACTTTTCGCGAATACCTGCGAGAACCGCAATCGCCAGTGCCCATGAGGTACCAGACCCAATGCCGTAAACCACCGATTCAGCCAAATTAAAGCCACGCTCCATCATCAGCAACGAACCACCGAGAATTGCGCAGTTCACTGTAATCAGCGGCAGAAACACACCCAGTGCGTTGTAAAGAGCAGGCACATATTTATCTAGCACCATCTCCAGTATCTGCACTATTGAGGCGATAACACCGATAAAGCATAGGTAGACCAAAAAGCTAAGGTCTACGTCTGGCAGACCAGCCCAGGCCAGTGCACCGTCAGCCAGCAAATAGGTCAGCAGAAGATTGTTAACCGGTACCGTAATGGTCTGCACCACGATAACCGCGACACCCAGACCAATGGCCGCGTCAATTTTCTTCGACAATGCGATAAAGGTACACATACCCAAAAACATACTCAGGGCGATATTGTCGATAAAGATCGAGCGTACTAACAAACTCAGATAATGTTCCATTAGGCTACCTCGCTCGCACGACTATTGGTGGTAATTTTAAAGTCCGGCGCTTCAACCTGCTTTTTATCCCTGATACGAATCACCCAAATCAAAAGGCCGATCAGGAAGAATGCACTGGGTGGCATCAGCATCATGCCATTGGCCACATACCAGCCACCGTCGGTGGTTAGAGCGAATACTTCGTAGCCCCAAAGTTTGCCCGCACCGAATAGCTCGCGGAAAAATGCCACCACCATCAATACCATGCTGTACCCCAAACCATTGCCTATGCCATCGTAGAAGCTGGCCATTGGTGGGTTTTTCATGGCGAAGGCTTCAGCGCGACCCATCACAATACAGTTTGTAATAATGAGACCGACAAATACTGACAGCTGTTTACTAATATCGTAAGCCACCGCCTTCAATACCTGATCCACTACAATCACTAAGGAAGCGATAATGGTCATCTGCACAATAATGCGGATACTGCTGGGGATATGATGGCGAATAATTGAAACAAACAGGTTTGCAAAGGCCGCTACTATGGTCAGCGCCAGACACATGACAAATGCCACTTTCATACTTGAGGTTACTGCCAGCGCTGAACAGATTCCCAGAATCTGCAGTGCCACTGGGTTATTGGCAACAATAGGCTCCAATAAGGTGTCTTTAACTTTCGACATTGTTTAGGCCTCCCCAGATTTTAAAGAATTGATTAGCGGTCTAAAGCCCTGATCGCCCAGCCAGTAGCGCACCAGATTATCCACGCCTCTGGTGGTCAATGTGGCACCGGCCAGACCATCAATCTGTGACTCAGAACCAGCGCGGTTCATATCGGCCTTGCCTTTTAACACGGTAATCGTCAGCTCTCCCTGGTTATAGGCCTGCTTGCCCACCCAACTGGCTTTCCATCGGGGGTTATCCACTTCGCCACCCAGACCCGGTGTCTCGGTATGTTCGTAGAAACCTATGCCGGCGACAGTCTCAAGGTCTGCTTCCAGAGCCAAAAATCCATACAGGGTAGACCACAGGCCATAACCTTTTATCGGCAGGATCATTTTTTCAATTCCCTGCTCACCTTCAACCATGTATACAGTGGCGTAATTGGCGCGGCGCTTAATCTTGGCCGGATCCTGCTTGGGATTTAACGCTATGGAAAGAGCTGGATCTTTTGATGCCTTGCGCTGATCATAAGTCGCCGCATCGACCGCATCGGTAAACTCACCAGTCTGCAAATCCACCACACGTGAGCTGATCTGCTCAAACTGAGTCTCAATAGAAACGCCCTCTTGCAGCAGCCCTGCAGAGGCGAGAATATTAGCTTTAAGATCTAGAAGCTTATTCACTTCCTGAGTCGGCCTCAAAACCACAGCGGCACTTGAAACCACTACAGCGCAGACCACGCAGAGTGCCAGAGCAACACCAAATGTTTTAGAAATACTATCATTACCCACGGGCCAGTCTCCTCTTAATATTGCCTTGCACAACCCAGTGGTCGAACAGTGGCGCAAATAGATTGGCAAATAGGATCGCCAGCATCATGCCCTCGGGGAATGCCGGATTCACCACACGAATCAGAATAACCATCACCCCGATCAGAATGCCATACCAGAACTTGCCTGTATTGGTCATGGCCGCAGACACTGGGTCCGTCGCCATAAAGATTGCTCCAAAGGCAAAGCCACCAATGACCCAGTGCCAGTAAAATGGCAGAGCAAACATTGGGTTAGTGGAATCAATATTATTAAACAGCATGGCCAATGCGGCAGAGCCGATCAGCACACCAGAGATAATGCGCCAAGAAGCGATTCGCATAACCAACAACAACACCGCACCCATCAGGATAGCCAATGTCGAGGTCTCACCAATAGAACCCTGAATGGTTCCAATAAAGGCCTGCGTCCAGGTGACGCTCTCTTGCAGTGCAGCCATACCGTCAGCAGCGGCCACAGAGAGCATGGTAGCCCCAGTGTAGCCATCCACTGCAGACCAAACTGCATCACCAGACATGTAGGCTGGGTAAGCAAAGTACAGGAACGCTCGGCCGGTAAGAGCCGGGTTAAGGAAGTTTTTACCAGTACCGCCAAATACTTCTTTACCAATTACAATACCAAAACTAATACCCACAGCGACCATCCAAAGAGGCAGGTCAGGTGGGCAGCACAGAGCAAACAGAATCGAGGTGACGAAGAAGCCTTCATTTACTTCGTGACCGCGCACTGCAGCAAACATCACTTCCCAAAAACCACCCACAATAAAAGTAGTCATGTAGATAGGCAGAAAGTACGCTGCGCCGTGAATCATATTATCCCAGGCACTGTTCGCGTCATAGCCGGCTAATAGCCCAATAAACAGACCGCGAAGGCCCTCTTGGGAGACCATGCCCATATCGGCCATGATGGTATTGGCCTGAAAACCAATATTCCACATGCCGAAAAACATGGTCGGAAAAGTAGCCAACCAAACGGTGATCATTACACGCTTCAGGTCGATGCCATCGCGAACATGGGAGCTGTTCTTGGTTACATCAGAAGGCTTATAAAGACCAGTATCTACCGCTTCAAAAAGCGCATACCACTTCTCCCACTTGCCACCCTTATGAAAGTTAGGCTCTAATTTATCTAGAAGATTACGCATCATGGGCTTAACCCTCCTTCTCAATTCTAGTTAGATTATCGCGAAGAATAGCGCCGTACTCATATTTACCTACGCATACATAGGTGTATAGGCCCACATCCTCCTCATCCAGTTCCAGACAACCCAGTTTCTGAGCCATCTCTGTATCTCCAACAATCAGCGAACGCAGAAGCTGAACTGGCAGCAGATCGAGAGCAGTCACATCTTCATAACCACCCACGGGAACCATCGCGCGCTCGCTGCCATTGGTGCTGGAGGTCATATTAAATAGTTTCTTGGTCAAGGAAGAAAAAAAGATAGGCAGTGCGGAGTGCTTGTTGACACCGGCACGGAGGTAGTGCAAAAACTCACGCTCGCGACCTTCGCGAATCACCGACACCTGATTGTGGTAGCGGCCCAGAAAAGCAAACTCCCCCGCAGCCTTGCGGCCAGCCAGAACAGAGCCTGAGACAATACGGTTTTCATCATTGGCCAATTCACCAATAACCAGCTGGTTGAGGTTGGCACCAAGCCGAGTCGACACCAGCCGGGGCTTGACCACCTGAGGACCAGCCAGTGCAACAACTCTGGCACTGTCTAGTTTACCGGAGGTAAACAGTGCACCCGTGGCAATCACATCTTGGTAGCCAATAGTCCAAACGGTTTTGTCTGCACTCACTGGGTCTACATGGTGGATATGAGTACCGGGCAGGCCAGCTGGGTGGGGGCCGCTAAAACTAATTTCGCGAACGCCATCAACTTCTTCACCGGGAACACCAGAATTTGGCGCTGTACAAAGATTGACTGGCCCTTCAGTAAGATGGGTCAGCACAGTCAAACCATTGATAAAGTCTTCGCTGCGCTCGGCAATAATCACTGCGGGATCTGCCGCTAATGGGTTGGTATCCATGGCCGTAACAAAAATAGAAGCCGGAGTGGAATCAATAGCGGGCACTTTTGCGTAAGGTCTGGTGCGTAGAGCGACCCACTGACCGGAATTGACTAAGTTATCAACCACTGCTGCGCGGTCTAAACCAGACAATTTAGCGGCGCTATATGACTTAAATTTTTCTGCCTTATCCCCATCGATGTCTATCACTAGGGATTGAAACAGCCTTCGCTCACCACGGTTTACAGCAACAACCTTGCCTGCTGCTGGCGCAGTGAATACCACACCTTCGTTCTTTTTATCGGCAAACAGCACCTGACCCCGAGTAACGCGATCTCCTTCACGTACCGCCATGGTGGGCTTTACACCAGGGTAATCGGAACCGACCACCGCCACCTGACTTATCTTGGGACCATCTTGGACAAGCTGCTCCGGCGCACCGGCAATAGGCAGATCTAATCCACGACGAACTTTGATCATAGGAAATACCACTAGTCTAATTTAAATTCTGGCTGCAACACCAAGCTCTAGCGGCCAGTCACATAGCCGCGTCTCAAACTCAAAATTTAGGCTCGAAAACTTTGCGCATTACGTTGTAGTCTCGCCCAATCGGTGACCGCAACAGAGGGGTCAAAATTGGTCGATTTAGATAGCGCGGGATTATAAAGGTCTAGGCGCTGTGATTCCAGCGCTGTAGCACTTTAAACGTCAATCTGTGGGTTTTTTTTTGCCTAAAACATCAATGACTGGGGAATAGCAGCCAATAGCGCTGATTTACCAGCTATTGCGTCGCTCACGGAGGGCCAAAAATACTTCTTTGGGGGTTGCCGATGCAGCCAAATCGGAGAAGTTTTTGATAATCTCAGTGCTACTGGTTCGGAAAAAGGTATTGATCTGCCGCTCTTGGCCAAGATTGGTAATCAGAGCATCATTGGGATCCTGACCTTGAACCTGCTCCAGTAAAGCCTGGGCAGCTAAATTATTAGGCTCGCGATCAAGGGTAAAACCCAAGTTATTAATAATATAGTCATGGCCAGGATAAAGCAGGGTTTCATCTGGCAATACATCCATTTGTTTAAACACCGTTTTTGCCAGCACCTCTGGATCACCCCCGGCATGGCAGTGCCCCACCCCAGCATTAAACAATGTGTCACCACTAAACAGAGCTGGAACCTCAGTTTTTGACAGCAGACAGACATGGCTCATGGTATGACCGGGCGTATCCAATACCTCCAGCTCAACTAAGCTACCCACCTTTACCACCGCACCCGCCTGCAGCCCCGTATCCATGTTGGCAATTTTATCGCGAGCATTGGCATGGGCCAGCAGGGTAGCGCCAGTAGCAGCAATCATCGCCTGATTGCCATCAATATGATCAAAATGCTCGTGGGTATTAACAATCTGGGTGATCTTCCAGCCGAGTGCCTCGGCGCGCTGCAATACCAGCTGATGATCAAAGGGATCTATAGCCAGAGCCTCAAGGGTCTCTGGACAGGCCACCAGATAATGGAAATTCCGCAATGGGTTATCTGTCCAGATTTGCTCTACCAGCATAACGTCAGCCTTCTAAGGGATAGCTGGGCCAAACAACACCAGCAAATTTTTCCAAACAGCGCACAACCTGGCAGCTGTAACCAAATTCGTTGTCATACCAGCAGTAAAGAACACAGCTATTACCATCGACGATAGTCGCCTGAGAGTCCAACACACAGGCTTGGCGTGAACCCACAAAATCAGTAGACACCGCCTCCGTAGAAACCGTATAGCCAATCTGCTGCTGCAGGCTTGAGTGCAGTGCTTTCTGGCGCAGAAACTCATTGAGCTCCTCGACGCTGGTATCTCTGGCAAGCTGTAAGTTGAGAATCGCCATAGACACATTGGGTGTTGGCACACGTATAGCGTTGCCGGTTAACTTGCCCTTAAGCTCAGGAATAGCTTTGGCTACCGCTTTAGCCGCTCCGGTAGAGGTGAGCACCATATTAAGCGGCGCACTGCGCCCACGGCGATCACCTTTGTGGTAGTTATCAATCAGATTCTGGTCATTGGTATAGGCGTGCACCGTTTCCACATGGCCATTATTAATACCGTATTCATCAAGCAGGCATTTGAGCACCGGCACAATCGCATTGGTGGTGCAGGAAGCCGCAGAGATAATGGTTCGCTCTGGCGTAATTTCATGGTGGTTAATACCATAGACAATATTAGGAATGTCATCCCCCGCCGGCGCAGTCAAAAGCACCTTTGCAGCACCGGGGCGCAGGTGGCCTCCGAGACCTGCATTATCCTTCCACACACCAGTGTTATCGACGATCAGCGCATCGTTGATGCCATACTCCGTATACTTAATTTCCTCTGGGCTATTGGCGTAAATCACCTTGATAGGGTTGCCGTTAATCACCAATGTATTGCTTTCACTGATCACTCGGATAGTTCCTTTAAAGGAACCATGCACAGAATCTCTTCGCAGCAGCGCCGCGCGTTTTTCCAAGTCATTATCCAGCTTGCTTTTGCGAATCACGATAGCGCGCAAGCGCAGCACATCGCCACCACCAGCTTTATCGATCAAGATTCGCGCCACCAGACGACCAATACGGCCAAAGCCGTAGAGCACAATATCCTGAGGCTGAGGCAGCGGCTTAACATCTGAGCCGACAATATCGGCCAACTCGTCTCGCACAAAGTCATCCACGGAGCGGCCATTGCCACCCTTCTGATGCTTCACCACCATTTTGCCCAGATCCAGATGGGCTGGGCCAAGTTGTAGCTTGCTTACAGCATCCAGCATAGGTGCCGTATCAAACTCACTGAGTTCATTCATCTCTACCTGACGTACAAAGCGATGGGCCTTCATCAAGTCTGTAACCGACTTGTTAACCATATTATTGCCATACATATAAGTACTGACATTCCGCTCGCGATAGAGCTTGCCAATCACAGGTATCATGCCTTCGGCAAGGGCTTCTCGCTGTTTCCAATCCTTGAAGAAATCGTCTGGTAATGGTCTTTTTTGCTCGGTCATTCCATAGGTCCTTTAATATGGTTCAGAGGCTGAGTATTATCAGGCAGCCCATCGGCTAGAACAATACTCAATTATTTAAACACTTTGATAGACAATATTTCTACAATCAATACCCTGAGATAAGTAGAATAGCGTCAACTAATTTTTTGTTACTTCGTCACTGGCCACATCAACAACACAGATAGCCCCTTATTTATGAATATTATTCAGCGCCCCCCCGCAACAAAACCCGGCGACAGGCAACATTGGGGAGAATTACGTGCGGCTGGCCGCGCGCTAGCGGTGGCCGAGGCCGCCCTAAAATATACTGGCTTGACCATGCTTATTACCGAGACTGCTCGACAGGCCGCAGAGCAAACTCGGGCACTCCAATTTTTTACTGCCCAGCAAAAGCTGCCTATTTATAGCTTTCCCGACTGGGAAACGCTGCCATATGATATCTTTTCTCCCCACCAGGATATTATTTCTGCGCGACTACAAATACTAGCTAATTTACCATCCGCTCAGCGCGGTGTAATTATTGTACCCCTTTCAACAATAATGCATCGTATTGCCCCTACTGACTTTGTTGCCTCGCGCACCTTTAGCTACAAGGTGGGAGAAGACCTAGACCGAGTGCAGTTGCACGAGCAGCTGAGCCGTGCGGGCTACAAACGGGTGGAGACGGTTTTTGAGCATGGTGAATTTGCTTTTCGCGGCTCTATTATTGATATCTTTCCAATGGGCGAAAAAAGCCCATTTCGCATTGACCTCCTCGACGACGAAATTGAATCCCTGCGCTTATTTGATCCAGAGACCCAGCGTACCGAGAAAACTGTTGACCATCTTATACTTCTACCAGCGCGGGAATTCCCGATCGATGCCGAGGCAACCAACCAGTTTCTCAATAACTGGCATGACCATTTTGACCATGACCCGAGCAAATGCTCAATCTACAAAGATATCAAAGATGGCATAGCACCTCAGGGCATTGAGTACTACCTGCCATTATTTTTTGACCAAACAGCAAGCTTATTTGATTACCTACCAACCGAGGTACAGCTATTTACCCATGCCGGGATCGAAGAAGCCGCAGACTATTTCTGGCAAGATATTAATAGCCGTTATGAAGAGTACGGTGTTGATCCTGAGCGCCCCATTCTGCCCCCAAGCGAAATCTTTATTTCGGTCGATAGTGTGTTCCAACATCTAAAGCAGCTTCCCAGAACTATTATCAGCCATGAATTGCTAGAGCAACGGGCGGGCTATAGCAACCTGCAACTGCATGCTGTGCCTGATGTGGCAGTCAACGCCAAATTGATTAACCCCCTGTCCAACCTGCAGGCCTTTATCGCCGATCGCCCACCTGAGACTCGAATTTTGTTTTGCGCAGAGTCTCCCGGTCGCCGCGAGGTGCTTGCCGACCTTTTAAAAACTGTCGATATAAAGCCTGCAGAAGTGGACCACTGGCAACAGTTTCTTGATACCCAGACTGGTTATGGCATCACCACCTACCCAATAGATCAGGGTGTCTACTGCCCAGAGCAAAATATCTGCCTGATCACCGAGGGCGAACTATTTGGTCAGCAGGTGATGCAACGCCGGCGCAGATCAAAAGCCTCTGAGTCACCGGACTATGTATTCAAAAATTTAGCCGAACTCAAAGTTGGCTCACCCGTGGTGCATATAGAGCATGGTGTAGGCCGCTATCAGGGCTTGGTGACCTTGGAGGTGGACCGAGCTGTTCAAGAGTTTCTCATGCTCACCTATGCCGACGATGCCAAGCTCTATGTTCCGGTCTCCTCCCTACACCTGATTAGCCGCTTTGGCGGCGGTGATCAAGTTGCAGCGCCCCTAAACCGACTGGGTACCGACAAATGGGATAAGGCCAAAGAAAAAGCCGCCAAACAGGTGCGCGATACCGCGGTGGAATTACTGGACATCTATTCCCGTCGCGCTGCCCGAAAAGGGTTTGCCTGCAAGGAAAATGAAGAGGACTATCGCAAATTTAGTAGCGACTTCGCCTTCGAAGAAACAGCCGATCAACAAGAGGCCATAGATGCGGTGCGCCGCGACCTGTTGAGCGCACAGCCAATGGATCGCTTAGTCTGCGGTGACGTGGGCTTTGGCAAAACCGAAGTGGCGATGCGAGCAGCCTTTACCGTTGTCTCCAGCGGCAAACAGGTGGTTATACTGGTGCCTACTACCCTGCTAGCCCACCAGCATCTGCAAAACTTTCAGGATCGTTTTGCCAGCTGGCCCGTGCGTATCGAGGAGCTATCTCGCTTTAAAACTAATAAGGAACAGGACGATATCATTGCCGCCACCGAGGCGGGTAAAGTCGATATCTTAATCAGCACCCACAAGTTACTCCATGCAGAAATAGATTTTAGCCAGCTGGGGTTGATGATTATTGATGAAGAACATCGCTTTGGTGTGCGCCAAAAAGAGAAAATCAAATCCCTGCGCAGCTCCGTTGATATTCTCACCATGACCGCTACGCCTATTCCCCGCACCTTGAATATGTCCATGCACAGCATTCGTGATCTATCTATTATTGCTACCCCTCCTGCCAAGCGACTGTCGGTAAAAACCTTTGTCCGCAAGCAAGAATCAAGAGTTACCAGAGAGGCCATATTGCGCGAGATACTGCGCGGCGGTCAGGTGTATTTTCTGCACAATAATGTCAAAAGTATTCAGCAAGTGGCTGACGAGCTCGCCGCGCTAGTGCCCGAGGCACGTATTCAGATAGCCCATGGACAGATGCGCGAGCGCCAGCTAGAACAGGTTATGTCCGACTTCTACCATCAGCGCTTCAATGTGCTGGTCTGTACCACCATTATCGAAACCGGTATTGATGTCCCCAGCGCCAACACCATATTGATTGAACGGGCAGATAAGTTTGGCCTCGCTCAGCTGCATCAACTTCGCGGCCGCGTCGGGCGGTCCCATCATCAGGCCTATGCCTATTTGATGACTCCTCAGGATAAAAAACTCACCGCCGATGCCACCAAGCGACTTGAGGCCATTTCTGCTGCCGATCATTTGGGCTCAGGCTTTACACTGGCCACCAATGATTTGGAGATACGTGGTGCCGGAGAACTGCTGGGTGAAGAGCAAAGTGGCCATATTCAGGCTATAGGGTTTACCCTCTACCTTGAAATGCTAGACAGAGCGGTTAATGCTATTCGCAACGGAGCCAAACCCGATCTGGACGCGGCCCTGCATCAGGGAATTGAAGTTAACATGCACCTGCCAGCCCTGATCCCAGACGATTATTTGCCCGATGTGAATATGCGTCTGACACTGTATAAGCGGCTCTCTAATTGTGAGACCAAAGAACATCTCCATGAGTTGCAAGTGGAAATTATTGACCGCTTTGGCCTGCTACCGGACCCGGTAAAAGTATTGTTCCAACTCGCAGAACTGCGCCAGCTCGGCGAAAAATTAGGCCTGAAAAAGATCGAGGCCGGGCCCAATGGCGGGCGCCTGCAATTCACCGCGAATACCCTCGTAGAGCCTATGGCAATTGTGACTATGGTGCAGAGCCAGCCAAGCATTTTCCGCTTGCAAAACAATGACCAACTGAGTTTCACTATGGCCATGGACAGCCCTGCGGCTCGCTTTGAGCAGGTCAATGACATTCTGCAACAGTTACTCTCAGCGGCCTAGAATTGCATAAAGAGCTAAAGAGCTAAAGAGCTAAAGGGCAGCAGGTCAAGGCTGAAAAAAACAAGGAACGACAATGAACCAGAGCAGTATCCACACAGAGGTCACAGGAGTATTGAATACCCGAATACCTAGCCATGGGCTATGTAACCTCTGTCTCGCTTTGGCTTTAAGCTCCTCGGCAATTTCGGCACCAGAGACCCCAGAGGGCGAGCAACACATAACCCCGCCAGAAAACTGGTATCAGGTCGAGGTGATTGTGTTCACCCAACAGGGTAACAAAGGTAGCGAAGCAGCCCCCCAAGATTACCAACTTGATTTCCCCGATAGCTGGCAAGAATTAATAGACCCTCGCCTTGCGGGTTATGATAATGGGTTTCCCCTCGCCGAAGGTGCTCTGTTAAGTATTCCTGATACTGAGGATACAGTGCCCGATGCCCAGCTGAGAGTGATTCCTCGCGCCCAGGTTCTGGACCCTGCTATCAGGGCCGCCGAAGGCTATTCAGCACAGTCTGAGTTAGTTTCAGAAGCAGAAGAAATAGCAGAACCAGTTACAGATGCCCTGTTACTAGCCCAGCAGAGACTGGCTGAAGCTCAGGCACTGGACAAAGAAAATCTACAACTCAGTAACTATAAACCCAGATACGAAACCCAATTAATATTATTGGACCGCGAATTCAGAGATCTCAATGAAAGTGCATATGCTTTGGATCGCCGGGGCTACAATGTGGTTTTCCACAATGCTTGGCGCTTTGCAAGCGAAGGTGAAGAAAACGACCAATGGATTCTGTTAAAAGCAGGCCAGCGCCTGGAAGACCGTCATCAAATTGAAGGCTCAATACGCTTTTACAAATCCCGTTTTCTGCACTTTCAAACAGACCTATGGCTTCTGCAGTTCGGTAATGACAATAGCCATCTAGTAGAGCTACCAGACTTCCCCGTGAAGCCCCAACTCGACACCACAAAGCCCAAACCTGGCAATGGATTTTTCAATATGGATATTAACAGCCCCGAGCTTGCGAAAGTAAACAGCCCTGAGCTAGGGGAAATAAACAGCTCTGAGTTTAGGGAAGGCCCTGCCTACTCCGAATTAGAAGACATGGTTCATTTTAATATAGATAACGCTAAACGTTTTGGCTTAGCCAGTTTCAAGAATCTGCAGGCCAACAGTCTGCAGCCCCTGCATTCACAACTCTATCCAACAGCAGAAAAGTCACAGCCCACAGGGCCCAAGAATTATCCGGTATCAGACCTCTGGACATTGAAAAGGTCAATGCGTCTGGATGAACAAGAGGTCTACTATATTGATCACCCCAGAATGGGGATTATGGTTAGCATCAAAAGCCACGAGCCCCTGTTGCTAAATCCGCAGCCCGCAGCAGATCTGGAAGCTGAAACTTCTGAGCTAATCACAGAGTAACCCCCCAGATAAATGCCTTATTGCACGCCTCCTGATTGCCGGACATAAATCAAAGCCTGGGTATCAAAGCCCAACGCCTCAGACTGATCTAAAAAACGTTGCATAATCTCTACAGAGACCTGGGGGGTCCTAGCCAGCAACCAGAGATAATCGGTGTTATTGCCTGCCACAAAAGCGTACTGGTAATCTTCCAGGTCCAGATCAAAAATAATATAAGAGCCAAAAAAAGGCCCAAAGAAAGAAACCTTTAGATAGCCGCGATCTTCTCCCTCAACAAAATAAGCTCGCCCTTCTGCGTCGTTTACCTCTCCCGTCTTCTTAGATCGGCCAGAGTTAATGACTCTTACCCCCCCGTCTTCACGGAGAGAATACTCCGCCACCACATGGTCCAGGCCTCGCTCAAATGAATGGTCGAGGCGGGCAACTTCATACCAGCGGCCTAGATATCGATCCAGCTGAAAGTCATTAACCGGCTCCACTCCCTCTGGAGCACCCAGGCAACCAGCGAGACTGAGGCACATGACAATAAACGCGAAACGCATAGACACTTCCTGTAAAGACTGTGTGATCATTATACGCCGCAAAACAACTAGGGTCGCCATTCTCCAGAGAGTAAGTATCGGCAGTCTGGGCACAGAGCTGGCTCAAGCTCAAACTCAACTCGCCAGCAGGCATCCATCCAGAAAATAATCAGAGCGGCAAAGAAGCAATGAATATTAATCAGTTCCTGCATCGAGTTTACAAAAATAAAACAAACTGGGGCTGCCAAAAAAACAATACCCACAACAATGAGCTTGGCGACTAGAGAGCGATCAAACATTTTTTAAACAGTTTAAAATCTCGTGAACCTGAGCTGATTAACACATCAGTCTTAGAGGTAATCAGCCAGTAGGATAAATAAAACAGCAACCCGGCTGTTAACACATGAGCTCAACCGTTTCATGGACCCGCAGTGGCGCCTCAAAGGGATATGACAACTTGCTGTTATCAATAAGCCAGTATACGTTAAAGTAGCCAAGAGCCAGCATTCTCACCAGATTGTTATAAATGCCGGCAATGCTAATCACAATGGTAAGCCCGATATAAAACAACAGCATAGGGCCGTCAATATCCTCTATGAGCCACCAGCCCACTCCAGCTGTGAGTACCAGCAAAGGTGCACCAATACAGAAAAGGACATCGGCAGTTTGGAAAAGTACTGAATAAGCCTGCTTTAGCGCTCCAGTTAATACCTCGCGACATCGAGCTAACAAGCCGCTGCCGGGCAAACTCTGGGTAATTGAGCACATCAGTGCTTTGATTGGCTGGCTGCCCCGAGAAAAAGTCAGAGCACTGGCGATACCTGTACCAAGTAACCCGCCATATATTTGCCTGAGCCGCGACCCAGACATGATATTGAGTAATTCTGAAGCTATAAAGTCAAAGACTGCGAGGCCCAACAAAGTCCAACCAAGACTCATCAGTACCAGCATACTGTTGAAAAACAGTGACCGCTGCGCCGCCACTAACATGAGATTTGACCACAAAAACAAATAGCTAAAGCACACAAGCCGAGTTACCCAGTGCGGGTTGAAGAGCCCATGAACTGATATCTTTATCAATCAGACTGCGAGTACTTGCTCAATTGCAGGCTGTCTACGTCTGCCCCTTGAAACATCCATGTTACTTTAAGGGAACCATCAAAATTTGGATCAATTACTGCTTACAATAACCCCGTACATGAGAAATGTAGTTGCAGATAGATCAAAATTCCAACTTAATTTTCAGGCTGGGCTTCAATACCGCCTTCAATATGAAGAGTTGATGTGGGGAAGGCAATTTCCGCATGATTGGATTCTATGATTGCCGCCACTTTTAATAATACATCCTGTTTGATTTTATGAAACCGAATCCAGTCTGTGGTCTTGGTAAAGGTGTAGACAAAAAAGTCTAGTGAGCTTGCAGAAAATTTATTGAAATTCACGATCATGGTTTGCTGGGTATCAATATCCGGATGCTCGAGCAACATATTGGTTACCTGATCAATAATGGCATCCATTACTTTGATATCTCTGTAACGAACACCAACAGTTTCATAGATACGGCGATTGCTCATACGCGACGGATTTTCAACCGATATGCTGGCAAAAACCGAATTGGGAATATACAGCGGGCGCTTATCAAAGGTTCTTATTCTAGTGAGACGCCAACCAACATCTTCCACTGTGCCCTCAATTTCTTTATCAGGAGAGCGCACCCAATCACCGACAGAGAATGGGCGGTCTAAATAAATCATCAGGCCACCAAAGAAGTTAGCCAATAAGTCTTTAGCGGCAAAGCCAACCGCAATACCACCTATGCCACCAAAGGCTAGCAAACCAGAGATGCTGTAGCCAAATAATTGCAGAGCTACCAGTATGGCGGTAATAATAACCGAAGCCCGAAGCAGTTTACCTACGGCGATAACGGTAGTCGCATCCATAGGTTTAGCCATGTAGTCTGGGTGCACCAGATTGCGCTCAGCCCGTTTAATAAAGTTAGTAACAAACAGCGCGCCAAGAAAAATAACAGCCAAGCGATTAATGGGATCTATCAGAGCCTGAAGTGGCGAGCCCATTTTTTGTGCCGCGACACTGGCGGCAAAATTGACACCTAAAATCCAAATCAGCCATATCGCTGGCTTTCGGCAGGCTTCAATCAGAGCGTCGTCCCACACGGTTTTTGATTTCTCTGCCTGAAGCTCTAAGCGATCGATTATCTTGTTGAGCATGTAACCGGCGGTCAGAGCCGCCAATACAATAATAAACAAATTTGCGATCCACAAATTCTCATCGCCAGCCAAGTTAACAAGCCAATTTTCAAAGGTATTCATCACAATCACTCGCTTCCACTTATTTCTGCTAATTTTTGAATGGTATTAATACGTCTGGGGTCCGCACCTAGGCTATCCCAATCCACAGCAGCCCTGCACCGCATAGAGGCAATCCTATCAGAACCCTCTATCATTTGGCTTTCCATAAAACTCAATACTTCCAGCGCACCCTCTGGGCAGTTACACACCAGAATCATATCGCACCCAGCATCCAACGCCAGCTTTGCTTTATCAATAAAGCCACCAGCTACATCTGCACCTTTCATGGTCAGGTCATCACTGAAGATAACCCCATCAAAACCAAGCTGTTTGCGCAGCACCTCCTGTAACCAAAATCGCGAGAAACCGACAGAGTCAGGGTCTACCTCTGGGAAGGTGATATGGGCGGGCATAACCCCATCCAAGGCCTGAGATAACTGTGCAAATGGTTTTAAATCATGGCCCTCTAATGCCTGCCAACTTCTATGGTCAACCGGAGCCTCAAGATGGCTGTCAGCCACTATGCCCCCGTGACCGGGGAAATGCTTGCCGGTCGCTGCCATGCCAGCTTCATGCATACCGGCGATAAAGGCATTAGCCACTGCGACCACTGCCTCGGACTGATCAGAGAAGGCGCGGTCGCCAATAATACTGCTGGTATCACGATCTACATCCAACACAGGGGCGAAGCTAATATCGAAGCCACAGGCAAGCACTTCCGAGGCCAGCAGCCAGCCCACATCTTGGGCTAAGGCTAAACCGGTATCAGGGTTCAGAGCCACAAAATCACCTAGCTCTTGCATGGGTGGGAAAGCGGTAAATCCATCTCGCAATCGCTGAACTCGACCGCCCTCTTGATCCACAGCAATCAAAAGCTGGGGCGAGCCCTGTCTGATCTCGGCTGTCAGTGCACTGACCTGCTCTCGACTTTGAATATTGCGCGCAAATAAAATAACACCACCCACCTGGGGGTTCTGCAATAAGTGATGCTCATCGGCTGTTAACTCTGTGCCAGCCAAATCGAGCATTAAACGTCCATATGCCATTGGGAGATTTCCTGTTTAGACGGATTTATTATTTAACCAAGTAGCGCTATTCCAGAAAGCTATTTTAACCATTAAATAAATATCAGCCCAGAAAAAATAATATTATGTTTTAGAGTGGCTTAGGTAATCTATGTAAAAATCTACTTCTATTTTGCGCGCCTACTTAGATATTCGGCGAAAAAATATTAGCCATGAGAGTGTCGCTGATTAGTGATATTTTTATTTTCACACTGTAATCAGGAGAATCATTATGGCCACTCAATTGCCAACCATTGGCCTTTGGACTCAGGATATCGCTATCAATCGGTTATTCGAGATTATCGGCCTTGACCAATATTGCGCAACAATCGATATTCGGTATGAGGATGGAGAAATTGATGAGCTGGACCTGGAGCTTTGGGCTCAAATGGCCCTAACTCAGCCGCCTCATTAGATGCACTCGTACGAATATGGCGCGGAATTAGCTGCGCGGCCTCCTCGCTGCTGTCCACCAGTTTAAAAAGCTCCAGCTCCTCCTCAGAGATGCAACTCTGTTCCAACATACGCGCCACTATCCAATCTACCAGCCCAGACCAATAATCTACGTCCACCAACACAATAGGAAATGGGACCACCTTGCCTGTTTCCAACAGCGACAGCGCCTCAAACTACTCATCCAAAGTGCCATCGCCTCCAGGGAAAATCACAAAACCAACCGCATGCTTTATAAACAGGTACTTGCGGACAAAGAAATATCGGAAGTCTAAGGATATATTTTGGTAGGGATAACTGGTCTGCTCAAAGGGTAATTCAATATTTAGCCCCACGGAGGAGGCTTTGGTAGCAACGCAGCCGCGATTGGCTGCCTCCATAATGCCCGGCCCACCGCCAGTAATAACCGCCACCCCCTCCTTACCCAGTATGTCTCCAAGAGCCTTTGCCTCCTAATAACGACGGCTATTAGACTCAAACCTGGCCACGCCAAACACATTAACAGCAGCCCCTAACTAAAGAGGCCTATCTGTTCCATAGACTAATTCAGACTGTATACGCAGCACGCGCCACGCTTCTTGTACTTTTGCTTCAAGCATTTTTTAACCTCTGTTTTCTTTTAAATATAGACCCTCTTGCCATTTTATGGATACTGTATATAATCACAGCTAGCTAACAAAAGGAAAAGGTTATGGAACGTCTTACAGCCCGACAGCAACAGATTTTTGATTTAATTAAAGATAATCTCGATGAGACCGGCTACCCTCCGACCAGAGCAGAAATCGCTCAGACCCTTGGGTTTCGTTCAGCGAATGCAGCGGAAGACCATCTGCGTGCCCTGGCCCGCAAAGGCGTTATTGAAATGATTCCCGGAGCCTCCAGAGGCATTAGGGTTGTCGATCAGTTTAACGGCATCCCCATAGTAGGCCGCGTTGCTGCTGGTGAGCCGATCCTGGCCGAGCAGAATATTGAAGACTACCAGGAAATGCCCGCCGGCAGCTTCCACCCCCATGCTGACTATTTCCTCCGCGTACAGGGCCAGAGTATGGTCGATGTGGGCATTATGGATGGTGATTTATTGGCCGTGCATCAACAGCCTACCGCTGAAAATCAGCAAATCGTGGTGGCAAGAGTCGATGGTGAAGTCACCGTTAAACGGCTTAAAAGAACTCGCAGCAAGCATGAAATTCACCTGCTGCCGGAAAACCAGAACTACTCTCCCATACTGGTCGATCTGCGCGCGCAGGACTTTGCAATTGAAGGGTTGGCCGTGGGTGTTGTAAGAGTTGCCATCTAGTTGGGCCAAACTCACAATTACAGATGGTGCAACCTACTGAGGGCTGTGCTGCCTTTAGCTTGATTTAACAACCACCCACCTAAAGATTGGTTTGGGCAAAAGCGTAATCGTCAACTGGATTGCCCACAAGCACGTGCTCCTGCAAGATACGCTCGATGACCTCAGGGCTGCAACTGTGGTACCAGGTACCATCTGGGTAACTTAGCATAATTGGCCCCTGACGACAGATTCTAAGACAGTCTACTTTGGATCTGTATACCCCAGACTCGACATCCAAAAGGTTTAACTCACGGATACGCCGCTTTAAATACTCCCAGGATTCATTGGCTTGCTGTGCAGGGGCACATTTACCTGCGGTACAAATCATCAGGTGCTGGCGAAAACTAGAAACCTGTCGTTGCTCTGCCAGTTTTTTTAAAAGATCAGTGTTATCCATAGGTATTCAGCGGTCAGAGTAATCTGACTAGATTTAAGGCTTTAAATTTATTCTTGGGCACTGCCGTTTAGTGAGACTAACGCTTGAGTAGACCGCTACGTCGCAGCTCTAAAGTTTACTTTAATGTAGCGTATGGCGAGTATCATCGACATCTGCGGCCACAGGCGCGCGCTCTTCATTGATATCAAATACGGTTTGAATCCCCGCATCCATCATACTTTTGGCTACTTCTAAATGCTTGCCGTCCAGATAGTCTAAAACTTCCCCTGAAAAAGTAATACGTACTAGAGGTTTATCTGAGCCGGAACGTTGCAGCGCAACCTCCCCATCTTCCAACATAACTAATTCAAACTCTGTCAGAGCCATTTTACAGTTCCTAACTATTATTTATTTGTGCCTTGTATAGCAGTTTAGCAGCTATTGATGCCAAGCGTTAAAACTCCAACATCATGTCTCTATGCCGGTCCACAAGCTCATTCATTTTCTCCAGCCAGTTTTCCGCTACCCGAGAATGCCAATCCACTCTGTGTGAGCCGTCTGCAGAAAGGCTATCTACAGCAATCATTGGTAATCGGTCTGCGTCCATTTCAGCTTTACGAATCTCTGGCAATTGATACAGCTGAGCATAGGCAAGGTGTAACTCGGATACCCAAGAATTTTTGTCCGAGACCAAAGCCTGCATCTCCACGGCTTCAGCTGGGCACTTGCCATCTGCTTCAAGCAGAGCTAACAAGTTCTCTGAGTTAGTTACCAATTCTGGGTCAGCTAATTTATAGGTGCTGGCGATATCACGGAGGTGCCATTGCCAGGCCTGATAAAGTTGCAGCGCAACAGACTGCACCAGTGCCACGGTCTGATGACTATTTTTATCATTGACCATAGCCAGTAACTGGGCGGCAAAAAGACACTTCTGACTGACCGCTGAGAGGTAGGTCGAAAACGCCACGTCTGCTAGTTACTGCCTTTTTCAGCAGGCTTCCAGCTACCATTGCTGTAAAAGGCACTCCAGCCTGTTGGCTTGCCATCATCCTCGCTGCGCACATACTGCTCTTTGGTTTTACGACTGTAGCGGACCACAGTTGGCTTACCCTCAGGATCCAGCACAGGGGCTGTGAGCAAGAACTGATACTTCTCATCAATACGGTCTTTATAGGGCAGTAGCTCTTCTACCGTTGGTGCCCGAGTCTCCCTGTGACGAGGGAACTGGCTGGCGGCGAGGAATATACCAGAGGCACCATCCCGCAGAACATAATGGTCTTCAACTTTGACACAGCGCAAGTCTGGCATGGCAATGGGATCAACCTTGGGTGGTGCCGCTTCGCCATTGCGCAGTAACTTACGGGTATTCTTGCAGGGAACATCTGGTTCGATTTCCCCGGTACAGCCGAAGTACTTGCCAAAACGACCGGTTTTAAGCTGCATGTCGCTGCCACATTTATCGCATTCAATCACTGGGCCTTCATAGCCTTTGATTACATACTGACCAAATTCTACCTCATGGCCAATGCAATCCGGATTGTTACCACAGACATGCAGTTTGCGAGTTTCATCAAGCAGATAGCTATCCATAGAAGTATTACACAGCTTGCATCTATGTTTGTGTAAAAGCAGTTTGGATTCCGCTTCATCATCTTCATCGATATTCACGGCTTCATCCCCAGCCGTAAGGTTAACGGTATGCTTGCAACGCTCTTTGGGGGGCAATGCATAGCCAGAGCAACCTAGGAATACACCGGTTCCTGCGGTTCTAATCATCATTGGCCGGCCACATTTAGAACATGCAATATCAGTCTCTGACGGGCTGTTTGGGCGCATGCCAGCTTCAGCATTCTTGGCACTGCTGACCTTCTGACTAAAATCAGAATAGAAGCGATTCAGAAGCTGTTTCCAGTTGAGTTTACCCTCGGCAATCTCATCCAGCTGCTCTTCCATGGTGGCAGTGAAGCCATAATCCATAAGGTCAGTAAAGCTCTCGCTCAGGCGATCAGTAACAATGTCACCAATTTTCTCAGCAAATAACCTCTTGTTTTCAATTCGAACATAGCCGCGATCTTGAATGGTCGAAATAATCGATGCATAGGTAGAAGGTCGGCCAATGCCACGCTTCTCTAACTCTTTGACCAAGGCAGCTTCGGAATAGCGAGCTGTAGGCTTGGTGAAATGTTGCTGAGGAATAAGCGCCAGCATTTTCATGGCATCGCCCTGCTGAAGATCCGGCAGCTCGTCGTCCTCATCTCTGGCAGGCATCACAGCTAAATAACCATCGAAGCGGGTGACGCGACCTTTGGTGGTCAGTTCGTAATCTCCGGCTGCTACCGTAATGGTGGTGGCTGTAAATTCCGCAGGGGTCATTTGGCAGGCCACAAACTGCTGCCAAATCATCTGGTAAAGCCTGCGCGCATCAACTTCAACGTCGCTGAGGCTTCCCGGTGTAATATCAATATTTGAGGGTCGAATGGCTTCGTGAGCGTCCTGAGCACCGGACTTACTACTATATATGGTCGGCTGCTCCGGCAAATATTTAGCACCGTGGCGCAGCTTGATATACTCGCGACACGAGGCAACTGCATCAGCGCTCAGATTCGTTGAGTCCGTTCGCATATAGGTAATATAGCCCGCTTCGTAAAGTCGCTGGGCCATCATCATGGTTTTCTTAACCCCAAAGCCAAGCCTTGTGCTAGCAGCCTGCTGCAATGTGGAGGTGATAAATGGTGCTGAAGGCTTGGATTTAGTGGGCCTGTCTTCGCGCTTACTGACGGCGTAATCGGCTGTGCGCAGCAGCGCCAGCGCGGTATCTGCCTCATCTTTATTAACCGGGCGGAAAGCATAGCCTTGGAACTTCTTGATATCAAAACGAATTTTGATATCTTCATCACCTCCGCTATCACCGGCGTCTTTGCGGTCTTCAAGATCCGCCTGAACTGTCCAGTACTCCTCAGGAATAAAGGCCCGAATCTCACGCTCACGCTCAACAATCAGGCGCAGGGCGACCGACTGTACTCGCCCTGCGGATAGGCCTCGGCCTACTTTTTCCCAAAGCAGTGGCGACACCATAAAGCCCACGACACGGTCTAGAAAACGGCGTGCCTGCTGGGCATCAACCCTGTGAGTGTTCAAGGTACCTGGAGCTTCAAAGGCTGTGCGGATAGCCTTCTTGGTGATCTCGTTAAAGACTACACGCTTGTAGCGGCTGTCATCGCCACCGATAACCTGAGTTAAATGCCAGGCAATGGCCTCTCCCTCTCTGTCCATATCTGTCGCAAGGTAAACGGTGTCAGCGTTTTTAGCCAGTTTCCTTAGCTCTGCAACCACTTTTTCTTTGCCGGGCAGAGTGGCATATTCAGCTTTCCAGTCATTGTCTGGGTCGATACCCATACTGTTAATAAGCTGGGCTTTCGCTTTTTTCTCTTTGTGAATAATCTTTTCTTCGGGAGACATCTTGCGCGTGAGCGCAGCCAGACGGGCGCGCTCTTTAGGGTCGGTTGTGGTGCGATTGGCTCCAGTCGGCAAGTCTCGAATATGCCCAATACTGGACTTCACCACATAATCATCACCCAGATAGCGATTGATTGTTTTAGCTTTGGCGGGTGATTCTACAATGACTAAAGATTTGCCCATAGGAGGAAATGTTCCTTAAAACCGCTAAATAATGTTAAATCCATCACCAAAAATCCCGCTTTCGGCACAATTCATGGAGTCGAAGGACGCATATATACGTGCTAGCCTGCCCTTTGGTCAAGCTTCATAGGCAAATTTCTTCAGCTTTTTGTCGCAGCCTCAGCAAAAAATCACAGATTTTTCCTACGTCCGATGCCTCTCCACGCTCGTCCCAAATCATACCAATACCCTGATGAGTGGCGACAATCGCGCTAACGCCAATAGGCAAGTTGGCAATTGTGTCAGCCAGCAGTTCATGCCATTGAACCCCCGCCTGCTCCACTATCCATGACCAGCCATCGTGCTCTGAGGGCCAACCCCGCTCACTGGCCTTATGTAATACCCAGTTTTGCCGACAGTCGGTATTCTGCCAGGGTAACCGGTAGCAGACAGAGTCGAGGAGGTTTTCGTCAGCTCTGGCATCCGGTCTCCGGTGCAAGCTAACTTTGAGTGACACAACACTTGCCTGCCGACGCAATTCAGTAATGCGCTTTTGATGGGGCGATTGCTTGAGCCACATCAGGGGTGACAATACAATCGCTGTACCAAAAACTATTAACAACCAAGTCATTTCGTACTACTCTTAACAAGAGGGCTTTTTTGCACTCTGCAATCAAAACAAAGTTTTTGCTTATATAAGATGGTGCACTCCTTCAGATAACGCATCCGAGACAGAGGTAATTGTTATGTCTAGTTACAAACATATTTTAATCGGTCTGGATTTATCCACAGAATCACAGCAAGTGGTAGATCGCGTCAAGTTTCTTTTTGGCGCCAGCGATACAAAAATTTCTCTGTGTCATATTTTAGAGCCACTCGCTTTTACCTACGGCGGTGATATCCCTGTAGATCTCTCAGATGTGCAGTCGCAGCTGCAGGCCCAGGCCAAAGAGCGCCTGGCCAGCCTCGCTAAACAACTCGATGTCCCCTCTGACGACCAGCATATTATTCTTGGTCATCCCGCTCAAGAGATGCACAGGATGGCTGTGGACGAGAATATAGACCTGATTATTGTCGGTAGTCATGGGCGCCATGGTTTGGCACTTATCTTCGGCTCTACAAGTAACTCGGTATTGCATGGCGCTACCTGCGATGTACTGGCGGTCAGAATCACAGATTAAGGGTAATAGCGCAGTGAACACTTAACTCTGGGGAGCAATGGTTAGGTTTTATTTTTAGGTCGCATTATCCCTGCTTTACTGGTACTTTCTGCTTGTAGAGATCAAAAGACCGACCGCGTAACCTAATCAGCAAGCAGGGATGTAATGTTCAGCACACAGCCAGTTTACAACTTATTGATGCTGCTGGCTCTACTGCCTGCTGTGGTGACAATCAGCCCGTCGCCCGCTAACGCAACAGCCTCAGATAACAGGGCTCAGCTCGCTCCGGCCAGTGCACCCATTGCCACAGATCAGCAACTTAAAGCCCAGCGCGCCCTCTATGCTCAGAGCATGAAGTTGGTTCGTGATCGGGACTGGAAAAAACTCCGCCGCCAAAGAACTCAGCTAGTCAACTATCCCCTCTACCCGTACCTGATTTATGCCGATTTAATTGCGGATCTAAGCTATGCAAGACGGCATGAGGTCAGCAATTATCTGCGCCGCTATGCAGGGTCGGTCAAGGCACAGCATCTTCGTGCTCGCTGGCTAGACTATCTGGCTAGACGAGCCTACTGGACCGCCTACACAGAATATTATGAACCTCAAACCGCTAGCATAAGCCGTCAATGTCATTTTTATTTAGCGCAATATCGGCTAGACAACAAACCTCTAGCCATCAGTGAAGGGCTTAAAATTTGGTCTCGGGGAAAATCTCAACCAAAGACCTGTGACAAGTTATTTGGCATCCTGATTAAAGAAAAACATATTAGTGAGAGCCTTGCATGGCGGCGATTCAATGCTGCCCTGTTGAACCATAACTTCCAGCTAGCCCGCTACTTAAAAAGATTTTTGCACAGTTCAGAGTATCTGCAACGGCATGAACTTTATTATGATATCGAGCGCAACCCCAAACGGTTGAGCCAACGAGCACTTTTTTCCAGCAACAGTGTTGAAGAGCGACAGGTAATTGAACATGGCTTAACCCATCTGGCGCGCATGGACCCCAACCTGGCGCTAAAGCACTGGTCACGCTATCAGCAGAGCCATGAATTTAGTCATCAGTCTCAGGCAAAAATTGCCAGTTCTATTGTCAAAGGGTTGCACAAAAAGGGGCATACAAAGGCGGCAGACAGCTATTTTGTCGACCATCTATCACTGCTCAATCAAACCCTCGAGGGAGAGCTAACAGAATGGCGCATCCGTCAGTCTCTGTCAGAGTTAGACTGGCCCGACGCAAGGGTATGGCTGTCGCGGCTGCCCGATGCCAATCAGCAGAAAACAGTCTGGCGCTATTGGGCAATACGCAGCATGGAGAGTGACCCTGCCACCACATTAAGTCCAGAGCTAAACCAGCTAACTCAATCTCTGGCGAGAGAGCGTGACTTTTATGGATTCTTGGCCAGTGAAAAATTAGGCAGAAGCTATAGTATCAATCACAATCCGGCGATTGTTGAGCATAGCCTGCTCCGATCTATCGCTGGAATACCTGCAATGCAGCGAGCTCGAGAGCTACACTTCCATGGCGACAGCCTCGATGCTAACCGTGAGTGGTCCGCCGCCAGTAAAAATTATCAACAGCAGGACTGGGTGGCGGCAGCTGTTCTAGCCAGCCAATGGCAGTGGCACAACAAAGCAATCGCCAGTATGGGCAGCGCCAAATATTGGGACGACCTTGAAATCAGATTTCCACTGGCCTATGCGGAACCCATTAACCAAGCCGCTAAAAAGGCTGGTATAGAAAACTATTTGCTGTTTGCACTGGCGCGTCAGGAAAGCGCATTTAATGCTTCGGCAACCTCTGGTGCCGGTGCCATGGGTCTCGTTCAGGTGATGCCGGCAACGGCTAAATCTACTGCACGAAAACACCGCCTGCCTTATCGCAGTAAAAAACAGTTGCACTCAGCGTCCATTAATTTACCGATTGGCTCTAGCTATTATGGGGATATGCTTGAGCGATTTGGCAACAATCGAATATTGGCAACAGCTGCTTATAATGCAGGCCCTTCTCGGGTCGACCAATGGTTGCGCAAAACCGATGGCAAGCTGCCTTTTGATGTTTGGATGACTCTTATTCCGTTTAAAGAAACACGTATTTATGTGCGTAATGTAATGATGTATTCGGCTATTTATTCGCGCAAACTCGGCTTAACACCGCCCATGCTTTTGCAACATGAACGGGATATGCTGCTGTAACACTAGTTTATAGCCCGACCAGAGCTCCTGTAGCGCAGCCTAATGGCGGTGCAAACCAAGGCAACCACCTATGATAGATATTGGCGTAAATCTCTCCAGCAAGCGATTTAAAGGCGATATAGGCGAGGTTCTAACGCGAGCTCGTGAGGCGGGTGTTCAGCAGATGGTTCTGACTGGTACTTCTCTAGACGAGAGCCAGCTGGTTATCGATATTTGCGACGAGTACGCTGAGCAGTTCCCAGCCATGCTTTTCGCCACTTGCGGCATTCATCCCCATGATGCCAGTTCGTTTAACAATGAAAGCCTAGCCGCACTGCGCGACCTCTCCACGCACCCTCAGGTGGTTGCTATCGGAGAAGCGGGCCTCGACTTTAACCGTAACCTCTCCTCAGCAAAACAACAGGAAGTCGCCTTTGAAGCCCAGCTGGAATTGGCGGCCGAATTACAGATGCCCGTTTTTCTCCATGAGCGCGATGCCGCCAAACGTCAGCTGGAGATTCTTAATAGCTATCGCGATGCCTTTAGTGAAGGTGTAATCCATTGTTTTACCGGCGACGAAAAGACATTATTTAGCTATTTGGATATGGACTTACATATCGGCATAACCGGATGGGTGTGTGACGAGCGACGAGGTCTTGAATTGAAGGGGCTGGTCAAAAATATTCCCCTAGAACGCCTGTTAATAGAGACCGACTCACCCTATTTACTGCCAAGAAATATGCACCCTGTGCCTAAGGATCGCCGCAATGAACCGGCTTTTTTGCCCTTTGTTCTGTCGGGCATTGCCGATGCAAGAAAGGAAACTCCTGAAGAGATAAAGTCAGCCACTAGCGCCAATGCGGCACGTTTTTTTAAGTTACCGGTAGCGGATTAACTCTCTATGCTATCGCCAACGGCGATTATACCGGCGCCCCGAATCTGGGCACGCAGCCCGCCCTTGCCCACAAGGTCAGGGAGAATTTTATAGGCCAAGCGCTTTTGCAAACTGGCACAGGGTTCACAGAGTTGTACTCCATAGCATTCAAGACCATTAACCCTAAAAGTCTTGCCCACTAAATCGTTGAGCCGAATACCCTCGGTAACAACATTGCGTCGAAAGTCGCTCTCGTGAAATGTATTGCCGGTAGCACTATTAAAGTTCTCTACTACTTCTGACTCTATCAGGGTGATTTCCCAATCCGGCTGGCCTTTATAATTCGATCTGTTTTTCCCCGTCTCGGAATAGTATCGGTCACCTACAATGCCCTTGCCCGCTCTGATAAGAACTTTTTCGTGGCCACTGATGCCGTCGCCAGCTTTAGCTGCGATATAAATTCCCTTTATTTTACCCTCTGACATAGCCACCCCTTAACTGTCCATTAAGTCTTTATAAATACTGGATTTCGGCTGACTAAATACCGAGCGTACCATGGGTTCGAATAGGGACAATTCCATCTTCGGCATACTGGGATCAAATGACGGATCATCATATTTGGCAATAAATCGTGCCGTGCGCTTAAAGTTTTCATTTTCAGCAAACTGATCGCGCATATTGCGATCGGCACCCAAAAAGTGAAAGAAATTATAGCCCTGAAAAATAGCATGATGCTTGATCATCCAGTGATTTTCTTCAGAGATAAATGGCTGCAAAATAGCGGCGGCCACATCAGCGTGATTCGCGCTACCAAGAGTGTCACCAATATCATGCAATAGCGCACAGACAATATATTCTTCGTCTTCGGCCGCTTCAGCGGCACGATGAGCGGTCTGCAGACTATGCTGGAGACGGTCTACCGCAAAGCCGCCATAGTCACCGTTTAACAATTCCATATGGCTGAGAATACGGTCTGGCAATTTCTGAAAAAATGCCAGTTGCTCCGGCATAATAATTTCCCAGTCTTCTGAGGTGCTTGCAGACATTTTAGTAAAAGATGCTTTCATAATTTCCCTGCTATAACTGATTTTTTAATTATTAGAATAATTCAGATATTAGCAGCACGGAAAGGATTTGGCTATGTGGGCAGCAGCGATGCTGTTCCGGGTAGGTGGGGATACTGGTTGGGATCAAACGCTGCAGGCTCCTCATAACGCTGCAGGCCCCGAAAAGGACCCTTGCCCCCGAAAAGGCAGCAAGGGATTTAACGCGAATGTTTAGGCTTCCAGATCGCAGTACTCGATCAGGTCTGCCGGTGCATTAGGTACGATGCGGACATCTTTAATAGTCACTGCAAAAGAGCGAGATGTTGCCAACAGGAATGGCGTGGTCACTTTTTCAAGATCCGCGCCAACGGCTTTAAAGCACTTGAGGCTAATACCACGCGTCACCCACTCACCTTTTGGCGCGCGACGGAACATTTTGGTCACGTCCTGAGCGCCATGGCAGGGCCAACCGCAATCCATACGCTGGGTCACTTTGCCTCTTGGGCGTTTATCCACTCTAAACTCAACCATCACGGCACCGTTTTTGTCGGACATATCAGATAGGCTAAGGGCATCTTCAGACTGCCAGAAGAACTGGCTCTCGCGCTTGCCTGTCCATTTAACCAAGCGGGAATCTTCCTGCAATGTACCATCTACAGTGGTGACCGTAAGATCACCAAACGCAGATTTTGTCTTGGAGCCTTCAACTAGTCGAGACCAGTCACTGCTATCGCCTATAAAAGCTTTAAATGGCGCGCGATTACTGCCATTAAAAACAATTTGTGCAACCGACAGCCCCTCCGTCATAGAAACTTCGTTGAGTTTGCCCGCGATAAGCTCTTTATCCCCATAGGCCAGGCCCTGGCCGAGAGTAAATAACAAATCAGCAACGGGTTGCGATTTGTCAGTTTTATTTTGCTCCGCAAACGGCCAGTCGAAAGAGAGCTTGCCGGTAAAGTCATAACGAGGCTGGCCTTCGGCATCTGCTATCAGCACATCGGCGATACCACCGCCTTCAGTTCCTGGCAACCAGGCAACAACAAAGGCATCGGAACTATTGATCTCTGCGTTCATCCACAACGGGCGCCCGGTTAAAAACACTGCAACCACAGGAATATTTTGCTTCTTTAAACTTTGCAAAAGTTTTAGATCAGTCTTGTCACCATCGTTAAAGACCAGCGACTCAATATCTCCAACACCTTCAGCATAGGGCTCTTCTCCGAAAACCACTACAGCCACATCAGGCTTTTTGGTCCAGCTACCATCGACACTAAGTTCGCTGGTGCTACCAATATTTTTTAGCCCAGATTCAAGGCCTGCATAAATTGAGGTTGCACCGGGAAACTCACTATTTTTATTTTCCGTTCCCTGCCAAGTGATGGTCCAGCCACCATTTTGTTTGCCAATATTGTCTGCGCCATCGCCAGTTACCAACACATGCTGGTTTGGTTTCAGCGGCAATATCTGGTTTTTATTCTTTAACAGTATCAGAGACTTGCGCACAGCTTCACGGGCCACTGCTCTGTGCTCTGGAGCCCCAATAAGTGCGGTTTTACCTGCAACTTTTCTGGTCGATGGTGCGCCCTTTTCGTAGAGGCCAGCTCGAATTTTGACCCGCAGAATTCGTGTTACCGCATCATCAATTCTAGACATGGCGATTTCACCAGACTTAACCTGAGCGATGGTATTAAATAGCAGCGCCTTCCAATCTTCTGGGGCCATGATCATATCGACACCGGCATTCACGGACTGAGCGCAACTCTCGTTGTTACAGCCGTCGACCTGGCCAATACCATTCCAGTCGCTCACCACAAAACCATCAAAGCCCATGGAGCCCTTCAATACATCGGTCAGGAGCTGCTTATGGCCGTGAAGCTTTACGCCATTCCAACTATTAAAAGAGGCCATAACGGTCTGAACACCAGCATCAAGTGCCTTGTAGTAACCCTGACCATGCTCCTCTAACAACTGCTCGAGATCCATTGTCACTTCGCCTTGATCAATGCCGCGATACGTGGCGCCATCGCCAATAAAATGCTTTGCGGTACCAATAACCCTTTCTGAATTAGTACGCAATTCACCAGGCTCTCCCTGCATACCTTTAACAATCTCACCGGCGTAAGATCGAACAATGGGCGATTCGCTACTGTAGCCCTCGTAGGTGCGCCCCCAGCGGTAGTCTTTCACTACGGCAACTGTGGGTGCAAAAACCCAATCAATACCAGTCACAGCAACTTCACGAGCAGTAATCTCACCGATTTCTCTCATTAAAGCGGGGTCGTTGGCTACGCCGAGGCCTATATTGTGGGGGAACAAAGTTGCGCCAATAACATTGTTGTGTCCGTGCACCGCGTCTGTACCCCATACCAATGGTATACCGGCACCACCGCCACCGCGGTCCAGTGAGGCGTGATAATAACTGTCGGCAAGCTGCAGCCAATCATCGGCACTAGAGCCCTTGTTTTGATTGGGGAACGAACCACCACCATTCAGCACTGAACCCAGGTGGTACTTGGTTACATCTTCTGGAGTGACCCATTTGATCTCACCCTGAATCATCTGGCCAACTTTTTGCTCGAGGGTCATATCCTGCAAAATACTCTGCACCTGCGCCTCAACTGCTTTGTCGGCTATAGCAGTGCTAGTTGACAGGCTAAAAAAGGCGATCACCACCGTTCTAAGTATGTGTTTTACAGACATTAATGACCGATTTAACAGGCCAGCTTTCAATTCAACAAACATAAATCACAACTCTCTTCCAAAAGTACCCAATAATAAAATTCAATAAGCACATCGCCCGCGATGAGCGCCAGCTTCTCAGAAATCTGGCAACTATACGCAAACAGATAGGCATGTAACCCAACAGTATTAGGTTACGAGATCAGGTTGGCACGGTCTTGAATTTAGGGGAAGTGCATATGCGGCAGCCTGCTTGTGCCGTGCGATAAACGGGATTATGGGCCTTGTTTCTAATGGGCCAGGAGCTGTGGACCAGAGTACAGCTCTCGCCTATTGAAATAAATTGCGAATCGACTCGCGGTAGTTACGACTAACCTTTAACGAGCCTCCATCCGAGAGGTGAAGAAGGCTGCCACCCTTTTGCAACGGCGTCACACTGACTACTCTCTCGACATTAACGATGGTTGAGCGGTGTATTTGCACAAATAGTTTGTCGTCTAGTTTAGTTTTTAATTCACGTAAGGTGCTTCTAATCACATGGGTCTCACCCACAGCATGAACACACATATAATCGCCGGCGGCGTCTACCCAGTCAATGTCGTCAAAGGGAATCACTTTGACTACGCCAGAGTCGCGTACCAAGAGCTTTCGCTTCATACCGTCGGGCAAACTTTCACTGCTGTTGTCCGCAGACTTATCCGAGGCCATGCGCTCGGAGATTGCGTCAATCGCCCCGATTAATGGGGTTTTAAAGCTGATATCAGACTCGGTTTTCAGCCTGTCCAATGCACGTTCAACTGACCGTCGAATGCGGTCTTCGTCTAGGGGCTTCAACACATAGTCAACCGCATGAAGATCAAAGGCATCCACAGCGTACTGATTAAAAGCGGTGACAAAAATAACCATCGGCATAATATCCGACTGCAGTGTTTTAACCACATCAAAGCCGTTCATGCCGGGCATCTGAATATCCAAAAATAGCAGTTCAGGCCTGAGCTCCAGAGCTGCATCAATAGCCTCTCTGCCATTGGAACACTCGGCAATAATCTCGACATCATCAAACTCCGACAGGAGTAAGCGCAAAAACTCTCGGGCGAGGGGTTCATCATCGACAATCATGGTTCTTAGCTTCTGCATAATTGCTCTTTCAGTGGTTAAATGGACTGTTTCTCTAAAGGCAAACGCATAAACACGGTCAGCCCTTTGGGTTTGGCATGCTCCAGCCTAAAACTATAACTATCACCATAAAACTCGTGCAGGCGATCAATAGTATTTCTCAGGCCGACACCAGTAGATTGCATCTCTACGGTTAAATTATCCAGACCAGGGCCTGTGTCCGTAATCTCTATCTCCAAATACTCGCCGTCTAATCTGGCCGCAATGGTTAATTTACCACCAGTCTCAGTGGGAGCAATGGCATATTTGATCGCGTTTTCAATCAGCGGCTGGAGTATCAAGCTTGGCACCAGAACGGCACTGGCTTGAGGTTGAATATCAAACTGCATCTCCAGTCTATCACCAAAGCGTGTCTGCTCAATATTCAGATACAGCTTCAGAGCATCCAGCTCTTGCTCCAAACTCACCCTTTTAATGGGATCATTATCTAGGGAGTAGCGCAGGAAATCACTCAGCTGCACAATCATGCTATTGGCTGTCGCTGCCTGCTTAACTTTAACCAGCGCTGAAATGGCATTCAGGGTATTGAACAAGAAATGTGGGTTGAGCTGATAACGCAGCATTTTTAACTGAGCCTCATGGGCTATGGTTTCAGCCTTTGCACGGCGCAACTGCTGCTCCTTATTTTCTGCTGCGACCATCAACAATGTCTCGTGCTCATTTTGCAGTAGCTGGTAGTACTTAACCCCATGATAAAAGGCAACCCAGCAGACAAAAATCAAAATCGAGCCAAATAACCAGCCTCCAAAATCAGACCATAAATCCGCTTCACCGGTCATGGCCATAAAGGTGGTCATACGCAAAATAGTCCAGATCAACGAGCAACCAATAACACCTGCTACAGCGGCTGAAATACGGAATATAACGCTGTCGTACCAGAAATAGTGGAACACCCAGCGCAATGGCCATGAGACGCACACTCCGAGAGCCGACTGCAGCAATGTGTGGGCTATATAAGCGGCGCCCTGTTGGTTATACCAGAGGGTTAAGCTAAGAAAACTAATGAGAGATAAGCCGAACCAGCCGACAAACTGTAATATCCAGAACTGGTAATTACTGTTGCGATAAAGCTCCCCGATAAAAGGGTGATAACTTGATTCAACCGATGATTCAGCCATAGCCCGGATCTGTTTTGTTGGTTATTAGTTATTTGATTCGCCATCGGAATCAGGGAAGTTTAAAATAGCATATTTACAGCTATAGAGGCAGTGTTGCCAGCCTATTAATCCAGCTTATCCATTTGCGGATAAAATCATTGTAAAGCTTATCGAATCAGAAATTATGTCTCAATGTAAAAACACCCCAAAGCCTCACTATATAGAATATTTGGGAATTAAAGCTCTTAAATCCAGCCACCCTGGTGTGCGTAAATTGAAGCGTCAACAACAGGGGCATAGCGCCCATGGCAATAAGGTCTGGCGGTCGAGCTTTGTGCTGATGGACTATTTGACCACCTACCCGCCTGAGCAGTCTTCCCGCGTGCTGGATATAGGCTGCGGCTGGGGTTTGACCAGCCTTTTTTTGGCCAAGCAATATTCCGCTCAGGTCACCGGCCTGGATATTGATGAATCCGTAGCACCTTTTCTGGCACTGCAATCTGAGATCAATCAATGTGAAATGCATTTTGAAGCTCGCAGCTTTGAATCTCTAACCCGAGAAGAGCTATCTTCGTACCAAACTATTATCGGCACTGATATCTGTTTTTGGGATGAGATGACAACACCCTTATTTGATTTACTTGGCCTGGCCCTCAGAGCTGGAGTAGAGAGAATTATTATTGCAGACCCCGGCCGGCCACCCTTCTGGGACCTTGTAGATCGCTGCGCGCAAGCTTTTGGCGCAGAGGTGGTTGCCCGCCGTATTTATGAGCCTTGGAAAACAGAAAAGTACGTGCTGGTTATTGAGCAAGCATAAAAAAACCGCGCTGCAAGAGCGCGGTTTTTTTGTATGGGATAACTAACTACTACTGCTTAGCTAGTTTAAATCTCCAGTAACCACCACCGGCAATTTCGATATCCAGTGTCATCGTGGTATCAGTCATCGCTGTAATTGTATAAACGATATCTGATACGGCATCAGCTGGGCTAGCCAACTCACCACCGTTGTAGACTTTCGCTAAGCCAATATGAGCTCCTAAACCGGAAACAGCCAATGTACTGGCAGCCTCGTCATATACGAAGGTAGCCGCATTGGAACCATCATGAGGCGCTACAAGGGCACCACAAGCATCTGTGGCCGCACCCTGCCAGGCTTCGATCCAGCTCTCATCGCCCATTACATTGGAGAAGGTACCATCAGTACCAAAACGATAGATATCATCGAATAGACAGGCTCTTCCAGCAATATCAGCTTCGCCACTGGCGTACCAGCTTGTATCTCCCAATGCTGGACCAACGCCGAAAGCGCCAGCTTCAGGAGAAAGTTTCCAATCTCCTGTGACTGCCGAGGCTACAGCAGGCATATCTTTGACCAGCTTGAATCTCCAGTAACCACCACCGGCAATTTCGATATCCAATGTCATAGTGGTATCAGTCTGTGCCGTAATGGTGTAAGTGATGCTCTCTTTGGCATCAGCTGGGCTAGCCAACTC
>JAQXBF010000004.1 GCA_029252555.1 Porticoccaceae bacterium
CTGGTACAGGGCATTTTTATACTACAGATAAGAACAAGCGCAATATGCCTGAGAAAATGGAGATCAAGAAGTATGATCCCACCATTCGTCAGCATGTGATCTATAAAGAAGCCAAAATCAAGTAGCGTTGTCTTCTGCGAGAAGTCGCGCGAAAGAATCCTGCCGGTTGGCGGGATTTTTTTTGCCCATGGTATTTTCTATATCGGCTTAAGCGAGAAAGCGCACATAAATTACCCGAGTAAGCACAAACGAAAAGCAGCGCACATAAAAAAAGCCCCGATAATCTCTTATCGGGGCTTTCTAATAATTTTCGTGCTGCTATCTAGTGACAGCGACAGAAATTATTCAGCGACTACAGCTTCAGCTTGATCGCCTTTAGCACCAGCAGTAACTTCCATAGTTACTTTTTGGCCTTCTTTCAAAGATTTAAAGCCATCAGCTTGGATTGCGCTGTGGTGTACAAAAACGTCACCGCCACCTTCCTGCTCAATAAAACCAAAACCTTTGCTGTCGTTGAACCACTTTACAGTGCCAGAAACTCTCTCCGACATAACTAACCTCACTTATAAAAAATTATATACCGTTTAAGGCGTTTAAAATATCCAGCCTCATAACGGGGCTAGCCTATACCCCTAAGCCAAAAAACGAGTTGTGAACTAAGGGCACCTCTGCATCAACCGTACTTAAATTAAAGATTTGGATGAGGCAGGTTGCAGAAGTGTATTGTTTTTTTAACCAATTAGCCAATTTTGCGTCAATTTTGTACAAAATAAATGGTTTTTGGCTTGTTTTAGGCCCTTTTTAACCCGTTTTACCGATTTAGAATAAAACCCGGCAGCGAATTGTACCTGCGATGCCTTTGAGTGCAGCGAGGGCGTCATTGCTATATTCAGAGTCAATGTCTACCACCACATAACCTACCTTATCGTTGGTCTGCAGATATTGTGCGGCCACGTTAATGTTGTACTGGGAGAAAACCTGATTGATCGCACTCATGATGCCCGGGATATTGCCATGAACATGCAGCAAGCGATGGGTATCGGCGTGGGCGGGCAGTGCCACCTGAGGGAAATTAACCGCACTGGTGCTGGTGCCATTGTCGCTGTACATGACAATCTTCTCAGCCACTTCAATACCAATGTTTTCCTGTGCTTCTTGAGTTGAGCCACCAATATGAGGTGTAAGGATGACATTATCAAACTGCCGCAGTGGTGAAATAAACTCTTCTTGATTCGATTTGGGCTCCACAGGAAAGACATCAATGGCAGCTCCGCCAAGATGTTTACTGGCTAGATGGTCGCAGAGGCTGTCGATATCGACAATCTGGCCTCGTGCGGCATTAATTAGCATAGCACCTGGCTTCATGGCCGCTAGCTCTACCGCTCCCATTAGACCGCGGGTAGTGGCGTTGTCTGGCACATGCAGTGATACCACATCGGCCTGGCCCAGCAGTGTTTTTAAGCTGCGAACCTGCTCTGCGTTGCCCAGGGGTAGCTTGGTTGCGGTGTCATAAAAGCGCACTTTCATACCCATGGATTCTGCCATAACGCTGATTTGGCTGCCGATATTGCCATAGCCGACAATGCCTAATGTTTTACCGCGCACTTCAAAGGCATCGCTGGCAGACTTTAACCATTGCCCACGGTGGGCCTTGGCGCTTTTGTCCGGAATGCCGCGCATCAACATAATGGCTTCGGCAATGACCAGTTCTGCAACACTGCGCGTATTAGAATAAGGCGCATTGAATACAATAACCCCATGCTCTGTAGCGGCCTGCAAATCCACCTGATTGGTGCCAATACAGAAACAGCCGACACTGATCAGTTTTTTCGCAGCGGCGAACACCTTGGCGTTTAATTGGGTGCTCGAGCGGATGCCGACAAAATGGGCGTCGGCAATTATCTCTAGCAGCTCATCTTCTGGCAGTGCAGCGGGGTGATAGTCGATATTTTCATATCCGGCGGTTTTAAACACTTCCACCGCCGAGGGATGAACCCCTTCAAGCAGCAGGATTTTGATTTTTTGTTTGCCAAGAGAGAAATTTAACATGGACGAATACGCCTGTTGAGCAGTCAATTTTTGACCATTATGGTAACATGTTTAGCAAGTAATCTTTTCTAAATACCACCCGAATGACGAGGATTTCCGAATGTTATCGGAACAGATAGTTGAGCGTTTAAACGCGGTTGTTGGCGCACAAAGAGTGCTGCTAGATAGCTCAGATTTTCAGCGTTTTGGCGTTGACCGCACGACCATCTGGGAGCCTAATCCCTGTGCTGTCGTTTTGCCAGCCTCCATTGAAGAGGTGCAGGAAGTTGTGCGGCTGGCCAATGAGTGGAATCTGGCTATTGTGCCCTCCGGTGGCCGAACCGGTCTCAGTGGCGGCGCAGTGGCCAAAGATGGTGAGATCGTGGTGGCAATGGATCGACTCAATCAGGTATTGGATTTTAATCCTTTGGACCGCACCGTCAGGCTGGGGGCTGGGGTTATTACCGCCAATCTGCAAGACTTTGCCACTGAGCAGGGGCTGTTTTATCCGGTTGACTTCGCTTCCACCGGCTCTAGTCAAATTGGCGGAAATATTGCCACCAATGCTGGCGGCATCAATGTGATTCGCTACGGTATGACTCGCGATTGGGTTATGGGGCTTAAGGTGGTGAACGGCGCGGGAGATATCCTCGAACTTAATAAAGGCCTGGTTAAAAATAATACCGGCTATGATTTTCGCCACCTATTTATTGGCTCTGAGGGCACCCTAGGTCTTATTTGCGAGGCGACCATCCAGCTGACCCGCCCGCCGGTGGATCCAAATGTGCTGATATTGGGGGTGAATAATTTCCCCGCTATTTTGGATGTGCTGCAAACCTTCAGTGCGCAGATCGATCTCAATGCCTTTGAGTTTTTTAGCCAGGCGGCACTGGATAAAGTGACAGCTCAGATGGGTCACGCCAAGCCCTTTGATACTGAGACTCCTTTTTACGCGCTGCTGGAATTTGAGGGCAGTACTGAAGCGGTGATGGATAAGGCAATGACGCTGTTTGAGCAAACCGTTGAACAGGGCTGGGTGATGGATGGGGTATTAAGTCAGAGCCTGTCGCAGGCGGAGTCCCTGTGGAAACTGCGAGAGGATATTTCGGAAACACTCTGGCATTGGCAGCCCTATAAAAATGATATTTCAGTGCGCGTCTCGCGCATGCCCGACTTCCTGCGTGAGGTTGATGAGCTGGTTGCCAGCCGTTACTCAGACTTTGAAGTGGTATGGTACGGCCATATTGGCGATGGTAATTTGCATCTCAATATTCTCAAGCCAGAGAATTTATCTAGCCAAGACTTTGTCGCCCGATGTGTTCCGGTGAGCAGTGAAATAGGCCAGTTGCTTGCTAAGTATGAGGGCAGTGTCAGTGCGGAGCATGGCGTTGGCCTGTTGAAGAAGGACTATCTGCACTACAGCAGATCGCCACTTGAGCTAGAGCTGATGAAACAGGTTAAAAAGGCATTCGATCCCAATGGTATCCTTAATCCAGGGAAACTGTTTGACTAGCTGGGTATCCAAGACCCAGAAATGATTGTTAGGAGACCGTAATGAGTGAAAATATCGCTGAGGCCAATGACACGCCAGACAATACTTTAGAGGTTCAGCACCGAAATTTGGCGCTGCTGGTTTATGTGTTGCAGGGCTTTGGTTTTGTCACCGGTGGTTTGACTTGGATTGCCGCGCTAGTGGTCAACTATCTTAAGCGGTCAGAGGTGCGCGATACCTGGTTAGAGAGCCATTTTCGTTGGCAGCTCAACACGTTCTGGTATGGCTTGCTGTGGTCCCTGGTGGCGGGTTTATTTTGGCTGGTCCTGCTCGGCTGGTTTGCCGGAGGCGTTGTCACGCTCTGGCTTATTTACCGTATCGTTAAAGGGCTTTTGTACCTGAATGACAGCAAGCCGATTATTTTTTAAACCGACAATATTTATGGGCCGCGGAACTACCGCTGCCGTTGAGGAGTGGGAGTATTGAACTACCGTCATAGCATTGATGGCGCTGAGGTCGATCTGCCGGTCGGTAAGGTGGTTTGTGTGGGTAGAAATTATGCGGCCCATGCCAAGGAGCTTAATAATCCGGTACCCACCGAGCCAGTATTATTTATAAAACCTAACACGTCTATTGTCAGCCTTGCCGAGTCTATTTTTATTCCCACCCATCTTGGTCAATGTCATTTTGAAACAGAGATGAGCATTCTGATTGGCACTCAACTCGGTGCTGGCTGTAACGAAGAGCAGGCTCAGGCCGCTATTGCCGGCGTTGGATTGGCGCTCGATCTCACCCTGCGGGAACTGCAGCAGCAACTCAAGGATAAAAGCCTGCCCTGGGAAAAGGCCAAGTCTTTTGATGGTGCTTGCCCTGCCTCTGAATTTGTGTCGGCCAGTAGAGTGGCCAACCTACAGAATCAGCAGATACAGCTGCACCAGAATCAGCAGCTGCGCCAAGATGGCAATAGCGCTGATATGCTGACACCTGTGTTGCCTCTGCTGGTGTATATAAGCCAGTTCTTTACTCTGATGCCCGGGGATATGGTTTTGACTGGCACCCCAGCAGGTGTCGGGCCACTGGCTGTTGGCGATCAATTACACTTATCCCTGTCTGACCTGATTCAACGTCAGACTCAGATTTGCGCCACTGTTTAAGGAGAGAGCATGAGCCTCGAAAACGGAATTTATAAACATTACAAAGGTAACCTATATGAGGTGCTGGGCGTTGCCCGGCACAGCGAGACCGAGGAGACACATGTGGTGTATAAAACGCTCTATGGCGATTACAGCCTATGGGTGCGACCCCTCGGCATGTTTACTGAGTCGGTCGAGGTGGACGGCCAGCAAATTCCTCGGTTTGAATTTGTTGAGCCCACTGAGTCGAGCGCCTAATGCTTTTTATCACCAGCAATATTTCCATTGCTGATACCGAGATAGAGTTCACCGCGGTGCGCTCTCAGGGCCCCGGCGGCCAAAATGTGAATAAGGTGTCATCGGCGATCCACCTGCGTTTTGATATTCGCGCTTCTTCTATGCCAGAAATCTACCAGCAACGCTTGCTAAAATTGCGAGACCATCGTATTACCAAAGAGGGTGTGGTGGTGATTAAGGCCCAGCGTTATCGCAGCCAGGACAAAAACCGAGCTCAGGCATTGCAGAGGCTGCAAGACCTGCTGCAGTCGGTGACTCACAACCCTAAGGTGCGCAGGCCCACTAAGCCTCCGCGCGGGTCGCAGTTGAGACGTATGGATAAAAAAACTCAGCATGGTAAAAAGAAAACCATGCGATCTAAACCTAACCTTGATTAAAGATCGCAACAGGCTGCCCCATGACAGATGAAAGCAACCACCCCTTCGAAATATTAACACCGGATCTATTAATTGATGCGGTGGAAGATCAGGGGTTTGTTTCTGATGGCCGGTTTATTGTATTAAATAGCTATGAGAATCGGGTATACCAAATTGGTATTGAAGATCAGACGCCAATGATTGCGAAATTTTACCGGCCGGAACGTTGGACAGATGAGCAGATTCAAGAGGAGCATGATTTTTGCTTTGATCTACTGGAGCAAGAGTTACCCGTGGTCTGCCCCTGGGTTAATGCCCAGGGCAAGACAATCAATCATTACGCCGATTTTAGTTTTGCCCTATACCCTCGCAAAGGCGGCCATGCTCCCGAGTTAGATAATCTGGATAACCTGTTTATTCTCGGGCGCTTGCTGGGGCGTTTCCATGCCATTGGCGCAACCCGCCCCTTTCAATATCGCCCGAGCCTGAATGTAGAGTCATTTGGTCGCCGCTCTTACGAGCTAATAAGCACTCAGTTTATGCCCAGTGAGCTCAGCCCAGCCTATGATTCTCTGGCGCTGGATTTGCTAAAGAAGATAGACGAGATTATGGCGGGCTTTGGCTCAGTCAATAATATCCGTGTTCATGGGGACTGCCATTCGGGCAATATTTTGTGGCGCGATGACAACCCCCATTTTGTCGATTTTGATGATGCGCGTATGGCACCGGCAGTGCAGGATCTTTGGATGTTGTTGTCAGGTGATCGCCAGGAGCAAACGCTGCAAATGGCTGAGTTAATTGAGGGCTACAGTGAGTTCTATGATTTTGACTATCGCGAACTTCAGTTGATCGAGGTATTGCGAACTTTGCGAATTATGCATCACAGCGCTTGGATTGCCCGGCGCTGGTCAGACCCAGCATTCCCTCGGGCGTTTTCCTGGTTTGATACCCCCCGCTACTGGAGTGAGCATATTCTGATATTGCGGGAGCAGTTGGCGGCACTCAATGAGCCGCCTCTGCAAGTTATTCCCTAAGGGTTTACCAGCTGTAGCTAACGCCTATGGTGAGCTGGCTATCACTGGGGTCTGTGCCTTCAACAGGCTGGTTATCGTAGATCCACTCCAACTTGAGTTCGGTGAAAATATCTCTGATCAGCGGTGCTTTTAGCCCCAGATCTGCCCGCAGTTCCGAGTCGTCTAAATCTGAAATTGAGACTCTCAGGCTGTGAGTGTGAAATAGTTCGAGACTGGACGTAATCATCTGCCGGTAGTCGGCAGCCCAGCTCCAGGTCAGGCGATCATCTGTGGTGCTATCTTCATATTCCTCACTGATCCACAGCAAACCGGTTTCGGCTGATAGAGCACCGGATTCTTTGTCCCAAAACTGCCGACCGATCGCGCTGCCGATTGCGTAATACTGGTCGATAGCACGGTTATCATTGGCACCCCATGATGCGCCATTGTTCCAAAACCACTGCTCTTGGAAGAACCAGTCGACGCCATAGTTAAGGTGATACTCCTCATTCGCAGGGCTGCCATCCAGACTGTGGCTCTCATAGTTGATGCCACTGTGATGACGAAAGTCTCCCTCACGCCATTCTACCGAGCCTTCAATATCCCAATCTTCCCTCTCTTCGTTGCCACTGGCATAGGCTCCGGTTGCACTAACATCGCCGTTGTAGGTTGAGCTAAAAACGGGCTGGGGCTTTGGCCCATTGTCTATGCTGGCAATAGCTGCCCCATTGAGGGTTGAGATTTTGTCTATGGCAATGTTTAGGTCGCCAAAATTTTCCGAGGCCCAGATAATCTGTTCGCTGCTCTGTTCAATCAGGCTGCCCTGAATAATGTCGCCATTTTTTAATACTAGGTCGTCAGCGGACAGGCTTCCCGCTGCCAGAGTAAGAAAGATAATTGCGTATGTTCCGTATCGCATGATGTCCCCAAAAGATGATTGATTAGCGTTGCAGGTCGGGTATTTTACAGATTTGAACACAATGTTCATTAGTTGGTGAAAATCACTTTATCTTTTTATCTAATACTCAGTAAAATATGCGCGAACTGGACTGAGCGGCTGCATCAGGCGCTCTTGTAACATCTGAAACATCACTAATAAGGTGAGTTAAGGAGAGATTTATGAGCGAACTTCCAACTGAATTGAAGTATGCCAGCAGCCACGAATGGGCGCGGCTGGAGAGTGACGGTACTGTAGTTGTAGGTATCACGGATCACGCTCAAGACACTCTGGGTGATGTTGTCTATGTGGAGCTTCCAGAGATGGGTGCGTCAGTGGATGCAGGCTCTGAAGTTGCTGTTGTTGAATCTGTTAAGGCGGCCTCAGATATTTATTCACCGGTTACCGGAGATGTTGTTGAGATCAATCCGGCTCTTGAAGATGAGCCTGAGACGGTGAACAGCAGCCCCTATAGCGATGGCTGGCTTTTTCGCGTTAAGGTTTCTGGCCCTGAAGAGCTGGAAGATATGATGGATGCGGATGCTTATCAGACAGAGGTCGACCAGTCCTAGCTGGGCAGCAAAGCTCAGGATTAAGCCCCGGCGAGTTGCTGGGGCTTTTTGTTTCTGGGGTGCTCTATTGGTATAGCTGATTTATTTTTTCTTTTCTCATATTTTAATTACGTAAAGAAATTATGTCCCAGCCCCGCTTGCTCGCTTCGTCACGCAAGGGCTCGTCTGGGTCTACTGCAACGGGGTGAGTTACCTGCAATAGCAGTGGCAGATCATTGATAGAGTCCGAGTAGAAGTAGCTGCCCTCAGACTGTTCATTGTTTTCAGCCAGCCATTGGTTGAAGCGTTCGACTTTGCCTTCCTTATAGGTGGGGGTGCCGACAATGTTACCTGTGTAGCGGCCATCAACTATTTCAGGGTCTGTGGCCAATAATTCATTGACCCCCAGAGACTGGCAAATCGGCTCGACGATAAAGCGATTAGTCGACGTAATTATTAGCAGGCGATCACCGGCGTCCCGATGCCGTTGAATTAAATCACTGGCTTTGTTTAGGCGCATTGGCTCGATAACGGCCTGCATAAATTCATTGTGTAGCAGTTGCAGTTCGGCGCTGGGAATTTGCGCTAGTGGGGCCAGTGAAAAATCGAGGTAGGCATATATATCCAGGCAGCCCGCTTCATAGTCCTGATAAAAGCGGTCGTTCATCATACGGTAATACTCAACGTCTACCTTGTTTTTGGCTACCAAGAATTCACCCCAGCCATGGTCGCTATCCCCTGCAATCAATGTGTTATCCAGATCAAAGATTGCCAGGGCCATAGGATTGTTCTCGTCAGTCAGAAAAGGTTAATTAAACGCAGATGCAGGATAGCGATGATGTAAGATGGTCTCAAGAGAAAATTGCTGGTCCTCCAAGACTGTGGAACAATAGTCCGCTGATAATTGATTAAAGAAGGAATAGCTTACGTGGTTGATAAGGACGGTTTTCGCGCAAATGTTGCTATGATCATCAGTGATGGTCAGGGCAGAGTATTTTGGGCGAAAAGGCTGGGGCAAAAAGCCTGGCAGTTTCCTCAGGGCGGCGTCAGCGCAGGTGAGTCTGCTGAGCAGGCGCTTTATCGTGAGTTATACGAAGAAGTTGGCCTTGAATCTACCGACGTAAAAATTGTCCAGCGCAGCAAAAAATGGCTACGCTATCATATTCCTGTGCAGATGCAGCGCAAAAACTCCAAGCCTCTGTGTGTCGGGCAAAAGCAAAAATGGTTTTATCTGCAATTGACTGGCGATAGTAATAAAGTGCGTTTTGACGCTACTGGCACCCCGGAGTTTGATGGTTGGGAATGGGTTAATTATTGGTATCCCGTCGAATCTGTTGTCTCGTTTAAGCGCAATGTCTATCGCAATGCTCTAATGGAATTTTCCTCGGCCAACGCGCGCTTTGAAAAGCGTAGTCGAGGGCGGTAAATGGATATGCTCAGTTCCCTGAGAACCATAGTCCAAGAGGTCAATAGCGCCCGCAATTTGCCCCAGGTGCTAAATATTATTGTTAAAGAGGTGCGCGCCTCAATGCAGGCGGGCGTCTGCTCTGTTTATCTATTTGATGAAACCGACGAACGCTATGTACTGATGGCGACTGAAGGGTTGCGCGAAGAGTCGATTGGTAAAATTCGTCTGTCCATGCGCGAGGGTCTGGTGGGCCTAGTGGCCGCGAAAGAAGAGCCTCTTAATCTTGACGATGCCGATCAGCATCCCAACTTCGCCTATTTTGAAGAGTCCGGCGAAGCCCCTTTCCATTCTTTTCTCGGTGTGCCAATTATTCACCACCGCAAGGTGCTGGGAGTATTGGTGCTGCAACAGCAAACCCAGCGCCGTTTTGCCTCGGAAGAAGAGGCCTTTGTGGTGACCGTCTGTGCCCAGCTGTCTGGTGCTATTGCCCATGCAGAGGCTACCGGCGCATTGCGCAAGCTGGCCTCGGCGGGGCGCGGCAAAAGCCGCGAGGCAATGTTTCGTGGCATTCCCAGTGCGCCAGGTGTGGGTATTGGCCGAGTGGTGCTGGTTGCCACTAATACTGATCTCACCTCGGTGCCAGAGAGGTTCACCAATAACCCAGCGTCTGAAGTCGAGATATTTCGCCGTGCGCTAACGGCGGCTAAAAAGGACATGCGCAATCTGAGCGATGGCCTGGTCAACAAGCTGAGCTCCGAAGAGCTGGCCCTGTTCGATGTGTATATTCGCATGCTAGACGATAGCTCTCTCGGTGGTGAGGTGATCGCTGCCATTACCGCCGGTCAGACTGCTCAGAGTGCTTGGAGCTCGGTCATTCTCAAACATGTGCGCACCTTCCGACAGATGGAGGACCCCTATCTGCGTGAGCGCGCGGCGGATGTTAATGACCTGGGTAAGCGGGTATTGGGTTATCTGCAAACCAGCGATAAGAAAGAGCTGCCCATGCCCCGCCGAGTGGTGTTGGTTGGAGAAGATCTATCGGCAACAGCGCTGGCAGACATTCCAGTCAATCGTTTGGTGGGGATTATCTCGCTGAAGGGTTCGAGCAATTCCCATATGGCGATTGTGGGGCGTGCGCTAGGTATTCCCACGGTGATGGGTGCGATAGATTTGCCCTGGGCTGAGTTAGAAGGCCAAGAATTAATTGTCGATGGCTTTACCGGTGACGTGGTCAGCAGTGCGACCCGCACTGTGCGTCGGTCCTATCTGCAGCGCCAGCGCGAAGAAAAAATACTCACCAAAGATTTAGAAAAGCTGCGGGATATACCCTGCATTACACCTGATGGTTTTCGCTTCTCCCTGTGGGTCAATACTGGGCTGCGCCAAGACACCATGATGTCGCTTAAAAGTGGCGCGGAAGCAGTTGGCTTGTTCCGCACTGAGATGCCGTTTTTAATGCGTTCAAGCTTTCCCACAGAAGACGAGCAGGTTGCTATTTACCGTGAGCAGCTGGTGGAGTTTTCGCCGCGGCCGGTGACTATGCGCACCTTAGATATTGGTGGCGATAAAGACTTGCCCTATTTCCCAATCGAAGAGGAAAACCCGTTTTTGGGTTGGCGAGGTATTCGTATTTCTCTGGATCATCCAGAGATATTTCTGGTGCAGATTCGCGCTCTGTTGCGGGCTAGTCAGGGCACTAATAATTTACGCATTATGCTGCCCATGATCAGCAACGTGCCGGAGCTAGACCGTGCCCTTGAGTTGATTGATCGGGCCTATCGCGAGCTGACCCTAGAAGAAGGTTATCAAATTGAGCGGCCGCCAGTTGGGGCCATGATCGAGGTGCCTGCAGCGGTTTATCAGGTCAAAGAAATTGGTCGCCGGGTCGACTTTTTGTCTGTGGGAACCAATGATCTCACTCAGTATCTTCTGGCTGTAGACCGCAATAACCCGCGAGTCGCAGACCTTTATCACAGTCTGCATCCGGCGGTTTTGCGTGCTCTCAAGGTAATTTATGAGCAGGCTTCTTCGGTCAACTGCCAACTCAGTGTCTGTGGTGAGATGGCCGGCGACCCGCTCAGTGCGGTGGTATTGCTAGGGCTTGGCTATGAGAATTTCTCGATGAGCGCGAGCACCTTGCTGAGGGTAAAATCGATGTTGCTTAATGTCACCCGCAAAGAGGCCAGAGAAATGGTCAAGCGTGCGTTGCGCCTGTCGGATGCCGCATCTGTTGCCCAGTTTATCTCGGACTCATTGGATCAGCCGGAAGTGGCTAAACTGATTCGTCCCTCCAGAGCCAATCAGCGCTCACAGGCGTTAAAGGTAAAAGTCTGAGACTCTAGTGTTTCCCCAGCCTCGTACGTTTGTTCTGCTACAGATATCTCTGCGGAGGCCGAAATTATGATGGCGGCTGAGGCCCTCGTGCCATAACCATCGGCAACAATAAAAGGCGATGACAGCAAGGTTTCCCATTCCTGGGGTACACCGGTATTAGGCAGCAATTCCGGGGCGTAGGTTTTCTGTAGTGACAGGGTCGCCATCAGCTGTTTCAAATAGGAACTGTCTACGCTAGCGCTATTAATAACCTCTTCAAGTTGCTCGCGGGCATGAACAACCTTAGGCCATGGACTATCCAATGTGCTATTGCTCAGGGCATAGACTCCGGGCTGCAATTTTTGTGGGGCCAGATTTTCATAGTTATTTAGGTAGACCAGATTGTCACCGTCGAAGAGGACCAGATTAAAGCCACCATATTCGGATGCGCCTGGGCCTAACGCGTTGGCCCAGTCCATTGCGCCCTGGCCCGACAATAAAAAATCGGTCACCAAGTTACCCCGAGACAGAGGTTTTGATTCCATAACACCGTTTTCATCCACATAGCGGTAGTTGGTGACTGCGGCGAAGCGACCATTGCGCGACAGGCCCAACCAGGTACCTCCCGCCTCGAGATCCTTGCCTGCGAGAATAGGCTCATCTGACCACCAGTGCATAGGCATGGTGGGGCGTGGATAAAATTCGTCGCGATTAGAGGTGATAATCAACGGCGTATCGGCTTGGGTTTTATAGGCAAAGGCGAGTAGACACATGCGCAGCAGTGTAACTATTTATGCCTCGCAGTAATATCCCGCTTGGCGCACTACCGCAGAAACCGCTATTATCTGCGCTTAAATTGATAGGGGCACAAACGAGCATGCTAACTCATCCAGCCATAGACCCAATCGCGATTTCTCTGGGGCCATTGCAGATTCATTGGTACGGCATCATGTATCTACTGGCCTTCGCTACAGCTTGGTTTTTGGCTGGGCGCAATGCTCAGCGACCCTGGTCACCGGTAGCTAAAACTCAAGTGGAAGATCTGATTGTCTATGGCGCTTGGGGCGTGATTTTGGGCGGGCGTCTGGGCTACATGTTTTTCTACAATGCAGATAAATGGCTGGCCGACCCCGCTATGTTGTTGCGAATTTGGGAAGGTGGCATGTCTTTCCATGGTGGGTTAATTGGTGTTGCCCTGGCTATCTTTACCTATGCTCGTAAACATCAGCTATCGTTCCTTAGCCTAGCCGACTTTGCCGTGCCTCTGGTACCTGCGGGCCTGTTCTACGGGCGTCTGGGCAATTTTATTGGCCAGGAGCTCTATGGCCGGCCTACAGACCAGCCTTGGGGAATGGTTTTTCCGGCTGACCCAACCCAGCTTGCTCGCCACCCATCTCAGCTCTATGAGGCATTCCTTGAGGGCTTGGTACTGTTCTTTGTTATCACCTGGTTTGCGCGCAAACCGCGATTGGCTGGTGAAGTCACAGGGATATTCTTGGTGCTCTATGGCTGTTTCCGCTTTATGGTTGAATTTGTTCGCGAGGCCGATGCGCAGTTTGCTGGTCAGTCGGCAATGATGGAGTCCTTGAATTGGATGACCCGCGGCCAGGCCCTCTGCGTTCCTATGGTTTTATTGGGGCTATGGTTTATGCGTAAAACTTTGCAGCGCCTGATGGCAAGACCTGTAACTCACTAAGACTGGAACACCGGCAATGAAACAGTACCTAGATTTAGTTCGTCATATCCGCGATCAGGGTATGAAAAAAGAAGATCGCACGGGCACGGGCACATTAAGCGTGTTTGGCTATCAGATGCGTTTTGATCTGGCGGAGGGGTTTCCGCTGGTGACCAGTAAAAAGGTTCACCTCAAGTCAATTCTCCACGAGCTGCTGTGGTTTATCCGCGGCGATACCAATATTCGCTATCTGGTTGAAAACGGCGTTGGCATCTGGAATGACTGGCCCTACCAGAGCTGGTTGCGGGAAACGGGCCAAGACAGTGACTATGAGATGTATTCGCCGGAGTGGAAGGCGAAGATGAAAGAGTTTATAGAACAGATTAAAACTGATGCTGCTTTTGCTGAGCAGTATGGGGACCTTGGCCCTGTCTACGGCCATCAGTGGCGCAATTTTGAAGGGGTGGACCAACTTGCTCAGCTAGTTGATGATATAAAAACCAACCCGGACTCTCGCCGTTTAATTGTGTCGGCCTGGAACCCCAAAGATATTCCGATCATGGTCAAGTCTGGGCTGCCACCCTGCCACAGTCTGTTTCAGTTCTATGTGATCGATGGGCGTTTATCCTGCCAGCTCTATCAGCGCAGCGCAGATGTTTTCCTAGGGGTGCCTTTTAATATCGCTTCCTATGCCATATTGACCATGATGATTGCCCAGGTGACCGGCCTTGAGCCAGGGGATTTTGTACATACCTTTGGTGATGCCCATCTTTACACCAATCATATGGATCAGATGGAGGAGCAGTTGTCGCGCTCAACCTTCCCTTTGCCAAAGCTATCGCTAAATCCAGAGGTCGATAATCTATTTGATTTTGTGTTCGAGGATTTCCAGTTGCTCGGCTATGAATCCCATGGGCCGATCTCCGCCCCAGTGGCCGTTTAATAAGGACCAACAATGAAGCTTTCTCTCATAGTCGCGGTAAGCCGCAATGGCGTGATTGGTATTGATAATCAGCTGCCCTGGCATCTGCCGGAAGATCTTAAGTATTTTAAGTCGGTGACTATGGGTAAGCCGCTAATTATGGGGCGCAAAACCTATGACAGTATTGGCCGCCCTCTGCCGGGCAGAACTAATATTGTGGTGACCCGAGATGCCAGCTGGCAGGCTTCTGGCGTAGAGGTGGCAAAGTCGCTGGAGGCTTCTATGAGTCTGGGCCAGAAGGCCTGCCTAGACGCTGAGGCTGATGAGATTATGGTGATTGGTGGTGAGCAAATTTACCGTATGACTCTGCCCGCAGCAGACCGCCTGTATCTCACTCAGGTGGACGCTGAGGTTGAGGGTGATGCGTTTTTCCCAGAGGTAGATTTTAGCCAGTGGAAGCAGGTTAATGAATTACTGCCAGAGCTGACCGATACCCACCCCTATCGATTTCTTCAGTTCGATCGCATTTAGATAGGCATAATTTTCAAATCTAAGACTCAAATGTTACGTTAGGTAACAGTCACTTCAGTTCTCACTTTTATCCGGTTATTTCCCCTCAGCCAAATTGCTTCTTGAACTATAGACTGTTACAAAGGGGCCCGAAACAAAGCATGTCTGATGTCGATTGTGTGATTTTTCGATTTTAGGTAACGAAAGATAAATAAACTGGTAGACCCAAATTGAGGGAACTATGAATAAGCAACCACTAAAAGCATTGGCCTTTGCCGCCGTTCTTGCTGGTGGTCTGACTGTAGGTGCAGTTCAGGCTTCAGAAGTAAGTGATGTGCTCAAAGCTGGAGCCGCCAAAGTCCAGATCGCAAAAACCGCGCAAACCAAAGTTGATCGTATCGCCGATCAAACTGATGGTCTTTTGCAAGAATTCAAACAGGTTAATAAGCAGATCGAATCACTGCGAGTTTATAACTCACAGCTGGAGCGTCAAATCGATAGCCAGAAGCAAATGATGGCTGAGCTTAAAGAGTCGATCGAGAATGCCACTATTATTGAGCGCGGTATCTCGCCATTGATGCTGAGCATGCTAAAAGGCATTGAAGACTTTATTACCCTTGACGTACCGTTTAAGAAAGACCAGCGTCAAGCGGCAATTGCTGACCTCTATGTCAATATGGATAGCGCCAAGTTCTCTGCGGCGGAAAAATTCCGTCAGATTCTTGAAGTCTATGATATTGAATCCGAATACAGCTTATCTCTAGAATCCTATCGCGATCTGATTGATATTAATGCTGACGGCTCTGAAGTAGAAGTAGAGATGCTTCGTGTCGGCCGTGTTGCTCTGATGTATCAGACTAAAGACAAATCTCAGACTGGTGCTTGGAATAAAGACACTGGTTCTTGGGAGACTTTGGGTTCTGAGTACCGCAGAGCCGTTGATCAGGGCATCCGCATAGCTAAGAAGCTATCGCCTCAGGATGTTATGGAGATGCCAATTACAACACCGGAGACAGCACAATGAATAAATTTGTAAAAGTTTGTGCCGCTTTTGTAGCCGCTGCTGCTTTTAGCACGCCAGCGCTGGCACAGGATGCAAAGACTCTTGACGAGCTTCTGCAAATGATTGAGAGCGCCAAGATTTCTGAGTCTTCAGAGTATCGCAAGCGCGAAGCATCGTTTAAAAGCGACCAGCGCAAGCAGGCGCAGCTGTTAAAGCAGGCTCAGAATACTAAGGCCGCTGAAGAGCGTCGCTCTGACCGTCTAGAGCAGAACATTCGTGATAACGATGTGGTTCTTGCCGGTCTGCGTGAGCAGCGTGACAAGCGTCTGGGCTCTCTTAAAGAGCTGTTTGGCCACCTGACTGGTGCTGCTGGTGATATTCGCGCCAACTTGAATCAGTCAATTGTTAGTGCTCAGATTCCTGGCCGTACAGAATTCCTCGACGAACTGATTGCCAAGATGAGTAGTGATACTCGCCTGCCTTCAATCGAAGATATCGAGAAGCTTTGGTACGAGCAGCAGCGTGAAATGATTGAAAGTGCGCGGATTGTTAAGTTCAACCGTTCCGTACTGCTAGCTAATGGCGAACAGGCTGAGATGGAAGTAGTTCGTGTTGGTACTTACAACCTGATGGCCGATGGTATGTACCTCGAGTACAGCCCAGAGAATGGTCTTGTATCTGAACTCGCTCGTCAGCCTTCAGATCACCAGGGTAGTGCAGAAGATCTTCAAGAAGCGACTTCAGGGTTCACCAAGGTTGGTCTGGATCCAACAGGCCCACTGGGTGGCGGTCTGTTGCGTGCTCTGATCAACACTCCAACTCTGGTTGAGCGTTGGCATTATGGTGGTATCGTAGGTTACGTGATCACCGCTGTATTTGCGGTAGCGATCCTTCTGGCTATCTGGCGCTTTATCGTACTGAGCGGTATGTCTAGCAAGGTATTTAGTCAGCTTAAGTCTGGTACTGCAACTGAAGACAATCCTCTTGGTCGCGTACTTAAAGTGGCTGCCAACAACCCAGGCCTTGATGCCGAGTCGTTGGAATTGAAGTTACACGAAGCCGTGCTTAAAGAGCGTCCGGACATCGAATCAGGTCTCGACCTGCTGAAGATTATCGCGATGGTTGCACCGTTGTTGGGTCTTCTGGGTACAGTAACCGGCATGATTATTACCTTCCAGATGATTACTTTGTTTGGTGCGGGCGATCCTAAGGCAATGGCTGGTGGTATTTCTCAGGCACTGATCACTACTGTACTGGGTCTTGTGGTAGCTATTCCTACCGTACTGATGCACACATTGGTGAACGGCAAAGCTCAACGCATCCTGCATGTTCTTGAAGAGCAAAGTGCGGGCATTGTTGCTGGTTCCGTAGAGGGTAAATAAGATGTTTTTCGTTGATACGATGGCGGAAGTTGGGAAGTTTATGGATTCAGGCGGCATGGTCCTTTGGGCTATTGTCGTCTTGCTATTCGTTATGTGGACTCTCATCTTCGAACGCATGTGGTATCTCCGATCCAGTGTAGGCATCGATGTTCAAGGCGCCCTTGATGTTTGGGAAAATCGCAAAGAGCGAAAGTCCAAGCACGCCCGCCAAATTCGGGAGAAGTTGATTTCCGAGGTGAGCATCAAGATCGACGAGAACCTTATGATGATCAAAACTTTGGTTGCTCTAGCGCCGCTATTTGGGCTGCTGGGTACAGTGACTGGAATGATCGTGGTATTTGACGTGATGGCATTTACTGGTGGTGGTGATGCCAAGGCAATGGCCGGTGGTGTTTCGCAGGCAACTGTTCCGACAATGTCAGGAATGGTTGCTGCTCTCTCAGGCGTATTCGGCATGACTTATGTCGAGCGTTCCGCAGAGCGAGAGAAACATCTTTTGGAAGACCATTTGACCATGGATCACTAAGTGGAGCCTGCCTATTTTTGGGGCAGGCATCCGATGAGAGAGAACTATGCGCAACAGAACAAATAGAGCAAAACCGCAGGGTGAGACAATCGATCTAACCCCAATGCTTGACGTGGTTTTCATTATGCTGATCTTCTTTATTGTGACAGCATCGTTTATTAAGCTTCCGGGTGTTGAGGTCAACAAGATTGACGCAAATACTGCAAGTTCCTACAAAAAAGTAGGCATCCTGGTTGCCATTAGCGAGAACAATGATTACTGGATTGATAAAAAGCGTGTGGAACCAACTGCGCTAAAGATCAATCTAACTAGATTATTCAATGAAAACCCAAAGGGCGGCATGGTTATCCAAGCCGATAATGAATCCGACATTGAAACAGTTGCCAAGGTAGCTGATATCGCGCGCGATATTGGTATTAATCCGGTAGCTATTTCTGTAGAAAACGACTGAGTTAATAGTATGGCTGCAATCAGAGTTGGTGTTTCTGCCGCACTTGGAATCCTAGTTACATTTGCGTTGATTATCTTGATGTACAAGTTAATCGATTCTGGTAACAAAGATCTGGATGAAAAAGAAGCCTTTAAAATTCCAGACTTTCTTCATGTCGATAGAGAATTAACCGAGAACGCGAAGAATACTGAGGTTGAAAAACCAGAAGACCCTGAGACCCCCCCACCGGAGATTCCAGAAGAGAACCTGGAATTTGAAGTGCCAGACAATGCAGTAAGCATGGCAGCACCCTCTGCGGGCGGTAATCTCAGCATTGGTAATTCAGGCTTTGCACGCGATTCGGACTATATTCCTGTTTACGTTCCACAGCCCCAGTACCCACGTCGTGCGCAAACTCGCGGCAAAGAGGGTTATGCGGTAGTAGAAGTTATTATTACGACTACTGGTGGCGTTCGTGACCCGGTCATGATTGAAGAATGGCCAGAGGGTTGGGGTTTTGGTCGCGCAGCGATCAAGGCTGCTAACAAGCTAAAATATAACCCAAGAGTGATTGATGGGCAGGCTCAAGAAGTACCGGGCGTGCTGTATAAATTCACTTTCCAGATGGCCAAATAGGGGATTCAGATGTTTAAAAGCACAAAATTCTTAGCCGTATTTGGTGCTGCTTTTTTGTTGCCCCTGATGGTAACAGTGGCAGATCCGCAGTCGGTACTGAGTACCAGCGCGGTAGCAGCCGAAGAAAAGAAAGAGCCAAAGTATAAAGACGTTAAAACCCGTCAGCGTCAGTCCGTTGGTGCCAAATGTGCCAAGGCCCTGGAAAAGGTGCAGGTTGTTCTTGAAGAAGAGAACTGGCCTGAGTCGCTGAACATGCTGGTCAATATTGAAAACAGCACCAAGACCTGTAAATCTGACTATGAGCAGACGCAAATCTGGAAGTTTAAAGGTTATATCTACTACTCATTAGATGATTTCAATGGCGCAATTCGTTCCTATAAGCAGGTTATCAACGGCGTGGGTACTCCACCGGAGCTGCGCTTAGATACCCGCTACACATTGGCTCAGCTGTACACAGTTGAGGAGCAATATGGGCTGGCAGCTAGAGAACTAGAGACTTGGATGAGTGAAGCAACCATTATTGGTGCCGATGCTCGTGTTCTGCTGGCACAGATTTACTACCAGTTGGACCGAAAAGCGGATTCTTTGGAAATGCTGGAGACAGCGATCAACGATGTTGAATCCAAAGGTATTCTGCCAAAAGAAGGCTGGTGGGGTTTGCAGCGTGTTCTTTATTACGAGAAAAACGACTACAAGCGTGTGGTCAGTATTCTTGAGAAACTGGTTACCCATTACCCAAAGTGGACCTACTGGAAACAGATTGGCGGCATGTATGGTGAGCTAGAGCGTGAGGACGACCGACTTGTGGCTACTGAAGTTGTCTACATGAATAACCAGTTTGATAAAGAGAGCCAGGTCATGAGCATGGCCTATATGTATCTCGGAGCTGAAGTGCCCTATCGTGCAGCAAGAATTATCGAAAAGGGTATTAATGACAAGATTATTGAGCGCAATGCCAAGAATCTTGAGGTTCTGGGTACAGCTTGGTACCAGTCTAAAGATCTTAAGCGTGCCTTGAAGGCGCTGGAAAGTGCTTCAAAGTACTCGGATACAGGTAATCTGCAGTCTCGTCTGGCTGGCATCTATCTCGATCTGGGGCGTGACAAAGAAGCGTATCGCGCCTCACAGCGTGCGGCCAAAAAAGGCGGCGTAAAGCGTCCCGATGCCAACTATCTGGTGATGGGTAATGCTCTGATTAATCTGCACTGTTATAAAGATGCAATCAAAGCATTCCAAAAGTCACTGAAGAAAGCCAAAGACAAGAAGAGTAAGAAGTACCCACAGCAGTGGATCCGTTATGCGGATACCGAGGGAACTCGACTGGGCAAGCTTCGCGACGTAGGTGCCAAGGTACCTGGTTGCAGCAAAAGTTAAATAGCTGATTAGCCTAGAAAAATTAAAAAGCCCAGTATGAAAATACTGGGCTTTTTTTATGGCTATTGCTTATTCATAGCTAAGCCTACTGTTTAAGCGCCATATTTAGAGCTGAGATAAATCTCGCACAGCGCCTTTATCAGCACTGGTGGCCAATTTGGCGTAGGCCTTAAGCGACGCTGTTACCTTGCGTGGGCGCTCTTCAACAGGCTTCCAACCCAGTGTGTCTTGCTCTGCGCGGCGGCCTTCAAGCTCGGCATCAGAGATCAGAATATCGATACTGCGGTTGGGAATATCGATACGAATGTTATCGCCCTGACGCACTAGACCAATATTGCCACCAGCACCGGCTTCTGGGCTGACATGGCCGATAGATAGGCCTGAGGTACCACCGGAGAAGCGACCGTCGGTAATCAGCGCACAGGCCTTGCCCAGGTCCTTAGATTTGATATAGCTAGTCGGATAGAGCATTTCCTGCATGCCTGGTCCACCCCGGGGCCCTTCGTAGCGAACAATTACCACATCGCCAGCTTTAACTTCATCATTGAGAATACAGGCAACCGCCTCATCCTGACTTTCAGTAATAAAAGCTGGGCCTTCAAACACATGAATAGACTCATCTACCCCAGAGGTTTTGACCACACAGCCATCAGGGGCCAAATTACCGGTTAACACCGCAAGACCGCCCTCGAGACTAAAGGCATTTTGCAAATTGCGGATACATCCATTGGCGCGGTCGGCGTCCAACGAAGGCCATCTGGTACTCTGGCTAAAGGCAGTTTGGGTTGGTATTCCGGCAGGGCCTGCTTTGTAGAATATTTTAATCTCTTCGCTAACACTGCCGCTGACAATGTCCCATTTCTCCAGCGCTTCTTGCAGGCTCGACGAGTGCACTGTGGGTATATCTCCATGAATTAATCCCGCGCGATTAAGCTCCGCCAAAATACCCATGATGCCACCGGCACGGTGAACATCTTCAACATGATATTCCGGTGTATTGGGAGCCACCTTACAGAGCTGAGGCACCACACGAGACAGGCGATCAATATCGGCCATATCAAAGTCGATACCAGCTTCTTGAACCGCAGCCAGCAAATGCAAAATAGTATTGGTTGAGCCGCCCATGCAGATATCCAATGTCATGGCATTTTCAAACGCCTTGAAGTTGGCGATTGAGCGTGGCAGAACCGAGTAGTCGTCTTGGTCATAATGTTGGCGAGCCATCTTTACAATGGTGCGACCAGCTTCCTGAAACAGTTCACGGCGGTCTGAATGGGTAGCCAAAACCGTGCCATTTCCTGGCAATGACAGGCCCAGAGCCTCAGTCAGACAGTTCATGGAGTTGGCCGTAAACATACCAGAACAGGAACCACAGGTAGGGCAGGCGGACCGCTCGTATTCTGCAACTTTCTCATCACTGGCTTTGTCATCCACAGCAATCACCATGGCATCAACGAGATCCAATTTATGGTCCGCCAGCTTAGTTTTACCTGCTTCCATGGGGCCGCCGGATACAAAGATCACTGGGATATTAAGACGCATAGCCGCCATCAACATACCGGGAGTAATTTTGTCACAATTTGAAATACACACCAGCGCATCGGCACAGTGGGCATTGACCATATACTCCACAGAATCAGCAATAATATCCCGGGATGGTAGCGAATAGAGCATGCCGTCATGGCCCATGGCAATACCATCATCCACAGCGATAGTATGAAACTCTCGAGCAATGCCTCCAGCCTTGGCAATCTCGGCTGCCACCAAGTCGCCCATATCCTTGAGATGCACATGGCCAGGAACAAACTGAGTGTAGGAGTTGGCAATAGCGATCATCGGCTTATTAAAGTCGTCGTCCTTCATCCCCGTGGCGCGCCAAAGTGCACGGGCACCAGCCATATTGCGGCCTTGGGTTGTAGTGTGAGAGCGATACTTGGGCATGGTGATTCTCTTTATTAATACTGTGGTTGTAATATATTTAAAACGTTATGAAAGTGCAGCCCTTAAAGGCGGCACCTTATATGGATTTGCTAAAAATTCTTGAGTTGCGCTGATAATTATACAGTGACTGTTTTTGTGCTGGTAGGTCAGCAACTGCCGACTCTACAAAACCCCTCTCCAAAAACCAGTGGGCTGTTTGAGTGGTGAGCGCAAATAACTGCTTTAAACCCTGCTGTTTAGCCTCCTGGACAATGGCATCAAATAGCCTTGACGCTATACCCTGACCGTGAAATTCAGGATGGCTAGCAACACAGGCCAGCTCACCCACATTGTCGTCAGTGGTCGGGTACAGAGCGGCGCAGCCCAGCAGCACACCCTCTGGGTGTACCACCAACATAAAGCGGGAAATCTCCGTTTCGAGCAACTCTCGGGAGCGTTTTACCAATACCTGCTGTTCTTCCATTGGCGCAATCAGATTAATAATACCGCCCACATCGTCTATGGTCGCAGGCCTTATCACTTCAGAATGATCTTTCATCACCAGAGTACCGCTGCCATCACGGGTAAATAACTCCGATAACAGGCCACCATCTTCAGCACAGCCCACAAGATGCACGCGATCAACACCATTGCCACAGGCTTGATAGACCGATGACAGCAACTGCTGCTCTGCGCTATCCGCTGACTTGGCTCTAAGGGTTTTTACTTCGGGCAGAGACAGTGCGCGCACAAGATTGCCATCACTAAGGATGCCTCTTGCCTGGCTGACTAAAATAAGTTTTTCAGCCTTAAGTGCCACCGCTGTCTGGGCGGCTAAATCTTGATAACTAAGGTTAAAAGCCTCACCTGTCGGGGAAAAGCCGATAGGCGAAATTAATACCAAGGCACCCTCTTTAACCTGATCTTGAATAGCACCTGCATCGATGCGGCGAACTTCGCCTGTGCGCTGGAAGTCGATACCGTCGCGCACACCAACAGGTTTAGCAGTAACAAAGTTACTCCCAATAACGCGGATACGTGCGCCGTGCATTGGAGAATTGGGCAGGCCCATCGACAGCTCTGACTCGATCTGTAATCTGGTCGCTCCCACTGCTTCTTTGACACAGTGCATGGCGTCGCCATCGGTAATCCGTATGCCATTATTAAATTCAGTTTTAAGGCCAGAAAGAGTAATACGCTGATCTGTCTGCGGCCGCGCCCCATGCACTAGTACCACACGAATACCCAGACTTTGCAGCAGGGCAATATCATGCACTGTACTGTGGAAGTTGCCATGCAAAACCGCATCACCGCCAAGGGCAATGACAAAGGTCTTGCCTCTATGGGCATGGATATAGGGCGAGGTCTGGCGAAAGAACTCTACGTAATGGTTTTCGTTCATTGGACGATTATAGCATGAGCAGGCTCGCAATCAGCCTCTGAGTTTAGCTTACTGGGCGGATAGCGCAGATTCATACTAATGTTAAGGGACAGTGATACAAATGGAGTTCAATAGTGCATCACGGCAAACTTCGCGGTGACAAATTACACCTTGGCTGGCTACTCAAAGAATTGGTCAGTGATGGCTCCCTAGTGCAGGCAGACGGCAATAGCATTGCCGCCAAACAGTGCAATAAGGAAGAAGCACTAATGCACCCACTGCATATTATTGCCGCCAAGCAGTGTTGCCATGCCAAGACGCAACAACCCTTCAATCTGGAAGACCTATGCCAATGGTTGGCGGCCAAAGCAGGTCTGGACTTTGCGCCTATAGACCCGCTAAAAATTAATGTACCAGCTGTTACTGCGGAGATCTCTTTTGCCTATGCCCAGCGCTATGGAATTCTCTGTATAGAGGTCAACGCCCATGATTTAGGGGTGGCCACTAAGCAGACCTTCGTCCGTACCTGCATTGAGAGCTTAGAGCAAACCTCTCAAAAATCGTGCGACCGGTGATGGCAAACCCGTTGGATATTGAAAAATATCGAGTGGAAGTTTACTCTCTGGCTAAATCTGTGTCGGGCGCTGGTTCAGCCAAAACCAGCGCTGGTATGGCCAATTTTGAGCGGCGTTTAGAGGTGGGTAAACTAAAAGACCCTGATGCTCAGGACCAGCATATCGTTAATATTGTCTACTGGTTGCTGCAGTATGCCTTTGAGCAGCGGGCCAGTGATACCCATCTTGAGCCCCGTCGAGACGAGGACAAAGAGCGTTTTCGCATCGATGGAATACTGCATCTGGTCTACGAACTTCCCAGCAATGTGATGACAGCAATGATCAGCCGGTTAAAGATACTGGGCCGTATTGATGTGGCTGAGAAGCGTCGCCCCCAAGATGGCCGCATTAAAACCATTGCTCCTAACAGCCATGCAGTTGAGCTGCGGCTTTCGACTATGCCCTCCGCCTTTGGTGAAAAATTGGTCATGCGGATATTTGATCCGGAGGTATTGTTGCGCAACTTCACCCAGCTGGGCCTGGTAGACCAAGACTGCATCCATCGGCGAGCCATGACATTGCGCTCCCATGGCGTTGTGCTGGTAACTGATCCTACAGGGTCGGGGAAAACAACAACCTTATATTCCACTCTTAAAAGCCTCGCGGAGGAATCGGTAAATGTCAGCACCATTGAAGACCCGATTGAAATGGTGGTCGATGCTTATAACTAGAGCCAGATTCAACCGGCCATCGACTTTGATTTCGCTGCTGGTATTAGGACCCTCATGCGCCAGGATGCAGATATTATTACAGCGGGTGAAATTCGCGATCGCGAGACTGCGGAAATGGCTATTCAGGCCGCGTTTACTGGGCATTTGGTTCTATCAACCTTGCATACCAATGATGTGCCCACGGCCATCAGCCGGCTACTTGATCTGGGAATGCCCGCCCATTTATTGAAGGCGACTCTCAATGGAGTCATGGCCCAGCGGCTGGTGCGCACCCTATGTATAAGCTGCCGAAAAGAGGTGGCCCCTGATAAAGAGGCCTCGCAGGAGTTAGTGCAGCCATTCAAAATGGCCATGCCCGGTAGCATTTATCAGCCCGGAGGCTGTTTGGATTGCCGTAACACTGGCTATTCAGGTCGACAGGGGGTTTATGAAATAATGCCAATAAGCAAACCGCTAATAAAAGCCATTAGCGCAACCAGCGATATACAATCTTTACGGGACCATGCTGTGAAATTGGGACTGAAGCCGTTGCGCTTGGCTGGAGGTAAAAAGGTGGCTATGGGCATTACATCAATTGAGGAGGTAATGCGCGTTACGCCAGAACTGGGGGGCTAAATCAACGATACCAACGAGATGATGAATATACAGCAGTCAGAATTATTAAAAAAATCCTATCAGCGTCATCTTGAAAATTACTCCAGGGTTGATTCTGAGTCTAATTGGCTACAAGAGCAGCTCGCAAATCGGGATTTTGCATCTCAACTAGAGCTGGTTTGGAGCTGCAGTGATTTTGTCGCCGAGCAATCTGCCGCCGATCCCCAAAGCTTTCAAGATCTGGTCGAGAGCGGCGATCTTCAGCGCAGCTACAGTCACAAACACTACCTGCAGGCTTTGCAAGCCAGAGCCGCACAGTTGCCCCAACCCTGTCCTGAAGAGCAATTGAATCGAGAGCTGCGCCTATTCCGGCGTCGGGAAATGATACGTATTGTCTGGCGTGACTTTACCCGTCAAGCCGAGATGCTAGATACCACCCGCGATGCCACATTGTTGGCTGAAGCCTGTATCAATGTTGCACTTGAGCAGTTACACCAGATTACGGTCGCTGAATTGGGCACGCCCATAGGTCAGGTGAGCGGTAATGAACAGCAGCTACTGGTTATTGCAATGGGTAAAATGGGTGCCTATGAACTCAATATTTCTTCAGATATCGATCTTATTTTTGCCTACCCAGAGTCTGGCCAGACTCAGGGCGGTACAAGGGCGGTATCCAATCAAGAATTTTTTGCTCGCCTGGGTCAGAAGTTAATTGCAGCCTTGGATCGACAGACTGGCGATGGCTTTGTTTTCCGTGTTGATATGCGCCTGCGGCCCTATGGTCAGAGTGGCGCACTGGTGCTTAATTTTGGCGCGCTGGAAGAATATTACCTCACCCAGGGTCGAGACTGGGAGCGCTATGCCATGATCAAAGCGCGAGTAGTGAGCGGTGCCAAGGCCGAGGCTGAGGCTTTACAGCAGATGTTGCAGCCATTTGTCTACCGTAAGTATCTGGACTACGGTGCTATTGAATCCCTGCGCGATACCAAGCGCACCATTAATCGGGAAGTCAGCCGCAAAGGCATGCAAGACAATATTAAGCTGGGTTCAGGGGGTATTCGCGAGGTCGAATTTATCGCCCAGACCTTCCAGCTTATTCGCGGTGGACGAGACAGTCGCCTGCAGACCCAATCTTTGTACGAGGTGCTCAAGCAGTTGGCAGAGGACAATGTGCTGGATAGGGCAGAGCAGGAAAGCCTTTGGTCTGCCTATCTTTTTTTGCGCAACACAGAACATGCACTGCAGGGAATCGCTGATAAACAAACTCAGCAGTTGCCTATTGATGAGCTGGGGCAACAGCGTGTGGCTTGGCTAATGGGGCAGTCCGGCTGGGAACAATTCTATCAGCAGCTGCACAGCCATCGTAGGAAGGTCAGCAGCAGCTTTAGTGCCATTATCTCCGACACCATTGAAGCTGGAGATAAGACTGCTGAGGAGGTTCAAGGTCAGCCCCTGCCAACAAGCCTTCGGGAGCGGGAGATACTGCCCACTTTACAGCAGCTCAATTATCAGCAGCCTCAGGAGCTGGCAACAGTGCTGGATGATTTCTATCAAAGCCGAGCAGTACAGTTGTTAGAAACACTGCCGAGGACGCGCCTGGAGAGTTTGATGCCGAGGCTACTAGAGACCTGCGCGAGACGTGAAAATAATCACCAAACGTTTTTAAGGGTGCTGCGACTTATTCAGATGATATTGCGCCGCAGCGCCTATTTGGCCCTGCTAGTGGAAAATGCTCAGGCCCTTGAACAGCTGTGCATACTCTGCCAGCGCAGCAGCTGGATTGCCGATGAGCTGGTCGCTTATCCCGCTTTGCTAGACGAGTTACTGGATTCTCGCACCCTTTACACCGCCCCAGACAAACAACTGCTTCGAGATCAACTGCGGCAGCAGACTATGCGTATTGCCAGCGATGACCTTGAGCAGCAAATGGAAGTCATTCGCTACTTCTGTCGATCCTACATATTGCGGGTGGCGGCCTGCGAAGTCACCGATATTCTTCCTCTAATGCAGGTTAGTGATTACCTTACTTGGATTGCTGAAGTCGTGGTTGAACATGTGGTTAATGTTGCCTGGGATCAGCTGGTTGCGCGCTATGGCTTGCCGCCTTTGGTTGGCCCAAGTCCAAGCGAGAGTCATACCCCAGGGTTTATTGTTGTCGGCTACGGCAAAATGGGCGGTATTGAGCTGGGCTACAAATCCGATCTGGATTTGGTGTTTCTGCACAGCGGTGATCCCAAGCGTCAAACCGATGGCCCTCGCAGCATAGATAGCAGCACATTTTTTATGCGCCTGGGTCAGCGCATTATCCATATGCTGGCGACACCGACACCCTCGGGAATGGCCTACGAAATTGATATGCGTCTGCGCCCCTCTGGCAACTCAGGTATGTTGGTTTCCAGCCTTGCCGCCTTTGATAAATATCAGCGAGCAGATGCCTGGACCTGGGAGCATCAGGCTCTGGTGCGCTCTCGTGTGGTAGCTGGAGATAAACATCTGGCAGCAGCCTACGATTTGGTGCGGGAAAATACATTGCGGCAAAAGAGAGACGCGCAACCTCTGAGCACTGAAGTACGGGAAATGCGTGAAAAAATGCGCAAATATCTGGGTCAAAGTATTAAAGATGGCAAATTCTCCCTCAAGCAAGGCAGCGGAGGTATCGTCGATATTGAATTTATGGTTCAATTTGCAGTCTTGGCTTGGTCCCATGACCATCCCCAGCTTGTCCGCTGGAGTGATACCATCCGCATACTGGAGTCGCTGGCTCAATGTGGGTTGTTCTCAGAAGAAGACTCGCTCCGGTTGATAGACGCCTACAAGAGACTCCGTTCCGCAGGGCATCACGCCCAGTTGCAAAATCAGCTGGCTGAAGTAGCTTTGTCAGAGTTTGTTGAAGAGCGAGAGACGGTGGCGAAACAGTGGCAAGCAGTATTGAATAACTAATTAAAGAGAGAGGAAAAGGTCGATGTCGTTTTCAGACCGCGATGGTTTTATTTGGATGGATGGTGAGATGATTGATTGGCGAGATGCACAGACGCATTTTCTCACCTCGTCATTGCACTATGGCAACGCTGTATTCGAAGGAATCCGCGCCTACGAAACCGCCAATGCAGGCACCTGTATTTTTCGCCTGGAAGACCATATTAAGCGACTATTTAACTCGGCGAAGATTCTGCATATGCAGATTCCCTTCACTCAGGAAGAAATTTGTGCCGCCCACCGCCAAGTCATTCGCGAGAATAATCTTGATGCCGCCTATATTCGGCCTCTGGTGTTTTTAGGTTCCGAAGGTATGGGCTTGCGCGCTGAAGGTCTTAAAGTCCATGTCGGTATTGCCGCTTGGGACTGGCCTTCCTATATGTCGCCAGAGACTCTGGAGGCCGGGCTTAAAGTGCGCACCTCGTCTTACACCAGGCATCATGTGAACATTACCATGGTAAAAGCCAAAGCCAGCGGCAACTACCTCAACTCAATGTTGGCCCTCAGAGAGGCACTGGATTCTGGCTGCGACGAAGCGATTATGCTCGACCCCGAAGGCTATGTCTCAGAGGGCAGTGCAGAGAACTTCTTTATGGTTCGCGATGGTGTTATTTACACGCCGGACCTTACTTCTTGCCTCGATGGCCTGACCAGAGACACCGTAATTAAATTAGCGACAGACCACGGCATTGAAGTGCGCGAAAAACGTATTTCTCGGGATGAAGTCTATATCGCCGATGAAGCCTTCTTCACTGGCACAGCGGCGGAAGTAGTGCCTATCCGCAAATACGATAGCCGTATCATTGGTAGTGGCAAGCGAGGCCCAGTGGCGACCACTTTGCAGGCTGCCTACTTTGATTTAGTGCGTAGTAAAAGTGATAAGTACCAGAACTGGTTGGCGCCGGTTGCTGAGTAGTCGTTTCGATTATCGGAAACAATATAATGGCAGCAAAAGAAGTAGTGAATGTTCTCTGTATGAAGTGGGGTACCAAGTACTCCGCTGACTATGTAAATACATTGTATTCCATGGTCGCGCGCAATATGAGCCGAGACTTTCGCTTTGTGTGCCTTACTGAAGACGGTGTGGGCCTGCATGAAAAGGTCGAAGTGTTTCCTCTTCCTGAGTTGTCTGTTGACTTGGGTGGCCCAGAGCGCGGCTGGAACAAGTTAGCTGTTTTCGCAGAAACTCTCTACGACCTAAAGGGCAAAGTGCTGTGCCTGGATCTGGACTTAATCATTACTGGCAGCCTGGATGATCTTTTTGACTACCCTGGCGACGTCATGATTATTAAAGACTGGATCAAAAAGGACGGCACAGGTAATTCCTCAGTTTACCGTTTTGAAGTAGGTGCCCATGCTGAGGTGTTGGCAGAGTTTGAAAATTCCTTTGATGAAATTAAAAAGATTCACCGCAATGAACAGGAATATATGTCTGCTGCGATGATGGCCAAAAATGAGTTGGTCTACTGGCCCGACCACTGGTGCAGAAGTTTTAAACGCCACTGTATCAAGCCCTTCTCATTCTTTGTTGCGCGGGAAACGGAAATGCCAGTAGACATGCGTGTATTAGTCTTTCATGGCAAACCAGACCCCCATGAAGCCATCGCTGGTGTCAGCGGCAAATGGTATCGGCGCTTTAAGCCCGCGACCTGGGTTAGCGAGCACTGGCATTAAGCATACGGAGCCAGTTTAGACATGGAGACTGTAGTGGCAAATTCCGCAAAACAATTTATCTGCATCAACTGGGGTACAAAATACGGCGCCGATTACGTTAATCGTCTCTACGGCATGGTGGCGCGCAATACGACACCGCCATTCACCTTTACCTGCTTTACTGACAATAGCGACAATTTTCGCCCAGAGGTGGATGCAGTTCCATTGCCAGAGCTCAGTTTTGAGTTACCCAAAACCAAGAAAGGGATTTGGCCAAAATGTCGGCTTTGGAGCGAAAAGCTTGCTCATTTATCTGGGCCAGTTTTGTTCCTCGACCTTGATTTAGTTGTTACCGGCAATCTTGATAGCTTCTTTGAATACGGCGACCCAGATGATGTGATTTTGGCTCGTAACCCCAGTAATCCATTGGAAAAATTAGGGCAGACCTCGGTTTACAGGTTCCCAGTGGGTAAGTTGTTGCCACTGTTAGAGAGTTTTGCCGAGTCTCCTCTGGAGATTGCAGAGCAGTATAAATATGAGCAGCGCTATGTCACACGCAATGCGCCTGGTGGCGTCAAATTCTGGCCCAAGTCTTGGGTGTTGCACTTCCGCCAGCAATGCCGTCGCAGTTTCCCATTTAACTATTTAAAAGTGTCCAAGTTGCCAGACAGCAGCAAGCTGATTATCTTCCCTGGCGATTTAAACCCAATGGACGCCATTGAGGGCCGGTATCATCAGGGGGACGAGGTGCTGTCTGCGAAAGAGCATCTTGTGGCTGGGTTTAAAGGTCAGCGCAACCGCTCATTAATGGCCCATCTGCGCCATTTTATTTTACCCACACCCTGGGTTGAGCAGCACTGGAAAGAATAGGCTTGGCTAAATGCACAGGGCTTAAGCTTGCCGCATTTCATAGCCATAATGTTCAAAATCTTGCTGATAAATTCGATTAATTATTTCTAGGCATCTCGGGCTAATGGTCTGTGGTGCCATAATTTTACCTGTGCTATTAGCGCGCTTTGAAAAATCAAAACCAGTTGCATTGGCAAAGGCTTCCATTTCACCGGCTCTATCCATTTTGTAAACCGATAACCGCTCCGCTTTAATACCTAGGTCTGTAAGCATTAGATAATTGGGGTGATTAAGAATCCAGTGTTGGGGGTGGATATGCTCATCCAGCCAGTAACAGTTGGCCAGTAATCCAACAAAGTCATCGAAAGAAGTATTCAGCAGTGCCTGCTGAATCTCTTCATTGCTATTACACTTCACCGATAGTCCCATCAGAGGAAAAAAAACTCGCTGGGGCTTTTCCCATTTAAAAGATTTACTGAAGTCTGCGTTCTGCGGAATCTTTTGAAACTTGTCTTTGTAAAACGAAATGGCCTTTTGATAGGGGTCTCGAACAGTAAAATACACCTGTGGGTCAGCGTACTTGATTATCAGCTTTGCTTTGTAGCGTTTAATTTTGTTGAATTTATTGGTTTTTTTAAAGGATGAAAACATGACTTTAAAATTAGTGACAACCAACTTATTGCTGTCCGAGACAGTGAAATACGGCATTTAGATGCTCTTATTATAAATACTAAGGCGAGATGGTATCTTAAATCACCTATAGCAAAGTGCATAATAATATTTATCACCAGTGGCTTTAGGATAATAATCTGTCAATCCCTCGGTGACTTTGCTAACTTACAACTGCATTGGCCAACAGGTGATTTCGACCGGTATTGTGAATGACATTTAGCAGGTTTCTTTACACAGTTAGTTTTTATCTACTGAGCCCAATTATTGTGTTGCGGTTGCTTTACCGCGCCCTAAAAGCGCCGGCCTATGCCCGTCGCTGGGCCGAGCGATGGGGTTTTGTAACGGCCCCAATGGTCAATAATATTATTTGGTTGCACGCTGTCTCTGTCGGTGAAACTCTGGCAGCGACCCCGTTGGTAAAAGAGTTGCAGCAGCGTTTCCCCAATCATCGGTTAATGGTCACATGCATGACCCCCACGGGCTCTGAGCGAATTAAAGCGGCCTTTGGTGATACCGTTGATCACAGCTACGCCCCCTATGATATGCCCGATGCAGTAGGGCGGTTTTTAGGGCGGGTAACCCCCAGCGCGCTGATTATTATGGAGACAGAGCTTTGGCCCAATACCATTGCCGCCTGTTCCAGACGCAGTATTCCGGTGATCTTGGCCAATGGTCGGTTATCGGAAAAGTCTGCTAGGGCCTATTGCAAAATTGGTTCTCTGGTGGGCCCAATGCTTCGATCTATGTCAGCAGTTGTCGCCCAGCATAGGGACGACGGCAACAGATTTGTCGAGCTGGGGCTGCCAGCCGAGGCCCTCAGTATTAGTGGCAATATTAAATTTGATTTGGATTTGGACGCCGCTGTGCAGGGTAAGGCCCAGCTGCTGGGTGCTGAATGGCGCGGTGACAAGCAGAGGCCTATTTTGCTGGCCGCCAGCACTCACCAAGGTGAAGACGAACTTATATTGCAGGCCTTTGCGCAGATTAAAGGTGCCCTGACTAAAGCTCCTTTATTGGTTTTGGTACCAAGACATCCTGAACGTTTTAATTCAGTAGCCCAGCTCTGCCATGATGGGGGCTTTGCTTTAGCAAGGCGCAGTGCAGAAGAGGCGACAGCTCAGGCAGATATCCTGCTAGGGGATACCATGGGCGAATTAATGGCTTTTTTTGGTGCCTGTGATATTGCTTTTGTGGGCGGTAGCCTAGTGTCTTCCGGTGGGCACAATATTATTGAGCCAGCTGCCTGGGGAGTTCCTGTTCTTACTGGCCCCCATCTTTTCAACTTTGCTGAGGCATCGAGACTGCTGATTGAGGGCGGCGCAATGTCTGTCTGTGGCAGTGCTGAGAGGCTTGCCGAGCAGGCTATTGGACTTTTTGAAAACCAGCAGCGACGGACCGAAATGGGCGATGCAGCGCGCCTTATAGCCGACGCTAATCGCGGTGCCCTGGAGAGACTAATGGCGGTGATTGACCGCCATCTTTCATAAGAGACTAATTACTTGGCAATAACCAGTTGCGGATCCAGCCAGGCATTTAAGGCAAACACATCCTCTGGAGACAGCTGGCCAGCAACTTCTTTCAGGCCCATCATCGACAAAATATAATCGTAGCGAGCATTAGCGTAGTTGCGGCGCGCTTGGTACAGGGTGCGCTGGGCGACCAAAACATCGACGATATTTCTGGTGCCGACTTCATAGCCCGCCTGAGTTGCTTCCAACGCGCTGTTAGCTGAGGTGATAGCCTGTTTGCGCGCGTTGACTCGGGCAGCATTGGTGATGACTAGCTGGTGTTTGGAGCGAGCGGACTGCAGTGTGTTGCGTTTCGCCGCCGTATAGCCTTCTCCTGACTGAATCGCCCGCTGCTTAGCCTGGCGACGCTGGGCATCAACGCCCCCACCCCAGATAGGCATGCTCACAGAGACAACAAATTGGTGGCCATCTTGTATAGATTCAAAGGGGGAGCCAAAGCTCACACCGTCGGAATCTGAATCGTAGTAGGTGGCTCGCCCCGAGATTCTCGGCAGGCGCGCGGCTGCAGCGGCCTTGGCTTCGTTATAAGCAGCATCTTTACCCAGTTCAGCAACCTTCAACTGGAAGTTATTACTCATGGCCAGATCTACCCAGGCTTCACTAATTTCTGGTGTCGGGTTGGTCGCTTCAAACTTGTCCATCAGGCCGGCTAAAACCGTATGGCTCTGTCCTGTAAGTACTTCTAGGGCTTCAAAGGCGATATTAAGAGTGCCTCTAGCTTCAAGGCTATTAACAGCGGCATCGTCGAATACAGCCTGAGCTTCATGGACATCGGTCACTGGCAACAGACCTACCTCGAAGCGCTCTCTGGTCTGCTCTAGCTGACGCTGGATCGCACGCTCCTCTGCTTTGCGTGTCTCCATATTGTCATGGGCGCGCAACGCATTGAAGTAAGCTTGGCTTACACGAATAATCAGAGACTGCTGGTCGGCGGCAAACTGTGCCTTGGCGCTCTGGCTGAGGGCTTTACCACCTCTAAACCTGTACCAAGACGGCATATCAAAAATAGCCTGAGTCAGTGTGGCACTGTAGCGAGTTTGGCTGCTATCAATCAAGCCATTGCGAATGGATGGAATAGCCTGATCTTGGATAACAAGGATTTGCTGGGAATTTTCGTTATTTTCTGACTCAGTGTATTCACCAGCGATGGAAATCTGAGGCAGTAGAGCAGCGCGGTTAATATTCTTTATTTCACGATCAGCGTTAAAGCTGGCGCGGGCAGCACTCAAGACAGGGTCATTCTGCATTGCACGCTCATAAATATCTTTTAGGGAGTCAGCCCAGCTGACCTGAGCAACCATTAAGGTGGTGCCTATGGCAAATAATCCTTGCTTGACCAAACGCATACAATCTCCGTTAGAATTTTTATAGTGGGTGGGGCTCAAAGAGCCATTTTAATTTAAAAGGTCGCTTCTTCGTTTGCGCTCATTCTAGCAGAATTGCCCCTTTGTGTTAGCAAATTTGCCCTGTCATGCAATGACATCATTAAGACGCAACTGCCCTGAAAACGTTGACCTCTGTTCAAATAACATATTTATTAGCGCATTGATGCAGCAATACGGATATTATTCGTAAAATGATTACAAAACATCGCTTTAGTGCCAGAGATTACCGCATAGAATCCCGTGAAACCGTCTTTCAGGGTTTCTTTCGTATCAGCAAGCTGATTATCCGCCATCGCCTTTTTGGCGGTGGTTGGAGTAAGGCCCTGGGGCGAGAGCTTTTTCAGCGGGGTGATGCTGTTGGCGTACTCCTGTATGACCCTCGAAGGCACGCCATTGGCCTAGTGGAGCAGTTCCGTGCCGGGGCACTCAATGACCAGCACGGTCCCTGGCAATACGAAGTTGTCGCCGGGATGATAGAGCCGGGCCAGACTCCAGAGAAGGTGGCGGCGAAAGAATTACAGGAAGAAGCCGGTATTGAGGTTGAAAAACTGCTGCCCATCACTGATTATTTGGTTAGTGCTGGGGGCACGGATGAGAAAATGCACATGTACTGTGGCCTCTGCGATCTGCACAGTCGGGAAGGGATATTTGGCGCCGAACAGGAGGGAGAAGATATTTTATTTCAGGTTTGGCCTTACGACGACGTGATGGCGGCTCAGGCCGAGGGCCTTTTAAATAGTGCGGCCCTGACCATAGGCTTGTTTTGGCTACAACTGAATATCGAAAATTTACGTAACAGTGCAATATTGAAAGACTAAAATAAAAGGTAGTACGCCAAGGCGTAGGTTTATAAAGAAATAAGGAAGTAGAGACTTTGTCAGTGTTTGAAATGCGAAAACAGCAGCAGGACTTAGCTCGCTTACATGAGGAATGTGAGCTTAATTACCTTCGTCTGCACCAGATTATCCCCGACAGTTTAGCGTTGGGAGCCTCGTATTCCCTGCATTATCAGGATCGCCCTCGCTCTGGCATTCGATTTGAGATTATTGAGGTCACCAAGTACACCTGTACATTGTTGATGACAGCGGACAGAGCAGGCCCCCTCTGGCTGCCAGAAATTGAAGTTAAAGTCAGGGTTTATCGGGATGCGCGTATGGCCGAGGTGATCGAGTGGTGTACTGATCGCACCATCCCCTGGGCACTGACCGAAACCAAAGGCATGCAGGCGAGAGATGAGAAGTGGCAGTGGAATATCTTCCTCAGCGAACTTTTATCCCACGGCCTGAGACATGGAATGACAGAATTGGAAGTCTAGCAGCCAATGGATATTACCCGCCTCACTCAGATTACCGATTTACATCTAGGTATTGATGCCAGTGCTACTCTTGGCGGCGTGCCCACACTGGCGAGTTTCGAGGCGGTTTTGCAGGCGGTGGCCGATCAGGGCCGTGGCAGCGATACATTGTTACTTACTGGGGATCTGGCCAGCGACTATCAGCCCGAGGCCTATCAGCTGCTCAATAAAACTTTGAAAGCCCATCAAAAGCAGGCGCTTTGGCTGCCTGGCAATCATGACGACAACACAGTTATGGCAGACAATCTAATTGATTTCCCTGCCCAGACAGTTATTGACTTGGGTGCCTGGGGCATCCTGACGTTGGACAGCTCACAACCCAATAAGCCCGGTGGCCATATCTGTGACCAACAGTTGCAGCATGTGGAGCAGGGCCTTAAAGCCTTGGCACACAAATTTGTCTTGCTGGCCATGCACCATAGCCCGCTGCCGGTTGGCTGTGCCTGGCTCGATAAGCAGCAGATTGCTAACCAACACCAGCTCTATGAGTTATTGTCGCAGCACGGCAATGTGAGAGCGGTTATCACTGGCCATGTACACCAACATTCTGACGGCCATTGGGGTGACTTGCCGACCTATTCCACACCCTCCAGCTGCGTGCAGTTCAAGCAATTTAGTGAAGATTTCGCGCTCTCTGAACAGCCCCCAGGCTATCGCTGGCTTGATTTGCATGGAGATGGAAAGTTTGCAACCGGCGTAGAGTTCTTATCAGATTTTACCCTGCACCCTAATCTGGATTGTGCGAGCTATTAACCTCAGGGCAGTGCCAAATTGATGCGCAAATCAGTGCCTGACAACCAGTCAGCTTTGGCTATAATGGAACCTGATTTATAGGTTAGCTGAATATGCCAATGCTGCTGTATCTTCACGGGTTTAACAGCTCGCCTCAGTCTAAAAAGGCTTTGCAGACCCAGCGCTGGTGTGCTGATAATGCACCTGATTTAAAGTTTGCTTGTCCGCCACTACCACCATTTGCAGAGTCGGCGATAGGCCTGTTGCGATCATTGATTGAGACCCGGCTCCCCGAGCCAGTTTATTTGGTTGGAAGTTCCATGGGAGGCTTTTTTGCCACCTGTTTGGCGGAGCAATACAATCTGCCGGCGGTGCTTATTAATCCAGCGGTCAGCCCAGGTCGCGGGCTGCACAAATGGTTGGGTGAAAACAGCAACTATATGACTGGCGAAAAATGGGTTTTTGAGCCCCGGCATATAGATCAGTACCTCGCGTTGGACCCAAGTGAGATAAGCGTCAAGAATAATTACAAGGTGCTCTTGCAAGCCGGAGATGAAGTGCTTGATTATCGTGATGCCCAGAGCCGCTATCAGGGTTGTGACATGATTATCGAAGAGCAGGGAGACCACAGTTTTATAAATTACGATCAGCATCTGGCCGCTATTTACCAGTTCCTGATTTCCGCCCCAGCAAATAATAACCAAATCGATCCTGTGAGCAGATGAGCAATTACGACGCAAAAGATATTGAAGTCCTAACTGGCCTTGATCCGGTGCGCAAGCGCCCCGGCATGTATACAGATACCAGCCGCCCCAACCATTTGGCCCAAGAGGTCATTGATAACAGTGTGGACGAAGCCCTAGCCGGGCACGCCAGTCGCATCGATGTCACGTTACATAAAGACGGTTCATTGTCGGTCTGCGATGATGGCCGTGGTATGCCGGTGGATATTCATCCAGAACAAGGTCTGCCGGGGGTGGAAGTAATCCTGTCGACATTACATGCCGGTGGCAAGTTTTCTAATGACAACTACCAGTTCTCGGGTGGCTTACACGGAGTGGGCGTGTCGGTGGTAAATGCTCTATCCAACAAGCTTGATGTGATCGTTAAACGCGATGGCAAGGTGCACCAAATTCTATTTGCCCATGGGGATAAAACCTCTGATCTGGCGGTGATCGATAGCTGTGGCCAGCGCAATACAGGCACTATTTTGCGTTTTTGGCCCGATGCCTCCTACTTCGACTCGGTGAAATTTAGTGTTTCGAGGCTGCGCCATGTGCTGCGAGCCAAAGCGGTACTTTGTGGCGGCCTAACCATGAGTTTTCATGACGAAAATACCGGTGAAGGCGAAGAGTGGTGCTACGAAGATGGCCTAAAAGATTATCTGGCCGGTGCACTTCACGGCTGGGAAGTTTTACCTGCTGAGCCTTTTATCGGTGCCTTTTCCTCTGAGAACGAAGCTGCTGACTGGGCCGTGCAATGGATGCCAGACGGTGGCGAGCTGGTTCAAGAAAGTTATGTCAACCTGATCCCAACGCCCCAAGGTGGCACCCATGTAAACGGCCTGCGCAGCGGTCTGTTGGACGCTATGCGAGAGTTCTGTGAGTTCAGAAACCTGCTGCCCCGAGGGGTTAAGTTGACCCCGGATGATATATGGGATCGCTGTAGTTTTGTGCTGTCATCAAAGCTCGCCGATCCGCAGTTTTCAGGGCAGACCAAAGACCGGCTTTCATCTAGAGAAGTGGCGGCCTTTGTTTCCGGGGTGGTTAAAGATGCTTTCAGCCTGTGGCTGAACCAGCATACCGAAGAGGCAGAAAAGCTCGCTGAGCTATGTATTTTCAATGCCCAGCGGCGTATGCGCGCCAGTAAAAAGGTAGTGCGCAAAAAGATTACCCAGGGTCCAGCTCTGCCGGGCAAGCTCGCCGACTGCTCCAGCGGTGAGCCAGAGCAATGTGAAATATTTTTGGTGGAGGGCGACTCCGCTGGCGGGTCTGCCAAGCAGGCGCGAAATCGCGAGAACCAAGCGATTATGCCCCTGCGAGGTAAGATTCTTAATACTTGGGAAGTGGATTCTCAGGAGATTCTTGGGTCCCAGGAAGTACATGATATCTCTGTGGCGTTGGGAGTAGATCCAGCTCTGGAAAATACCGATTCCCTGCGTTATCACAAGATTTGTATTCTCGCTGATGCGGACTCCGACGGCCTACATATCGCAACATTATTATGTGCGCTGTTTGTGCGTCACTTCCGCCCATTGGTCAGCGCCGGTCATGTCTATGTTGCCATGCCGCCGCTGTTTAGAATCGATGTTGGCAAAGAAGTTTACTATGCTCTGGATGATACTGAGCGTCAGGGCATACTCGATCGTATTCAGGCCGAGGGCAAGCGTGGCAAAGTGAATGTGCAGCGCTTTAAGGGGCTGGGCGAAATGAATCCGCTGCAGTTGCGCGAGACCACAATGGATCCTGACACAAGGCGACTGGTGCAGCTGACTCTAGAGCCCGGTGATGACACCAACAGTATTTTAGATATGTTGCTGGCCAAAAAACGCGCCTCAGATCGTCGCGAATGGTTAGAAACCAAAGGTAACTTGGCTGATGCAGCCAATCTTTAACATTAATTTAGTTAGCAAACAGGAACAACGATGAACGATATCGTCACGTTTAACGACCAGGGTTTAGAGAGTCGGCCTCTGAGTAGCTATGCAGAGCAAGCCTACCTGGACTACTCCATGTACGTAATTCTTGATCGTGCACTGCCCCATATTGGCGATGGGCTCAAGCCCGTGCAGCGGCGCATTGTCTATGCCATGAGTGAGTTGGGTCTCAAGGCCAATGCCAAGTACAAGAAGTCGGCCCGTACCGTGGGTGACGTAATTGGTAAGTACCATCCCCATGGAGATAGTGCAGCCTATGAGGCTATGGTGCTAATGGCGCAGCCATTCTCCTATCGCTATCCTTTGGTAGATGGTCAGGGCAACTGGGGCTCTGCAGACGACCCCAAATCATTTGCTGCCATGCGCTATACCGAATCCAAGTTATCAAAATATGCGGATGTTCTGCTCTCTGAGCTGGGTCAGGGCACCGCTAATTGGCGCCCTAACTTTGACGCCACTATGGATGAACCCGAGATTTTGCCGGCTCGGGTGCCCAATGTGCTGCTCAATGGCACCACTGGTATCGCCGTGGGTATGGCGACAGATATTCCGCCCCATAACCTCAATGAAGTTGTCAATGCCTGCCTGCATCTTCTCGATAGCCCAAAGGCGACTGTGCCGGAGCTAATGGAATATATTAAAGCCCCAGACTTCCCAACTAATGCGGAAATTATTACTTCCCAGAGCGATATTCTAAATACCTATGAGACGGGCCGCGGTTCTGTAAAATTGCGTGCCATCTGGAATAAGGAAGACGATGACGTGATTGTGACCGCGCTGCCATTTCAGGCTTCCGGATCAAAAATCCTCGAGCAGATCGCTACCCAGATGCGCAATAAAAAGCTGCCAATGGTAGAAGATTTGCGTGACGAGTCGGATCATGAAAACCCCACCAGGTTAGTGATCACCCCTCGCTCCAATCGAGTTGATATCAATGTACTGATGGACCACCTTTTCGCTACCACTGACCTTGAGCGCAGTTATCGCATCAATATGAATATTATTGGTATCGATGGGCGCCCTGCGGTAATGGACCTGCGCCGTATTCTCAAAGACTGGCTGAGCTTCCGTACAGATGTTACCCGCCGTCGCTTGGATTACCGTCTGCAAAAAGTAGATAAGCGCCTGCACCTGTTAGATGGTTTGCTGATCGCGTTTTTGAATATCGATGAAGTCATTCATATCATTCGCACCGAAGATGAGCCCAAGCCTGCACTTATCGCCCGTTTTGATCTATCAGACATCCAGGCCGAATATATCCTCGATACCAAGTTGCGTCAGTTAGCGCGCCTTGAAGAAGTCAAAATTCGTGCTGAGCAGGATGAGTTAGCCCGGGAAAAAGCCGAGCTTGAGCTGTTGCTGGGTTCTGAAGCGCGTCTAAAAACATTAGTTAAGAAAGAGCTTAAAGCTACCGCTGAAGAATTTGGCGATGATCGTCGCTCACCACTGACCGAGCGCGGTGAAGCCCAGGCCTTTAATGAAAAAGACCTCATGACCGCTGAGCCAATTACAGCAGTGCTTTCAGATAAGGGCTGGCTGCGCGCGGCCAAAGGTCACGAGATTGACCCCACCAGCCTAAGCTATAAATCTGGCGATAAGTTCCTGTCAGCGGCCAAAGGCAAAAGTAATCAAAATATATTTCTTCAGGACACTACCGGGCGTTACTACGCCTTGCCAGGACACACTTTGCCCTCGGCGCGAGGCCAGGGGGAGCCGGCCACAGGTCGGTTAAAAATGCCCCCAGGCGCCCTATTTACCGATGTGCTCATGGGTGCAGATGAGCAAAAAATCCTGATGGGTACAGATGCTGGTTATGGTTTTATCGCCAAAATTGGAGACCTGTTCACTAAGAATAAAGCAGGTAAGGCCGTGGTTTCGATTCCCAAAGGGGCGCGCATACTGGGGCCAAAAATGGTGAATACCGACAATGCACTGATCGCTGCGGTGAGCAATGAAGGGCGCATGCTGGTCTTCCCCATTACCGAGCTGCCTGAGTTAGCTCGGGGCAAAGGCAACAAGATCATTAATATTCCGGGGTCACGACTGCAGTCTCGGGAAGAATTTGTGATTGATTACGGCATTATTCCCGAGGGTGGCTCTCTAGTGGTGCATTCGGGTAAGCGCTATCTGGCAATGAAAGAAAAAGATCTTGAGCATTATCGCGGTGAGCGTGGCCGTCGCGGGCACAAGTTGCCTCGTGGTTTCCAAAAGGTCGATAAACTGGATGTCGAAAGCAACTAATTAGCCATTGATAGCCAAGAGTCGTTTCGAAAAAGTTTCTTTAATCGACTACGCTTAATAGGAATGCCCAATCATTCGGATTGGGCATCCTGGTAGCGATTAAAAGGACTTAAAGATGGGCGAGACGATTGAGGTCATACAGGAGCTGGCACTGCTCTATGGGGTTAAGGTAATTTCGGCACTGGCAATATTTATTGTCGGTAGATGGGCCGCAAAAAAATCTCTAAGATAGTGCAAAAAATAATGTTGATCCGGCTATTGAGCATTTTGTTGGCAGCCTGGTTTCCTGGACATTATCAATCTTTGTGGTGATAGCCGCTCTTGGTCAGCTAGGTATTCAAACTACCTCCTTTGTCGCCATAGTCGGTGCTGCCGGTCTGGCAGTGGGGCTGGCTCTGCAGGGTTCACTGGCCAATTTTGCCGCTGCTGTGCTCATTCTTATTTTCCGCCCTTTCAAGGTAGGTGATTTTGTTGAAGTCGCCGGTGTCTCTGGGGTGGTGCAAAGGATTCAGATATGTACCACCGAACTTCATTCCCCAGATAACAAAAAAATTATTGTGCCCAACGGTGGTGTAATCAGTGGCAATATCACCAACTATTCAGCCAATGACACCAGACGTGTGGACTTAGTTTTGGTGTTGGCTACGGCTATGATATTGATGCTGCAAAAGCAGTACTGGAATCTGTGTTGGCGGCTGAGCCTACAGTTCTCAAAGACCCTGCACCGACCATCGCAGTGGTGGAGCTGGCGGATAGCTCGGTCAATCTGGTGTGCCGCCCCTGGGTTGCTACCAATGATTATTGAGACGCCTATTTCAATCTTACTGAAGCGACGAAAAAGGCATTGGATGCCAAAGGTATTTCTATACCTTTTCCCCAACGCGACTTGCATTTGCACAATGTGGGTGAGATGAAGCAACCAACAGCGGCCGAGACATCGGCGGCCAAATTTTTAAATAAGGAGAAGTTGTATGAGTATTTCTTCATGGATTTTATTGGCGCCTTTATTGGCGGTTGGCTGGGCTCATTGGTTGGCCTTTGGCACTGTGGGTGAATTTAGTCTCGGCAATTTAGTCACCGCAGAAGCGGCGTTTTTAATAGGGTAAATAAAGTGCCCTAAAAAGTGGCCAATTTATTTATTACCCAGCAGATAAAAACCTTTGAGTAAATTAAGTGCTTCGTAAAGCTGATTGTCGGCTGTTAAATCTTCTTTGGTGTTTGCATCGCCGTCTTTGGTCTTGTCGTTATCTGTATCCGCAGTTTCCAAGTGGCCCTCTAGGTCTGCCTCACGAACCCGCTCGGGAATGTTGTAGGGCCGAATCTCGGCGCGCTCGACACTGATGTCAGGCACAATCCCTTCGGCCTGAATTGAGCGGCCATTGGGGGTGAAGTAACGAGCCGTTGTTAACTTGATTGCACGGCCATCTCCAAGAGGAATCACTGTTTGCACCGATCCCTTACCAAAACTTTGAGTCCCTAATATAGCAGCGCGCCCATGATCCTGAAGGGCGCCAGCAACAATCTCTGAAGCTGAGGCACTGCCTCCATTGACTAACACAACAACAGGTACGCCTTCGAGCATATCCCCCTCTGTTGCTTCAAAGCTATGATTGGCACTGGGCAGACGGCCCTCGGTATAGACAATGGTTCCCGAGTCTAAAAGGGCATCAGCAATTTCCACAGAAGCGGGTACCAGACCACCGGGATTATTGCGCAGGTCAATAACCAGACCTTTTAGGGTTTGCTCCTCGCTGCCCTCTTTTAACTCTTCCAGTGCGGCGACAAAGTCTGCACCGGAATTGCGCTGGAACTGGGCGACGCGAACATAGCCATAGCTGGGCTCAAGCAGTCGGCTGCGCACGGCGCTTACCGAGATAATATCTCGCACCACATTAATATCGATGGTGCTATCTTCCCCTTCGCGAAAAACGGTGAGCTTGATAGGCTTGCCTTTTTCACCGCGCATTTTTTCAATCGCTTTTTGCAAGCTCATGCCTCGCACCGGGTGATCGTTCATTTTTACAATCAGATCACCAGCCTGAACACCGGCTTTGGCAGCAGGGCTATCATCAATCGGCGAAACGACACGAATAACCCCATCCTCAGTGGCAACTTCTAGCCCAAGGCCACCATATTCACCGGACGAACTCTCTTCGAGGTCACCGTAACTCTCTTCGTTGAGGTAGACGGAATGGGGATCCAATTCGGTCAGTAGCCCGGCTATGGCGTTTTCTAGTAGTTCGGTATCAGTAACCTCCTCCACATAACCCTGGCGTATCTGTTCAAATACCTGGGTAAATAGGCGCAGTTGACGCAGGGGTAAACGCGGGTCTTTGTCGGCGGCTGCTATCGCTGTCTCGCTCTGTGAGAGCTTATTATCTGCGGGTGATAAGCCGGTATCTGACTCAGCGGGTTGCGCCAGAGGCGACGGAGAAATAAACCCTAGGCACAGGCTTAAAATGATTCTTGGCATAGATGATTTCCTTAAAGTGACCAAGCTTGGAGTCTAAAACTGCCGCTTGGTTGCATCTGTCTGGTTATCTGTCTGTTATTGGTTGGTTGTCACAGAGATAAGTTTAGACCCTAACGTTTGCCTAGCCAGGATTTTGGGTCTGCCGGGTTGCCGTCTTTGCGAATTTCAAAATACAGTGCGGGCTTACTTAGCCCTCCAGTATCGCCAGCGCGGGATAATATTTCATTGCTTTGCACCCAGTCTCCGGTGTCTTTGAGTAGCTCCTGATTATGGGCGTAGAGGGTCATATAGCCATCGCTATGATCGACAATAACCAGCAGGCCAAACCCACGCAAATAATTGGAAAAGACCACCCGGCCATGGTGGACAGCTTTCACTGCATCGCCAGCTTTTGCGCTAATTAGCCAGCCCTCCCAGAGCAGCTCGCCGCTTCGTCTATTGCCAAAGCTGTGGGCCACACGCCCTTTTAAGGGCCATTTGAGTTTGCTTTTGCGGGAGACAAACGACTCATAGTTTGAGGGCAGAGATAAATCTGCGGCTGCCTGTTTAACAGCGGCCAGCAGTTCTTCTAATTTGCCCCGCTCTTTTTGCAATTTACTGAGTTTCTTTTTATCTGTGCGCAGCGATACTTTGACGTTATCTAGAGTCTTTTTACGTTTTTTAACCTGGCGGGCCAGTTTGGTTTTATCACTTTCCAATTCCGCCCGTGACTGGGTAAGGCGCCATTTTTGACTTTCGATATCGGCAATCACCGCGGCCAGTTTATCGACGTCTTGCTTATAGCGCTGAATTTTTTCAGTGCGCGCCTGCAAAAAATAATCATAGTATCTGAACACGCGAGCAATTTGCTGGGGGTCTTCTTGATTGAGCAGAAGTTTTATCGGTTCCTGATTACCCAGTTTATAAGCAGCGGCAATCTGTTCAACAATAGCAGTGCTCTGCCCGCGAATACCCAGTTGCAGGTCTCTCTCCTGGCTACTCAGTTTTTTAAGTTGGGCTTCTAACATGTTTATTTTGTTGCGTAGACGGCGGACATTGCTATTGATTTTGCTGGCTTCCAGCTCAACCTTTTTAAGCTCGCTCTGCAAACTATTGCGCTCTTTGCCCCGATCTTCCAGTTTCTTTTCCAAGTTTGAAATTGAACGTTTGAGATTGTCGAGCTGTTGTTCCTGTTTCTCGCCGGCCACTACTGTTGAGCTCAGGCCCAACAGTAGTGAGCAAATCAATAAGCTGCACAGCAGCGAAAGCCAATCTTTTTTCGCTGCTGCACTAGTCATCAGATAAGGAGGGTGCGACCGGTCATTTCGGCCGGTTGTTCCAGGCCCATCAATGCCAGCATGGTGGGGGCAATATCGGCTAGGGAACCATCCCTATCCAGATTTAGCTCACGGTGCCCAGCGTAGACCAGTGGCACTGGCAAGGTAGTATGCTGGGTATGGGGTTGATTATTAGACTCGTCGAACATTTCTTCGACATTGCCATGGTCAGCGGTGATTAATAGTTCACCCCCCGCGGTTGAGATGGCCTCAAGGATTTGCCCAAGACAGACATCTACAGCTTCAACCGCTTTAACCGAGGCATCAAAGTCTCCGGTGTGACCTACCTGATCGCAGTTGGCATAGTTGCAAATAATGGTGTCGAATTTACCACTGCCAATGGCCTCTACTAACTTTTCAGTGACCTCTGGCGCGCTCATCTCTGGCATCTGATCGTAGGTGCTTACATCTGGAGAGGGCACTAATACTCGCTCCTCACCTGGATAGAGAGACTCGCGACCGCCACTGAAGAAGAAGGTCACATGGGCATATTTTTCGGTCTCGGCGATGCGCAGCTGCTGTTTGTCCTGGCTAGCCAAATATTCACCCAGAGAGTTAATTAATGTCTCTGGCGGATAGGCGCAGGGCACATCGATATTGGCTTCATATTCGGTGGTCATTACAAAGGTAGATAGTTTTGGCAGCAATGAGCGTTCAAACCCATCAAAGTTTGTATCCACTAATGCATGGGTAATTTCTCTGGCGCGGTCCGGGCGGAAGTTCATATAGATAACCGCATCGCCATCTTTAATGGCAGCAACATCTTCACCTGGGCCTGCAATAGTGGTGGCCTGCACAAACTCATCGTTTTCGTCTCGAGTATAGGCCGCCTGCAATGCGCTGATTGGATCATTGGCACTATGACTGCCAAGCCCTTCAGTCATCAGGCGATAGGCATGTTCTACCCGATCCCAGCGATTGTCACGGTCCATGGAATAGAAGCGACCAATAATCGAGGCTATTCGGCCCACACCCAGTTTTTCGCAAATTGCCTGGGTTTTTTCCAGAGAGGACTGCGCGCTGCGAGGTGGGCAGTCACGGCCGTCGAGAGAGGCATGGATATAAATTTCTTTCGCTCCACGCTGAGCGGCTAGCTCGAGCATGGCATTGATATGGTCTTCATGGCTGTGCACACCACCGGGCGACAGCAAGCCCATAATATGCACGGCATTATCTGTGGCGATGGCTTTATCTATGGCCTCGCAAAAAATGCTATTGGTATAGAAATCACCATCGGCAATGGCTTTATTGATACGGGTAAAATTTTGATAGACCACACGTCCGGCACCCAATGTCATATGACCCACTTCAGAGTTACCCATTTGCCCTTCGGGCAAGCCCACTGCCAGGCCGGAGGTGTGAATCAGGGTCTTGGGGTTATTGGCCCATAATTTTTCCCACACTGGCGCGTTGGCACCGGCAACAGCATTGTGTTTTACATCGTCGCTGTAGCCAAAGCCGTCAAGGATCAGCAGTACTAGGGGAGATTTCTCGGTCGTCATAGGTTTGTATCAATATCCGTTTAAAAAAGTTTAATTAACTGTTTGATTCTAATGATAACTTCGCCATTTCGCTACGTTAGACCGGTAATTAAATGGCCTACTGGTTTTCCAGTAACTCCCAGCGCTCGTAACAATGGCTCAGCTGTTGCTGGAATTCAGAGAGTTGGGTTTCGGTTTTGGCTGTCTCGGTGCGATCGCCCTTGTAAAAGTCGGGCTGGCTAATTAGCTCAGAGACCTCAGCAATTTGAGTTTCCAGACTTTCAATCTGCTGGGGCAGATTATCTAGTTCACGTTGCTCTTTGTAAGACAGCTTCTTCGCTGTCGTCTGAGTTTTGGAATGGGCTTTTGAGGCCTGCTCTGGGACTGCTGGCTGCTCGGCTTTGCGCTGACGCAACCAGTCATCATAGCCGCCGATATATTGATTGATGTTGCCATTGCCCTCAAATACCAGAGTGCTGGTGACCACATTGTTGAGAAAGGCCCGGTCGTGGCTCACCAGAATAATGGTGCCTTTGTAGTCTATCAGCAGCTCTTCGAGCAGATCTAATGTGTCTATATCCAGGTCGTTAGTTGGTTCGTCAAGCACCAGTATATTAGATGGCTGGGTAAACAGCGTAGCGAGCAAAAGGCGGTTGCGTTCACCACCAGAAAGAGCCTTAACCGGCTGGCGGCAGCGCTCAGGGGCGAATAAAAAGTCCTGTAGATAGCTTATAACGTGGCGGGATTTGCCACCAATCTCCAGCATATCTCTGCCGCCAGAGACGTTGTCTTGCACGGTTTTTTCTTCATCCAGTGCCGACCTATACTGATCAAAATAGGCCACGCTCAGGTTAGTACCGGTTTTAATAGAGCCCTGCTGCGGGCTCAGTTCGCTGAGTAGCAGCTTAATCAATGTGGTTTTGCCAACACCATTGCGGCCGATAAAACCTACTTTGTCACCCCGCTGAATCAGGGTGGAAAAATTGCGCACTACGGGCTCGTCACTGCCGTCAAAGGTGAAGCTGATGTTTTCTGCTTCGGCGACAATCTTGCCGGACTTTTCTGCTTGCTGAATATCCATTCGCGCTGTGCTCAACTGTTTGCGGCGATCGGCGTACTCTCGACGCATGGATTCCAAGGCGCGAACACGCCCCTCGTTGCGAGTGCGGCGGGCTTTAATACCCTGACGAATCCATACTTCTTCCTGGGACAGGCGCTTATCAAACAGTGCGTTTTGTTTCTCTTCGACTTCTAGAATATCTTCTTTGCGTTGGAGGTAGGTTGCGTAGTTACAGTTAAATTCTGCTAGCTGACCGCGATCAATTTCGATAAACCGCGTTGCCAGATTATCCATAAAGCGGCGATCATGACTGATGAATAATAATGAGCCCTCCCATTTGAGCAGGAATTGCTCGACCCACTGGATAGCATCAATATCCAGATGGTTGGTGGGCTCATCAAGCAGCAGCAAATCTGGGTTACAGACCAGCGCGCGGGCTAGTAATACTCGTCGCTTATAGCCACCGGAGAGGCTGGAGATATCCACATCAGCATCGAGATTCATTTTGGTAATAATAGATTCGACACGCTGGTTAATATCCCAGCCATTAACCCGATCGAGTTCGCTCTGACAGTCTTCCAGATCGCGCATAGTTTGGTCGCTGGGATTATTGCCCAGCTGGAGAATAAGGTGGTGGTAGCGTTTAGCTAGCTCACCTTCAGCACCTAACCCCTGAGTGATAACATCAAACACACTACCCTGAGCATCCTGGGGCACTGACTGTTCAAGCTGCGCAATCTTGACTCCAGAGGCGCGCTTTAAAACACCATCGTCGGCAACAATCTGGCCGGTGAGAATTTTAAGCAGGGTCGACTTGCCAGCGCCATTGCGGCCGATAAGACAGACTCGTTCGCCTCGCTTAATAACCAGATTAATATGGTCGATCAAAGGGGGCTGGCCATAGCTAAGATAAATATCTTCCAGCGTGACTAGGGGCATAGATTACTGTCCTGAACTTGCTTGTGAATCAGGAATAGTTTCTTCCCCAAATGGTTGGGCCATCAAAATCAGTTTTGGTAGCAAAGTCATGGAACCCAGCAGTGCAGCTGTCATGGCCAAGCCAGTTAGCAAACCAAAGTAAATCGAAGGAATAAAGTTGGATAGCGCCAAAATTGAGAAACCTACGATAATGGTGATGGCGGTGTAAAAAAGTGCCTGACCAATGCTGGCATGGGCCCGGTGCATTGATGCCAAGTAGTTATTCTGCACGGCAAACTCTCGTCTGAATCTGGTGATGTAGTGAATCGAGTGATCCACGCCAATGCCCACGGTAATGGCAGCGATGGTAATCGTCATCATATCCAAGGGAATAGCAAATAGGCCCATTCCGCCCAGCACAACACCAGCGGCTAAAAAGTTGGGTAGCATGGCGATTAGGGAAATCTTCAGGGACCGGAACAGCACCAGGAACATCAGCATAATGCCGATAAATACTGCTCCTAAAGTAAGAATCTGCGACTTATAAAGACTCTGCAGCATATTGTTATACAACACCAGCAGGCCGGTGTAGCGAATATCGGACTGGGCGATACCCACGTCGTTGACGGCAAAGTCATTGATTTTCGCAAGCAGGTCTGCGCGTCTAAGGCCAGCGGTTTCCATTGCCCGCAACTGAATTCGAGCTTCGTCGATATCCACTAGAAGAAAGGGCGCTACCATCTGCTGATAGATTTCATCGCCAAGGCTCTGGCGCATAAAGGCCAGCTCAAAGTCATTTAGCTTATGGCCGCTGAGGTCCGTGGCTACCTGATAAATTTGCACTAGAGAACTCACTTTACCTATTTCTGGTTGAGCTTCGAGGAAGTCTTGTAACTTACTAAGATCGGCGAGACCAGCGGAAGAAAACCAGTAGCTATCTTTTAGGCTGCTGTTGTCTTCAATTGCGTCCTCTTCCCCATACTCGTCCTCAGCATATTCATCGCCGTACTCACTTTCGCCATAATCGTCTTCCTCATACTCATCATATTCAGAGGCTTCAGATTCGACGGCAACTGGCAGAGCAGCAAATGTAGGGGCTTGCAGAATAATATCTAAGGGCGTGGTGCCCCCCAGGGTCGTATCGATTATTTCCATCCCCTGATAGATTTCCGTATCGCTGCGGAAGTAATCAATAAAGCGATTTTCTACTTCAAGCCGCGAGATACCATAGGCTGATAGAGCGGCGAGGGTCGCGGCGATTAGTAACACCAGAGAGCCATAGTGCTCGGTAAACTTGGCAAATTTGGTGGTAAATACCGCGCTATTATCCTTGCTTGCAGCGGCAGTGCCTTTGCCAAATAACATCATGCCAGCGGGAATAACGATAAAGGCCATAATTAAAGCCAGACTGATACCCATGGTCATCATCCAGCCAAAATCGATCACCGGACGGATATTACTGACCACCAATGAGGTGAAAGCCACGATAGTGGTCAGCACTGTGTACAGGCAGGGTTTGGCCATAGAGGTAACGGTGCTGGTCACTAGCTGGCGCTGATCTGCCTCTGGTGATTCGGCCTGCAATTCCCGATACCGCACAATTAGGTGGATGCACAGCGCCAGAGTGATGATCAGCAGCAGCGAGACAAAGTTCGAGGAGATAACCGTCAGCCGCCAGTCGATCCAGCTAAGGAAGCCAAGAATAGTTACCAAGCAGAAAGTACAGGTGGCCAGAGGCAGTATGACCCAGCGCAGTTTGCGGAAGATCAGGGCCAGAGTGGCGATAATAAACAGCAATATGCCGGTGCCAAAAACCATGAGATCATTTTTAATAAAGTCGACCATATCCGCGGTGATCATATCTGGGCCGCCAAGAAAAATAGTAGCGCGATCGCGATAGGTATCCATCAGCGCCCGCACCTGAGCCACACGCTCATGATCCTGGGCGGCTTTTTCGGTACGGTAGTCTAGAAATTGTTGGCTGACGTTGGCCAGCTCTGTATCCTGCTCGGCAGTCAGACCCTCAGTGTCGCGAATAAGGCGCAGTGCATCACGTTGAGTGACCAAATCTAAATACTGTCTATCCAGTGCCAGGGTGGCTAGAACACCGGTGGTCTGACCGTCGGGGCTAAGCAAAACATCCTTATAGATGGGGCTATTTAGAAATTCTTGTTTTGCGGCCTGTTGGTCCACACCCTCTGACATCAGTGTATTAAGCTGCTCTTTTAAATCTGCAATACCAATTTTAGGGCTGTACAGCAATGGTACGTCGAGCATAGACAGCATGCCTTCTACGCCATCGATATCACTCAGGTCTGCCTTTAGTGCCGCCAATGTATCAAGATTCTGCTGGTCGAACAGATCGCCCTGCTTGGGAGAGAAAGTCACAATCAGAAAATTATCGCTGCCATAGCGTTGCACCACTTCACGGAAGAAGTTCAGGTCGTCATCATGCTCCAGAGTCAGCGAGTCTGCCGAGGCATCTAGCTTAAAATTGGGCAGGCCCATGGCCATCGCGGAGGTGATTGCAATAACCGCAATAATAGCTCTGAGAGGCCGGTCGAGAATGGCTTTCTGATAAAAATCTAGTAATGGTGAAGGCATGAAAATGGGCGTCCCTGAAGATCGTGAAATCAGGGCGCTATTATGCGGTTTTGAACAGCAATATCATAGGGTGTGAGCGGTTTGAATAATAATACCCAAAATTAATACCGCACATTTTTTCAATATACCATTTGCCCTGAGAGCTCGGTGATTTACACTCCATTTTTATAACCCAGATAGCGGAAAATCTATGCGCGGTGTAATTCTCGATTGTGATAGCCTCGGCCCCGATGATCTCGACTTCAGTGCCCTGAAAGACTTGCCGGTAGACTGGACAGTCTATGCCAACTGCGCGCCTTCAGAGGTGATCGAGCGCATTATAGATGCCGAAATAGTGATGACCAATAAAACGGTTATCAATGCCTTTTCCCTGTCTCAGGCACCCGAACTAAAACTGATTACCTTGCCGGCGACAGGCACTAATGTGGTCGACTTAGAGGCGGCCAAAAAACAGGGGGTGGTGGTCTGTAATGCGGTAAATTATGGCACTGCCTCGGTAGTTCAGCATGCCTGGTCATTAATTCTAGCCCTGACCACTCATCTTCAGTCCTACAACCGCGCGGTGATGGATGGAAGTTGGGCCGAGAGCAACTCTTTCTGTCTGCTGGGATATCCGGTGCGCGAGCTGGCGGGTAAAACCCTGGGAATTATTGGTGCAGGTGATCTTGGCAGAGGTGTGGCCAAAATTGCACAGGCCTTTGGTATGCAGGTTATTTTTGCAGCACTGCCGGGTCGACACTACAGCGATGATCTGCCACGGGTGGAGTTGCACAGGCTACTACCAATGATAGATATACTTAGCCTTCACTGCCCTTTTACGCCACAGACTCAGAATCTTATTTCCACTGCTGAGCTTGCTTTGATGAAAGATTCGGCAATACTGATTAACACTGCCCGTGGCCCGCTTATTGATGAGCCGGCGCTAAAGCAGGCATTGGTCAGTGGTGGAATTGCAGGGGCTGGGTTGGACGTGTTGTCTGCAGAGCCACCAGTAGATGGCAATGTGCTGCTTGAAGAGCCTATCCCCAATTTAATTGTGACACCGCACAGTGCTTGGGCGGCATTGGAAGCAAGGCAGCGCCTAATGGGGCAGATGGTGGAAAATATCAACGCCTTCCTCGATGGCAAGGCGCTGCGCCAAGTCAATTAGCCATCAAAGGTAGTGTCGAGCTTTTTGGCGGCCATAACTTTTTTAAGTTTTGGGTACTGTGGGATACCATTTTTATAGGGGGGATAATCTTCCCCGATAATTAATGGCTGTAAATAGTCTCGGGCTTTCTGAGTAATACCAAAACCATCTTTAGTAATAAATGATCTGGGCATTTTCTTTTCCACATTGGCGACTTTTGCCAGTGACGCCTCGCCGAGAGACCAGGAAAACTTCTTACCCTGGCCGCGCTCAATGGTCACCATAATAGCACTTTTGCCTTGCACTGCTTTTTCGACCGCAGCACGGCCTACAGCATGGGCCTGTTCTACATCTGTCTTCGATGCGACATGGCGTGCGGAGCGCTGGAGATAATCAGCGAGGGCATAATGGTATTTATAGCCCAGGGAATGTTTCACCATGCTGGCCAGAGTGGGAGCTACGCCACCCAGCTGCTGATGACCAAAGGCATCCTTATTTAATGATCCAGAGATCAGTGCGCCGTCGGCATAGCTGGCACCCTCAGAGGCGACCACTACACAGAAGCCTTTTTCTGCGACGGTCTGTTCTACCTTGGCAATAAACTGTTCTCGAACAAAGGGGATTTCCGGGAAGACAATAATGTGTGGCGCGTCCCCGACTTCATCGGCAGCTAAACCACCAGAAGCAGCAATCCAGCCGGCGTGCCTGCCCATCACTTCGAGAATAAAAATTTTGGTCGACGAGGCAGCCATAGAAGCGATATCTAGGCTGGCCTCTTTGGTTGAGACCGCAACATATTTTGCTACCGACCCAAAGCCCGGCGAGCAGTCGGTAAAGGGCAGGTCATTGTCGATAGTTTTAGGAATATGTATAGCCTGGATCGGGTAACCCATTTTGGCTGATATCTGTGACACTTTTAGGCAGGTGTCTGCGGAATCACCACCACCGTTATAAAAGAAGTAACCAATATTATGGGCTTTAAACACCTCAATAAGACGCTCGTACTCTGCGGTACTATCCTTGATGTCTTTCATTTTGTATCGGCAGGAGCCAAAGGCACCGCCGGGTGTGTGTTTGAGGGATGTGACAGCGGTGGGAGATTCTTTACTGGTATCGATCAGATTTTCATGCAGAGCGCCGAGTATGCCATTTTGACCGGCGTAAAGAGTACCGATCTTGTCTTTGTGTTCCCGGCAAGCCTCAATAACGCCGCATGCGGAGGCATTGATAACTGCTGTGACACCGCCCGACTGTGCGTAAAACGCATTCTTTTTGGCCATAAAGCCTGATTTCCATTAGTCCGTTACTTGGCTCGACATTTTACTGTTTTGCGCTCTCAGGTAAAAGAACAAAAATTTAATCTGTGGCTATGGTGAAAATAAGTTTCACCACAAATTGATCTGGGTTCAGGCCTCTGTGGTTTGGCTCGCGAATATATTCTGTGATGGCAGAAAACCAAGCCTGTTTTTGCGCGATCTGATGGGACAGGTGGTAGCCTAGCTCCAACTTCTGCTCCCGCCCCTGAGGGCTGAGATCAATGGCTAAATCCTTATAGACCAATTAGCGATCAATAGTTCTGCCTGTGGCCATTCTCTGCGCGCAGAGGCTGTATGTGGAAGGGGCTGAGTTGATCGTTGGACCGTCATAGCGATTGGTCCTTGAGCCCCAGTGCCCAGGAGCCACTGCGAATCTGCCGATCAACAGTAAAGGCTTCACTCACCACTGAACTGATATCGGTATTGCCGCTGTATATGTCGGCGACAGCCTGCCAGCGACTGCCCATTTGAATATGGCCATTGAGCCCAATAAATAAAGTTCCACCGCCACCGCAGGCATTAAGAAATATCAGGGTTATAACGAGTACAGTGATTCTCTGGGAAAAACCGTTTAAGTGGTGCATCATCTATGACCTAAATAGATTAGATTCTCTATTTCACCGCTGGTTAAGCTATATTAATGTCCTTAAACTCTTGGTTAGTCTCTTGTATCAGACACTAACGATATAACCAGCCCGACAAGCACAAAAGGGAAAATAGCAAATATGCATATTCATATCCTTGGTATCTGCGGCACCTTTATGGGCGGCATGGCTCAGTTGGCCAAGGGTTTAGGGCACCAGGTGTCTGGCTGTGACAGCAATGTTTATCCACCAATGAGTACACAGCTTGAACAGGCGGGCATTGGTCTTACTGAAGGCTTTAATCCTGAACAATTACACCCAGCCCCAGATTTAATTGTAGTAGGTAATGCGATGTCTCGTGGAAATCCTTGTGTCGAATATATGCTCGACCATCGCCTGCCCTATACTTCCGGTCCCCAGTGGTTAGGTGAAAATATACTGCGTAACAAGCACGTACTGTCGATATCTGGTACCCATGGCAAAACCACAACGAGCAGTATGCTGGCAAAAATTCTCGATAGCGCTGGCCTAGAGCCGGGGTTTTTAATTGGTGGTGTGCCCCAAAACTTTGGCCTGTCAGCACGCCTTACTAAAAGTGATTATTTTGTGGTGGAGGCCGATGAATACGACAGCGCCTTCTTTGATAAACGCTCTAAGTTTGTCCACTACTTCACTGATACTTTGGTGGTTAATAATCTTGAATTTGACCATGGTGATATCTTTGACGATTTGGCTGCGATTCAGAAACAGTTCCACCACTGTGTGCGCACAGTGCCCAGCACCGGAACGGTGGTTTACCCGGTGGCCGATCGAAATGTGCAAGCTGCTATAGATCAGGGCTGCTGGAGTACCCAGCAAACCTTTGGTACTCAATCCGCCGACTGGGGCTACAGATTATTAGCTGAAGATGGCTCAAGGTTTGAGGTGAGCCATACCACCACCAACCAGTGTTCTGAGGTTAGCTGGAATCACAGCGGAACTCATAATGTCTGCAACGGTGTTGCGGCGATTATCGCCGCTCATCAGGTGGGCGTGAGCCTTGAGCAGGCCTGTGCAGCACTATCAGATTTTGTCGGCGTTAAGCGACGCATGCAGGTGATCTATTACGCGCATGGTGTAACCGTTTACGACGACTTTGCCCATCACCCAACCGCTATAAAAACCACCCTTGAAGGCCTGCGTGCTAAGGTAGGGGACAGCCCCATTGTCGCGGTGATCGAACCCCGTTCCGCGACCATGAGGCTGGGTATTCATAAGGACACATTGAGTGCCGCGGTAGCAGATGCCGACCAAGTTTTCTGGTACCAGAACCCGCGTATTGATTGGGACATTAACGCCGTGGCTGATGCCTGTGCTGTGCCGTCAACAGCAACGGCAGACATTGAAAGTTTGTTAGCGCTTACTACCAATAATATAGCTGATAAATCGCATATTGTGATTATGAGTAATGGTGATTTTGAGGGCTTTCACCTGAGGCTAATTGAGCGTTTGCAAGCTGGGTAACCACATATTAATTATTGCGGCTTCTTATAGTTTTTTTAGATTTCTAGGTTAAATGTCACTGGGCCATCATTGCACAGGGATACTTTCATATCGGCACCAAAAACCCCATTTCCAACCTTTCTGTGCAGTGCATTTGCCCTCGTTAAAAAGTAGTCGTAAAGTGCCTCAGCTTGCTCTGGGGGTGCCGCTGAGGAGAAGCTTGGCCGAAGCCCTTTTTTAGTATCTGCGGCCAGGGTGAACTGGGAAATAATCAGTAAACCACCGCCAACATCTTGTACTGATAAATTCATTTTTCCGTCAGCATCTGAAAATATTCGGTAGTTAAGTACCTTCTGCAAAAGCTTATCTGCGCTCGCTTGGGTATCGGTTTTCTGCACTCCTAACAATAAGAGAATGCCTTGATCTATCTGTGCATGCACTTGCTGATCAATGCTCACCGACGCGCTGGAGACACGCTGAATTAAACCCTGCATAGTTACTCTGTCTCTGAATTAAGCTGGTGGGCTAGGCTCTCTGTTGCTGAAATTAGCGCGTCAGTGATGCCGGGCTCGCTGGAGGAATGGCCTGCATCGGCTATAACTTTTAGTCGCGCCTCCGGCCAGGCTTCGCTGAGAGCAAAGGCCTGGTTAACCGGGCAGACCATATCGTAGCGGCCATGCACTATGGTGCCGGGAATATTCTTAAGTTTATGGGCGTTGTCTGTGAGCTGATTAGGTTTGAGGAACGCCTTGTTAATAAAAAAGTGCGCCTCAATTCGGGCCATAGCCATAGCCATATGAGGGTTGGCGAAATGATCTACCAGAGCATCGTTGGTATGCAGCGTTGCACAGCGACCCTCCCAGACAGACCAAGCCTTGGCTGCGGCCATGCGCTCTATCTCGTTCTCGCCAGTAAGGCGCGCATAATAGGCTGATAGCATATCGCCGCGCTCGGCTTCTGGTATCACCTGAAGGTACTGTTCCCAGTAGTCGGGGAAAACACTGCTCGCGCCCTGCTGGTAAAACCACTGAATATCTTCATCGCGACAGAGGAAAATACCTCTCAATATCAACCCGCGCACCAGCTCTGGATACTGCTCGGCATAGGCTAAGCCCAACGTCGACCCCCAGGACCCACCAAACACAACCCAGCGATCAATACCTAACTTCTTACGGATGGTTTCGATATCTTCAATAAGCGCAACGGTATTGTTATCTTCAAGGCGAGCATGGGGTGTTGACTGGCCAGCACCCCGTTGATCAAACAGAATAATGCGATATTTATCTGGGTCAAAAAAGCAGCGATCTGTAGTTCTAGTGCCACCACCGGGCCCACCATGAACAAATAGCACAGGTATGCCCTCTGGCTTGCCGGACTCCTCCACATACAGCACATGGGGTGCGGTGACTTCTATACTGTGGGTCTCGTAGGGGCGTATGGCTGGAAACGCTTTTCTCATTAACCTTGGTTCCTTTTGGTGATGGTTTGGCGGTACTTTTTCTAAGTGTTTGGCCTAAGTGTCTGGTTAAAGTGCCTGCTAGTCAGGATAATATAGACAACATCAATCAACTAGACTAGTTTTAAGCAGCCATTATCCACCGGCCATTAAGCCAAGACTGAGGAAGTCCTATGACTGAACCTGTTCGCTGTATCTGGTGCGGAAATGAACCGCTCTACCAAGCCTACCACGATACAGAATGGGGTCTACCCTGCCGAGATGATAAAAAGCTCTTTGAGTTTGTCTTGCTGGAGGGTGCTCAGGCAGGGCTGTCTTGGATCACCATACTACGCAAGCGAGAGAATTATAGAAAAGCCTTCGCTGACTTTAACGTGGCAAAGGTGGCGGCCTTTACTGACGCGGATGTGGAGCGCTGCGTTGAGGATGCAGGCATTGTGCGCAATCTTTTAAAAATTAATAGTGCTGTGTCCAATGCGCGCTGCTTTATGGAGGTGCAGGCTGAGTTTGGACGTTTTAGTGACTATTTTTGGGGATATGTCGACGGGGAGCCTCTTGTTAATCACTGGAAGGCTCATTCACAGATACCCGAATCCACGGCATTATCAGATTGCATCAGCAAAGATATGAAGAAGCGCGGTTTTAAATTTTTTGGCACCACCATTTGCTATGCCTATATGCAGGCCATGGGTGTTGTTAATGATCACACTACTGACTGCTATCGCCACAGAAAATGCCAGTAAGCCTGGCTTAGCCCAGCACAACCATATCGCGGCCCATATGCTTGGCCTGATAGAGCCCGTTTTCTGCGGTCGACATCAGGTCATCGACCCCAGTGCATTTATCAATCTAAGCCACGCCTACACTGAGTGAAATCCTCAGTTTATCGCTCTGGGCTTCAATCTCAATTTCGATCGCCCTAGTGCGCAAGCGTTCAGCAATATTCACTGCAACTTCAGAGTTAGCCGTGGGCAGCAAGATCATAAATTCATTGCCCCCCAGCGTGCCGCCACATCATGGGCAATTTCATCGACATGGGAAGAGAGGTCTTTAAATTTGGCCAAGCTGTCAAAGCGCGAGTTATACATGGCTACGGCAAAGGCGGCCAAAATAGCGTATGAGGAAAGAAATCTCACCACCACGGTATCGCCGTAACCTGAGACCTCAAAAGGCATGGCGCCGCCAAACATAATCCAGACTACGGCGGTTAAGAGTAGGATGAGCATGCCAAGGCTCTGGCGATGATCAAAGGCGCCCACCAATACTGGCACCACAGTCAAACACCACGTGAGGGCCGTTGCGTCAGATGCTCCCAGCAACAGAGAGAAGAAGCCAACAAATAACTTGCTGGCCAGCAGGATTCTGGCGAGGCGGCGCTGTACAAAAATATAAAATATACCTAGGGCGGCAATCAATGCGCCGGCGATAGCGAGATAGAAAGTGGCCAGGCCCATTTCACCTTGACGGTAGGAGTAAAAGGCGAACATAACGGCGATAATTTCGTGGGCCATCAATCAAAACAACAGAAATCCGCCGGTGACTGAATCCTTGTTATCCTTCTTGGACATACTTCGACTTCGATGCACTATTCACTAAATAATAGTTCACAGACTCATAGAAATCGAAGTTTACCCTGATAAATCAGAGACTTATTTTGGCGCGCGTTTGCGTAAGGTCTCAGTCAGAAGTTTTTTACGTAGACGGATGCTCTGAGGAGTCACTTCCACCAACTCATCGTCTTCAATAAATTCAAGAGCCTGCTCAAGGGTATGCTTGATTGGCGGCACCAGAGTCAGAGCTTCGTCAGTACCTGAAGCGCGTACATTAGTCAGCTGCTTGCCTTTAATCGGGTTGACCACAAGGTCGTTGCCACGGCTGTGAATGCCGACAATCTGCCCTTCGTAAACATCAATAGCATGACCCAGAAATAAACGGCCACGAGCCTGAATATTAAACAGGGCAAAAGCTGCAGTCTTGCCTTTAACCATGCTTACCAGAGCACCATTTTGACGGCTGTGCGCTTCACCTTCTTTTAAAGGGCCATAATGATCAAAGACGCTAGTCATAATTCCCGAACCAGAGGTCAGGGTCAGGAAGGCGCCACGGAACCCAATCAGTCCGCGAGAAGGAATCATAAACTCTAGGCGCACACGACCTTTACCGTCTGGCTCCATATTGGTCATTTCGCCTTTGCGAATACCAAGCTCTTCCATTACCGAGCCCTGGTGCTGATCTTCTACATCAATAACAACCTGCTCGTAGGGTTCCTGAACGCTGCCATTGACCACTTTAGTCACTACTTCTGGGCGTGAAACACCCATTTCGAAACCTTCGCGGCGCATGGTTTCAATCAGTACAGACAGGTGAAGTTCGCCACGGCCTGAAACGATAAATTTATCGGGAGAGTCGCCCTGCTTAACGCGCAGGGCCACGTTGTGAATCAACTCTTGCTCAAGGCGGTCTTTAATGTTTCTGGTGGTAACGTACTTGCCTTCCAGGCCAGCGAACGGGGAGTTATTGACGATAAATGTCATGCTCACTGTTGGCTCATCAACGCTGAGTGCTGGCAGTGCTTCAATATTATCTGGGTCGCAAAGGGTATCTGAGATACCGAGGCCATCGATGCCATTAATACAGACAATATCACCGGCTTCTGCCAACTCAGTTTCCACCTGATCAAGCCCCAAATAGCCTTTAACATTTAGGACCTTGCCCTTCCGCTCTTTTTCGTCAGAGGATTTAATGACCACCTGCTGCCCCGGCTTCAAAATGCCTCTGGTGATGCGGCCTACACCGATAACACCAACATAGCTGTCATAGGCCAGTGCCGAAATCTGCATTTGGAATGGGCCGCTAATATCAACCTTGGGAGCGGGGACATCAGCAACAATCATTTCATACAGAGGCGTCATATCCTCCGCCATATTGTCAGAATCAGTTCCAGCGATGCCGTTTAGGGCTGACGCATAGATAACAGGGAAGTCGAGCTGTTCGTCGGTAGCGCCAAGGCTATCAAACAGATCAAAAACTTGATCCATTACCCAGTCTGGGCGAGCGCCGGGGCGGTCAACCTTGTTGATAACAACAATCGGGCGCAACCCCTGCTCAAACGCTTTAGAGGTTACAAACCGCGTCTGAGGCATAGGGCCATCAACCGCATCAACCAAAAGCAGTACTGAGTCGACCATCGACAGAACACGCTCTACCTCACCACCGAAATCGGCGTGTCCTGGGGTATCTACGATATTGATGCGGTAGTCATTCCATTTGATCGCAGTGTTCTTGGCGAGGATGGTAATACCGCGTTCTTTCTCCTGATCGTTGGAGTCCATCAGTCGCTCGGAACCAACGTCCTTGCGATCGAGAGTTCCTGACTGGCTCAGAAGTTTATCAACCAGAGTTGTTTTACCGTGGTCAACGTGGGCGATGATTGCAATATTACGCAAGTTTTCAATGGACATTGGGGTACCTAAGTTTACCGCACAGGGCGAAAAAGCCGCGATTATACGAGAATCTACAGGAACTGCTACCGATCTTTTTAGCTGGAGGAGCCGTCCGCTGAAGCAGGAGAGTTACGTTCAATCAACATTCGGTTAAAGGAAGTAGGTGGAGATGGGGGTGCGATAAGGTTTCCCTGCAGAAATTGGCAGCTGAGATCAAGCAGCTGGTGGTGAATAATGGGCTCTTCAACACAGGGGGAAAAGCATTTTAACCCCACAGATTTGGTGCGTTCCACCAGTGCTTTCACCAAATTCCATGAGCCTTCAATCTCAGTTGACTCGGCCATTAAGCGATAGGATATGCGAATGGCTTCAACCTGCAGTTTTCGGAGTTTTCGCAATGGCAGGCTCCAGTAGCCGATATTGTCAACCAGCAATCCACAGCCGAGCTCGTGAAGCCTTTCTACTTGTAGCTTCAATGAGCTACTTATTTTCGCTAGACATTCAGTTTGCAGGCCAAACATAAACATCCGCGGCTTTACCCCATGTTTAAGCATAATTTCTTGCACCTGGAGAATAAAAGGGGGGTGCTCTAGCTCACGCAAACTCTGGGTGAAGAGAATACGCTGTTGGTTTTGCCAGATTCCCTGACTGCGCCAAAGATTAATCTGCTTGCAGGTAGAAGCCCGGGCAGGCCATGGAGACAATAATGATGATGGTGCTGATTAGAATAGCGTCCTGCACCGGTGCACCATTGATAAACATTGGCGCCGCGAGGCCCCAAAATAGAGCACAAACAGCGATTGAGGCGAAAGCCGTAGTTTGGGTTTTGGCGCGGGGTGAGACACAAAGCCATACAAGCAAATAGCACAGCCCCAAACTGCCCATCCAGATGCTCGCAAAAAGTTGAATTCAGTGCCAAACCTAACCAAAAGAAGGCCCAGACCGGCAATAATAGACAGAGCCACACTAGTGCCTAGATGGGTGACAATGGTTTGGTTTAGCTCAAATTTTACAGACTGATCTGAAGGTGAAGAGCTAGCGGTAGCGGCGTCCATGCGCTCACCGAGATCTGACTCATTGTTCGTCATCAGCTGTACCTTTCGGCTCATTTATGACTTAACCTAATTCTCGATACTTAAATATTGTTGATAATGCTAAAAAATGGGCACCAATCACCATAATACTGTGATTTACCTCCCATTTTTGGTCTATAGTTCCCAAATAGCCTAGGTTTTGGCGATAAAAACGGCAACCTGTTCAAAACCTTTGTCACGCATAAGCTGGGCCTGAAGGCGACTCATAATGCCCTTGCTACAATAGAGCCGATATTTTTTTTGAGGGTCCAGCTCTCTTAGCCTCTGTTCGAGGTTAAAGAAGGGGATGCAAAGAATCTGGTTGTCTGGCAACGAAATTGGTTTGGCGTCAATTTCTCCTGGGTGGCGCACATCAATCAAAATATCGCCCAGGGCTAGCTGGGAGATATGCTTTATAGTGCCAGTTCTAGAGGAAGCGATAATAAAGCCCTCAAATCATTTAGCGACCTAAGTTTAATGGGGCACAGTTTGAGATTGCCAAAAATACAAAAACCGCGGGAAAAGATGACAGCAGTCATCGAGGTGGGCATTATACCGATGCGGCTCATAATAATACTATTCGAAATCAAAATCGCACCGTATAGGTGCACATCTTGCGAATAAGCCCCATTTTGGTGCATTTGTTATTGCTTGTAGTGGTCGCTATAGAGAGCACTTTGTTGCCTTAGCCGCAGTGGTGGTGGCGCTTTGAGTGCCTGACGTATCTTGTGGTTCATTGGCATGACTATTGCTATCTTAATAGAGGAAAAAAACATTATTAACCAAGTCAGACCGGTTTCAATGCGCCGACTGACTTTTTAATCAAAAGCATTACTGATTCCATAGTGGAGGAAACAATGTCTGAAAAGACTCTAAATCTGATTAAAGATAGTGAAGCTCGTTGGGTTGACCTTCGATTCACTGACACCAAAGGTAAAGAGCAGCACGTATCGATTCCTATCGGTGAAGTTGGCGAAGACTTTTTTGTCGAAGGTAAAATGTTTGACGGTTCGTCTATTGCTGGTTGGAAGGGCATTAACGAATCAGACATGATCCTGATGCCAGATGACAGCACTGCGATGCTGGATCCCTTCACTGATGAGCCAACAGTTATCGTCCGATGTGGCATCGTTGAGCCTTCCACTATGCAGGGCTATGAGCGCGATCCACGGTCCATCGCCGAGCGCGCTGAGAAATACCTTGCGTCTACTGGCCTGGGCGACACTGCCTACTTTGGCCCGGAGCCCGAGTTCTTCGTGTTTGACGATATCAAATGGGGTGCCGACATGAGCGGTAACTTCTACAAAATTAACTCTGACGAAGCCGCATGGTCCTCTTCAATGGAACTAGCCGATGGCAACATGGGTCACCGTCCCGGTGTTAAAGGCGGTTACTTCCCCGTACCACCAGTTGATAGCCTGCACGATCTGCGTGCTGCTATGTGTGGTGCTATGGAGCAGATGGGCCTTGAGGTAGAAGTGCATCACCACGAAGTGGGTACTGCTGGTCAGTGTGAGATCGGTATCCGTTTTGACACATTGGTTAAGAAAGCTGACCAGGTTCAGATTCTTAAATACTGTGTACACAATGTAGCTCACGCCTATGGCAAGACTGCGACCTTTATGCCTAAGCCAATCGTTGGTGACAACGGTTCTGGTATGCACTGCCACATGTCTTTCTCTAAAGGCGGCGACAACCAGTTTGCTGGCGATGCCTATGCGGGTCTGAGCGAAACTGCTCTGTACTATATTGGCGGTATTATCAAGCATGCCAAAGCGCTTAACGCCTTTGCCAATGCATCTACTAACTCTTACAAGCGTCTGATCCCAGGCTTTGAAGCCCCAGTAATGTTGGCTTACTCAGCGCGCAACCGTTCAGCGGCGATTCGTATCCCTTACGTTTCAAGCCCGCGCGGCAAGCGAGTTGAAGTCCGTTTTGGCGATCCAACGGCCAACCCATACCTGATGTTTGCTTCAATGCTGATGGCTGGTCTGGACGGCATCAAGCACAAGATGCACCCTGGCGACGCAGCGGACAAAGATCTCTACGATCTGCCCGCTGAAGAAGCTGCAGCTATTCCACAGGTTGCTGGTAGCCTGCGTGAATCGCTGGACGCATTGGATGGTGATCGCGAGTTCTTGACTGCCGGCGGTGTCTTCACCGACGATATGATCGACGCGTTTATCGAACTGAAGATGGAAGAAGTCTACCGTGTTGAGCACACCACTCACCCGGTTGAGTTCGATATGTACTACAGCTGCTAAGACCTTAGCACCAGCTGTGTTACAGCAAAATCGGACAGGCCCGTCATTCTTGGAATGGCGGGCTTTTTCTTTGTATGCTATTTTTTTAATATAGGTCTAATCTTTAAGTGATGGTTATGCGCAGCCCGCGACTTTAAAGGAGATTTGTATGGGAATGAGATATTTAATGATTGCTTTGCTCAGCTTGCCCGCTCTAGGAGAGGTGTACAAGGTAGTCGACGCTAACGGCAACATTACCTATACAGACCAGCCACAGGCCGATACTCAAATCGCACCACTGGCATTGCCGCCTCTGAATAAAATACCAGCGGCAGAGTTGCCCCAAGCTAGGGAAGCCAAAGATACCGACGGTCAGGAAAATATTCAGCCGCAACATTTACGGGTTACAGCAGCGCCTATATTGCCTCCCCCGCGCATGACGAGGTAATCCCTAACCAACAGCGCAACATTATTATTCAGCTATTGCTACAACCCCAACTTCAAGCTGGCCATAGGGTGCAATTTTGGCTAAATGGTCAGCTCCAGGGCGCCACTGTCAGCGCCACGGTCTACCAAATGGATGATCTGGAGCGAGGCTCCCACCAGATTAGTGCTCAAATATAGGACTTACAGGGTAGAGCCCCTATTTCCCTTAAGCCAATCACTGTGCATGTGCAGCGCCACTTCAAACGCAAATAGAGCCCCCTGCTACTTAGTAGCCCCTCAAGCTGGCTAGTGACTTTATTATAGCTAAAGGCTTTAGTTGATTAATTATTAAATTAGCGCGCATTGCACCAAAATGGTGCATAATTCTCAGTACAGCCTATTGCTCTCTCCGCTGCCTGCTCTACAGGCCCCAATAAATGGCTCATTTTTACGCCAGCGGTGGCTCAATATTGGCCTGTTTATTGCAAAGTTAAACAGATGCAAGCCCCAGGCTCTTTTAAGCAAACAGATTGTAGGACTTATGACCTCAGATCAGTTACACAGATTATTGCTCGATAACCTCAATACTGCGGTGTTGTTGCTTAATGCCGATCTGGTTATTGACTATATCAACCCTGCGGCTGAGGCTTTGCTGCAAGTGAGCAGTCAAAGGCTATGTGGTTCTGATGCTACTGGTATCTTTGCTGATGCCAACATGTCTCTGCAAACCCTAAAAGAAACCTTAGACAGCGGTAGCCCTCATACCCGTCGCCACGAATATTTGCGGGTGCCCAACTCTGAATCAGCACAGGTTGATTACACCATTACCCCATTGGAGCTTAATAGCCGCGCCATGTTATTGATGGAAATGCAGCCTATTGATCGTTTCTTGAAAATCAATCGTGACGAAGCGTTGCTGTCTGTGCACGACACCTCCAAAAGCTTGATTCGCGGGCTGGCCCACGAGATTAAAAACCCTCTTGGAGGCATCCGTGGGGCAGCTCAGTTACTGGATCAGATGATTGCCGAGCAGGGCCTTGATGGTGAGACACGAGAGCTGTGCCAGATTGTCACCACGGAAGCAGATCGACTGCGAAATCTTGTTGACCGCCTTCTCGGGCCCAATCATTTGCCCCAGCTTGAGCGCCTGAGTATTCATGAAGTGACCGAGCACGTCGCCGCGTTACTTGAGGCCGAAACCCAGGGCAACCTGCAATTCATCCGTGACTATGACCCCAGTATTCCCGATATTGAAGGGGATCGAGAGCAGCTGATTCAAGCGGTACTCAATGTGGCACGCAATGCCATGCAAGCGGTCATGGACTCTGCTCAGGCAGACCCGCAAATTATATTTCGTTCTCGGGTTCACCGAAGTTTCACTATTGCCGGGCAGCATCACAAAGTCATCTGCCGCTTAGAGATAATCGACAATGGCCCAGGTGTCTCCGAAGAAATTAAAGAACGTATCTTTTTCCCTATGATCAGTGGGCGCAGCGAAGGTTCGGGCCTCGGCCTGACCATTGCACAAACCGCGATTAATGGTCATCAGGGCATTATTGAATGTGAATCAGAAGCAGGGCGAACTTGCTTCTCTATATACCTACCGATAAAGGTTTAATATGAGCAGCACCTCAGAAATTTGGATAGCCGAAGACGATCGTTCACTGCGCTGGGTGATGGAGAAAGCCATTACCAGAGATGGAATAGCGGTGCGCAGCTTCGAAACAGGCGATGACCTTTTGGTCGCGCTGAAAAACGCCGAGCCAGAAATTATTATTTCTGATATCCGCATGCCGGGAATAGATGGCCTTGAGCTTCTTAAGCAGATTCATGGCAACCGGCCCGATATTCCGGTCATTATTACCACCGCCCACTCCGATCTGGACAGTGCAGTTGCCGCCTATCAGGGAGGCGCATTTGAATATCTGCCGAAACCTTTCGATCTGGAAGAGCTTGTGGATGTTGCTCGCCGTGGCCTGTCTTTTTCAAAAGAGCAAAAATCTCAAGCCGAACCTATACCTGCCCAAAAAGTGGCCCAGGAAATTATTGGTGAAGCCCCGGCTATGCAGGAGGTCTTTAGAGCTATTGGCCGGCTGTCCCATTCCAATATCACTGTTTTAATCAATGGCGAATCTGGGACAGGCAAAGAGCTGGTAGCTCAGGCTCTGCACAAACACAGTCCCAGGTGCAATAACAAATTTATTGCTCTGAATATGGCGGCGATCCCCAATGACTTGATTGAGTCAGAATTATTTGGCCATGAAAAAGGTGCCTTTACCGGTGCCGCTCAGCGCCGTGAGGGTCGCTTTGAGCAGTCTGACGGCGGCACATTATTTCTTGATGAGATTGGCGATATGCCTCCCGAAGCACAGACTCGCCTGTTGCGAGTGCTGGCGGACGGCGAGTTTTATCGAGTAGGTGGGCATACGGCAGTCAAAGTCGATGTGCGCATTATTGCAGCTACCCATCAAAATTTAGAGCAGTTGGTGGCAGAGAATCGCTTCCGAGAAGATCTCTTTCACCGTCTGAACGTTATTCGAGTGCATCTGCCAAAGCTGGCCGATCGTCGGGAAGATATTCCCCAGCTAATGCAGCATTTCTTTTATCGGGCCGCTAAAGAGTTGGATATGGAGCCCAAAATTTTGTCCCAAGAAGCAGAGGACTTCTTCTTTAACCTACCCTGGCCCGGCAATGTTCGGCAGCTAGAGAATATTTGTCGCTGGTTAACCGTAATGGCCGCTGGTCGAGAGGTTTTGTTAACGGACTTGCCGCCAGAGTTACAGGCCGAGGATGCAGGCGCAGAGACTCGTGCTCAGGGCGACTGGAAGCATATGCTGCGGCGTTGGAGTGAGCGGGAACTCAAGATGGGGCGACGGGAGATTTTATCTCAGGCAATTCCCGAGTTTGAGCGCACCATGATAGAGACTGCGCTGGCCCATACTGGCGGGCGTAAAAAAGATGCAGCTGAACTTCTGGGCTGGGGGCGGAATACCCTTACCAGAAAACTGCAGGAATACAGCATGGAGACTCAGGCGCTGTAGCCCCAATGTTACAAAGTGATAAAACAAAAAAACCCGCCGTAAAAAGCGGGTTTTTAGTGGCCAAGTCTAAATTGTGTTTAGTGCTTGGTCTCTTGGCTTTCACCCTCGCCTTCGCCTTCAGATTCGGCCTTTGCTGCCGCCTGTTGAACAGCAGAAGCAAACAGCGCGTCAAAGTTGATAGGTGGAATCATAAGAGGAGGGAACGAACCCTTACTGAGGATATTGTCGATAGCTTCGCGGGCATAAGGGAACAGCAAATTCGGACAAGTAGTGTTCAAAACCTGGGTCAACTGCTGATCTTCGAAACCCTGAATTTTGAACAGGCCAGCCTGCTCAACTTCCACTAAATAAATTGTTTCATCGTCGCTAGTCACGGTAATGGTCAAGCGCAGGCCTACTTCAAAAATGCCGTCTTCAATCTTGCTTGATTTGGTACTTAGATCTTGATTGACCTTGGGCTGCCACTGTTTAGTAAAAACTGATGGGCCCTGAGGTGTTTCAAACGACAAGTCTTTCAAGTAAATGCGCTGGATAGCGAACTGTGGGTCTGTAGCTGGTGCTTCGGCACCTGCTGCTGTTGATTCTTCTGTCATGATTTTAAACCTTTATATTTGGTGTTTAATGCCCCTTAGAGCTTTATATGGAGTTGTCTGAAGGTAATTCAACCCTCAGCGTTAACCAGAGAGTCCAACTCCCCTTGCATATCCAGTTGGCGCAGGTCCGTGTAGCCGCCAATATGTGCCTCGCCTATCCAAATCTGGGGCACGGTGTTTCTAGAGCTGCGCTCCATTATCTCGGCACGCAATTCTGGATTTGAATCCAGAGGTATATCTTGAAAATCAATTTCCTTGGCAGTCAGTAAACGACGTGCCTGGGTGCAGAACGGGCAGAACCGCGTTCCGTAGAGTACAACCTGAGACATTGTGTTTCCTTTATTTGGGGTCTGGATGGCCGGTTTTACGGTGCTTATCAGCCCTGAACCACAGGCAAACTCTGACCTTGCCATTCCGCCATTCCGCCACTGAGTCGGCGGACGTTGTAACCTTCCTTGCTAAATTTTCTGCCAGCGCCACCAGCGTGCTGACCCATATGGTCAGTCAGCACCAGCACCTTGCTGCGAGACTTCTCTAACTCGCCAATATGGCCATCTACTTTTGTGTGGGGAATATTAATTGCCCCATGAATATGGCCGGCCTGGAATTCGTTCTGTGGCCGCACATCCACCAAAACAGCTGTGTCGGCATTCATCATGGCGACTAGCTCATTGGTATTAATTGGCTTACCGCCTTTGGCTCGCTCGGTCCAGGCGAACAGGTAAATCAGGGCCATCAGCACACTGATTAGAATCCATTGCTCACTAACGAAGATAAAAATATCCACTAGATTAAGTTCTCAATTAATTAAATATAACCCCTGTCTATAGGGCGAAGCCGCGCAGTATACACAGGAAAGTAAGGGTGTGGAATTATGCTGAGTTGATTAACTCCAGCGCTGCCAAACTGGAGTACAACTGTCTGGTAATGGCGCCACCATACCCAGCGCTGCCCAAGTCTGGTTAGACGAGTGAAAATCAGAGCCACAGGATGCCAGCAAGCCATGACTATTGCACACCTTAGCCATATCTTTAGTCACCGAGGGAATTTGTAAACCCGAGATCACCTCAATTGCCTCACCGCCCGCAGCAGCAAAGTCTTCGATAAGCCCATTCATTTTGGTGCGGGTCATTTTGTACTTGGTTGGGTGGGCCAGCACCGCAACGCCGCCAGCTCCGCGAATCCAGTCCACCACAGTGGGCAGCTCTGCCCACTGCTCCTTAATATCGCCAGCCTTGCCTGCGCCCAAATACTTTTTAAACGCCTGTTGGATGTTACTCACGGCACCTAAGGATACTAAATAGCTGGCAAAATGTGGCCGACCCACCTGACCGCCAGCAGTAAAGCTCTTGGCGCCCTCGAGGCAGTTCTCGAAACCGAGGTGGGCCAGTTTCTCGGCAATTTTTTCACCCCGTTCCTTGCGGGCCTGAGACTGTTGCGAGACACCCTGCCGTATCGCATCGCTAGACAGATCAAGATTAAGACCCACAATATGCACCCCGGCCCTGTTCCACTGGCTGGAGAATTCAATACCGGGAATCAGTTTTAATTTAGTGTCGGGGGAGCTTGCCAGTTCGTAGGCCTGAATGCTGTCATGGTCAGTAATCGACAGCATATCAATGCCTCGCTCCACAGCAAGGTTAAGCAGCTCAGCAGGAGGCAGAGCGCCGTCGGAAACATTGGTATGGCAGTGCAAATCTACATTCATCAGATCAAAAGCTAAAATAAAAACTCAAAAGAACCCACCAGCATTGTACCAGCCCCATCAGGCTTTATACTTAAACAATGAACCAACCTGTCTATATAGAGCCCATTACAGAACTGCAGCGCACTGAGGTCATCGAAGCTACAAATTGCTGTATTGCAGCAGCATCCGATCTCTACAGCCGCGAGTTTGCTGTGGTGCCCGTAGATTTTGACCTCAGGGGTAAATGTGCGGGCATGTATCAGGCACAGCGCAAGCACAGGCGTATCAGATATAACCCCTGGCTGTTTGCCAAGTATTATAAAGAAAGCTTGGGGGATACCGTGATCCATGAGGTATCTCATTATATTGTCGACTGCCTGTATGGCTTAAAGCGGGTTAAACCTCATGGGGTGGAGTGGAAGACAGTAATGGTCGATCTTGGGGGCACTCCCAAAGCGACGGGCAACTATGATTTAACCGGTATCCCATTGCGCCAGTATCAGCGTTTTGCCTATGCTTGCAACTGCCGAACCCACCAGCTCACCATTATGCGCCATCGTAAAATTCAGCGGGGGCGCGCTAAATATCTCTGCCAATTCTGCCACGGCCCCTTAAAAGCATTATGACTGAGTCGCCGCGAGAGCCGGGTCAATGGTATGTCTATATAGTCCGAGCTAGCGATCAAACCCTGTATACAGGTATTACCACTGACCCTGAGAGACGCCTTGCTGAGCATCAGTCTGGCAAGGCCGGGGCAAAGTACTTTCGTGGTCGCAGTGCCATAGAAATGGTGCATATTGAGACTGGCTACAATCGCAGTAGCGCTGCCATTAGAGAAGCCGCGATTAAAAAGCTTAGCCGGGTGCAAAAATGGGCTCTGATTAATAATTAACTAATATTGTATATACAATTATGGATTGTTATGTAATCTTTAGTATGGCTAATATTCCCACTTATTTTAAACAAAACTGGATTTTTCGCCGAAATTAGCGTACAAATGATCGGTAATTGATAAAATATAATGTATAGACAAGTAAGATTGTATATACCAATTAAACTGAGTGTCTATGGATGCCAAAAGAACCGCTTAAGCTTCCCCAGTATGCGCTGATCAAACAGTATCTGCAGGGCCAGATTGAGTCTGGCGAACGGCCCGTTGGCAGCCGCATACAGTCGGAAAATGAGCTGGCTACCCTGTTTTCCGTGAGCCGCATGACGGCACGCAGAGCATTGCAGGAGCTGGCTGATGAAGGGTTGCTCTCAAGAGCTGCCGGGTCCGGCTCTTTTGTCACCAAACCAGAGCCACAGGCCCCGCAGCTAGAAATCCTTGATCCGCTAGAGCGGGCTCATGAAGCAGGTACCTACAGCAACCGCTTGCTCAGCATGGAATCCATTGCTGCCCATAGCCAGATCGCAGAGCTGATGCATTTAAGTCATGGGCAAACAATCTACCAGCTCATTATGGTGCATTTAGAGCAGGGCCAGCCTCTGCTGTTGCAGCAGCTCTGGGTTAATCCCGGATTGGCCCCGGCATTACCCAAGCAAACATTTAATAAAATAACACCAGACGCCTATTTAGGTTGGCTGGCTCCCAGCACCTCTGTAGACCACCAGCTAATGGCAATAACGCCCAGTGCTAGTCAGCGCCGCGAGTTGGCTCTGACAGAGGAAAGCTCCCCAGCCTGTATCCAGCTAAATCGGCGCTGTTGGCGACCACAGCAGGTATTGAGTGTATCCCAATCTATCATTCCGACAGCCCGCTATAAGCTAGGCCAGAATTTACTATGAAAAAAATCGCCCTTTTTGTTGATGTACAAAATATTTATTACACGGTTAAAGATGGCCATGGCTGCCATTTTAATTATCGCGAGCTATGGCGTCAGCTTAGTCAGGATGGAGAGATAGTCGCCGCCAATGCCTATGCTATTGAGCGCAACGATTCTCAGCAGCAGAGTTTTCAGCAGATTCTTCGAGATGTTGGCTTTGAGGTAAAGCTAAAGCCCTATATTCAGCGCGCCGATGGCTCTGCCAAAGGTGATTGGGATGTGGGTTTGACCATAGATATGATGGACGCCGTCAATGACCGACAGCAGGATATTGATATGGTGGTGCTGCTGTCTGGCGACGGAGATTTTGATTTGCTGCTTAAGCGAATTAACGGTGGGTTTGGCATCGAGACTGTTGTTTATGGAGTTCCCCAGCTGACAGCGACATCATTGATTGGTGCCGCCACAGAGTTTCGCCCTATTGAAAACGAGTTGCTCTTAAAATAACAACCTGAACATTGATTAGCCGACTTAGGTAATTATCCCGCCGCCAGCGCCAGCGCCAGCGCCACCGCCCATTCCTCCCATTCCGCCATGCCCACCCTGTCCGGGCACCACAATTTGCGAGGCCTGCTCCCGGCGCATGCGCTCGATCTCTTTGGCGGCCTCATCGACAGCGATAGCTGCTTTACCGGCAAAATCCTCTGCCGCTTCACCAATTGTTGTTCCGTCGAGAGCAAAGTTTAACGGGATGGCTCCCATTGGCGTCATTACCTGAGCCGAGCCGAAGAAGCTTATCTCCCGATCCCCATCATCAGAGCCATCGGCTTTAACAGGGATCAGTTTGCGAATAGCGCCCATCTTTTGGTCAGTATAGTTTTCTTCGCGGAATAGACCGTTAGGGTCCATTGTATTGTCGGTTTCGTTACTCATGATGTAATTATCAAAGCCTTAAATATTCAGATTAAAAAATAGCAATCTTAAGATTAGAGCGTACCCTAACAGACCTTCAGGTAAAGCTCTAGACGGATTGCGCCTCCAGCCCCCTAGCTAAGAATCCACTGATAGCAATCATTACCGAGGATACCAGCAGGCAGCTAATCAGCCCGTACTGCTGGTAGAGTACCCCAGATAATAATGTGCCAACAAGGCGGCCTCCCGCATTAGCCATATAGTAAAACCCGACATCGAGAGAGGCAGACTCCCGCTGGGCCAATGCCAGTATCAAAAAAGAATGTACGCTGGAATTGATCGCAAACACCCCACCAAAAATAAGTAGCCCAACGACAAGGGCAACTCCCGCATCGACGCCCATATGCAAGGCAAAGGCAATAATACAGGGCAGCACTGTCAGCAGCCCCGCCCAGATAAATAGCGTTTTGCCATTGGGCACTCTGACTCCGGTAACCTTCGGTGCGACTGCCTGAATACCGCCATAGATAATCACCCAAGCGGCCATCAGACTACCCACATGAACGGGTGACCAACCCAATTGGCTTTGCAGGAAAACCGGCAGGGCTACCACAAACCAAATATCCCTAGAACAAAATAAAAATAACCGCGCTGCCGAAAGTCGATTAACCCCTGCGCTACGCGAAAGGCTCTGAGTAAATCTTTTCTTATTAGTGCCCGGCTGGTGATCGAGCAACCAAGATCCTATTGCCAGAGTCACCAACAACAAACACTGAAGGGCGGCAATACTGCCTTGAAAACCAACAGTGGCCAACAGTGCTCCGCCCAAGAAAAAGCCCATGCCTTTTAGGGCGTTTTTTGATCCAGTAAGCAGCGCCACCCAACGGTAGAGCTTGATCCGTTGGCTGTCTGGCATCAGCGTTTTCACGCTGCTCTTGGCAGCCATTTTATTGAGATCTTTGGCAATGCCAGAAATCGCCTGAGCAAACATGACATAAACCACGGTTAGCACTGAGGGGCCTGCCAGCAACAGCGCCAGTGCCAATATCTGTAACCCTAAACCAAGTTGCATAGTCAGAGTTAAGCCAAATCTCGACCCCAGCCAGCCACCGTACAGGTTAGTTACGATGCCAAAAAATTCATAGAGTAAAAACAGACTGGCTATTTCAATGGGACTGTAGCCAAGGTTGTGAAAGAACAATAGCACCAGCATGCGCAGGGCGCCATCTGTCAGGGTAAATGCCCAGTAACTCAGGGTAACGGTAATATACTGGGCCAGAAGCGAATGTCTTGTCATTGGTTTGCCGAGTTTAAAGGGATAGGGAGATCTTACCTGCCAACTCCATCATCCGATTCACATAGCCAATCTCATTGTCATACCAGATCAACAGCTTTACTTGGGTATTATTAACGACCATTGTTGAAAGGCCATCCACGACCCCAGACCGGCGATCATTGGTATAGTCAACAGACACCAGCGGTCGCATCTCAAAACCAAGCACACCGCTCAATCGGCCATTGGCTGCCGTCTCAAGGGCGGCATTAACCTCTTCTGCACTGACGGATTTCTGTAGTTCAAATACGCAGTCAGTCAGTGAGGCGTTGGCCAGAGGCACTCGCACCGCCAACCCATTTAGCTTACCTTTGAGCTCTGGGAAAATGTCAGCAATGGCAGTGGCAGAGCCGGTACTGGTGGGAATCAATGACATACTGCTCGCGCGAGCGCGGCGTAAATCCTTGTGGTATTCATCGAGGATGCTCTGGGTATTGGTAATATCATGAATGGTAGTAATCGACCCATGCTCAATACCAAAGGTACTGTGCAGAACATCAATCACAGGTGCCAGACAGTTGGTTGTGCAGGACGCCGCAGTGACAATATTCTGGTTCCGGTACTTATGGTCATTAACCCCCATCACCACATTTAATACACGGTCTTCCGGGAGCCCTTTAATCGGTGCTGATACCAATACTTTTTTAATACCCTGAGCAAAGTAGGGTTCCAGTGCCTCTTCCGTTTTTAAGGTGCCAGTGCATTCGACAATGAGTTCAACCCCCGCAGCCTGCCAGGGGATGTCGGCAATAGACTGACATTGGGAATAACCAATGTCTCGCCCATCAATACTGATTCGATTATGGTCGGTATCTGCTGAAATACTAAGGTCCCAATGGCCATGCACAGAGTCAAACTGCAATAAGTGCGCTGCACTTGCAGCATCGCCCGCAATCTCATTGATATGCACTATTTCAAAACCCGCCGCTCCCCAAGATTCCCGAAGCGCCAGACGGCCAATACGGCCAAAACCATTGATACCCACTTTTACTGTCATGTTATTAAGCAATTCCAAGCTAAAAGGTTATTGTGCACTGAAGTTTTTTACAGAATTATGTCTAACGGAAAAACCGGACCCAGTGCACAGTATTACATGGTAGTTACCTTTTTGAGAACTGGGTAGCAGCATAGTTGCGACCCCATCGAAAGAATCGCTCTGAGGATAAGCCTTAAATAAAGCCATCACTTGAAAAGTCACCAAAAGCAACAGCGATAGTTTTACAAAACACGGAATTTAACCAGTGAATGTTGAGGAAAGGACTCATGAATTTATTCAGTTTTGCTTGCTTATCTACCATTGCCATAGGCACCTTATTTGGCGCATCAATCGGGTTTTTCGCCTACGGCGCTGATGTTTGGACAAGCACAGGTATTGGCTGCGGGATTGGTAGCTGTATTGCCCTAAGTGAAATATTTCTGGTTTTCGATTGAAGATTGGCCACCGTTCTAGTCATCCCAAAAAACTCTCCCCCATTAGCCCACCGAGAGGTGGCCTTTTTTTATCTGGGATTTTCTACGGATGTCTTGCCAGACCACTTCTACAGAATTTAGGCCTCTGGGCCTTGCCCGCCCGCGCGATGCACCATGCCATGCTCAAGTTCCTCTTCAGTGGCTTCGCGAATGTTTTCAATGGAGACATCAAAATTAAGGTTTTTGCCCGCCAATGGGTGATTGCCATCAACAGTCACTGTTTCTTCGGTCACCGCTATTACCGTGACAGGCACTGTGCCACCCTGATCAGTTTGAGCTTCAAACTGCATACCCACCTCAATTTCGTCAATACCTTGGAATGAGGTGCGAGGAACATCTTGAATCAGTTCCTGCTGAACCTCGCCATAGCCCTCAGCGGCGCTCACAGCGACAGTCATGGAATCGCCCAAAACCTTGCCTGTAAGAGCATTTTCCAGCCCGGGAATAATATTGCCAGCACCATGAAGATAAGCTAATGGCTCTTCGCCAGCTGAGCTATCAAGCTGCTGCCCATCATCGTCAGTGAGGGTGTAATGAAAGCTTACTGCGCTGTTTTCTTTGATAGACATACTTGTTTTTCTGTTAGGTGATAAAGCCGCCATTATGCTTTAACAGCCAACAAATATCGAATAGACAAACAAAAGATGCACAGGCCTAATGCTTCTGTCATATTTATGTAGTATCGCAGTCCTTTAATAGAGTCGAATATAGATGAAAGATGAGACCCATATTATGCCCAAGCATACGATCTTACTGGTCGATGACGAAGCGGCGATCAGAGATATGCTCAGCATCGCGCTAGAGGCTGCGGGCTACAATGTGCTGCAGGCGGAGAATACTCAGCAGGCCCATGCCATTATTATTGATCTTCATCCAGATCTGGTGCTGCTGGACTGGATGATGCCTGGCACCACAGGCTTGGAACTGCTGCGTCGCCTTAAGCGCGATGAACTTACAGAAAAGGTGCCGGTGATTATGCTGACCGCAAAAGCGGAGGAGGACAGCAAGATATCTGGGCTGGATTCAGGCGCCGATGACTATATCGCCAAGCCTTTTTCTCCCCGCGAGCTTATCTCCAGAGTTAAGGCGGTGCTGCGCCGTATTGGCCGGGAAGAGCTCAAAGATCCTATTCATGTGGGGGATATGGTTTTTGATCCCATCGGACATCGCGTCAATATTGGCGGCCAACCTGTTAATTTAGGGCCTACAGAATACCGGTTGCTGCAATTCTTTCTGACCCATCAGGAGCGAGTTTACTCCAGAGACCAAATTCTGGACTATGTCTGGGGTGGCAATGTCTATCTGGATGAGCGCACGGTGGATGTACATATTCGCCGGCTGCGCAAAGCAATTTCGGTTGCAGGCCATGACAACTATGTGCAGACTGTTCGCGGAGCCGGGTATCGTTTCTCGACTCAGGTACAAACTGCATAATAGAGTGCAGTTGATCATGCACTTTAGAGGGGTCAGATTCATTGCGACCAGGAATGTCTACAGAGATATGGCGTATAGTTCTGGTCGGGCTATTTACTCTGTTCTTTGGTTGGAGTCTGGGTTACACCCTTGAAGTTATTCTTATAGGTGCAGGTTGCTATCTGCTCTGGACCTTCAATATTATCGCCAAGTTATTTGCCTGGATAGACAAAGGTATGCGCGGTATTCCTCCGGATGCCAGTGGCGTCTGGGGTGAAATCAGTGACACTCTCAATCGTCAGCGTCGCCGCCATCGACGTGCCCAGGAAAAAATGCGTCTTACTATCAATCGAGTCACTCGGGTTACCGAGGCGCTGGAGGAAGGAGTTCTTGTACTGCGCACCGATCTTACATTGGACTGGTGGAACAGTTCGGCCAAACGGCTGTTGGGCTTAAGATCTTCGGACAGAGGCAGCACTATTGTTAATTTAATCCGCGACCCTGCGTTTGTGAGCTATATCCATCAGTCTGAATTTATAGGCTCCATTCAGATGCCGTCCTCCAGCCAGGAGGGTAAGCTACTTGAACTTACCGCGTCCCATTTTGGAGATAACGAGATTGTGCTGGTGATTGCGGACATAACCCGGATGAACAATCTTGAGACTGTGCGCAAAGAGTTTGTGGGCAATATATCCCATGAGTTGCGCACGCCATTGACGGTCATACGCGGCTATATCGAGACCCTACAAGATCTGCCCAACAATACAGCTGTGGCCGATAGAGCCTTTGAGCAGGTGGCTACCCAAGTCAATCGGATGCAGTCGCTGGCTGATGACTTAATTTTGCTGTCCCGTTTTGAAGGGGCTGAGCCTCAGGGCAATACAGGACTGGATGGGCAACAGGATTATCAACCCACCAACCTTTTTAACCTATTATCAGAGATTATTCTTGAAGCTCAGCAGCTCAGTGGGGGTAGGCACGACCTGCAACTTTGCTGCTCCGAGACTGCCAACCTCAGTGTCGAGTCAAGCGCTTTGCGCAGCGCTCTGGGTAATCTGGTATTTAATGCGGTACGCCATAACCCCCAAGGTGCGGCTATTGATATTCGTGTCACCCAGTCCAATGATGTGGTCTCCATCGGTATTGCCGATGATGGTGTGGGCATAGATCCTCTGGAAATATCCAGGCTGACGGAGCGTTTTTATCGCGGGGATAACAGCCGCAACTCCGATACTGGCGGCAGCGGTTTGGGCTTGGCGATTGTCAAACATGCGATGACCAGCTGCGGAGGTCAGTTACAGATAAACAGCCGTCTGGGGCGGGGCGCCGAGTTTATCTGCAGTTTCCCCAATGGGCCCACTAGAATAGCTATAACCCCCTTAAGCCGCAGTGCAGCGAAACCGATAGTGTAGGAAAAAATCACCCTGTTGCTGGCTATTGGCCTCTGTCCACTGGCGCTCTATATCCCAGCCTCTGGCGCAATAATGGGCCATCTCGAGATGCAGCTTTTGAATAGCTATAGTGACTGACTCTTCGAATTTAGCGTCTGGACGCAGAGAGTAGGGCTGGCGTGCCACAAAGCTTTTATCAGCATAGTGACTCAGGGTTCCTGCCGCAGCCACAGGACGTTCAATGATGCCGGAGTTGGTGAGCGATCCGTCGCCATAGAGTTGTGTTGCTGCGGCCGAGCTATTAGTTCTGGAGGACTCTTGGCTTTGATTGCCGGAGCTTTGTTGTTCCTCACATTCAATAATTTTATCGAGAAAATCTGGCCCATCTGCATCATCAGTATCAAAGTCACAGTTGCTGTTGGCAGCCCCTGATAGCAGCATTGCGGTCGTTACTGCAGCGGCAGACCATAGCCTTACATCTGTCAAATTCATGATTATCACCTTAGGTTAAAAAGGGCGCCAAAGCGCCCTTTTTAATAGAACCACACTAAATCTTAACCTAAATCCATAGGCCAGTGCTTAGAACTTGTGTTCCATGCCAACTCCAAATGAGCTGGCTTCATCATCGTCTGAATCCAACTCAGAATCTGTATTATCTGTGTAGAAAATATAGGCTTTAGTATTTTTGCTCAGCTTGTAATCAGCGCCCAGAGACAGTGTCTCCTCTTCATCGCCATCTACATCATCTTCGATAAAGCCATACTGCGCTTTCAATGTGGTCTTATCTATTTTGTAAGCGGCGCTCACAAAAAATCCAGATTCATCCTTGATGCCCTGGCTATCTTCATTTTGCTGATACATGGCACCCAGCTTCAGAGCATCCATTTTGTACTGCATTACCATGCGCACCAGATCCTGGTTATCCACATCCTGATCACCAGCCACTGCAAGATACAGATTGTCCGCGCTGTAGCTCAATGAATAAGATATGCCATCGGTCAGGCCGGTGTCATCGACACCATCGCCATCAACATCTGCGCCTTCACCGGGGATCATTGCAACAGTGCCAGAGAAGCCGCTTAAAGTGGGGCTGGTGTAAGCAATAATATTAGAAACGCGGTTTTCACCCTCAAAGGTATTCTTGATATCGCCCTCGAGATCATTAAATAAATCGATCTTTTTCTGTGCCAGCTTGGTGGGTGAATCATGTTTGCCGGCCCAGACTGTACCAAAGCTGCCTCTGATCCCGCCCATAATATTGCGTTGTGTAAAGGTCTGTCCTTTGCAGTCACCATCGTCGACGCACATTTCAAATTCTGCTTTATAGACGGCGTACAGACCGTCGGTGATTTTGGTTTTACCCTTAACACCCAGGCGCGATGCGTTACTATTAAGCTTCCATTTATCAGCTGAGTTCTGATCTGTATTGACCACCGAGACATTTATCTTTCCATAAATAGTGCCGTCAATCGGGCCATCGGCGAAGCTATTGGACGCTAGCCCCAAAGTGGCAGCTACTGCAGCCGAAAGTACTAGTTTGTTCATTTTCAATCCCCAAAAGTTTAATTTATTAGGCTGTGGCCCAGTTCAGGTTGCAGAAATATGACCGCGATATGATAAATATATGAAAGAAATATGACATTAATATGACAGCGCTAAATCCACTGAAATTTATTTCCAAGGCCCAATTGTAATATTTCTGTCATATAACTTTAATACAGTGCTCCTGTACTAAATCTGAATCAATTAATATCACATCAATGCGCCAGCTCTTGGAGGTTCTTATGACCCAGCTTAAATTTATTCCAGCCATTGTATTTGCTATGGCTTCGATCAGTGCAACTTCTTCTATGGCTCGCGAGTCGATAGAAGTCGTAGGATCCTCCACGGTGTATCCTTTTTCAACGGTTGTTGCTGAGCGCTATGGCCGCGCCAGTGGAAAACTGACGCCCAAAATCGAATCAACCGGTTCCGGTGGTGGCATGAAGCTATTCTGCTCCGGTGTGGGTACTAACTACCCAGATATTACTAACTCCTCAAGACGTATGAAGAGCAGTGAGTTTAAGAAATGTCAGTCAAATGGTGTCAAGGACGTGATTGAAGTTCAGGTGGGTTATGACGGCATTGTTATTGCCAACTCTGTTGAATCAGCTCCTGTCGAACTGAGCCGTAAAGATATCTTTTTGGCTCTGGCCGCTCAGGTTCCAGGGGTAGCGGAGGGTGAGCTTATCGATAACCCTTACACGACTTGGCAGCAGGTCAACTCAGCATTGCCAGATACAGCAATCGAAGTACTGGGGCCTCCCCCGACCTCAGGTACTCGCGATGCCTTTGCTGAGTTGGCGTTGGAAGGTGGCTGCAAGAAGTTTGCCTGGATCAAGGCGATGAAAAAAGCCGATAAGAGTGCCTACAAGGCCTTGTGCCATACTATCCGCGAAGATGGCGCCTATATTGAAGCCGGTGAAAACGACAACCTGATTGTCCAGAAGCTACAGGCCAATCCGGCAGCACTGGGGATCTTTGGCTTCAGCTTCCTGGATCAGAATGCCGATAAGGTACAGGGCGCAAATATTGAATCGGTTGAGCCAACCTTTGATTCAATTGCCGACAAGTCATACCCTATTTCACGCCCGCTCTACTTCTATGTCAAGAAAGCCCATGTAGGTGTTGTGCCAGGTATTGAAGGTTACCTCAAAGAGTTCACCAGTGAGCGCGCTTGGGGCGAAGATGGCTACCTAGCCGAAAAAGGCATGATTCCCCTGCCTCTTAAAGAGCGCAGAGCTATGGCCAAAAATACTCGCTCTCTGACATCAATGACAGTTAACGAAGCATTGAAATAATGCAGCTATTTTGTCAAAGTAGCGCCCGGCTCAATGAGCCGGGCCTTTCTGTTTCTGAAGGACATCGCCAGCCATATGCAAGCTACTAATATACTTATTTTGCTATTTGGCTTTGCTGCATTGGCCTTTTACCTGGGTCGTGGGCGCTCCCTCGCCATTGCTGCCCCTCTGGGTGGTATTCGCAAGCTCCATTCTCTGCCCTCTTACTATGGCATGCACACCGCCTTCTGGTGCGCGCTGCCGTCTGTGATTCTGTTAGCCCTATGGATGATATTTGATTACATGGTGATTAATAGCATGGTCATAGGCGCAGTCGCCGCTGAGTTAGCGCCCTCAGACACCGCCAGTTACAATTTACTATTAAATAAAATTGGCAATCTTACCGATGGTGCACTGCCGCGCAGCGGACAGAGTGGTTCGCTCATTGCTGCCGCTGACCATATGGTTTCTCTGCAGCAGATATCGCGCTGGTCTCTGACTACGCTGACACTGGTGCTCTCTGCAACCGGTCTATTTCTGGGATTGAGCAAGGTAGCTTCTGACTTTAGAGCTCGCCCAGTGGTTGAAAAAGTCATGCAGAATCTGCTGCTGGCCTGTGCTTGCCTAGCCATTTTTACTACCCTGGGCATTGTGCTCTCGGTACTCTTTGAGTCCATCCAGTTTTTCCGCTCTGTACCTGTAACCGATTTTGTCTTTGGACTGGACTGGAGCCCACAGACCGCTATTCGTGAAGACCAGGTGGGTTCCTCAGGTAGCTTTGGAGCTGTGCCATTATTTGTAGGCACCTTGCTGGTCTCTGCAGTGGCCATGTTGGTGGCAGTGCCAGTGGGCCTAATGTCAGCCATCTATTTGGCAGAATATGCCAGCACGCGCATTCGCACAGTCGCCAAGCCAGCCCTCGAAGTACTGGCCGGTATTCCCACGGTGGTGTATGGCTTTTTTGCGGCTTTAACAGTAGCGCCCTATCTTCGTGATCTGGGCAGTAGCTTTGGATTGACGGTGTCTTCCGAGAGTGCGCTGGCGGCTGGTGGGGTAATGGGTATTATGATTATTCCTTTCATCTCATCATTGGCTGATGATGTGATTACCGCTGTGCCTCAATCCATGCGTGATGGTTCACTGGCTATGGGCGCCACCCATTCAGAAACCGTACGCAGAGTGGTGATTCCCGCGGCACTGCCGGGTATTGTTGGCGGCATTATGCTGGCAGTATCTAGGGCGATTGGCGAGACCATGATCGTTGTTATGGCGGCTGGTATGGCGGCCAGACTGACCGCCAATCCCTTGGATTCAGTGACCACGGTGACAGTGCAGATCGTTACCCTGCTGACCGGTGATCAGGAGTTTGATAGCCCCAAAACTCTGGCTGCCTTTGCTCTGGGCCTGATGCTATTTATTGTCACCCTGTTGCTGAATATCTTTGCTCTGCACATTGTGAAGAAATATCGAGAACAGTATGAATAAGTCAGTGGATAATTTATCCAAAATAAAGTGCTCCCTGACCCGCCGTAATCGCGCTGAAGCCAGGTTTCAATGGTATGGCCGTGTAGCCATATTTATAGGTTTGGCGGCGGTTGCCGTTCTATTTGTCGATATCGTCGGTAAAGGCCACGGAGCATTTCAAGCGACTTATATTAAGCTTAGCGTCAACTATGATCAGGATCTGCTGGGTATTGAGAATCTATCCGATCCAGAGCAACTGGTGATGGGTAACTGGGACGCACTGCCCAAAGTAGCACTGCGTACGAAGTTCACCGAGGTTTCGGGGCGCCGGGACAAGCTCAGACTCAACGGCCTGCTCAGCAATGGGGCTGGGTTTGATTTAAAAGACCGTCTGCTAGCCAACCCGCAGTTGCTCAATACAACCGAGTCCATCTGGCTATTGGCTGATGATGATATAGATACTTATTACAAGTCCTGGTTAGATGGCCAAGCCTATGCAGCGCGCCTGTCTGATAAACAGGTGGTTTGGATAGATCAGTTGCATGAGCAGGAGCTGATACGCCTGCAGCTAAACAGTAATCTGTTTACCCGCGGTGATTCTCGCGAGCCTGAGCAGGCCGGTATTCGCGGCGCGGTGATGGGTTCCTTGCTGACTCTGGTACTGACGCTGATGCTGTCTTTCCCTATTGGTGTTTCCGCGGCTATTTATCTGGAAGAGTTTGCGCCTAAAAATAAATGGACCGACTTTATTGAGGTCAATATTAATAATCTGGCCGCGGTGCCTTCGATTATTTTTGGTCTGCTGGGTCTGGCAATCTTTATCAACTTCTTTCATGTGCCCAGATCTGTGCCCGTTGTCGGCGCTCTGGTGCTTACGCTGATGACTCTGCCAACCATTATCATTACCAGCCGTGCGGCCATTAAGTCGGTTCCACCCTCAATCCGCGAGGCAGCACTGGGCATGGGCGCCTCCAAGTATCAGATGGTGTTGCACCATGTATTGCCTCTGGCCCTGCCCGGCATGTTAACTGGTGCAATTATTGGTATGGCTCAGGCATTGGGCGAAACAGCTCCATTGCTGATGATTGGTATGGTTGCGTTTATTGTTGATATTCCAGGTAGCTTTACAGATCCTGCCACCGTGCTACCAGTACAAATTTTCCTCTGGGCTGACAGCCCGGAGAGAGCCTTTATTGAAAAGACCTCCGCGGCCATTATGGTGTTGCTGACCTTTTTAATTATTATGAATACATCGGCCGTTTGGCTGCGAAAGCGCCTCGAACGCCGTTGGTAAACAGGAATAAATTATGAGTCCAGCAAATACAGCCAAGCCTGCAAAGGCGGCTTCTAAATCTGCGGCCAAGCCAGCGCCTAAAAAGGCAGCCAAGGCGGCTAGTAAAGCTGAGGCCAAGCCTCAGGCTAAAAAAGCAGCGGTCAAAACTCGCAAGGCGGTTGCGCCGCAGAGCAAAACTGCCCAGAGCCTGGATATAGCTGATCATGAGGATACTGTAGGCAAAAGCTTTAGCGATAATGCCAAAATGACCATGCGTAATATCAATGTCTACTATGATGATAAACAGGCGATTCATGATGTGAGTATTGATATCGCCAAAAATGAAGTAATGGCGATGATTGGACCCTCAGGCTGCGGCAAGTCGACTTTTCTGCGCACCCTAAACCGCATGAATGATACCGTAGAGGGCTGTCGAGTCGAGGGTGATATCTGCATGGACGGCGAAAACCTCTATGCGCCGAAACTGGACGTTGTTGAGCTGCGCGCGCGAGTGGGCATGGTGTTTCAGAAGCCCAACCCATTCCCCAAATCAATTTATGAAAATGTAGCCTATGGCCCAAAGATTCATGGTTTGGCTGACAGCAGAGTTGATCTGGATGAGATTGTTGAAAACAGCCTGCGCAAGGCCAGCCTGTGGGAAGAAGTAAAAGAGCGCCTACATCAGCCGGGCACGGGATTATCTGGTGGTCAGCAGCAGCGACTCTGTATAGCCAGAGCTATTGCGGTCAGCCCGGAAGTTATCTTAATGGATGAACCCTGCTCAGCACTCGACCCCATTGCCACAGCAAAAATTGAAGAGTTGATTGAAGAACTTAGCGAGAACTTCACCATTGCTATTGTGACTCACAGCATGCAGCAGGCCGCGCGAGTATCGCACCGCACTGCCTACTTCCATCTGGGTAAACTTATTGAGGTGAACCCGACAGAGCAGGTATTTACCATGCCACAGCATCAGCTGACCGAGTCTTATATTACTGGTCGGTTTGGTTAAGACGTTAAGGGCAGACTATATTAGTAGGCAAATGGAGAATAATATGGCGAAGATGTCATTTGAAAATCACATTATGAAGCAGTTCGATGAGGAGCTCGAAGAGATCCGTACTCGACTAATGGAGATGGGCGGTAAAGTAGAGCAGCAGCTGCAGAATGCTGTTACCGCAGTCACGGATGCTGATAGCCGACTGGCGGAGGAAGTTATCTCTGGAGATCAGAGAATCGACAGTATGGAAGTGGATATAGACGAAGCCTGTATCCTGATTATCGCGCGCCGCCAACCGGCCGCCAGTGACTTGCGACTGGTGATGATGGTGACCAAAGCGGTTAATGACTTAGAGCGAATTGGTGACGAGGCCAAGAAAATCGCCAATCACGCTATTATTCTTGCTGAGCAGAGTGGCTCCGTCGAGGGCTACACCGAGGTACGCCATATGGGTGCCTCAGTGACCCGTATGCTTTCTGATGCTCTGGATGCCTTTGCTCGCTTTGATGTGGATGCAGCAATGCGCACTCTTGAGGAAGACAAGCAGATTGACCTGGAATATAAAACTGCATTGCGCGAGCTGGTCACCTATATGATGGAAGACCCGAGAAGCATCAGTCGAGTGATCAACGTGTTGTGGGTTATTCGCTCCCTAGAGCGAATTGGAGACCACGCTAAAAACCTCTGTGAACAAATTGTCTATGTTGTAAAGGGAAAAGATATCCGCCACCAGAAATGATCAGTTACTAATCACAATAATAAAAAGGAGGCGTAAGTCTCTTTTTTTGGCCAAAATATTCTAAAAAAAAGAATGCTTTTCCTGATAACATGCCCTTGATGATGTCCGCTGCATAAGAGCATTATCCAGCATCGAATTATTAGAACAAGAGCAAGGTGATCACTATGCGATTTTGCCTACGTCTGCCAGTCCTATCGACCATATTAATTCTATTGCCGGCCTGTGGGGGTGGTTCAGATGGCGGGCAGCCAGCGATTGTTGTAAACCAGCCTCCAACATTAACTCTCGAAGCACAGATTTCCATCTTAGAAGGGACAAATATTGTTACAACGGCAATCGGCTCTGACCCTGAGGGGCAAAGCCTGACCTTCAGCCTAGCGGGAGGCACGGACAAAGATCTATTTTCGGTGGACGATAGTGGCGTAATCAGCTTTATTGAATTGCCAGACTTCGAGGCTCCGACTGACTCAGATGTGAACAATATCTACGAGTTTACTGTTCAGTTATCAGATAGCCAAAACGGCTCTGATACCAAGGATGTGCTATTGAGTGTACAGAATGCCATGGAGGGTCGAGTGATAGATGCTCCATTGTCAGGCAGTGATGTGTTCCTAGATCTCAATGGTGATGGCATTCATAATGAGGATGAACCCTCTGGGCTCACGGATATCGAAGGCTACTTCAGATTGCCGGCACTGGTGGGGGACCTGCCAGGAAAGTTGATATCACTGGGAGGGGTCGATAGCCTGACCGACGTAGATCTGAGTAATTTGACCCTCGTTGCCGATCTGCCAGTTGACCCAAGTAAGCTTATTGTGATCACACCAATAAGCACAGTGCTCGCCAGTGTGTCGACTGATGAGGGCAAGGCGGAAATATTGCGTGTCCTAGGCATCAGTGGCACCGTAGACGGATTCTTAGGCAAAGACCTGTGGGCTATGGCCAAGGTCGACGAAGCAGGTGCCAGAGAGCTACAAAATATTAACCAACAGATTGGTCTGTTGTTCAGCACAGCCAAAACGCTGGCGGAGAACAGCGGCACTTCGCTTGAAAAGGATCTCAACCAGGTCTCGGAAGCGGTGGCTCGGACGATTGCCGAGCTGATCGCCAACAATGGTGCTATTGATCTAGGCTCCAGCACTACCATTTATACACTGCTAACTGACTCTATGCCTGCTACATCCTCAGTATCTTCGCTAATTCTTGGTGCCGTGTCGTTTAATCAGTCAGAGCTTAATGGCTTATTGGCCGGCAGTGATTTGGACCCATCTTCTCTGGCCTCGGCAGACTTTGTCCTGAAGGCTCAGACGACCCTGCAGGACGCCATCAATAGTATACTCATCGGTCTAATTGACATTGCCAGTTTTCTAGCCGATGCTGGGATGAGCAACCTCTTTGCAGGTAATGATCTGTTTATATCTCAGAGCGACAGCGACGGAGATGGTATTTTTGACCTGGTTGATCTGGATGACGACAATGATAATGTGATTGATGAATTAGATGCATTTCCATTGGATGCGACTGAATCGGTAGACACCGACGGAGATGGAATCGGCGACAATGCTGATCCAGACGATGACAACGACGGCATTCCTGACGAATCGGATGATACTCCTCAGGGATAGCCTTATTAATTCCTAGGCAGCTGTGCTCGGGCGCTGCTTTATCTGATGATACCAGCGATTCACCTCACTGCACTCGTCGGGAATGCTCTTCTTCACCCAGCGAGCAAACTCAACCACGGTAAACCCGGTAATATCGGCGATAGAAAAATAGTCTTCAACCATGTATTGATTGCTAGCCAGATGGGCCTCAAGATCAGAGAAGAAATTATCCAGCCTTAGCAGGCCTCGCTCAGACAGAGCTGGAATCTGCTCATAATTGTGGGGGCCGGGCATAGCTCGATCAACGAACCCCGGGGTAGCATTTCTGAAGGCTTCCATAACTGCAACCATACCATTGGCCTGCAGCTGATCATTGATGGATTCCACCTTGGCGCGTTCTACTGGGTCGCGGCCAAACAAACTGTTATCGGGATAAATTTCTTCCAGATAGCGGCAGATAGCCATAACCTCAGTGATGCGAGTACCATCGTCTAGCTCAAGAACCGGCACCTGGCCCAGGGGATTAATTTCCCGAAACTCCTCCGTTAGCTGCTCACCCTTCATAAGGTCCACCTGAACTGTATCGATCTCAATCCCTTTTTCAGCCATGAGTATTCTTACTCGTCTGGGACTGGGCGCTGTTGTGCAATCATAGAATTTCATTATATGGCCTCTTGTTATTTGACGGCTTGACCTGGCAGTTTAAGTAAAGACAATCGCTGTTCAATAGCCTGCAGCATGCCCGCACTGTCCAGACCAGTTGCGGCCAACTGTTCTGTATGGGTGCCATGGTCGATAAATTTATCTGGCAGGCCCAGATGCAGTACCGGCATCACAATACCCTGCTGGGCTAGATACTCACTCACCGCAGCTCCGGCGCCACCGGCAATACTGTTTTCTTCGACAGTGACTAGTAGTTGATGATCAGTCGCCAGCTGATTAATTAATTCTTCGTCTATAGGTTTTACAAAACGCATATCAGCAACGCTGGCATTTAAGCTTTCTGCCGCTATCAGCACAGCAGCCAGTGTGGTACCAAAATTTAAAATAGCTACCTTGGCACCATTGCGACGCATAATTCCTTTGCCCAGAGGCAGCTCTGTCATGGCTGTTTCAATCACCGCACCGGGGCCAGTGCCACGGGGGTATCTGACAGCGGCAGGGCCCTGATGGATAAAACCCGTGTACAACAGCTGGCGGGTCTCGTTTTCATCAGAGGGCGTTATCACCAGCATATTGGGAATGCAGCGCAGATAACTAATATCGTAGGCACCTGCATGGGTAGCGCCGTCTTCGCCAACCATGCCCGCGCGATCAAGGGCAAACAGCACATCAAGATTTTGTAGAGCCACATCATGAATCAGCTGGTCATAGCCCCGCTGCAAGAAGGTGGAATAAATAGCCACAACTGGCTTTGCTCCTTCGCAGGCCATGCCGGCGGCAAGAGTTACCGAGTGCTGCTCTGCAATGGCCACATCTTCGAAACGGTCCGGGAAGCGCTCGGCAAAATCATTCATACCAGAGCCCTCACACATGGCAGGAGTGATGCCTATCAGTCGCTGGTCTTTCTCCGCCATATCACACAGCCAGTCACCAAACACCTTTTGATATTTGGGTTTGGCGGGTTTGCTCTTATTGCTGCTCTGAGATACCGCTGTTTGCACTGGCGGTTTGGGTTCAATTTTATTCAGAGCATGGTAGCCAACCGGGTCATTTTCTGCCGGCTCAAAGCCTTTGCCTTTGTGAGTAATAATATGCAGCAGCACAGGCCCGTCTATATCTTTAATCTTATTTAAAATCTCCACCAGCATAGGAAGGTCGTGACCATCGATTAGGCCAATATAGTAAAAACCCAGCTCCTCAAAAATCGTGGCCGGCGACACCATGCTCTTCATATATTCTTCGGTGCGACGCACAAAGTTTTTGGCTTGGGGCAGAGATCGCAGCGCTTTCTTGCCACTCTCTCGCAGATTGGTGTAAAACTTGCTCGACCAGAGTTTGGCGAAGTAGGTGGACAGGCCACCGGAATTGCGAGAGATAGACATCTGGTTGTCGTTTAGGACCACTAGCAGCTTTTTATCCACATGGGCGGCATGATTAATGGCTTCAAATGCCATGCCGGCCGTCATGGCGCCATCGCCCATCACCGCCACTGTTCGTCGCTCCTCTCCTAGTTGATGTGAGGCCATGGCCATTCCCAGAGCCGCACTAATAGAGGTACTAGAGTGCCCAACACCAAAGGTGTCGTACTCACTCTCGGAGCGTTTAGGGAAACCAGACAAACCCTCTTTCTGGCGCATGCTGAGCATCTGCTCGCGGCGACCAGTCAGTATTTTATGGGGATAAGTTTGGTGGCCAACATCCCAAACGAGGCGATCATTAGGAGTATCAAAAACATAGTGCAGGGCAACAGTTAACTCAGCAACCCCCAGCCCAGCACCGAAATGGCCACCAGTTTTACCCACGCAGAACAACATAAACGCGCGCAGTTCATCAGTGACCTGCAATAGCTCATCTTCGTTCAGCCGACGCAGGTCTTTCGGCGCGCTAATACAATCTAGCAGCGGTGTATCTGGTCGGCTAAGCGGGATATCTGTAAATATTTTCGGCATGGTTACTATGTCTTATCGCGAGGGTGAATCTTACACCAAATAGGCTCGTTAATAAGCCCGATTAACAATAAAGCTGGCGAGTTGCCGAAGGGGCTCAGCCCGCTCAGCAAATATATCGAGACTGGCTAAGCTCTCTTGGTAAAGCTTGGTAGCCTGCTCACGAGCCTGTTCCAGACCCAAAAGAGAAGTATAGGTAGACTTACCGTTGGCTACATCAGAACCCTGCTGCTTACCTAATTGTTCCGTCGAGCTTTCTACGTCGAGAATATCGTCTTGAATCTGAAAGGCCAGGCCGATAGCGCGGGCAAAATCCCTCAGGGCGCTTAACTGTTGTTCCGTTGCAGCACCAGCTGTGATTGCCCCCATTAATACCGAGGCCTCTATCAAGGCGCCAGTTTTATGGCCGTGCATGGTTTTTAACTGACCAATATCAAGGGTATGGCCAGTGGCCGCGAGGTCGATTGCCTGCCCAGTTACCATGCCACCACAGCCCGCATACATAGAAAGCATAGAGACCAGCTCAACCACCTTATTGCTGGGCATATCACTGAGTTCGGTCAACTGCTGAAACGCCAGTGATTGCAGGGCATCGCCCGCCAAAATAGCGGTAGCCTCACCAAACTTAATATGGCAGGTAGGCTTGCCGCGACGCAGATCATCATCATCCATTGCCGGCAGATCATCATGGATCAGAGAATAGGCATGGATCATTTCCAGCGCGGCTGCCACTTTACATGTATTGATATTGCTGCCTGCAATGGCTTCAGCCGCCGCGAAGCAAAGAGCCGGCCGCAGACGTTTGCCGCCATTGAAAACCGAATAGCGCATGGCCCCAAAAAGAGCCTCCGCAGGCCCAGTAGCCTCAGGCACTACCTGCTCTAATTGGGCGTCGACCTGTTGGCTGTAGCCGGCAAGGAGATGTTTCAGGCCATTTGGCATAAAAGCGCCTTATTCAGTCGACTCAAAAGGCTGACTAACCAGCTCATCACCCTCACGCATTAGCAGCTCAACCTTCTGTTCAGCTTGCTTTAGCGCAGTCTGACATTCGCGAGCGGCTTTAATACCCTGCTCAAAGGACTTGAGTGAGTCTTCAAGGCTAAGGCTGCCGCCCTCCAATGACTCTACGAGAGCCTCTAGATTTTCTAGCTGCTGCTCAAAATCCACTGCTTTTTTTTCTATTGCCACAATAAAATCCTACTTTAAAAAGACTATATTACCTGTAGAGCACCCTAACTAACCCCGACATAATGGTCAATTGCTACAGCGCAGATAAATTGTGCGTTTAGCGCTGCCAGCCGTCTTAAGATTACTATTAATAGATTAGATAAGCTGGATTGACACACTGTTAAAGCCTGTTCAAAATAAACTAACATTCGTTGTTGTATTGGTGCAGAGATTACAGAGGGAGCAAGCCTTCAGAGTTCAAGATAAAAAAACCGACCATAGTGTTACAGCCACGCCAAGCCCCAGACGCTTGGAGGAAAGCATTTCTCCAAGCTTTAGATCAGAATTCCAGCCAAACCACTTCCAAAACCCGGTTGCTTGCTGCGATGGGGCTTTTCCGTTTTCAGAGGAGTCAAAAGGTAGTGCAGACCAGAATATTAAGACTTAACTTGGCAGGTCAAGCCATCGACTGGCTCACTTGGGAAGAGGCTGTTTGTATTTATTCTAGAGATTTAGTGGTCTGGACTCTGGGAGACCGGGTGAGGCAGGTACTCGGAGGCATTTGCAGGCGAACTGGCAACAGATCGGTAGTAGACCTTCCCAGCATTATTGCCTGTGGTGGTGAACAGCTAGCCAGGCCACGCTCCAACTACCCATTAAATAATCCCACATTATTTGCCAGAGACCGTCATGTCTGCATGTATTGTGCGCGAGAGTTTGACGCCAACCAGTTGACCAGAGACCATATACAGCCAGTCTCCAGAGCCGGTGCAGACCGTTGGGAAAATGTAGTAGCCGCCTGCCGCAGGTGTAACCAGCATAAAGCCAACTGCACTCCAGAAGAAGCCAATATGCAACTAGTGGCACTGCCATTTCAGCCTAATAATGCGGAGTATTTAGCCTTGCTCAACAGTCGTCGCATAAGAGGAGACCAAATGGAGTTTTTGCGCAGCCAGTTTTCGAAGAATAGTCGCTTGCTTTAGCCAGTCCAGTCTTAAGCGTTGTGAATAATGCTAGGGCATGCCAAACGCATTGAAGGATCTCTGCCTAAAAACCCTGCGCAAATGTAAGCAGAATCAGGGCAGGGCAAAAGAACTTCACATACACAGGCCATATCTTCCAGAACAACCCCTGCTCAACATCTGGGCTGCCACTCTTAAGCTCCTCAAGAACAGTGTTGCGATAAAACACCCAACCGGCAAAAATACACAGCATCATGCTTAACAGCGGCTGCGCTCGCTCCGTGGTCATAGTAATCACAAAGCCAAACAACGACTCAAAGTTAAAGCAAATGGTGGCGCTGACGACAAAGACTGCCAAGCCCACCAGCCATGTTGCCTTGATACGACTAATCTGATGAGCTTCCACCGCATAGGACACCGGCACTTCAAGCATAGAGATAGAAGAGGTGACCGCGGCGATGGACATCAGTACAAAGAAGGCTAGGCCAACCATCAAACCGGTAGCTCCCATACCATCGAACAGGGCAGGTAATACCTGAAAAATAAGATCCGGCCCGGCAATTAAATTGCCGCCCTCGGCATAAATAGTCACACCTAGGTTTTGTGCCACAAAAATAGCTGGCAGCACCAGCAGCCCCGCTAAAAAGGCAACAGAGGTATCGGTCAGCGTTACCAGAGCACCTACCACAGGTAAATTTTCATCGGCCCGAATATAAGAGCCATAGACCAGCATAGTGCCCACACCGAGCGACATAGAGAAAAATGCCTGCCCCATGGCGCTGACAATTAAATTAGGATCTGTGATCTGAGAGAAATCTGGCACTAAGTAATGTTTGAGCCCCTCCATGGCGCCCTCTTGGGTCAGCACATAAAGAATCAGAGCAGCCATCAGCACAAACAGCGAAGGCATCAAGCGGCTCGACCATTTTTCAATGCCCTGCACAACACCAGCACTAATAATTACTACTGTTAATAGTATAAAGAAGCCCGCAAAGCCAATATTGCGCACCAAACTAAACTCTGTAAGCCAGCTGCCCACAGACTCTAGGCCCATAATCAACGTGAGAGGTTCGAGCATAAAAGCAATAAACCAGCCAGCCACAATGCTGTAGAAACTCAGAATCAGCCCGGCAGTCACCATACCGCCAATACCAGTTAACTTACCGATCGTCTTAGCAGTTTGCCTAGGCGAGATGGCCTGCAGAGCATTGACCATATTAGCGCGAGTATGACGGCCAATAATCAATTCGGCCATCATCGCCGGATAGGCCAGTAGAAACGCCAGAATAAGGTACATCACCAAAAACGCAGCGCCACCATTCTCGGCAGCATTGGTCGGGAAGCCCCAGATATTACCCAGCCCCACGGCAGAGCCTGAAGCGGCGAAAATAAATGCCAATCGAGAAGAGAACTCACCTCTTTGCATTACTTTGATCCTATTATTATTTTGCCGAGGAGGCGATTCTAGGCCATTATTTGGGTAAATTCGACGGCTAAATTCTCAGCAAGTTACTCCGCTACCCGGCCAGCTGTTACCGACATACTGTTGTCGACCACAATGCGAGTACCATTAACGAATTTTGACTCATCAGACGCAAGGTACACTGCGGCATAGGCAATATCTGCTGGCTCACCTGACTTGCTGGCATGTGCCGTCATATCCTCCAATACCTGCGCGCCGTATTTGGTGGTCATCTGGCTGCCAAATTCAGCTACCATAGGCGTTTCTATGCCTGAGGGGTGAATGGAATTGCAGCGCACACCATTGTTATTTTGAGCACAGTG
>JAQXBF010000011.1 GCA_029252555.1 Porticoccaceae bacterium
AGTTGCAGCATTGGAACCATCATGAGGCGCTACAAGGGCACCACAGGCGTCCGTGGCCGCGCCCTGCCAAGCTTCAATCCAGCTCTCATCTCCCATTACATTGGAGAAGGTACCATCAGCACCAAAACGGTAGATGTCATCGAAGAGGCACGCTCTTCCAGCAATGTCAGCTTCGCCACTGGCATACCAACTCGTATCACCCTTAGCTGGGCCAACTCCAAAAGCACCGGCCTCAGGAGAAAGCTTCCAATCTCCTGCGATCCCCTCCTCTTCACCCTCTTCTGGGCAACCTGCTGCACAGTAAGTCACGTAGGTCTCGTCAGTAGTCGAGGTTACATCTGTACCGGCAACGCCACTGACATCAGTGAAGGAGATAGTGAAAGTAACAGCACCATCTTCGTCGCCTTCCACCATAGTGCGCTCAGCAGACCAAGATGAATGCTGACCAGAAACAGTCACTGCAGAGCCAAAGATTTCAACGGTAGGCTTGAGCAGTGATTCGCTAGCAGTGAACTCCAGCCTAACTGTGTCTCCGAGCTCGACTTCGTCGCTGGCGTTAAAGCCGTTGGCAATAGTTACACTCGTCAGGGTCGGTGCAACACCGTCTGGACCTGGATCAGTTAAAGTAACTTTTTTATCACCACCGCCACCACAGGCCGAAAGGATCAAAGAAAATGAAAGTGCAACAATTGCACCGAGATGATTGGTTTGCAAAAGGCCTTGTAACCAGCCTGACATACCAACGGTTGTTTGCTGACGCATAACTCCCCCTAAAATGAGTTTTTATAATTTGACTTAATTATAGAAATTAAAACAATTTCAACTATGGATTCTCTGCGCCTTCTGCACCGATCACCACACCAATACGTTGAATAGGGATATATATGCGGTGAATCGGCTAGGACTGAGCCCAACAGCTTAAATGGCTTCCCGCTGGGGTTTAACCCTGCTTGCTACCACCCAAACAGCTGGGGGAATTTGGGGCGCCATCGTCGGTTTCTGACCATTCTGAAACCGTGTATGTATGCAGCGCTAACGCATGCACTGGCCCGCTGAGTTGCTCTGCTAACAGCTTGTAAACAGATTGGTGCCGCTGCACCAGGCGCTGGTCTTGAAAGCGGTCCGTCACTAATACCAATTTAAAATGGCTCTCAGACCCAGACGGCACCGAGTGCATATGACTCTCATTGGTCAGCCGTATTAAATCTGGGTGGAATTCTGTAACCACAGCATCTTTAATACTCTGCTCTACAGGGCCCATTACATGCCACTCACTAGATTAATCATGACGCCCGCGGCCACTGCGGAGCCAATAACACCAGCAACATTGGGGCCCATTGCATGCATTAAGAGGAAGTTGTGGGGGTTGGCCTCAAGCCCAACTTTATTGGCAACTCGGGCAGCCATTGGCACAGCTGAGACTCCGGCAGCACCAATAAGAGGATTCACCTTATGGGTAGACATGGTATTCATCAGCTTAGCCATCAGTACGCCAGAGGCAGTACCAATGCAAAATGCAATAGCACCCAAGGCCAAAATACCCATGGTCTCAGGGTTAAGAAATTTTTCCGCGCTCATTTTCGAGCCCACACCCAATCCAAGAAAAATAGTGACTATGTTAATCAAGGCATTCTGAGTAGTGTCGCTCAATCGATTAACCACGCCACATTCTCGCATTAGATTACCAAAACAAAACATACCGAGTAGCGGGGCTGCATCTGGCAATAACATCGCCACTAATACCAGCAGGGTTAACGGAAACACAATGCGCTCTGCCTTGGTGACTGGGCGCAACTGCTCCATTTTAATTTGCCGTTCGGCGGGCGTCGTTAACGCGCGCATAATCGGCGGCTGAATGATGGGCACCAGTGCCATATAGGAATAGGCTGCCACGGCGATAGCGCCGAGTAAATCAGGAGCCAATTTGCTGGTTACAAAAATCGCCGTTGGCCCATCTGCCCCACCGATAATACCAATGGATGCAGCATCGCGAATACTGAAGTCAAGAATGCCGAAATGGCTGAGAGCCACAGCACCCAGCACGGTTGTAAATATACCCACCTGTGCCGCCGCCCCTAGCATCAATGTTTTTGGGTTGGCCAGCAGCGGGCCGAAGTCGGTCATGGCACCGACTCCCATAAATATGACTAGGGGAAACAGACCGGTTTCAATACCTGCATGATAGATGTAGTAGAGTAGCCCTCCTGGGCTCTCCATATTCCCCAGAGCATCGTAGACTGGCGCAGCATCAAACCCAGCGCCGGGAATATTGGCCAAGATAGTACCAAAGCCAATGGGCACCAGTAGTAAAGGCTCAAAGCCTTTGCTGATAGCTAAAAATAGCAGCGCCAAGCCCACGCTCATCATCACCAGCTGACCCAACTGCAACTGCGCTATACCCGAACTCGCCCACAGGCTGATTAAGTTTTCCATAATTCAGAGCCCCTTTCCTTAAGCCAGAGTAACCAGTACATCACCCACCGCGCAGTTGTCACCTGCCTGCACCCGCACGTCAACTATGCTACCCGCCGCTGGCGCACTCACTAAGGTCTCCATCTTCATGGCTTCAAGAATAATAATACTTTCGCCCTCCGCAACTGCCTGACCAGGCTTAACTAACACTTTAACGACGGTTCCAGCTAATGGGGCATTCACCGGTGACCCTCCTGTCGCTGCCACAGCTGGTGCCTCTGAACTTGCGCCAGAACTAACAGCACCCACAGCAGAAATGGCGCTGACATCGCCACCATTGGCCACACTAACCGTATAAGACTTGCCTTCAATTTCCACGGTATAAATTTCTTCACCTGACTCATTGATCTGCACTTCAGGTCCAGCACTAGGTATCGGCTCAAAGGCATCGGGGTTATCTTTATTCTGCAAAAACTTAAGGCCAACCTGAGGAAATAGCGCGTAGGTCAGCACATCATCAATCTGCCCTTCTCCCGCACAAATCTGGAAACCATGTTCCGCAGAAAGACCTTCTAGCTCTGTCGTCAGGGCATTTAGCTCTGGCTCAATATTATCTGCAGGGCGGCAAGTGATGGCTTGCTCACCTTCATCCAATACACGGGCCTGTAACTCGGTATTGACTGGCGCAGGCGCTGCACCGTACTCGCCGCGCAGTACGCCAGCAGTCTCTTTGGAAATGGATTTATAGCGCTCACCCGTCAACACATTGAGCACCGCCTGGGTACCCACAATTTGCGATGTGGGCGTGACCAGAGGGATATAACCCAAGTCTTCCCGCACTCGCGGAATCTCGGCCAACACATCGTCCAATCGATTCCCGGCACCCTGCTGTCGCAGCTGAGATTCCATATTGGTCAACATACCTCCAGGCACCTGAGCAACTAAAATACGTGAGTCAACACCGCGCAATGAGCCTTCAAAAGCACTATATTTTTTACGCACCTCTCTGAAGTAAGCAGCAATTTCTTCAAGCTTTTCTATTTTCAGGCCAGTGGCATGCTCTGTGCCTTCAAAGATTGACACCACAGATTCTGTCGCGGAATGCCCATAGGTCATCGACATTGAAGAAATAGCAGTATCGACATTATCAATACCAGCTTCGACACATTTGGTGATGGTGGTTGTCGACAAGCCAGTTGTGGCATGAGCGTGCAGCTGAAGAGGGATAGAAACTGCTTTTTTCAGCTTGGTAATAAGCTCATAGCCCACATAGGGCATCAGCAGGCCAGCCATATCTTTAATGCAGATAGAGTCAGCGCCCGCATCTTCAATCTGGCGCGCCTGGTCCACCCATAAATCAATGGTATGCACGGGACTCACCGTATAAGAGATTGTCCCCTGAGCATGTTTGCCAACTTGCTTAACCGCACGCAGAGCAGTTTCCAAATTGCGCATATCATTCATGGCATCAAAAACACGGAAAACATCAATACCATTGATCGCTGCTCGCTCAACAAACTTTTCTACTACGTCGTCGGCATAATGGCGGTAACCAAGAATATTCTGCCCACGAAATAACATCTGCTGTGGAGTATTGGGCATAGCCTTCTTGATTTCTCTTATGCGATCCCAAGGGTCTTCACCCAAAAAACGGATACAGGAATCAAACGTGGCACCACCCCAGGATTCCATTGACCAATAGCCAATCTGATCTAGCTTTTCAGCAATCGGCAGCATATCGTCAATTCGCATTCTGGTCGCAAACAGCGATTGATGAGCGTCGCGAAGAACAACTTCGGTTATCCCGAGCGCAGAAGTCTTAGAGGGCATAATGATGTCCGTTGTAATTAATATTGCGGTTTAATCTTACATCTTTTTAACTAGGTTTCTACTTACGGCCACGATGTTGGTCAATAGCGACTTGAATTGCTTTGGCAATTCGTGGTTCAACTGAACTATTCCCATTTGGCACCTCGGCGCCAGCGGCGAATGCAACTTCTTCTTCGGTAAAGCGATTAACCAGTGCAGACATTGCAGCAGTAATACCAACTAAAAGCGTCAAAAAAGTAAACACCGTGCCCATGCCATAGAGTAATAAATCAAGGCCTTGGGCAATCAGAGAAGTTTCCATTAATAGTCCGTAGGTAAAACCCGTAGAATTTGAATATGCTTGCCCTGCAACAAGGGCGGCAGGCGCAACTATATCAATAAGCCTACTTTTTTCAAAGTTTGGCTTTGCTTTCAGTGCCTGTAAACCTACAATCCGCACTTTAACATTGCCTGATCGGTGGAAAACGCACATAAATGAGTATAAAAGACACACTTATTGAAAGAGTTTCCGCAGCCATGCAAGCTGCAGGGATTCCTGATGACTGCCCACCCATGGTCGCACTTAGTGGCAAACCTCAATTTGGTGACTATCAGGCCAATGGTGCCATGGGCGCCGCAAAGGCAATGAAAACCAATCCGAGAGAATTGGCACAAGCCATCATCATTAATCTTCAACTCGAAGGTATTGCTGAGAGACTGGAAATCGCTGGGCCGGGTTTTATCAATATAACGCTGGCCAATGAATATTTAGCGCAAAATCTCGGGGCCAATGCTGAACATATCAATGACAACCCTCAGAATGTGGTGATTGATTATTCCTCCCCCAATCTTGCTAAGGAAATGCATGTAGGTCATCTGCGCTCAACCATTATTGGCGATGCGATAGCTCGCCTGTTGGAGTATCAGGGCCACAGGGTCACCCGCCAAAACCATATGGGCGACTGGGGAACGCAGTTTGGCATGCTGATTGCGGAGCTGGAGTTACATCTTGGAGAAGGTGAACAGGCCGACCTAGCACTAAATGATTTAGAACTGTTTTATCAGCAGTCAAAAAAGCATTTTGATGCCGACCCAGAATTTGCCGATAAGGCCCGCGCCTACGTGGTTAAGCTTCAATCCGGCGATGCCCACTGTCGCAAACTATGGCAAAAATTTATCGATGTCTCTGTGGCCCATAATATTGATATCTACAAACAGCTCAATGTAGGTTTGCGAGCAGAACATATTGCTGCAGAAAGCTCCTATAACGATGATCTGGACAATGTGCTAAGTGCCCTTGTTGAACAGAGTCTGGCAGTTGACTCCGAAGGTGCCAAAGTTGTGTTTCTCGATGAGCTGGCCGATAAGAATGGCGACCCCTCACCTATGATCGTGCAAAAATCTGGCGGAGGATTTCTGTATGCCAGCAGCGACTTGGCCTGCCTAAGGTACCGAGTGGGCCCATTGCAGGCCAATCGTATTCTGTACTTCATTGATGCTCGGCAGTCTCTGCACATGAAACAGGTTTTTATCACCGGCCGCAAAGCCAACTTTGTACCACCGGAAGTCAGCCTCGAACACCACGCTTTTGGCACCATGATGGGAGCCGACGGCAAGCCCTTTAAAACCCGCAGTGGCGGCACCATTAAGTTAGCCGACCTGGTCGTGGAAGCCGTCGAACGGGCAGAATATTTGGTTAGAGACAAGAACCCAGACCTTGCTGAGGAAGATATTAACCTGATTGCTCGGAAGGTAGGTATTGGCGCCATTAAATACGCTGATCTGAGTAAAACTCGGACTAATGACTACATTTTTGACTGGGATGCGATGCTGTCTTTTGAAGGCAATACCTCCCCCTATCTGCAGTATGCCTATACCAGAATTCGCAGTATTTTTCGCAAAGCCGGCATACAGCCAGAGGGATTTTCGGCGCCAGTGACTCTAGGCCAGCCCCAAGAAAAAACCTTAGCGTTAAAATTACTGCAGTTTAATGAAGTACTGGATCAGGTGGCGGCTGATTGCTACCCCCATACGCTCTGCACTTATCTTTACGAGCTGGCCAGCGCCTTTATGTCATTCTACGAGCAGTGCCCAGTGCTGAAAGAAGGCGTCGATAACAGCACCCGCCAAAGCCGTCTTCAGCTGTGTGCATTAAGTGCTGCAACTCTGGCTCAGGGTCTCGATTTGCTGGGCATTGAAGTTATGGAAAAAATGTAAGGTTCGATCAAGCAGGCAAACTCTCCCAGGCTGCGCTAAGTTTAAAAGACTCAACTATCGACTTTGTAGCCATGCATCATCTAAGCATCCTGGCCATCATCTGGACCAGTGTATTCGTCGCATCATTTTAAACTCACCGGTCCACTTCTGTGCTCATTAGGCGCGCTAACGATAGCGCCTACCGCTAGCTTAGTGATATCACCCTGGTGGATTTTGACTCGATGCACTGATTTTTCAACCTCAGAATAGACTTTCGAAGTATAGGAAAATACTGTCAGTAAAATGTTTGCCGCCATCACAGCACTACTGCGAACGGACCTTCTGGTTATTTGTTAATAGGACTAAAGCTGGCTGTGCATCTGATCGAACCGTTTAACCACGACTGGGTTCAAACTCTTTTTACTCAGCAGACTAAACACAAAAATAGCAATAATGGCGAAAATAAAGCCCGGCACCAGAGCGTACAAGTCAAAAAGCCCACCCTCTAAACGGGACCAAAGCACCACAGTCAAACCACCTGTCACTACGCCAGCCAATGCTCCCAAGGCCGTCATGCCACGCCAGTATAAACTGACTAAAAGAGCGGGCCCCAAGGACGCACCCAATCCAGCCCAGGCATAGGAAACAACGTCCAGTACCTTGCTGTCTGGATTCATTGCCAAAAGAGTCGCGAGCAGGGCCAAAACTACCACGGCGATACGACCAACCTGCAGTCGTTTTTCTGCCGTCAACGGCTCTTTGGTCGCCAATGGATAGAGGTCTTCCGCCAGAGAGGCAGAACAAACCAATAGCTGAGAGTCCACGGTACTCATAATGGCTGCAAGAATAGCCGCCAGTAAAACGCCAGCCACCAATGGATGGAAGATCAGGCTGGTCAGCGCGATAAACACCTTCTCAGAATCTACCAATGGTTGATCTAGGAATGCCACGCCACTGAGCCCCACCAAAATAGCTAAGAGGTAGCAGAGCAGTGCCCAAGAAACACCTATGGCCGCGGCACGAGGCGTATCAGCTGGTGAGCGAATGGCCTTAAAACGCGCCAAAATATGAGGCTGACCAAAGTAACCCAACCCCCAACCCATGGTGCTAATAATGGTCATCCAGCCCAGAGCCTGACCTTCGGCAGAGGTAAAAATATTTAATAGTTGCGGGTTTTGCTGATTGATTTGATCAGCGAATTGGCCTGTGCCTCCAAATTGACTTATGACCAAGACTGGCACAGCCACCAGCGCCAGCAGCATTAAAATGCCCTGAAACACATCGGTCCAGGACACAGCCAAAAAGCCACCGAATAAGGTGTAGAGCAAGATTAGTGCGACGCTTACAAACACTGCGGTTTGATAGTCAAAGCCAAACACCTCATTAAACAACTTGCCCCCGGCAATCAGACCAGAGCCCACATAAAACAGGAAAAACACCAGAATACTGATCGAGGCAATAGACTTTAACCAGGGCGTTGAATCAGCAAAACGTCGCTGTAAGTAGGCTGGTAAGGTTACTGCATCATCTAGCTGAGCACTGTAAATACGTAGCCGTTTAGCCATCAATAACCAGTTTGCTGCCACGCCAATCACCAGACCTATGGATATCCAGGCTGCCTCAAGACCCGCCAGATAGGCATAGCCAGGCAGTCCCAATAGCACCCAGCCGCTCATATCCGATGCGCCAGCACTTATCGCAGATACAGTGGGTGATAACTGGCGACCACCGAGAAAATAGTCCCCTGCGCTCTTGGTGCGAATATAGGCGTAAAAGCCTATTCCCAGCACGATGCTGACATAGATAAGAAAAGCAATAATACTGGGTGCTGTGAGCTGCGACATAGGTTGAATCCTAGTTTTATAATAAGTTGATGGCTCGAATATGAGTCTCTAACTCATCGTTATCGACGGGCACAGAGCTACGATCTAACTCGAGCCCTGTAAAATCGAATAACGCAGTATCAGCCAACTGCGAGGGTGAGACATTCTTGATAGCGCCAAAAATGGTGTCGATGCGACCTGGAAATTGGCGCTCCCACTGAACCAACATTTCTTTAACTGCATTGCGCTGCAGGCCATCTTGAGAACCACAGAGATTACATGGAATAATGGGAAACTGTTTAAGCTCCGCGAGCGCGATTAAATCAGTTTCGCGACAGTAGGCCAGAGGTCGAATTAGCATGTTTTTCTTATCATCTGAGAGTAGCTTGGGCGGCATTGCCTTGAGCTTGCCCTGATAGAACATATTTAGAAAAAGGGTTTCGACAATATCATCTCGGTGATGCCCCAGGGCCACTTTGGTAGCACCAATCTCTTCGGCAAAGCCATACAGGGTGCCGCGACGCAGCCTCGAGCACAGGCTGCAATAGGTTTTACCCTCGGGAATTTTGCTTGTCACTATGCTGTAGGTATCTTTCTCAAGAATATGATATTCAATATCCAAGGTATCCAGATAGGTCGGCAGAACAGTCTCGGGAAAACCGGGCTGCTTTTGATCTAAATTAACAGCAACAAGATCAAACTTGATGGGCGCATTTCTCTGCAGGGCCATCAAAATATCCAGCATCCCATATGAGTCTTTGCCCCCAGACAGACAAACCATTATCCGGTCACCCTCTTCGATCATATTGTAATCAGCAATTGCACTGCCCACATTACGCCGCAGACGTTTCTGCAACTTATTGGCCTCAAGCTGATTTTTGCGAATAGACATGGGAACTTCCGACTGCTGAAAAGCTGGCCATTGTAATTGCTTAGGACAGTATTAACCAAGCCAGACTGGGGATTTTTTAGATTAGCAGCAGACAATGGATATCACGGCGACACCTTTGCCGCTATATCGGTCTGTGATCCTGTCACCGGCATGCATCATTTATTGGATCAGGTTTTGCAGAAACATTATTTTGCACCAGCGCCGCAAACCGGTTTTGATCAGGAGTGGGACGAGGATGATATTGCGGAATTTAGCCAAATCATCACAAATAAAAGCCATGAATTGGCTGCAGTTATTTTGGAGCCTATAGTCCAAGGCGCTGGAGGTATGCGTTTTTATTCGCCCCATTACTTAAAACGGGTACGAGAGCTCTGTGATGAAAATAATGTATTACTGATTGCCAATGAAATTGCCACCAGTTTCGCCCGCACGGGTAAATTATTTGCCTGCGATTAGGCTGAAATATCGCCGGATATTATGTGTCTGGGTAAAGCGATTACCGGCGGCTATATGACATTGACCGCAACTATGTGCACTAACAGAGTAAGCCGCGGTATCTGCGAAGGTGAGGCTGGCTGGTTTATGCACGGCCCTACGTTTATGGGCAACCCATTGGCCTGTGCTGTAGCAAATGGCAGCATCAGCTTATTACTAAGTGACGATTGGCAAAATAATATCCAACGCATTGAAGCATTTTTATCCACAGCGCTGCAGAAATTTTCTAGCCTGAAGACTGTTGCGGACGTTAGAGTTTTGGGCGCTATCGGCGTGATTGAAATGCATGACCCCGTCACCCTCCCAGACATTCAAAAGCACTTTGTCGCAGCGGGAGTTTGGGTGCGCCCCTTTGGCAAGCTTATCTATGTAATGCCGCCATTTATCAGCTCAGATGAAGAACTAAATCAGCTATTTAAGGGGGTTTATTCTGTTCCATCGAAGTAGTTGTGGGGAGTTCTCACTATCTTGTCAGCCTCATAACCCAATTCGACAATAAAGCTAACTAACTCCTGGTATTTGTCTGCTGATATATTAACGTCACGAGCCATAATCCAAACGTAGTCTCGAGCCGTGCGACCAATCACCGTGTACTGATAATCCGGGTCCAGATAAACCACACGATAGTCTGCCTTAATAGGCCAAATAAATTGCATACCCCAGCTTGCATTGGTTTTTTTGTTTTTCACAAAGCCACGGGAATGATAGACCTTATCTTCACCGTCGAAACTGTCTTTGTTAAAGCTAAACGTGGTCTCTATGGTCCCATTGTTATCCAATTTATAAGACTCAATTGGATTGTGTGCCCCTTTTTCAAGCGCGGTTGGGATGTTGGCAACCACATACCAGTCACCCATAAAGCGCGGCAAATCTACGTAGTCGACAGTTTCCATGGGGGCCTGGGCACTCTGCGCATTGCTTACACCAAGCGCTAAAACCACCATACAAAGTCTAACCCAAACTGCCTTTTTCATAGAGCTCTCCATTGACCTGCTCCCGAGGTACCCAAGGGAAAAGTGTATTAGTTGATTGCATATAATGACCGTAGTCAGCTCGGCGCTGGGTAATTCCTTTTTCCATCAGTCTAATTCCAGACACCTTTAAAAGTAACCCGGTAATCAGAAGGGGGGCCAGCAAGATAAAACCATTTCCGGAGGGAATAGCAAATAGAAACCACGCCCACCAAACACAGCATTCGCCGAAATAGTTAGGGTGCCTGCAGTAACGCCACAACCCAGTTTTCAAAGTCTGCTCTTTCTTGATTACTAAACGATTGAACCGATATAACTGATTGTCAGCAACGGTCTCAAAAATAATACCGAAACACCAAAGAGCAACGCCAATACTGTTTCCAAGACTCCAGGGGGCATTATTAACCATCACGATGGCAAAGATTGAACTCCCAGCCCACGCCAGAATCGGCTGCCAAAAAAGGATAAGATAGAAACTTTTTAATATAAAATTGCTGGAACTGCGCTCACGGAGAACCTGGTAACGGCGATCCTCCGGCTGATGACGACCCCGTTTAATGGCAAAGTAATTCAACCGCACGGACCAGATACTAACCATTAAAATGAGTGCTATTTGGACTTCAGAGAAAGTCTCTGCATCAACCAAATAAACCAATGATGCAACCAAAAATAGTATTGGCCAGCTGTAGTAAATGATGCTGATCTTGTCCAGGTACAAACTAATCATCCAGGTACAGCCGGCAATTAAAAAAACCGCTGGGAGGGCCTTTAGCATCATGATAAAAGTCGGTGATAGCTCGAGAATCATTGTTGTGGACAAAGCCTATTGTCTTATTATGTGCTCTATACGCCAAGAGTAATTGGGGAGATCAATTTTAGGATTTAGACCCTTTTAATCTTTTCGATTGCGCGAGTTTCTCACTCGTATTCAATCGTGCTGCGCTATTCTTTTTTATCAGTATATAAGTTGACCCGGCACCACCATGCTGCTTCTGTGCCGTATGAAAAGCCAGCACCTGATCGAATTGACGCAGCCAATGATTGACACAACTCTTGAGCCTGGCGGGCTGCTCTCTGCCCTCTCCTTTGCCATGAGTCACAAGAGCGCAACGCACTCCATGCTTCTGGCAGTCTTCAACAAAATCCCAAAGGGCGACTCTAGCCTGCTCGACCGTATGGCGATGAAGGTCGAGCCGCGATTGAATATCATATTTTCCCATACGCAAATTTTTGTATACCCCACGCTGCACACCTGGGCGGACAAACTCCAAAAAATCATAGGGGTCGACTTGATTTATAATGCTCGCAGGATCGAGGAAGTTACCTGTCATCTGATGTTCTTGCTGAGCCGCTTTGCGCCTCTCTAAAACGCCGGGAGTGACTGAGACGGTTCGAGGAATATGGCTTGCTCCCTTGCCCTGTAACGGCTCTACATCATCACCCACTAATGCACTAAACTCATTCTCGGCATCCGGGATATATTTTTGACTATCAAATTCGCTGCCAGATGACATTTTTTGCTTCCTGAAAAACTATTTGCTGTATTATGCCGCCAACTGCCTGGAGCGCCTAATGCACGTTGCAACCAACCATGTGATCACGGTTCACTATAACCTCAGAGACGACAATAACGAACTGATCTTTAGCACATACGCTGAAGATAAACCTACGGTTTACCTCCATGGCCGGCGTCAGATGATCGCCGGTTTTGAAAGCAAGGTGGCCAAAGCCGTAGTTGGAGATAAATTATCTTTTTCGGTGATGCCCTCGGAAGGCTATGGCTTGCGCAATGTTAATAATACCCAGCGCATTCCCAACAAATACCTCAAACATGAAGGCAGGCTCATTGTCGGCAAGGAAATCCATGTTAATACCGACAGTGGCGTAAAACCCGGCACTATTTTTAAAGTCGGCAAGTTCAATGTGGATGTAGATATGAACCACCCTCTCGCGGGCAAAAATCTCCACTTCGAAGTAGAGATTATAAACCTCCGCAAAGCTATTGATGAAGAAATATCCCATGGCCATGTTCATGACGCGGGTAGCTGCAATCAATAGCGGCCAATCACACCTATGACTGATTTGGCCTGGTATCAGCTCGGTTTAATTGCTCTGATATTTATCTGGAGTGGTTTTGTGCGCTCTGGCCTTGGCTTTGGTGGCGCTCTTTTTACCCTGCCATTTTTACTACTGATCCATAACGACCCGCTGTTGTTTTTACCTATTATTTCTCTGCATCTACTATTTTTTGCTGGCTTAACGGTAATTCATTCTGAGCGCAACAAGAGTGATACCAAACAAAGTACTGTCAACTGGGCATTTTTCCGCTATGCACTGTTGATCATGATTCTACCTAAGCTGGCAGGCGTAATAGGGCTCCTAATACTACCCACTGCTTTAATGAATATTATTATTTTTTCATTAATCGCTGCCTATTCTTTGACCTATATTCTCGGCAGGCCGATGCAGAGCAGCAGCCGGATGATCGATGTACTGTTTTTGATTGCCGCAGCCTATGTCAGCGGCACATCGCTAATTGGCGGGCCATTGGTTATTGCTGTTGCCATGCGCCATATCAAGCCCCATGAATTTCGCAATACATTATTTGTTATCTGGTGGATATTGGTCAGTATCAAACTAGGCGCCTTTATTGTCGCCGAAGTCGATATACAGCTGCTCAATGCTCTTTGGCTGCTACCCTTTGCTGGCATTGGCCATTTTATAGGCCACCGTTTTCATGAAAAACTACTTGAGAAAGATAGCGCCAGCTTCTATAAGAGTCTGGGCTGGATACTGCTTGGCACCAGCGTTGTTGGGATATCACAAGCCCTGTCCTAGGGGCTAACTAAAACTAATCTGGCAGCCTGTTCTGAGTTTGCTAGTATTAATGCTGAAGCCACAAGGATGTTGTGATCAGTGCAGATATATCCAGCCGCTTATCGAGCCTTAACTCCAGCTATCTGTGTCGCCGTTTCGATACTGCTCTGCTGGCAGCAGTCGATAGTGTCGACACAGCTGACAGCTCTGCTTCCACAGCTGCCTTGTATCCTGTTATCTATTTCCGCTTTAATCGCTGCTCTGAGCAATCAGAGTAGAGAGCTGGCAACCAGCTTGTTAATGCGCTGCGCCTATTGGCTAATTCGCAGCTATTTGCAGGCGCCTCTGCAAAGCTTGCCCGCAGCAGAGGTCTTTTATCTGCTGTATTATTTTGTTCCCACTGCTGTTTTGCTTCTACTATTTATACCCGAACATGGCTTGCGCCATGCTCAGGGCACAGGCTTGACGCTGCTTCCCTGCACTACCCTGTTTATTCTCAGCCAGATTTTCGTTGCCAATCCTGACCTTATGGCACAGATCAGCAAGCGTAATATTGCCGAGCAACTTTGGAATATACATCTTTCACCATTATCTGGGTCCTGGTATCTATTGGTGCTGATTTGCGCAGTCAGCATGGCCAGTCGGCGGGGGCATATTTTTGATAGCTCCGCCGCAGGCTGTCTGCTACTGCTATTTATCACGCTAGGCTGGATTGATGTCGCCAAGATCTCCGCGATTATGTTTATCGGTATCGGAATGCTGTTAACCGTGAATGTCACTCGCGGGCTTTTTCATATAGGTTTTTATGATGAACTCACCCAGATTGGTAATCGCCATGCGCTTGCAGCTGCAATGAAAACTGTGGGCAATCATTACAGTCTGGCCATGGTTGACGCTGACCATTTTAAAAAGATTAATGATCACTTTGGCCATGAGCTCGGTGACTAGGCTCTCAAGGTTATCGCTAGCTGTATCAGCAAAACCGGTAATGGTGCCCGAGCCTTTCGATATGGTGGTGAGGAATTTTGCTTGCTGTTCAAGGGCAAGAGCCGCGAAGAGGTTGCAGACAGCCTAGAGCAGGTACGTCAGGCTATCGCCAACTACGACATAGTTATTCGTGACAAAAAGCATCGGCCATCAGAGCATTCTGCGGGTCAGAAAAAGCGCGGAGCGTTTAGACGCAAGAGTAATTTGCGGCTAACCGTGAGTGTAGGTGTTGTGGACAGCTCTGATGGCGGCACTTTTGAGCAGCTAATCAAATTGGCCGACCGTGCCCTCTACAAAGCTAAAGCCAGTGGTCGCAACCGGCTCGCATTTGCACAGGCTTAATCTCAGAGCCTACCGTTATAGCCTTTATATATGGAAGCTGGTGGTTTTCTCCAACGGGTCTCGCTCGGTGCGTAGATTATTAGCCGGATCAGCTTCATCTATAAAGCCAAAGGACAGGCCCATCATCAATTTATAATGACCCTCGATACCTAGCTCTTCCCGCACCAAATCTGGAAAACAGCTCACTGATGTCTGGGGACAAGAGCCTATGCCTGCATTGGCCATGGCTAACATCAAAGTCTGAGAATACATACCCACATCTCCGGCCAATCTTACCAGCTCAGGGAATTCATCAGTCACAAAAATAAAGGCAATATGGGGCGCATCAAAAAACTCGAAGTTGCGCATCCATGACCAGGCCCGCTTCTCTGGATTATCTCTGGTCACACCCTGATGCTCCCACAAACCGAGCGCAGAGCAAATTTGGCGTTCCTTGTAGTCGCCACTAAATTTGCCCTGCCAGGGAAAATCAGGATTACCTGAAGTATCGGTGGCCGCCCTAGCCATCATTTTTTTACGCATGCGATTGCAGGCTTCGCCAGATAAAACATGGACATGCCAAGGCTGAACATTACAGTTGGATGGTGCCCAACTAGCCAGCTCAAAGATTTCTTTTAAGGTGTTCTCATCAACCGGTTTGGGCGTAAACCCGCGAAATGAATGTCGTGCGCGAACTACTTCTGAAAATTCCATTATGGCTTCCCCCTGAATAAACGTTTCACAATAATTAATTGGCCGAGACTTTAGCAAACTGTCGGGCAATTTGCAGGCAAAAAAAAGCCCCGTACTAGCCAGGGCCTTTAAAAGGATTACTCTGTTGTTTAGCTAACTAGCAGCTGTTATTTAGCTGACATCGAAATAGTCTTCTGACATGCCCATCACTGACTCAACGTTAGCGCCAATGGTTTTGGCATGAACATGAGCCTGGGGCAGCATTCGCTCAAAAAAGAACTCCGCTGTCTGCAGTTTTTCTTGTAAAAACTTGGTGTCTCCCTCACCCGCATCTAACTGAGTCTGAGCTACAGAACTCATCTTCGCCCACATAAAGGCCATATAGGCATAACCGGAGTACATCAGGAAATCGGATGATCCGGCACCAACCGCATCAGGATTACGCTTGCCCTGCATGGCTAATTTGTAGCCCAGGTAGCGCCACTTAAGTGCCAACTTTGTAACGGTCCAGGCCTGCTTGCGCAACATTTTATTGCCCTTTGGCCAAGGCAATGATGTAGCCGCAAAACTTAGCATTTCGCCGGTAAATATCTTTAACTGTGCAAAGCGATCCAGCAGAACTTTGCGGCCGATAAGGTCCAGAGCCTGAATACCAGTAGTGCCTTCATACAATGTGGCAATGCGGCTGTCGCGCAAAATTTGCTCCATACCCCATTCGTGAATATAACCATGGCCGCCAAATACCTGCACCCCATGATTAGCTGCGATCACGCCCTGCTCGGTGATAAATCCTTTCAAAATTGGAGTGCAAAAGCCCAGCCTAGCTTCAGCATTGTTTTTAACTTCTTCTGAGCTACCGCCAACCAAAAGGTCGGCAAACTGACTAGCATAGGTCACCATCGCTCGCCCACCTTCAGCCACAGCTCGCTGAGTGAGTAACATACGGCGCACATCTGGGTGAGCCACAATTGGATCCGCTGGGCCATCTGGATTTTTAACCCCAGACAATGAACGCATCGCCAGACGTTCGCGGGCATACTTTGACGCACCTTGGAATGAACGCTCTGCAGCGGCAGAGCCCTGGCTTGCAGTCCCTATACGGGCAACGTTCATATAGGTGAACATTGCATTGAGCCCATTGTGAGGCTCGCCAATTAGAAAACCTGTGGCATCATCAAAATTAAGCATGGCCGTGCCATTACCGTGGATACCCATTTTATGCTCAATAGAGCCACATCGAACGCCGTTGCGCGCTCCCGCCGACCCGTCTGCTGCAGGAAGAAACTTGGGGATGATAAACAACGAGATTCCTTTAGTACCAGAGGGGGCATCAGGTAATTTGGCCAGTACGATATGAACAATATTCTCAGTTAGATCGTGTTCGCCAGCACTGATAAAAATCTTTGTACCATTAATTTTGTAGCTTCCATCTTCATTGGGAACAGCCTTGGTTTTGAGTTGACCAAGGTCTGTACCGCAATGCGGCTCAGTGAGACACATGGTACCACTCCAAATACCACTGATTAGCTTGGTCAAATAAGATTGTTTTTGCTCTTCAGTACCATGGTCTTCCAACGTGGCCACGGCCCCTTCACTAAGGCCTGGGTACATAGCCCATGCCCAATTGGCACTGGTCAACATCTCATTGATCGCAACTCCGATTGAAGATGGTAGCCCTTGGCCTCCCATCTCTTGGCTGCCAGTTAGAGATGTCCAGCCCGCTTCAATAAACTTGCTGTAGGCTTCTTTAAACCCTGCGGGAGTGGTTACTACTCCATCGTCCCAGCTACAACCTTTATCACCAGACTGATACAGCGGCGCTAGCTCGGATTCGCTGAATTTCGCGGCTTCGCTGAAGATCGCATCAAGCATATCTGGGGTAGCCTGATCGCCACCTTTGACATGCTGGTACTTGGACTGCATATCCATCACGTCATTGAACAGAAATAAGTAGTCTTTTAACGGTACTTTAAAATCAGGCATAGAATTGTCCTAGGTAATGCTACCTTCCAGATGAGCTTGCTCAGATGTTTGGTTAAACAGAGAAAACTGCTGTTTCCCCTCAAGTTGCTGGCTATAAAAAAGCACTTGAGAGGGTAAAAATAAGGGTCGATGGAAAGTGACATCCACCGAATACCCCGCTTCCGGAGTCTGCTGGTCCAGCACGGCAAGACATTTAGCCTTGCTCCACATGCCATGAGCAATAGCCTGCTTGAAACCAAATAACTTGGCGGTTAAATCAGTCAGGTGGATTGGGTTGTAGTCACCGGAAACACGAGCATAACGGCGCCCAGTATCTGCATCTACAAACCACTTTTGCGGATCACCATCGCGACGGATGGGTGCCACAGCATCTCTGGAAATTCCAGTTTTACAGCGGTATAAAAATGTCGATTCACCAGACCAAACGATTTCATTATCAACCTCGGCACTGACATCAATATTCCACTCTAAACCCTTGGAGGTCAGCACCGAGTTGCCAATAGCGGCAGTCATATTAATGTGCTGCCTAATATCAAACTGGTGATGGACCGATATTTGATTGCGCAAATGAACCTGACCCATGGCTCGCATAGGAAAGTCTTGCTGAATCAAAATCTTTAAAAAGAGCGGGAAGCCCAGCATATGGAGATAGGTCGCTGGCAATTTGGCATTTTGCTGAAACCCGCAAAGTTGCTGGTAAGCATGGAGATGTTCGGTGTTGATCACCAATGAATTTATCTGGGTGCTAAGCCCGGGTAGTTGGTCGCCCAGCGCGTAATTACCCGACTTAAAAGCGGCTTTACCCAGCAGCGAAGGCATACTGGGCAGCTCACGCATCACAATCGGTGGCTGGCTGTGAGTCGGTTTTTGTGTCTGGGCTCCTTTGTTCATGGTCGACATAATGGGTACATTCTCCTTGTCAGTCATTGGCTATAAAAAAACAGTGTTTTGTCATTTCGGCCAATTGTGTATGATGATCATCCTTTATTTGGGCGATGCCTAAAAGCCACAGTTTAACGAAGCTGTTTTCGCCGCCCTCTCAAATAGGTTCTTTGTATGACAGGTTTAACCGATTCAGGTACTTTGGCTCGTCTCGCCTATCAGGGCCTTGTAAATTTGGGCGTTGACGCAGACCTTGTAATGCAACGCTCAGGTCTCAACCCTGACCAGCTCTATCAGGCTAACCTGCGAACAAAATTCAGTGCCCAACCGCTATTTTGGAAAACCGCGGTTGAACTGTCCGGCGATCCCTGTATCGGGCTTCATCTCGGAGAGAAGATGCCCGTCTACAAGGGCCAGATATTGGAATACCTGTTTCTTAGTAGCCCAACTTTTGGCGATGGTCTGCGCCGAGTGCTCAGCTACCAGCGTTTAATCAGCGATGCTTTGCATGGACAGTGCTCCGAGCACCCCAGCCCCTGTTTAACCAGCTACTTTGCCGACCATCAGTACGCTACCTCACATCTGGCAGAAGCGATGGTGCTTGGCCTGATACGCTGCTTTCAGTCTGTGACAGACAATGCTTTCAAGGCGGAAAAGGTGGTGTTTAATCATTCGCCAAATACCAGCATTGAGGAATATGAGCGCATCTTTGAATGTCCGGTAGAATTTAACGCGGCTTCATTTCAGCTATTTTTCCCTGCCTCTCTGTTAAATCATAGATCACTGCATGCCCAACCTGAGTTGTTAAATTTACATTTACAGGCTGCAGATCAACATATTGCGATGTTACAGCAGCAGGACCTGATCGTGAATGTGCGCAGCCAGCTGGCGGGCCTGCTCGAGAGCGGTGAAACAAGCCTAGAAAATGTCGCCTCGCGGCTAAATATTAGCCCCAGACACCTGCGCCATCAGCTTAATGTTGCGGGCACCAGTTTCCAGCGCTTGCTTAATAGTTACAGGCACAGCCTTGCCAAGCGCCTGCTTTCTCAGACTGATGAGGCGATCAGTGAAATTGTCTACCTCACCGGCTTTTCCGAACCCAGTACTTTCTATCGCGCCTTTAAACGCTGGGAAAAGCTGACACCAATCGAATATCGTATGTCTCATCGTACAGACTCGGGCAATGAAAACTCTGTTTCTGAACGATGATTCTAGTAGAATATCCCACTTTCGAAATTGACACCAGACAATAACTTGTCTGGCTTGGAGCAATAACTTAAATGACCGACAATACACACCCAGCATTTGAACTTTTGCGCGAACAAGAGATTCCCTCTCTAAAAATAAAGTATCAGGAGTATCGCCACCGCGTAACGGGCGCCCAGCATATTCATCTGGCCGCCGACAACAAAGAAAATGTATTTTTGGTCGCTCTGCGCACCGTGCCTATGAACTCGACAGGCGTGGCGCATATTCTCGAGCACACAGCCCTGTGTGGCAGTGAAAAGTATCCGGTGCGCGACCCGTTCTTTATGATGATCCGGCGCTCACTCAATACCTTCATGAATGCTTTTACTAGCAGTGACTGGACCGCCTACCCCTTTGCAAGTCAGAACAAGAAAGACTTTAACAATTTGTTAGATGTGTATCTGGACTCCGTGTTTTTTGCCCGTCTGGACCCCCTCGACTTTGCCCAAGAGGGTCACCGATTGGAGTTTGCCGATGCCTCTGATGCCGCATCAGAACTAACCTTTAAAGGGGTTGTTTACAATGAGATGAAAGGTGCTATGAGCTCGATTAATTCAACGCTTTGGCAAACCATGAGCAAACACCTCTATCCCACTAGCACCTACCATTACAACAGTGGTGGTGATCCGGCTGACATTCCCGATCTGACCTACGATCAATTTAAGGCCTTCTATAAAACTCATTACCACCCGAGTAATGCGATCTTTGTGACCTTTGGTGATATTTCTGCCGCTGAGCACCAGATACATTTTGAACAGCAGGCACTGAGCCGCTTTGGCAAATTGGACTGCAATATCAAGGTCAATGATGAGCAGCGCTACAGCGAACCCCAGTATTTCGAAGAGACCTATGCTTTTGACGAGGGTGAGCAAGGTTCCACAGCGAACAATACCCATGTGGTTCTGTCCTGGCTGCTTGGAGACTCCACTGATCTGGAGGCCACTATGCAGGCGCGCCTGCTGTCTAGCGTACTGCTCGACAATAGTGGCTCACCCCTGCAAAAAGCGCTGGAGACAACTGACTTGGGCACCTCTCCCTCACCGATGTGTGGTCTTGAGGATTCTCAGAAAGAGCTTTGTTTTGCCTGCGGCATTGAAGGCGCCAACCCTGAGAGTGCAGACCAGATTGAAGCTCTTATATTGGATGTGCTGCGGGATGTTGCTAAAAATGGTTTACCTCAGGAACAGGTCGCGGCCAGTCTGCACCAACTGGAATTATCCCAGCGAGAGCTGTCTGGTGGCGGCTACCCCTATGGCTTGCATCTAATATTGACCAGCCTTACCAGTGCCACCCATCGCGGCGATCCAGTTTCGCTGCTAAATCTAGCCCCGGTTTTGGATAAATTGCAGCAACAGATTACTGACCCAGAATTTATAAAGTCTCTCGCCGAGGATCTGCTGGTTAATAACCAGCATCGCACCAGACTCATTTTAAAACCTGACCCCCAGCTTGGTCGGCAGAAAGAGCAAGCTGAGAAAGATCGCCTGGCCGCAATTAAAGTCTCTCTGTCTGACGGCGAAAAGCAGGCCATTGTAGACAAGGCCGCCGCACTGAAAGAACGCCAGGAGATGGAAGAAAACCTGGAAATTCTACCCAAGGTCGGCATCGAAGATGTGCCCACAGAGATAGCCTATGCCGAAAAGCACAGCTCTGTAAAAGGCCCAGTACCTCTGACCAACTATAGTGCGGGCACTAACGGGCTAGCCTATCAGCAGATCATTATGCCAATGCCTGTTCTTAGTGATGCGCAAATGGACTTACTACCCCTTTACAGCACCTGCGTAACTGAAATGGGTGTGGGTGAACGAGACTATCAACAGACCCAACTTTGGCACTCCGCTGTTGTTGGCGCCTACTCCGCATCGGCGTCAGTGCGCACAGACAAAGATAGCCTCGATAAACTCCACGGCAATATCAGCTTTACCAGCAAAGGCTTGGGGCGCAATCAATCTGCCATGATAGATCTTATGCAGGACTCTCTGCAGCTAGCGCGCTTTGATGAACTTCCGCGGCTGCGTGAGCTGGTGGCTCAGATTCGCACGTATCGGGAGTCATCCGTTACCGGCAATGGCCATGTGCTTGCGATGACAGCCGCAGCCAGCGGTCTCTCCGCCAATGCTTATCTCAGCCAGCGCTGGGGTGGTATGACTGGGCTAGCACTGCTCAAAGCCCTAGATCAAAGCCTTAACAGTGAAGAGGGGCTGCAGCATTTATCTGAACAACTTCAGGCAATTCACCAACTGATACTTGCTCAGCCAAGGCAGTATCTACTGGTCGCGGAAGGCGAGCGTCTAGAGGAATTTGGAGCTGCAATACAAAGCGGTTTCTCAAGTAGTGCTGAAATGCCCAGCCATAATCTGATTAACTTTAAACCAACTTTGGCACCAGTAAACCACTGCTGGACAACCAACACTCAGGTAAGTTTTTGCTCTAAAGCCTACCCCACAGTGCCCACCAGTCACCCGGATGCGGCAGCACTAAATGTGCTAGGCGGCGTGTTGCGAAATGGCTTTTTACATCGGGCGGTTCGTGAACAAGGCGGAGCCTACGGTGGTGGAGCCTCTCAAGATAACCAGACCGGCGCATTCAGATTCTACTCCTATCGCGACCCAAGAATCGCTGGCACTCTGGCAGATTTCGATAACTCTATCAGCTGGTTGCACGAGCAAAATCTTGGCTACGATAAAATTGAAGAAGCTATTTTGGGTGTGATTGGCGGCTTAGATAAACCGGGATCACCGGCGGGCGAAGCCATCCAGGCTTTCCATTCCGAACTAAATGGTCGCGGCAAAGCCTGTACCGAAAAATTTAGAAATCAAGTTCTGGCAGTGACCGAAGCAGACCTTAAGCGGGTTACCAGCACCTATCTTTGCGAAGACGCAGCTCAGACCGCGGTTATCACCAATAGCGACCTAGCGGCCAGCACAAACCTAGAAATTATTAGCGCTTAAATGTCCGACTCTAACCACGACAATTTATTTGCTAACCCTCTAGGAAAAGTACCCGGCTTCGTTTTTGATCAAGCTGTGGTGGATGTATTTCCGGATATGATTAGCCGCTCAGTGCCCGGCTATGAAACTATTCTCTCCCACACTGGAGAACTGGCTTATCGCTATGTGCAGCCAAACACCCAATGCTACGATTTGGGCTGCTCATTGGGTGCGTCAACTCTGGCGATCAGCCAGCGCATCGGAGGGCGGGGCGCCAAGATCATTGCTGTCGATAATTCCAATGCCATGCTGGAAAAATGTTCGGCCATAATGTCCAAGACCAAAAGTGCCACTGACATAGAATTGGTCAACGGAGATATCTGCCATATCGAGATCAGCAATGCATCATTAGTAGTTATGAATTTCACTCTGCAATTTGTGCCCTTGGAACAGCGCCACAGCCTCTTGGAAAAAATCTATCGAGGCCTTAACCCCAGTGGCTGTTTAATTCTTTCTGAAAAACTCAATTTTGAACCCGAGTCGTTAAATACACTGCTCAGCGAACTGCACCACGATTTTAAACGTGCCCAAGGTTACAGTGATTTAGAAATTAGCCAGAAGCGAGATTCAATTGAGAATGTATTGGTGCCTGAAACTCTGGAGACCCATATCAAACGAATAAGGGCCTGCGGATTTCAGTCCGCCAGCCCTTGGTTTCAATGTTTTAACTTTTGCTCTTTGGTCGCTATCAAGTAGCGGCTGAACATCAGCCAAGCAGTTTCATTGTCGCTTTAATAATTCTTCTTACCCCTGGAGTATAGGGCGGGTAAAGCATAGCGGTAGAACTACTCTTATCAACTAGCACACTGCGCTCGTGAGTAAAGGCTCTAAAGCCCCAAACGCCACCAGACTTACCAATGCCACTATTATTAACGCCGCCAAAAGGCAGGTTTGGATGCAGGAAGTGCATCACGGTCTGGTTAACACAGGTGTCCCCTGCGCTGGTTTCCTGTAGCACCTTGTCAGTGACCTCTTTGTCTTTACTGTAGATATACAGAGCCAGTGGCTTTGGCTTGGCATTAACGTAGGTGATGGCTTCGTCAATTTCGGAGAAAGTGATGATTGGTAGCAATGGGCCAAAAATCTCTTCCTGCATAATTGCCGAATCATCGCTCATGCCTTCAATTAAAGTCGGTGCAATAAACCGCCCTTTCTTGGTGACTTCACCACCAGTCAAAACAACACCACCCTTTGCTTTCGCATCATCTAACAAGCGGGTAATACGCTGGTGATGGCCTATGTTCACCACGCGACAATAGTCATCATTGCTGCTGGCATCAGTACCCAGACCATATTGTTTCTTAACTGCTGCCGTCACAGAGGCAACAAATTTATCCTTAATTGACTCATGGACATAGATATAGTCTGGCGCAATACAGGTTTGGCCATTATTTGAGAACTTACCCCAAGCAATCGATTTGCCAGCCTTTTTAAGATTGGCAGACTTATCGACAATCACAGGGCTCTTGCCCCCTAACTCCAAAGTAACAGAGGTGAGATTTTTAGCGGCGGCCGCCATTACATGCTTGCCTACAGCAGGGCTGCCGGTGAAGAAGATATGATCAAAAGGTAAGCTGGTCAGGTAGCTAGCCACATCGGCTTCGCCTTCAAACAATGATACTTCTTCAGGTCTAAATGCTTCTTTAACAATTTGACCGATAACCTTAGACATCTTTGGCGTCATCTCTGAAGGCTTAATTACCACTGTATTGCCCGCTGCAATCGACCACATCATTGGGCCAAAGGTCAGGTTAAAAGGATAGTTCCAGGGCGAAACGACCAGAGTAACTCCTTTTGGCTCCTTAACAATTTTCGACTGGGTACCCATCATCGACAGGGTTGATTTGACCGGCTCTGGTTTCATCCACTCTTTAAGCTGCTTGCGAATATGTTTGAGTTCGGTCAGGACAGGCATGATTTCTGCCATATCGACTTCTGCTGCGGGCTTGCCGAAATCAGCGCCCGCCGATTTATGAATTTTGTCGTAAGAGGCTCTAAATGCAATTTCGAAGCGCTTTAGCACTGCCAGACGCTGACGATAGTCTGACTTTCGAAGCTCCAAGGCATAAACTTTTTGTTGTGCAAATACTTTATCGATTTTAGCCTTAACCGCTGGCTTTAATTCACTCATATTACCCCCAAGGTAGTCTTGATCCGATCGTGCCGCGCACGTCTTTTTTTTGTTGTTATCGCCTAATAATTATTTTTAAAGGCCCGTTGTGCAAACAATATAAGTGACCCTATGGTATTTAAGTTAGTTCCACTAGTAATGGGGTGGGCATTCCCCTGAGCCAGCAGCATTATCGCCCTGCCCCAACGCATCGCGCTCCGCTGCACCGTCTTGTAATACCTCAATGCGCTCCAGCAGAAATCTGTGGGCCTTTGTCAGAGCATCAACCTCTTGTTGCTGACGAAAAATTTCTTCTTCAAGCTGTGCATTGGCCATTTCCAAATAGGCTAGCTTTTCTTCAAAAGCTTCAATTCTTTTATCATCCATTATTCATTGGCCTATTTAGTTTCGGGTAACACCATAGCGGAAATGTCATATAATTGCCTGCCAAATTCGCAGGCAAAAAAATGATTTCACAAACACTGAATTACGGCCCATTCCTCTCCTGGCTGGAAGATTCTTCCCTTGGCGACTGGGGCCAGACTTTGCCTGAACTTCTTGTCCAGCAACTGAGACGAGAGCGCTGGGGAGACATGACGGAATGGGAGGAGGCATTAAAGCGTCTCCCTGAGATAGATCCACTTCATATAGAGCTCAAAACCGAGGTCGCTATTGGTGACTACAGTCTCATGGATAAGGGCCGACGGCTCGCATTACAAGCCACATTGATGGGGCTGCACCCCTGGCGTAAAGGCCCCTACAGCCTGTTTGGAATGCCCTTGAATACAGAATGGCGCTCGGACTGGAAATGGGATCGGGTTCTTCCCCACCTAGATCCCCTTAAAAACCGTCTAATACTGGATGTCGGCTGCGGCAACGGCTACCACTGCTGGCGTATGCTCGGTGCAGGAGCCCAGCGTGTTATCGGCATAGACCCATCAGTCAAATTTGTCTTCCAGTTTCAGGCCATTAAAAACTTTGCTGGCCGAGATTTACCGGTGGATGTGCTCCCTCTGGGCATAGAGCACATGCCAGAAAAACTGGCTGCCTTTGATACAGTATTCTCGATGGGCATTCTCTATCATCGCCGCTCGCCAATGGCTCACCTGCGAGAGCTCAAAGAATTATTGCGCCCCGGCGGACAGTTGGTGCTAGAAACCCTGGTCATAGATGGGCCTGAAGGAATGGTGCTGGTGCCTGAGGGGCGCTATGCCAAGATGCCTAATGTGTGGTTTTTACCTTCTCCTGACACATTGATCAGTTGGATGCGGAAAAACGGCCTAAAAAAACCGCGCATGGTTGATGTCAGCACCACAACTGTAGACGAGCAGCGCGCTACGGACTGGATGACCTTCGAGTCTTTGGTGGATTTTCTCGACCCCAACGACCACAGTAAAACTATTGAGGGGCACCCAGCCCCGCGACGAGCCATATTTTTAGCCGAGGCACCTTTTTAAATTGTGCAAACAGCCACTATCAGGCAACACTTCTGCGGTCCACCTAACTCCGGCAATGGCGGCTATAGCAACGGCCTACTGGCAAAAAATATCGTCGGGGCCCGTCAGGTGCGCCTCTTTACACCACCATTGAATACAGCAATGGATATCTGCCTCAGCGATGATGAATGGTATCTCAAAAACATGGGGATGTATTGGTGGGCACCGCTGTGCCTGCCACATTGGATATGAATATTCCGCTAGCACCCAGTTTGGAACATCCAATTGCCGGTAGAAATGCATACCCAGAGAATATGGAGCGCAACTTTAACAGCTGTTTTGTCTGCGGCCCCAACCGCGAGAAAGGTGATGGCATGAGGCTGTTTACTGGCCCCGTGGATGGTTTAGAGCTGCTGGCTTGCGACTGGCAGCCAGACGCTAGCCTTGTGGACAGTCAGGGTATAGTTGCCACAGAATTTGTCTGATCTGCACTGGACTGCCCCGGCTTTTTTGCCCTAGGCCTACCCGAAGACAAAATCAGCCTGCTGGCGCAGACGACCTGCTCAATTGACAAGCCAATACCTGGTAACCAGCCATTAATAATATTTGCTTGGAAGCGCTATATAGACGGTCGCAAAGGGTTTTCTGCGGCCGCATTGGCCAATTCTGAAGGTGAAGTACTTGCCCGTGCAGAACATCTCTGGATTCAGCTAAAGTAGGCATAAAAAAACCATCACTGGTAGGTGATGGCTTTTCGACCTGACATCTTGGCGAGGTTACGTCTTTAATGCCTCATCTGCTGGCACATAGGGATAACCCAGTGCGTCAGCCACAGCCTTGTAGGTCACCTTGCCCTTGTGGACGTTAAGCCCATTCTGTAAATTTTTGTCTCTAAATAAACTATTGATAGGGTCATCGGCCAGTGCCAGCGCATAGGGTAATGTCGCATTATTCAGCGCCATAGTCGCTGTGCACGCCACACCACCAGGCATATTAGCCACACAGTAATGCACTACATCATCCACAATAAAAGTTGGCTCCTCATGGGTAGTCACCTTAGAGGTTTCAAAACAACCACCTTGGTCAATAGCCACATCCACCACCACTGCCCCTTTCTTCATTCGTCCGATAAGGTCTCGAGACAATAGCTTGGGAGCCTCAGCACCAGGAATCAAAACCGCGCCAATCACCAGATCCGCGTCGAGGGCGTATTCTTCAATTGCGGCATTAGTGGAGTACACACACCGGACTCTGCCCTCATACTTGGCATCGAGCTCTCGCAAGCGAGGAATAGAACGGTCCAAAATAGTAACATCTGCCCCCATACCCACAGACATAGCCGCCTCATTGTCACCCACAACACCGCCACCAATCACCAGCACCTTGGCAGGAGCAACACCGGGAACACCACCCAGTAGAACACCACGACCGCCCTGGGCTTTTTCTAGGTGATGGGCGCCAGCCTGCACCGACATGCGGCCCGCGACCTCAGACATAGGTGCTAAAAGTGGTAACCCCCCCTGATTACCGGTAACTGTTTCGTAAGCAACACAGATAGCGCCAGATGCCACCAACAACTCGGCCTGTTTGGGGTCTGGAGCCAAATGCAAGTAGGTATATAAAATTTGCCCCTCCCGGAGCATCTTGCACTCAGATGCCTGTGGCTCCTTGACTTTAATGACCATTTCAGCCCGGGCAAATATCTCGCCAGCCGAGTCAACTATCTCAGCCCCAGCATCCAAATACTCTGTATCGGGAAAATCAATCGCAGCACCGGCCGAGCGCTCAACTATTACCTGATGCCCCCGCTTAACCAACTCGTTGACAGAGACGGTGTCATCCCAACGCGATATTCGTGATTCTTAATTTCCTTGGGTACGCCAACTAACATTGCAGAGTCCTCTGTAGGGGGTTGATAAAAGCTTGTAAGCTAATAATTTATATTGCTATTCTAAGAGTACATGATAATTTTTCTTGCGCAAAACGGCTATTATTTAGAATATTTTATGATTTATAACAATTAAAACGGGATATTTTAATTATGACATCCACTTCAGAATCAGCTGACAAACTTGGCAAGATAGACCGCAATATTCTGCGGATACTGCAAAAAGATGGGCGCATAAGCTACACCGATCTAGCGCGAGAGGTCGGGCTGTCTGTTACACCCTGTATTGAGCGGGTCAAGCGCCTCGAGCGAAGCGGAACCATTCTCGGCTACTCAGCGAAAGTCTGCCCACAAAAACTGAATGCAAGCCTGGTGGTATTTGTGCAGATAAGGCTGAACCACACTTCACAAAAGAATTTTGAAGAGTTCCACCGCTCGGTGATGGACCTAGAAAATGTGCAGAGCTGCTTCTTAGTTTCCGGTAACTATGACTACCTTTTAAAAGCCAGAGTGGCAGATATGGCAGCTTATAGAGAACTCCTAGGCCATCGCATTCTCAAACTGCCAGCTGTGCAAGAATCCACCAGCTATGTGGTTATGGAAGAGTTAAAAGAAACCATGGAAGTGCCAGTGCCCTACAGCCGAAAATAACCAGTAAAAACAAGCTAATATCCATGCCTTAAGGTTGACTCAAATCCATTGCTCACCTATAGTGCGCTACCTCAGAAATGAGTCCAAAACGCACTCGTAGCTCAGCTGGATAGAGTACCCGGCTACGAACCGGGCGGTCGAAGGTTCGAATCCTTCCGAGTGCGCCATATACAAAAAAACCCATCTTTTAAGGTGGGTTTTTTTGTATATGGCGTAAAATCAAATAAGAGCCTACTGTTAAAATCTCGGTAAAACCCCAACCTCAATAAGCTCAAAGACCAGCGTTCTGATCCAATCAAAACAACCCCGCGTAATCTTGAAAAGTAACAATAAAAAGATTGAATCAACTCAACGGATTAAAAGGGTAATCAGATGAAGACAAAACTAGCATTTCTTTGGTTTTACGACTGCTACAACGCAGTGATGGATCACAACAAAAATCCCCTTCGGCATATTCCTGATCCAGTCTCAAGACTTTGGATCATGACCGTACTTGCTTGGATGTGGTCAGTGGTGTTTGGCGTCTACTTAGGTAGTGTGATTTACATGGGTATTAGCATAGCCTCTCACTTTATACTGCTGTTCATGGTGTCATTTACAGCGGCCATTTTCTACGACGCTGAACGCCGTCATGACAGCTGGCTGCTCAAACTCAGAGAAGTACAAGGCTAAAACTTCGGCCCTGGGTCGCGCACTTGTGACGGGCGTGACCAGTCTTAAGTGCCTTTCAAAAATATTTATGGTCACTATAATTGGTTATCCAGTTTTTCTAACTTTCGGACAACCTAAGACATGATCACATTCTCTCAGCGCACTGAACTTGAAGCCGCCGCCTTCCGGCGGCTTATTCAGCATTTAGATGACAATAAAGACGTTCAGAACATCGATCTGATGATTCTCGCTAACTTCTGTCGCAACTGCTTAAGTAAATGGTATGCAGCGGCGGCTAATGAGCGAGATATTGAGATGGACTACGATCAGGCGCAGGGGGCTATCTATGGCATGGCCTACAGCGAGTGGAAGGATAAACACCAGACACCCGCCACTGCTGAACAGCTAGCGGCCTTTGCCAAACGTCAGAAATAAACTATTCGTTGAGATGAAAACTCGGCGTGGACAGAGACAGAGCAACCTCCGCGTCATCCATTTCTTCGCCGACCCCCTCGAATAGAGGTGACGACAGATAGCGCTCACCAGTGTCTGGAAGCATGCACAGAATCACGGTTCCAGGTTCGGCGATCTCGGCGATATTTTGGGATACAGAGAACGTCGAGCCACCAGATATACCCGTGAATATTCCTTCCTTCTGCGCCAATAATTGCGAAGCACGAATCCCTTCTTGAGCATCTATGGGCATAAGCTGATCAAAGCGGTTTTGATCGATGGATTCCTGCAATACAGCGGGAATAAAGTCTGGGGTCCAGCCCTGAATCATATGGGGTTCAAAGGCAGGGTGACTACCTGCGGGCGCTCCATAGGCTCCGCGCTCTTGGGCATACCCACTCTGGATAAGCTGGGCATTAACCGGCTCACTCAGAATTATTTGAGTTTCCGGCCGCTCCTCACGCAGCACCTTAGCCACGCCAGAGAAGGTGCCACCAGTACCATAACCTGTCACCCAATAATCCAGCCGATCACCGGCGAAGTCGGCAAGAATTTCTTTAGCGGTAGTATTCTCATGAATTTTTGCGTTGGCATCTGTTTCAAATTGTCGCGCTAAGAACCAGCCATTCGCATCGGCCAGCTCTACAGCTTTAAGATAACAACCCATGGCCTTATCCGCCTTTGGAGTCAAAATTACCTGAGCTCCAAGGAAGCGCATAAGTTTGCGTCGCTCTATTGAGACGCTGGTGGGCATTGTTGCAACAAAAGGATATCCCTTTGCCGCACAAACCATCGCTAGCCCAACACCGGTATTACCACTAGTTGCCTCGACAACGGTCTGCCCCGGCTTGAGTTCGCCACTACGCTCAGCTTCTTCGATAATACTGATAGCCAAACGATCTTTCACCGACCCTGCGGGATTAAAGAATTCGGCTTTTACGTAGAGCCGCACATGGTCTGGCACTAACTTTCTAACGCGGACACAGGGAGTGTCACCGATAGTATCCAAAATGCTGTCGTATAGCTTTCCGCGCCCTGCTGTTGCTCTTGACTGTTCCATGATCGCTACTCCCTCATTTGATAAATGTTTGAGTTAAGTTCAGAGGGAATCATAAATCAAAGAGCTCAGTCGTAAAAGCCAATCTCTGCTACATCAATTTCTGCCTGGTGGTCCCGACCATAAGCCAAAATACCAATACTGCGGATGGCGCTGGGCTTTAAAGCCTTGCGCAGCCACGAGCCCGATCGCTCAAAAGCCGAGAGAGGTAACCTAACAACCTGCCATTCGCCTGTTGTTTCAAAGCCGGCCTGATAATACTGCCAGGGCAGCACCGTGCCAGAGGTGCGCAGGTGAATATAGTAGCCTTGAGAGTTACCGCGAACCTTCAAATAAACCCCAGCAGCAGAACCTACAGAGCCCTTGGGCACTGTCCTGCGAATCTGGATAAATCCTCCATTGTTCTCGGTAGAAACGCGGCCCGTCATATGGGCGTAATTCTCTCCGTCTTGCTCCATGTATTCCACGGACCCCTCTGAAATACCCCCCATAACTTGATCGCTAAAATAAGCCCATCCCAGCTGGGATTGCGCATTAAAGGTATCAGACAAAAGATTTTCAGCGCCAACGGTTGACGCCGACGCAGACAATGCAACGGTCAAAATAATACCCTTAACTTTGTTCATAATTGGATCCTATGGGTTACTAGCGTTTGTACTGGGATGGGCAGTATCCCCTACTGACATCAGGCGAGCGCAGAGATAGGTGCTTTGTTTTACGACTGGTAACACGCTTTCGCCATAGCCGGAATGACCTGGCCTTAACTTGGCTGCGCATCAGGTTGATCACCGCAGACTCATTGAGTCCAAAATTAAATTCAATCGCTTCAAATGGCGTACGATCTTCCCAAGCCATCTCGACAATCCTCGATAGCTCTGACTGGGTAAATTCTCGAGACGGTTGAGTCCCGACGGGGATAGCTGTCATGGGAGAGGCCTTTAGTGTTTTAACTCTTTGTGTACGCATTACAGAGATATTTGTATCAGGCCAGATACAAGAAAGCCCTCCACAAGACTGGGGCGGGCTTAGTGTTTGTGAAATTGACGTTAGCTGAAGTCAATAAAGCCTTAACTCATGATGGTCAGGACCCCATCAGGCCTAACTTCTTAAGTAATGTCAGATCTCGCTTTAAGCCCTCTTCAATATGAGATTCAATCAAATTGACTCGGTGCTTGGTAAAGCTGTCAGGCACTACTTTTAAGGTAACCAGCTTCTTTGGTTGCTCATTATCGCCGCTTCTATCATCCTCAGTCTTACTATTAGCTAATGACATTCTAATCTACTTTCAATAGCCTTAGGCTGTGTTCTAACCCCAGTCGCAGTCCAAATTGATCGTACAACCACTTGTAATAATCTTCTCGGCCTGCATTAAAATAATTAGCTTTATTAGCCTTGATACACAATATGTAGGGGTAACTTCTCGATGGCCTATGATAAATAGGATAGCAGAGAACTGAGCCCTTCTCGTTTTCCTCGAACATATGGTAACGCTGATCAACGGTTTTTTCTGCCTCCCTTTGTATACCTGGGATCACCACCACAGATTTTGTTGCCACACAGTGCCTTACAGCACTGTCAGGGCAATCGAGTTCAGATATTTCATGCGTCGGAGGTTCACCCCCATGGGTATACCAACTCAATAGCTCTCCTTGAGCGCCTATCTCTGCCAAGCGAACATAGAAGCTGGCATTACCAGCAATCTTCTCAAAAAACTTCCAAACCGTGTTAACAGTAAAATATATCTGCTGATCGGGCTGGGTAATCGACTTAAACACAGTGCTGGCCTCGGCATTATTGCCATATGCCAGAAACGCCTCACATTCACCCTCAATACGATCCGACTTGATGCCCACAATATCCTCAAAGGCCTCTTTCAGAATCAACACATCTTCCCGTTTTAAAATGCCACTTTTCTTGGCTATGGCATTAGCGATCTTGGGCAAAAGGTTATAAATAGCTAAAAACAACAACGTACTTAAAAAATAACAGCAAGTTATTGGCTGAAAGCCATACGATAGAATTTTCTGAAAGATTTTTATTAAAAAGGGTTTCGACTGACTCTCTTGACTCTCTGGTGAAATATAAAAATAATAAAAACGGGAATACATTGAACGCAGCCATAAGGACCATTACCCAGGGGCGATCTACATATTCGACAAAAGAAAGGAAACGCTGGGTCCATCTTCCGTTTATTTTATGACTTATATTGCTCGAGCAATTTCCCTGTCATTTTTGACGGCGTTTGCGGAAGTATATTCAACGAAACAGCCGCCTGCCGATTATTTTGCATAATTTATCCAAGGGCACACCAATACTGGCCTGTAAAACCAAATTGGCAGATTTGGGAAATAGGAAAAGTCGTTATACCACTGACGCCCCTATGGGCAAATATTGCCGTATTGCCATCGTTAATATAAAAGGGCTATAGTCTCATCCATAAAAATAAAATCCTTTCCGCAGAGCCTCGATTATTAAAGGTTTGCGCAGTGCAGCGGATTAATGGAGTCTTAAAATGGTCACTTATTCAATTGAAGATGCCCAGACAGGGTCTATTAGCTACAGCGATAGAAAGCGTTACCTGTGGCTTATCTCAGTCATCATGCCTACTTTCCCTCTGATGGGTGTGTTCATCTTTTACCAAACCGGTCTCGAGTGGACCCTCTGCTTGCCATTAATAATCAACTACATAGCCATGCCAATTCTCGATTGGCTGATCGGCAGTGATAACAACAACCCCCCTGAAGAATTAGTGCCGCAGTTGGAAGCCGATAAATACTATCGATATCTGACCTATGCCACAGTGCCAATGCACTTTATAGTGCTGGTCAGTCTGGCCTATGTAGTGGGTACCAATGATCTCAGTTGGTGGTCAATTCTAGTCACGGCCATTATTGCGGGTGGTTACAGCGGGCTGGGCATCAATACAGCCCATGAATTAGGTCACAAGCAGACCAGCATTGAGCAACTTTTGTCCAAAATCACCCTAGCTGTCCCAACTTACGGGCATTTTTGTGTAGAGCACAATCGCGGCCACCATGTTCTGGTAGCAACGCCAGATGACCCCGCCAGTTCTCGGATGGGCGAGTCAATATATGCGTTCACCCTCAGGGAAATTCCCGGCACCTTTAAGCGGGGCTGGAATTTGGAAAAATCTCGCCTGAGCAAACAGGGTAAAAGCACTTGGTCTATTCATAATGATATTCTCCAGTCCTACGCCTTAAGCACTTTACTGCAAGGTGCATTAATCTCTGCATTTGGCTGGGTCATGGTGCCATTTTTAGCAGTGCATAATGTTTGGGCTTGGTATCAGCTTACTTCGGCCAATTATATTGAACATTATGGTCTGTTGCGTGAGCAAAAAGAGAATGGTCGCTATGAGCGCTGTCAGCCCCACCACTCTTGGAATGCTAATTACATTATGAGTAATCTTGCGTTATTTCATTTAGAGCGCCACTCAGACCACCATGCCAACCCAATTCGTCGCTATCAAAGTCTGCGCAACTTTAAAGATATACCTGAACTGCCCAATGGCTACTATGGCATGTACTTGCTGGCCTACATCCCCTGGCTTTGGTACCGAGTAATGGATCATCGGGTCCTTGCTCTGCCCCATATCGATGGCGACTTATCCAAAGTGAATATCTGCCCCCGTAAAAGAGATCAAATTTTCGCTAAATATGGCACTAGATAAAACTAGCCTGCATCAAAGAAAGTTCCACTCCTAAACCCGCTTTTGCGGGTGCAGCAGCGTTTTCCAATAGTCCTCTTGATGGTAAAGCCCTTTCCGGCCGTGTCCCGCCCTTCTAACACAATCACCAAACGTTGACGATTTTTAATCAGGCGCTGTTGGATTTTTAAAAGTTCTACTTGTAAGCGACGCTTTTCAACTTGATACTCTTGTTACCGCTGTAGGGCGTCTCTAATGTTTTTATCTGTTTTAATTTCATTGGGAAGAAAAGCCTTCTATTACTATCAAGATTAGACGCTGTTTAAGAAGATTATTTAAATATGAAACATTTTTAGCCGGCGTATAGGCAAACATAGGTTAAGAATTAAATAGTAAATATGGGGAACAAGAATGGAGCTCAAAAGCATCGCCTTTGATAATGGAGCAGCTGGCAGCCAATATTATCATCAATGGAAGTCAGAAAAAGCGGTAGCCTGGCTCCACATTATGCACGGTATGGCAGAGCACAGCGCTCGGTACGCTGATTTAGCGGCATTTCTCAACCAGCAGGGCATTATGGTGACCGCAGGCGACCACCGAGGGCATGGCCGTACAGGCGATGCCATGGACAGCCTCTGCCATTTAGGTGACAGCAACAGTTGGAATCAGATGATTGATGACCAGTGGCAACTCATCATCCATATTGCCGCAGAGCAAAAGCTGCCATTAATAATCATGGGGCACAGCATGGGGTCATTTATGGCCACACGGTTCTGCCAGCAATATGGCCTGCAACTTCAGCAGCAACTCGATAACCGGCTGATTGGGCTTGTCCTGTCTGGCTCAAACTACGATGCGCCTGCCACCTTCAAAGTAGCTGCAGGCGTTGCTTGGATTGAGCGCGCACGCGTTGGTGGGCGAAATACCAGCAATATCCTTGAACAGCTATCCTTTGGCTCATTCAATCGCTTGTTTAAGCCAGTGCGTACAGAGAAGGACTGGCTATCCACTGACAACCATGTCGTAGACACTTACATTGCCGACCCATGGTGTGGAGGAGCCCTAAGTACTCAGTCTTGGTATGACTTTTTAAAGGGGCTGGCACAACTGTCTCAGCCAAAGGCCATGGCCCAAATAGATTCGGCAATACCTATTTACCTGTTCGCCGGGGATTTAGACCCGGTCGGAGCTAATGGAAAAGGCGTTGAGAAATTGCGACAAGCGTTTCTGCAGGCAGGTACAGCTAATGTAGAAATGAAACTGTATGAGGGCGGGAGGCACGAAATGCTCAATGAGTCAAATAAACAACAGGTCTATCATGATTTGAACTGCTGGGTACAAGGCCGATTATGACAGTGACCATTTGCTAATGGTAAAGCGCTCGGTGCTAACGGATTTATCCTCAAGCCTCCCGCTCGTGGCACCAATTTTTCTCGCCGCAGGCGTAATTTATGAACCTGACTCTTTACACTCAATTTCTGTCGTTCCGGCGGTTAAATAAAAAAGCCACCTTTCAGGTGGCTTTTTTATTTAACTGGTCGGGACGGCAGGATTTGAACCTGCGACCACTACACCCCCAGTGTAGTGCGCTACCAGGCTGCGCTACGCCCCGATTTTAGAGGCGCAATCATACAGATCAGGCCTTTTAATGCAACCGTTTATGCTGGCGTAAAGATACGACAGGTCAATCGTGACTCAGTGCGTCTAATATATCTTCTAACTCAGTAATCGTCTGGTCTAGAAGTTGTTTGTAGGGGGTTTGTTCTTGCTTGGTCGATTCGCCCTCAAGCTTCTGCCTGGCACCGCCAATGGTGAAGCCATGTTCGTAAAGGAGTGAACGGATCTGACGGATTAGAACAACATCTTGGCGCTGATAATAGCGGCGGTTGCCGCGGCGTTTAACTGGACTCAGGCTGGGAAATTCTTGTTCCCAGTAACGCAAAACATGGGGCTTAACTAAACACAACTCACTTACCTCACCAATGGTGAAATAACGCTTGCCTGGTATGGTTGGCAATTCGTTGTTATTACTTGGTTCCAGCATAGGTCTCTACTCTTGCCTTCAACTTCTGACCCGGCTTGAAGGTAACAACTCGCCGAGCTGAAATTGGAATATCTTCACCCGTTTTCGGGTTTCGTCCCGGCCGACTACTTTTGTCACGCAACTCAAAGTTACCAAAGCCCGACAACTTTACCTGATCATTGCTCTCTAGGGCGGCGCATATTTCGCTATAGAACATCTCAACGATTTCCTTGGCTTCTCTTTTATTGAGCCCAAGTTCATCGAATAACATTTCAGCTAAATCAGCTTTGGTCAACGCACCCATTTCGTAATACCTAACTCCACATTCTAAGTTCTGACCTTTATCCCGATCAGCCCCTGAGTTCAGCCTTAAATTTATCACCGAGTTCAGTGATAACTCGATCTACCGCCAGATTAATTTCTTCGTCAGTAAGAGTGCGCGAACTATGCTGAAACGTCAAGCCTAGCGCAACACTTTTTCCTTTGTTTTCAACATCTTTGCTGTGATACACGTCAAACAACTTTAAATTAGTTAGCTGCTCGCCTGCCACCGCTTTCGCCGCATCCATCAAATCAGCAGCTTGCACTAAGCTGTCGACAAAAAATGCTAAATCACGCCTAACTTCTGGGAACTTGCTCACTTCTTTAAACTTTGGCAGCTTGCTTGGCGCAATTTTATCGGCATTTACCTGAAATAAGTAAACTGCCGTGTTTATACCCAAATTAGCCTCGATTTTAGGGTGTAATTGCCCTACCCAGCCTATCAGCTCACTATGGCGAATCAGCGCTGCCGACTGCCCTGGGTGCAATGCTGGATGCAGTTGCGCCTCAAATTTAAAATCTCCCATCAGCCCTGTGTAATTCAATAAAGCTTCAAGGTCTCCCTTAATATCGTAGAAATCGACTTTTTCTTTAGTCGCGGTCCAACCAGTTGGGGTGCGCGAACCGCAAATTAAGCCAGCCAATGCCATATTTTGCTCTAGGCCAAGTACCGATTTTTTATCTTGATTAGCGGCCGGCACAAAGCATTGCCCAGCTTCAAAGATGCGAACGCGGCTCTGCTGACGATTTAAGTTGTGCACCGCTGTAGTCAGCAGGCCAGGCCACAGACTGGTGCGCATAACCGACATGTCCGCTGAAATTGGATTAGCCAGCGCAACCGGCTCTATCTCTGGGTCAATCAGCTTCTGCATGGCTGGGTCGACAAAACTATAGGTCACCGCTTCCTGGTAGCCGCTGGCCACTAGGTGATTCCTAAATGCAGGAAGGCCTTGAATAGTTTCAGAGTTAGCCTGTAACTCTAGGGCCATAGAGGGTGTTGATGTTGGCAGATTGTTGTAGCCGTAAATTCTAGCTACCTCTTCAATCAGGTCCTGTTCGATCTCTAGGTCGAAACGCCAGCTTGGGGCAACCCAAGTGGAGCCAGAGCCATTTCTCTCTAACAGAGTTAAGCCCAGACGCACGAGCATATCGTCAACATCTGAGGCGGCAATGGAAACACCCAGCTGCTGTGCGAGACGGTCATCTCGCAATGTAATTGTTGCAGATGCTGGCAGATGCGGCTCAGATTCAGTTACTAAAACAGGGCCAGCACTACCACCGCAAATCTCTAACATTAGCGATGTGGCACGCTCGATAGCGGCAACCTGAAGCTCTGTGTCAACACCACGCTCAAAACGGTGTGAGGAATCCGTATGCTTGCCATAGTTACGCGCCTTTCCAGCAATAGCCAAAGGATTGAACCAGGCACTTTCGAACAGTATATCGCTGGTATTATCGCCAACTGCGGACTCATCACCGCCCATAATACCTGCCATAGCTAGGGCTTTAGCCTGGTCTGCAATAACCAGAGTTGCTGTGTCAACCACAACCTCAGAATCGTCAAGGAGCTTTAATTTTTCATCACGCCCCATGCGCACCACAATATCTCCGTCAATTTTAGACAGATCAAAGGCATGCATAGGCTGACCCAATTCAAGCAGGACATAGTTGGTTACATCTACTGCCGGACCCAAACAGCGAACGCCGCTGCGACGCAATTTCTCTTGCATCCACTGGGGGGTTTGCTGAGTAAGATCAAGACCGCGAATGACCCTGCCCACATAGCGCGCGCAGGCCTCTGGGGCGTCCAGAGAGACTTCCACTGTGTCCCCAATTGTAGCCTCGACAGGAGCGCAGGTTTGCTGTGTGACAGATGCTTGATTAAGCACACCAACTTCACGGGCTAATCCTCGAATACTCAGGCAGTCACCACGGTTTGGAGTAAGGTCGACTTCGATAATATTGTCATCAAGATCAAGATATTCAATCAGATCACAGCCCACTGGCGCGTCTGCCGGCAATTCCCACAGACCTGCATCATCATCGCCCAACTCTAATTCGGATTGCGCGCAGAGCATACCGGAGGACTCAACACCACGCAGCTTAGCCTTTTTAATCTTAAAGTCGCCGGGCAGTAAGGCACCTACGGTTGCAAATGGCACCTTGATACCAGCGCGAGCATTGGGCGCACCGCAAACCACCTGTGCCGTTTCGCCGCCACCAACAACCTGGCAGACGCGCAGCTTGTCGGCATCCGGGTGCTGCTCAACGGCCAGTATTTCACCCACTACCACGCCAGTCATCTGTGGAGCAGCAGGATCCACTGCATCCACTTCAAGGCCGGCCATAGTCACCTGAGCCACCAAATCCTCTGTACTGATCGATGGGTTAACTGATTGTCTCAACCAGGATTCACTAAATTTCATAATTCACCCCAGCCTAAAATTGTTTGAGAAAGCGCAGATCGTTTTCAAAAAACAATCGCAAATCATTGACGCCATAGCGCAACATAGCCAACCGCTCCACACCCATACCAAAGGCAAAACCGGTGAATTTCTCTGAGTCCAAATTACAGCTCTCAAATACATTGGGATGCACCATGCCGCAACCCATTACCTCTAGCCAGCCAGTGTGGCTGCAAACGCGACAACCCTTACCACCGCAATTGGTGCATTGGATATCCACCTCTGCGCTGGGCTCGGTAAACGGAAAATACGAAGGCCTAAAACGAACCGGCAAGTCTGCCTCAAAAAAGGCTTTCAAGAATTGATCAATTACACCTTTCAGGTCAGCAAAACTGATGTTTTTATCGACGACCAAGCCCTCAACCTGATGAAACATAGGTGTGTGAGTCAAATCAGAATCACAGCGATAAACGCGACCAGGACAAATAATGCGGATAGGTGGCTGCTGACTTTCCATAGTTCGCACCTGAACAGGCGAAGTGTGAGTTCGCAGTACTGTGCTTGGATTTATATAAAAAGTATCGTGCATAGCCCGAGCCGGATGGTGCCCCGGGATATTTAGCGCCTCAAAGTTATGGTAGTCGTCTTCAATCTCTGGGCCTGTCTCAACGTCGTAACCAATGCGTCTAAAGAACGCTTCTATACGCTCCATAGTACGAGTAACAGGATGTAACCCTCCCGCCTCTTCGCCTCGGCCCGGCAAGGTGACATCAATGGTCTCTCCAGCTAGTTGCGCATTCAATGCCGCCGACTCCAGATCAGATTTCTTGACGTTAATCTGTTCCTGTAGTGCCTGCTTTACTTCATTGATTTTGGCACCTGCTGCCGGACGTTCCTCATTAGAGAGCGCGCCAAGGCCTCTTAACAGACCCGTCAGCACTCCTTTTTTACCGAGGTAGTCGACTCGCAGATCATCCAGCACCGACAAATCTGTAGCTGCGGCAATCGCAACCTCAGCTTCATTGGCAATCTGTTCCAGTTCAATCATTTTGACTCACCACATAACCAGATTATGTATCTTATTACTGATAAAAAAATAGGGAAAGAGCAATAGCCCCTTCCCTATTCGATTAGCTTCTTATAAAGCTGCTATATAAGCAGTTTATTTCAGCTGTTAATCATCTTGTCTATTAAGCTAGGGCGGCTTTGGCTTGGTTTACAACCGCGCCAAAAGCAGCTTTGTCATGCACAGCCAAGTCAGCAAGCACACGACGGTCCAGGGCAATACCCGCTTTGCTGAGACCATTGATCAAACGGCTGTAGGACAAACCTTCAACACGTGATTGAGCATTGATACGAGCAATCCACAGTCTGCGGAAGGTACGCTTTTTAACGCGACGGTCACGGTATGCATATTGGCCCGCTTTAGTCACTGCCTGAACAGCTACTCGATAAACGCGGCTACGCGCTCCGTAATAACCCTTTGCTTGCTTTAAAATTTTCTTGTGTCGACGACCCGCTTCAACACCACGTTTTACTCTAGGCATATCATTCTCCTACCAAAAATTAGTTAGTGACTTAAACGTTTCGCAACATGCGGTCTACACGCGGCTTATCAGCAGCATTGAGAATGCTGGTGCCACGAAGTTGACGCTTGCGCTTAGTAGTCATTTTGGTGAGGATATGGCTTTTATGCTGATGCTTGTGCTTATAGCCTGCAGCCGTCTTTTTGAAGCGTTTTGCAGCTCCACTATGTACTTTAGCTTTTGGCATTTCTGTTCTCCAATAATAAGAGGTTTATAAAATCAACAAGAGACGCCCGGACAGCCTGCCAAAAACAATGGCTGAGCGCGGGTCGCGCTAGTTACATCCTGTTGCTACTTCTGGGTACTACTCACTTCTTTCGAAATTCTTTACTCTTTACTTCTTCTTGCTGCGCGGAGCCAACACCATAATCATCTGGCGTCCTTCCATCTTCGGAAACTGCTCTACTTGAGCCAGCTCTGACAAATCTGCTTCAACTCGCTTCATCATATCCATGCCGAGCTGTTGGTGAGCCATCTCACGACCGCGAAAACGCAATGTAATTTTGGTCTTGTCACCATTCTCCAGAAACTTCACCAGATTGCGCAACTTAATCTCGTAGTCGCCCTGATCCGTTCCCGGTCTAAATTTCATTTCTTTTACTTGTGTCTGCTTCTGCTTTTTCTTCTGCAACGCAACTTTCTTCTTAGCGTCAAAGACATGCTTGCCGTAATCCATGATTTTACACACCGGAGGCTGTGCATCTGGAGAAATCTCTACCAAATCCAATGTCTCTTTCTGCGCTGCTTCAAGGGCCTCTTCCAGCTTTACTACGCCTACCTGAGAACCGTCTGATGCGACCAATCGAACTTCGGGGGACGTTATATCGTCATTGAGACGCGCCCGCTTGCTGTCTTTTTTAATAAGCTTTACTCCGTTTCATCTACACAAGTACGCCCGCGTCGTTCCACTTCCGTCGAAAACATGCCAATTACCTCATCTAGAGGCAGGCTGCCAAGGTCTTTTCCGTCTCTGGTTCGGACCGCCACAGTGCGCGATTCTTTTTCTTTATCACCGACAACGAGAAGGTAAGGTACCCGTTGCATCGAATGACCGCGGATTTTAAAGCCGATCTTCTCGTTTCTCAAGTCACAATTAGCCCTAAATCCCTTATTTTGCAATGATTTAGCAACTTCATGGGCATAATCGGCCTGAGAATCGGTAATATTCATCACAACGGCCTGATCCGGGGCCAACCAAAATGGAAAAGCACCTTCGTACTGCTCGATCAAAATACCTATAAAACGCTCAAAAGAACCCAATAATGCGCGGTGTAACATCACCGGCACTTTGCGCGAACCATCCTCGGCCACATATTGGGCATCCAGACGTCCCGGCATGGAGAAATCTACCTGAATGGTGCCGCACTGCCACACTCGACCAATACAATCTTTTAGGGAAAACTCAACCTTCGGGCCATAAAATGCCCCCTCTCCCGGCAATTCCTGCCAGGGCAAGTTTTTAGCATCCAGCGCTTTACCCAGCGCCTCTTCGGCACGGTCCCAATCCTCCTCAGACCCCACACGCTTTTCAGGGCGAGTAGACAATCGATAGATAATCTCATCAAAGCCAAAGTCTGCATAGACCTCGTGTAGAAACTCAATAAATTCCGCCACCTCTGCCTGAATCTGATCTTCAGTACAGAAGATATGACCATCATCCTGAGTAAAAGAGCGCACTCGCATAATCCCATGCAGCGACCCTGAAGGCTCATTGCGATGGCAAGCACCGAACTCAGCCAGCCTTAGGGGCAAGTCTCTGTAGCTTCTCAGGCCCTGATTAAACACCTGCACATGACAGGGGCAGTTCATTGGTTTAATGGCGTAATTGCGGTCTTCCGTTGTAACGGTAAACATATCGTCGCCAAACTTATCCGCATGGCCAGACTTTTCCCACAGGCTAAAATCCACCACCTGCGGGGTTTTGATTTCCTGATAGCCGCGCTCAATCTGCTTGTTGCGCATAAAGTCTTCGATAGCTTTATAAACGCTCCAGCCCTTCTGGTGCCAGAAAATCGAGCCCGGTGCCTCCTCCTGCATATGGAAGAGGTCGAGCTTTTTTCCGATCTTGCGATGGTCGCGCTTCTCCGCTTCCGCGAGACGGTGAATATAAGCTTTAAGCTCTTTTTTGTTGGTCCAGGCAGTACCATAGATACGCTGCAACATCTCATTATTGCTGTTGCCACGCCAGTAAGCACCAGCTACTTTGGTCAGCTTAAACGCAGATAGCTTGCCGGTTGAGGGCACATGAGGACCACGACAGAGGTCAATGAAATCGCCCTGGCGATAAAGGCCAATGGCCTGACCAGCAGGAATGCTGGCAATAATTTCAGCCTTATACTCTTCACCAATGCTGTTAAAAAATTTGACTGCCTCATCGCGATCCCACTCTTCACGGGTCACCGGGAAATCTTCGCTGGATAGCTCTGCCATGCGCTTTTCAATGGCTTCTAAGTCTTCCGGCGTAAAAGTGCGCTCAAAAGCAAAGTCATAGTAGAATCCATCTTCGATAACCGGGCCAATTGTGACCTGGGCCGATGGGAATAGCTGCTTAACCGCCATAGCCAGCAAGTGAGCTGATGAGTGGCGGATAATATCCAGCGCTTCATCTGAGCGATCGGTGACAATAGCAAGGGTTGCATCCTGGTCCATAACATAAGACGCATCGACAACATCACCATTAACAACGCCAGCAAGGGTGGCTTTGGCAAGACCGGCACCAATATCAGCGGCTACATCAGCTACTGAGACGGGCTGTTCAAAAATTCGTTGGGAACCATCGGGAAGGGTAATTGCGGGCATACTACTTTCCTTTTCAGTGGTGACCTATACTAGAGGCCACTTGAGTTAAATGTGGGGAGGCATTCTACCTTCTACAGCCCGCTTTACAAGCCTATTCAGAAATACATTTAGGTTATAATCACACCTTTAACCTTGAATGAAAATCATCTTGAAAATCTATATCGATGCCGACGCCTGCCCTAACGTTATCAAGGACATTCTCTATCGGGTATCCCAGCGCACCGGCATTGAGGTGATTCTTGTCGCCAATCAGCCTTTGACAGTGCCACGGATTCCAAGCGTTCGCACTATTCAGGTGAGTTCTGGTTTTGATGTTGCCGACAATCATATTGTTGAACTAGTTGAAGAAGACGACTTGGTGATTACCGCAGATATCCCACTGGCGGCAGAGGTGATCGACAAAGAAGGTAAAGCACTAAATCCGAGAGGTGAGCTTTATACCAAGGCTAATATTCGCGCGCGGCTCAATATGCGAGACTTTATGGATTCTATGCGCAACAGTGGAGCTCAGGTTGGTGTAGGGCCGCCGCTAACTCAGCGGGACAGAACCGAGTTCGCCAATGCCCTCGATCGTTATGTTGCCCAGTTTAAAACCTAGCTCCCCAACATCCGAGAAATCTGCGCCCCAGTAAATGGCCAGCCTTTTTCCTGGCCATCTGGTGTTCTAATCACGGGGATGCGAAAACCATACTCTGCCTTTAAGTTAGCGTTATTTTCAATATTCACCTCTACCAAACCCATTCCCCACTCCTTGATCAGTGGGTAGAGAAGCCCTTTGGCCTGCTCACAGAGGTGACAATTTGGCCCAGTGTAGATCGTAATCTTGCTACCCCCTGAACTACTCATCCGATTGCCTCCTGCTGCTGGATTCCCACACTAATTAACTTGGAGAATATTACCTGAATCCTTTCATCGGACAAATGAAGTAAATTTTCGCCTACTGATAACTCAAAATAGGACTGCTCTGGATCATCGGCCACGGCCGCACCTTTAAATATCTGGATTGAATACTCGGCTTCAACTTGATCTCGGGCTCTATTGGCGGCTTCCACTGAAAATGGCAGGTAAACATGCACCATATTAATTTGCGGTACCTCAGGCATAAATCTTAGAGCTGGAATATCCGCCAGCGCAAAGACAACTTGCTTAGCCCTCGCACAATAGGCTGGCAGTCGGGACAGGCTGTCATCAAATAGCATTGCCGCTGAGGCCACCTGAGGCGCTAGTGTATAAATAGTGCCGCCAGCACGCCGCTGCCAGAGCTTGGTCTGAGCAATAAACTCTTCCGAGCCCAACAACATAGCGCCAGATAATGCGCCAATTCCCTTGTAAAAAGACACATAAACCGAGTCAAAACCCGCACATATTTCACTGAAATCTCGCTGGTAGAAGCACTGGGCTTCCCAGAGTCTGGCGCCATCCAGATGCAGGCGCAGCCCTCTACTTTTAGCGGCTTCCACTGCTTGGTTCAGCTGGTCCCAGCTCGGCAACTGCCCGCCCGCCTCGCGGATGGGCAACTCCATTAGCAACGCCGCCATTTCCTCGTCTAAGGCCTCAATATGCTCGGCCAATAATGGGGAGTATTTCGGCCCCACCAGCGTCCCCCGCAACTTATAAAGGTTGGAATAAGCATGCTCTTCATGAACTTCAAGATGGCTGGTAGGGTGCATACCAAAATGTTGGCAGTCGGCTTCATCGCACCAAACTTTTAATGCGGTCATCTGGGCAAGGGTGCCGCTGGGCATAAATCTGGCGGCGGGAAAGCCTAATAATGCCGCGATTTTGGCCTCAAAATCCTCAATGAGGGCACCAGTGCCATAGTTATCAAATTGAACATTGTTCTGCTCACACCAGTCGGCGATTTGGCGCATAAATTCAGCAGGATTTCTTGGGCCGCTGCCTGATAATGCTTGAATGCTTAGATCGCCCATAGCCTGTTAACCAAAGCTCTCTCGGCGAGTAATCACCCAAACATTATGGATTCGGGGGTTGCGCTCAAAGTCCATATCCAATGTCTGCGGTGTAATGTTTTCGCAGCTAAACTGGCGCTCGGTCAATTCATCCATTTTGAATTTGCGGAAGTTATTAGAGAAAATCAATGTGCCCCCGAGCGCCAATTTAGCCATTGCAGCACGAATCATATCCCCGTGATCACGCTGTATATCCAACACCGCATCCATTTTCTTGGAGTTTGAAAAAGTGGGCGGATCAAGGAAAATAACATCATAGACCTCCCCCTCTGTTTCAAGCCATTTGAGGCAGTCGGCGCGCAATAATTCATGGTTATTGGCGCTGAGATCGTTGAGCTCAAAGTTACGACCTGCCCAATCCAAATAGGTATTGGACATATCAATGCTTAGGGAACTGCGAGCGCCCGCCAATGCCGCCTGCACAGATGCCGCCGCGGTATAACAAAACAGATTGAGAAAACTTTTACCCCTGACCAAATCACCGATCAAGGCTCGTACTGGGCGGTGATCAAGAAATAGGCCAGTATCCAGATAATCAGATAGGTTGACCTCAAAACGCCCTCGACCTTCAGTAACTTCAATGATATCACTGGGCCCTTCTGCAACACGCTGGTACTGACTATCGCCCTTCTGGCGGCGGCGCTCTTTGTAGTGGGTTTTGCCTCGATAATTAGCAGCAAACTCTTTGACCGCCTGCTTTACCTCTCCAAAACGCTCGCGAGCCACCTTTTCAGAAATGCTGTTGGGGGGTGCATATTCCTGCACATAAACCGACTGATCATAAATATCGACAGCCACTGCATATTCGGGGATATCCGCATCGTAGAGGCGGTAACAGTTAATACCGGACTTTTTGCGCCAGTTATCCAATTTGCGCTGATTTTTCCTCAGGCGGTTAAGCACCATTCGGGCGCCCTCACTCAGCTCTTGAGCTGGTGCTGGTGTACTTAGGCGCTCTGCAATTCTGGCTGATTTGGAGGTCATATCCTCAAACACCAGTAGCTTGCAGGGAATGGTGCCGTTATAGAGGCTGTATTGTTTAGTGGGCGAAAGGTCGGTTTCGCGACCCAAATCTACGTTGCCAGTAAAAATAGCGGCTTTCCAGCCATCAAAATTCTTCTGTAGAACGGTACCGAGCTTTTGATAGAGAGGAATTAGCTCGTCGATTTCGCCCAAACGCTCACCATAGGGAGGGTTTGTTAACAGCAAGCCTCTCTCAGCGGTGGGTTTACCAAACTGATCTATGGGCTTATGGGCCAGGCGAATATGTTCATCCAGGCCCGCATTCTCAATATTCTGAGTGGTAAATTCCAATACGCGGGGGTTGGCATCATAGCCGCGAATATCCAACTCAAGATTCTCAAGCCCTTTAGCTTTACGTTCTTGGGCTTCAATGACCAGCGAATCCCAAAGCGCTTGATCATGCCGCAACCAATAATGAAACCCGTAGTGCCCGCGCAAAATACCCGGTGCTATATCTGCTGCCATCATAGCCCCTTCAATGATCAAGGTGCCACTACCGCACATTGGGTCTAGCAGGGCTCCCCCCTCGGCAGCAATGTCAGGCCAGCCAGCTCTGAGTAACAGTGCGACTGCCAAATTTTCTTTAATTGGCGCACTGCCCTGCCCAGTTCTGTAGCCACGACGGTGCAGGCTTTCACCGGAAATATCCAGGGAGACTGTGGCGCGACCTTTGTGCTGACGCACTTGGATACGGATATCAGGGTTCTTGGGGTCTACATTTGGACGCTCACCCTCGATTCGGCGGATCCGGTCCACCACTGCATCTTTTACCCGCTGGGAGCCATACATGGTGTTGTCGATGAGGCGCGAGGTGCCAATAAAATCAATGGCAATACTTTGAGCCGCGGAAAAGTGCCTTTCCCAGGCAATATCGTTGCATTGTTGATATAAATCATCTGCCTCTTTAAGCATAAAACTATGCAGAGGCATAAGCACTCGGTTGGCTAACCGCGACCAGAGGCAGGCGCGATAGGCTAATTCTAAGGAGCCCTCAAAGTGCACCGCAGCCACAGTTTCCGTGACGCCATTGGCACCCAAGTCTTGCAACTCATTAGCCAACAATAACTCCAATCCCTTGGGACAGGTAGCTAACCAAGACTGATGATCTAAAGCGACACTCACAATTATGGCCCTTTCATTACTTCTAGGAATAAAACGCACTCTGTATAGACAAACAAAATCTTCGACAGCACTGTCTGATTTTGGTCAACTAGAGGTAGCGCGAAAAGGCGCTTATTCTATCGCTCTTTAAACAATTTTGTTTGATAAAAACTGCACTCGGCAGATTTTATAAGCTGAATGGCAGTTTCCTAAATAAACCCTTAGGAGATGATGTGAAAAAACATAAAAGAGATCAGAACCACCGTTCATTCGTAAAAGGCTATCAGGCCGTGATTCAGGAACGCTCATTGGCAACATGCCCCTATCAAGAACAGTCGATTATGGCGTTTCACTGGTCAAGGGGGTGGCGCGAGGGACGCGAGGATTACTGGAACGGATTTAATCAGGCTTCATTCCAGCAGAAAGCCGCTAATTTATAGCTCCCCTACTCAATTACCAAGCGAAAACTGGTGTTACTAAACAAACTTAAGCGGGAATTTATACCGCTTCTGGCTCACACTTAAAAAGAGCCAACAAAAAGGCCGCAACTCATGCGTAGTTGCGGCCTTTTCTTATTCTGTTAAAAAAGCGCTTTTATTTCTTCTTTCCCACCACAAAGTCCGCCGCTGATCTTAGCTTGTCTTTTTTTCTGATCGTATCGAATGGGTCTTGGCCATCTTTAGCCGCCACCAATCCCGAACTGTCCCCCGAGCTGCCATCAACAGGTTTAATCTTTCCCTTGCGACCATTAACGGCAAGATAGACCACAAAACCCAAGATAAAAGCCACCCACTTAACCAGAAATGAAAGGCCCAGGTGCTCTGTATAATTATTCAAGCCGATAAATGCCACAAAATCTTCGTGCATTGCGCCCACCAACCAAAAATACGCGAACAGAGCTGCCGTTGAAATAATGGCGGTTTTGTAGCGATTCCAGATATAACCCAACGCGGTTAGCCGAAAGATATTTTTAATCATCTAACCGAACCAACTCAAACCAAGCAGTGCCAGTAGGGCGAGAACACCTTTCTCTTTGATCTCACTTTTTACTTTGCCCTCCTCTTCTTGCACGACAATTTCCAGCTCATCATGGCTAAAATCTGCAGGCTTTCTGCCCGCCAGCAGAATGCGTGTTTCGGCTCGTGCAATTGCCTTTTCCCGAAGCCTGCGGCTAATCTTTTGCGGCAAAGAATTAAAAATATCCATAGTCACCATGGTTAAATATTACTATTAAAATCAGAATGCGTATCGAATTACCTATCGACAGTCCCCTGCCTCCACTGATGCCTGCACCAGGTCTAACAGCTCTCTCAAAGCCACCGAAATCATGGCAAAGTCTGGTGCTGCACCACGACGCAGGTCCCGCACCATAGACTGCCAGCGATAAATTAGAGGCTGTTGCTGTACCTGCCAGTCCTCAAAGGCAGACTGCATATCATCGGTTTTCTCGGCCAACAGGCAGGCCGTCAACCGGCGGCGCTGACTTTCCAAATCATCCACATAGGACTCCCGCGCTAAATCCTGCCAGCGATTATCCGGCTGCAGGCCCACGATCTGTGCCATAAACCAATCGAGGGACAGATGCTCCCCCAGAGTAAAATAAAGCTGAGCCGCCTGTTCTATGGGTTTATTTTGCTTAATCGCGGTATCCACTATACCTAAACTTAGGAAGATACTGTCTGACGCCGCTAATCTTGCGGCAAGCTCTGGCGCCACCTGCTGAGAAACCAGTGCCCCTTTTTCGTGTTCCCAAAGAGCTACCCATTCTAATTGGTCGCGCTTTGGCATATGCTCAATTACAGCCTTCATAGGCCCAGCATACTGCTCAATAATCAGGCCGCAGTCTAAATTCAAACGCCGGTTGCGCAAGAACCATCTTGTGGTTCGACGTACTAAACGGATTAGCATGTGTAACAGGTCCAACTGCACCTCAGATACCAAAACTCTATCGGTTTCAATTGTCTGCCACAGTTCATCAATGCCTAAAACATTGATAACCATGGTGTAGGCGCGAATAACTTCACCCGCTGAAGCGCCAGTAGATTCCATCTGCCTAAAGAAAAAGCTAAAGCCCATTCGATCAACCAGATCATTTGCTAACTGTGTCGCTGCAATTTCCCGGCGCAGTTGATGCCCCGCAACCGCATCCCGATAACGACCAATTAACGCCTCAGGGAAAGCCTTATCAATAGACTTGGCCAACCATGGTTCTGATAGTAAATCTGCCTCAAGCAACGCTTCTTTGAGCATAACTTTGGAATAACAGACTAATACGGATAGCTCTGGTCTTGTCCATACAGGCTTATTGCGATTAATACGCTCGCTCAGCTGGTCGTCTGTGGGCAAAAACTCTAGCTCTCTGTCTAATCGGCCAGCCTCTTCTAGCCAAGCCATAAAGCGCTGATATTCGGCATGCTGTTGATCGCTGCGGTGCATGGCCAAGCTTATGGCTTGGGTTTGGCGCTTATTATTATGCAGCACCAAATCTGCCACGCTATCTGTCATGGAAGCCAAAAACTGGTTTCGCTCATCCATACCAAGCCTGCCAGCGATCAGTTCCTTATTGAGTAATATTTTAATATTGACTTCATGGTCAGAGCAGTCGACCCCTGCGGCATTATCAATAAAGTCGGTGTTGCACAGGCCGCCTTTGAGGCAGAACTCAATACGGCCCCGCTGAGTCATACCCAGATTTCCACCCTCACCAAATACGCGACAACGCAATTCTTTGCCATTAACCCGTAACCCATCATTGGCTCTATCACCCACGTCCGCATTATTCTCGGCAGAGGACTTTACATAGGTGCCAATACCGCCATTCCAGATAAGATCAACCTGAGACTTAAGCAGTATGCTTACCAATTCTGTTGGGCTAATGTCATTCTTTTCAATATCAAACCGCGCCTTAATTTCTGGCGTCAGCTTTAAGGACTTTGCCGAGCGGGAATACAGGGCCCCACCCTTAGATATCAGTGATTTATCAAAATCATCCCAGGTAGTTCTAGGGGTCTCGAAAAGCCGTTTGCGCTCTTTAAAGGTTGCCGCAGAGTCTGGATCAGGATCGATAAAGATATGCAGATGGTTAAAGGCCGCTACTAGCTGAATATGCTTAGATAGCAGCATGCCATTCCCAAACACATCACCTCCCATATCCCCAACGCCTACGACGGTGAAATCCTGTTGCTGAATATCCATACCAATTTCACGGAAATGCCGCTGCACAGCAACCCAGGCCCCTCGGGCGGTAATACCCATGCCCTTGTGGTCATAACCATTGCCGCCTCCGGAAGCGAAGGCATCTCCGAGCCAGAACTGATTGGCTTCGGAAATCTTATTGGCTATATCAGAGAACGTCGCAGTACCTTTATCGGCGGCCACAACCAGATAGGGGTCGTCACCATCCCTGCGTACCACGTCTTGTGGAGGCACTACCTCGCCTTCAATAAGGTTGTCGCTGATGTCCAAAAGAGCCTGTATATAAAGCATATAACTGGCAACACCCTCTTGCAGCCATGCCTCTCGACCCGCCGCCATACTCGCCTGTTTGGCAACAAAGCCACCTTTGGCCCCGGTGGGCACAATCACCGCATTCTTCACTTGCTGGGCTTTCACCAGGCCTAATACTTCGGTGCGGTAATCTTCAAGCCGATCTGACCAGCGCAAACCACCGCGGGCTACCTTGCCACCACGAAGATGCACTCCCTCTACCCTTGGGGAGTAGACAAAGATTTCAAAGGCGGGTCTGGGTTTGGGGGCCAGAGCAATTTTCTCCGATTCCAGCTTTACCGAGATATAAGACTTATGGGTACCATCAGCAAAGGTCTGGAAAAAATTGGTGCGTAATGTCGCCTGAATAACCTCAAGATAGCCGCGGATAACATTGTCTTCACTGATATTATCGACGGCGTCCAAAGCCTCAATCACCTTATTAACCAGACCCGCCGAACGATCCCCACGGCTATCTCCTGCATAACGCGGGTCAAAATAGCTCTTGAATAAAGCTACCAAATTGCGAGTTATATCCAAATAACGCGACAGGGTATCGGCAATAAAATCTTGGCTATAGGAAATACCCAGCTGCTTAAGATAGCGAGCATAAAGCCGTAACATAGCTACCGCCCGCCAGTCCAAACGCGCGCCAATCACTAATCGATTAAAGCTGTCATTTTCAGCATCGCCCTTCCATACGGTACTGAGAGCCTCTTTAAAGCTGCTCTGCACCGCTGAGACATCGACATTAACATCTAGAGAAAACGACAGATTAAATTCCTGCATCCACACCTGATGCTCACTGGCTGGCTGAATAAGATAGGGATGTTCCATGACCACTCGGAAGCCCAGATTTTCCAACATGGGGATCATATCTGACAGTTCCAGTGGCGCATCGCGGTGGAAAAGTGCCAACTGAAGGTCATTGTTTTCCGCCTGATGCTGATGTTTTAGATCTATGGCAAGGTCAGCGGAATCCTCTAAACGATCAAATAACTCAATATGCGCCAGCGCCTCCTCTGGAGCATAGAGCTCTCGATACGCTGAGGGAAAAGCGCTTTTAAAACGCCGACCCAGTGCCAGGCCATCTGACTCACCACAGCTGTTTACAGCAACCTCCGCAAACGTGTCGGACCAACCTCTTGTCACCTGCTTAACAACCTCTTCAAGATGAGCACTGCTAATATCAATATGCTTTTTATTGCTCACCTGATAGACAAGATAAATACGCACCAGCACAGACTCCGGTAAAAACTGGGTGCTGTATTCATTTTCGGTTGAGTCGAGCTGCTCGCCAACAACCTGCTGAATTTTCTCTCGGGCACTGGTACTAAAGTGCTCTCGAGGAATATAGACAATGCAGCTAACAAATTTATCAAAGGGGTCTGGGTGGATAAACACTCGGGTAGCTCGCCGCTCATAAATCTGCCAGATCCCAATGGCCGTTTCAGCCAGTGCCTCTCGACCCACATGGAACAACTCATCCCGAGGGTGGAAATCCAAAATAGCCATCAGTGCTTTGCCGTCGTGGCTATTTGGGCTAAAACCAGAATGCTCCATTACCCAGTTAACCTTTTTACGCAGCAGTGGTATGCGGCGCGGGCTGTAGGAGTAAAATTGTGAGGTATAAAGCCCGAGAAACCGCACCTCACCAAATGGCTGGCCTTGCTTATTAAAGCGCTTGACCACTATATAGTCGGAATAGACATCCCGGTGCACCCGAGAGCGCTCTGAGGATTTGGTGACAGCCAAAAGATCATCGCTCTGGTAAAGGGCACTTACCCCGGGGCTTAGCTCATTGATCAATTCCTGTCGGGCATCGCGGCCATATTTCTTGAATAGGCCACAACGGCTTTTTGGAGATTCCCGCAGATACTGTTTATCGCCATCGGCAACAAGGTCAAATTCAACACAGCCTGTGAAGGTAAAGTAGCCGTTATAAATCCAACGCAGAAACTCTAATGATTCTTCCAAATCTTCAAGCTTGGGCGCATTTTCCTGCAGTTCAGCAATTAGATCATCGACCCGTTGACGCATTGGGTCGAACCCATCAACCACTACTTCAACATCATCTAATACCGCAATTAATTCGAGATGCAGATCAGCCAGCTCTGACTCGGAGTGGCGATCCACTTCAATGCTGATCAGTGCTTCACGCTGAGCACCATCCGTATAGTCTTTATGGGTACTTTGCAACAACCCAGATTCATTGCGTACCGCCCACATGGGGTTACTCTGCAATGTATAAATATTGAGACCACGGCGATTGAGCACAATGCGCAGGGAATCCACCAGAAATGGCATATCTCGCTGGTTGATATAAATACTGGTATACAGACTGGACCAACCTTCGGTCTCGGGGCTCGGGTTAAACACCCGGAGTGCGGCATGACAACCTTCGGCTGGCACTATCGCTGCTGCACTAAAATCCAATAGGCCCCAAAGGCTGCAAAATATGTCCTCTACAGGGCGATTCAAGTAATCGGCATCGGGGTAAAAGTGCATGGCGCTAACAACAAACTGTTCGAATTGCGCGGCCTGTGATTTGCTGAGTTTTTTCTTGGCAATACTTGCCAGCGACTTCATTAAGTCAGTGCGCTGACCATTGTTTTTTGCGTCCATGAGCGGGTTTTGAAACCTTTTTAAGTTTTGTAAGTCTGAAAACTGGTTTTATACAGTTCCTTATCCCTAGGGTAACAAATAGGAATTGAATTTAGATACAAAAATCTTTTTAATTTATACAAAAAGTAATGATGTTATGACATCCTAAATATAGATCAAAATACCGGTCAAAATGCAATTCAAAATGAGAGTGTAAAACTGCATTTGAGACTTGCTCTAACAACAACTAGAATCTCCTCCCGCGTTAACAACCTAACCAATTTGTAGGGGTTACTTTTGCAACAGAATATCAACGAACTTAAGCACTGGCTGGCCAGTAAAATCGTCGGCCAGGAGCATCTTGTTGAGCGCTTAGTGGTGGCTTTGCTCGCCGATGGCCACCTCCTTGTGGAGGGTGCTCCGGGACTGGCAAAAACCAAAGCCATCAAAACCTTATCAGAAGGTCTGGAAGCAGACTTTCACCGAGTACAATTTACGCCAGATCTGCTGCCTGCGGATATTACCGGTAGTGATATCTACCGGCCCCAAGAAGGCACCTTCGAGTTCCAAGCTGGGCCGCTGTTTCATAATCTGGTCCTGGCGGATGAAATTAACCGCGCACCTGCCAAAGTTCAGTCAGCACTTTTGGAAGCTATGGCCGAACGTCAAATTTCCGTGGGTAAAAATACCTACCAGCTGCCAGAGCTCTTTCTAGTGATGGCCACCCAGAACCCTATCGAACAAGAAGGCACCTACCCCCTGCCCGAAGCACAGATGGATCGTTTTCTAATGCATATTATGGTCGACTATCCAGCGCCAGAGACCGAGCGCATGATTCTGGCACTGTCGCGACAGGAAGCCCTGCATGAGGAGCATGCAGGTATAGCCCCACTAAGCCAAGAGACTCTATTTGAGGCCCGCAAACAGGTACTAGCCGTGCATATGGCTGAGCCAGTTGAAGAGTATTTAGTACAGTTAATTCTTGCCACCAGGAACACCAGCGCCTATGGTGGTGATCTAGCCCTGTGGTTAGATTTTGGCGCCAGTCCCAGAGCCACCATCGCCCTGGATCGCTGTAGTCGAGCACTGGCCTGGATGGAAGGCCGTGACTTTGTGACTCCCGATGATATCCGTGCTGTTGCCCATGATGTGCTGCGCCATCGCTTAATTCTGAGCTTCGAAGCCGAGGCCGCAGGTATCACAGCCAATCAGGTCATCGACAAACTACTCACCACGGTGCCCTCAGCCTAACGGCCTGCCACTAATGAACCAGACAGACGATAACCATCCAGCGATTGTCAATCTTAGTGATATGGTCAAGCTTCGCTATGGCGCACGTGAACTCACTGGGTTTCCAAAAATTCAGGCGCGTCAAATGCTAGCGGGTGGGCATAAATCCCGCTTTCGCGGCCGCGGCATGGACTTTGATTCAGTGCGCATTTATCAGCCGGGAGACGATGTACGCAGTATCGATTGGCGTGTAACCGCACGCACCCAGACGCCTCATACCAAAATTTTTAGTGAAGAACGGGAGCGCCCGATTTTGGTCATCAGTGATCTGCGCAGCTCAATGTTCTTTGGCAGCCAGCGGCTTAAGTCTGTGGTCGCCTGTGAGATATCCGCGGCGCTGGCCTGGGCCGGCCTAGCGGCTAATGATCGCGCCGGTGGCATGATCTTTGGCGCCCAACAGCAAACCGATGTCAAAGCGCGACGCAGCCACCATGCGGTGCTGCAGTTTATTCATGGCCTCAAAGAGTTTAGCGCCAGTCTTTTGGAGCCCGAGCCAGATCGCTACAGCCTCGCTGAATTATTGGAAGAATCTCGACGTTTTATTATGCCCGGCAGTACCGTCTTTATTGTCAGTGACTTCCACGACTTAAATGCTAGTTGCGAGCGTCACCTGTTCGAGCTCGCACGGCATGCCAATCTCAATTTCTGCCATGTCTACGACAGTATCGAAACCGAATTGCCACCACCTTCTTTATACGCGGTAAGCGATGGCCAGCAGCAAACCATTCTGGATACCCGAAATGATAAATTGCGCCAGCGATTTGCCGATGCCTTTTTAAAGCGCGGCCAGACACTGCGCAAACTTAGTGAGCAGCTCTCTGCCGGGCTACTGCCGTTTGATACTGCAGACAATGTGATGTCTGTATTGGCGCGGGCCTATGGCAAGCGCCGTACCTCCTCAAGATCTAGCGGGCGATCAAGCTAATGGGTGCCCAGCAATGAACCCAGGCGACCCCCTAGCGGAACTGCGGGATATCCACCTGCCCCAGGGCGTATCCCCATGGCCATTGGCACCCGGTTGGTGGCTATTGATTATTCTGACTTGCGCTGTGGTTGCAGGCTTAGTAGTCGTTTGTTCCAAACAGTATCGCGCAAGGCTTTACCGCCGTCAGGCCATGGCCCAGTTACAGCAGATTAAACTGAGCTCAGATGTTCATTTGGTCGCCGTACTAGAACTGCTTAAGCAGACCGTCAACAGTGCCTATCCAGAGCAAAATTACAGTAGCCTGAGTATTGATGAGTTTATTACATTTTTAAAACAGAGCTGTCCAAGAAATGTATTTGAAAATTCCCCTACGAATTTAGAGTCCGCACTTTATTCTGGTGCAGTCGAGTTGGATGTTGTAATCACCGAGCAGTTTATCGACAGCGCCGAAGAGTGGATTGTCAAACATGTCCCCAGCCACAAACTAAAGTATCGGCCCCTATGTTGAACCTACTCTGGCCCTGGGCAATGGCACTTGCCCCCCTACCCTTTATTTATCGCTGGTGGCGCAGCCCAGCCAAGACTCATGTTCGTGCGCTGCGGGCACCTATACTCGCCAATGCAGCCGATGGTGCAGCAGCCTCTGGCAGCGGTGGTCAGTGGTTGCAGCAGTTACTGCTACTAATGCTCAGCCTGTGCTGGCTGACCAGCTTATTAGCCCTGGCCAGACCCGTATGGATCGGTGAGCCCGTGGCTCTGCCTACTAATGGCCGTGATATTCTGTTGGCTGTCGATATCTCCGGCAGTATGGAGCGGGACGATATGGAGCTCAGGGGTCGCCAGGTCAATCGTTTGGTCGCGGTAAAATCAGTGGTTGGTGACTTTGTTGTCGAGCGCGAAGGCGATCGCCTCGGGCTTATTCTTTTTGGCGAAAAAGCTTATCTGCAGACACCCCTCACCTTTGACCGCCTGACCATGCAAACCTTACTAAACGAAGCGCAAATTGGCTTTGCTGGCAACAATGGCACGGCCATAGGCGATGCCATAGGCCTTGCCGTCAAACGCCTGCAAGCTCGTCCAGAAAATCATCGGGTGGTTATACTGCTTACCGATGGCGCCAACAATGCTGGTGAATTAGAACCCTTGAAAGCCGCCTACCTAGCTCGTCGTGCTAAGGTTAAAATCTATACCATCGGCATAGGTGCCGAGGTTCAGGAGACATGGGGGCTCTTTGGCAAGCGTGTCACTAACCCCAGCGCCGATCTCGACGAAGCTTCCCTAGCCCGCATCGCCGAAGAAACCGGTGGGCAATTTTTCCGTGCCCGAGATCCACAAGAGCTAAAGTCTATCTATGCCGAGCTCAATCGATTGGAACCTATAGAACAGGACGCAGAGACCATTCGCCCGGTTGCAACCCTATTTCACTGGCCATTAGCCGCAGCATTTATACTCAGCCTGCTGATGGCCTTTATTCGCTTGGCTGCTGCCAAGGGCGGGGGCGACAATGTCTGATTTACTGGCTAATCTAGGCGACTTCCACTTTTTGCGGCCTTGGTGGTTTTTGGGCTTGGTGCCGGTTGTTTTAGTACTCGGCCTGTATCAATGGCACAAACGCAGCGCTGGTAATTGGGAGCAAATTATCAACCCCGCACTGTTGCCATTTTTACTGCAGGGTGAAGATAAAACTAATAAACAGGCAGGCTGGCTGCTAAGCGGCCTGGGTATGGCCTGGGTAATCTGCTGTTTCAGCTTAGCCGGCCCAACCTGGCAGCAATTGCCCCAACCGGTGCATAAAGAAGACAGCGCCATGGTAGTTGTCTTTGACCTGTCACCATCCATGTTGGCTGAGGATATTACCCCCAGTCGTTTAGTGCGCGGCCGCTATAAACTTATTGATATTCTTAAAAACCGTCGCGAAGGTTTTGTTGGGCTGGTGGTCTACGGTGGCGAAGCTCACACAGTGTCGCCCCTTACTGAAGACAGTAATACTATTATCAGCCTGGTTCCTATTCTGCACCCCACCCTGCTGCCAGAATATGGTAGCAATACCGAAGAAGCCATAGAAATGGCGATTGAATTGGCGATTAACGGCGGCTATGAACAGGCCGATATAGTATTAATTTCCGATGGTGTTTCTCGAGCGGCCTTTGGCACTATCCAGTCAATGGTTGCTAAAGCGGGGAACTATCGTCTTTCCATACTAGGCGTCGGCACAAATGAGGGTGCACCAATTCCGCTGGGCAACAGTGGCTTTGTAAAAGACCGCAGCGGCAATATTCTTATTCCTAAATTAGACGCTTCATCATTACAGATGCTGGCCAATAAAAATGGCGGAATTTATCGGGACCTCAGTGCTGACGATAGCGATATCGATGCACTATTGAAAGTCGCAGAGCAGGCATTCCCAAATGCCACCAGAGAGCTCGATCGATCATTTGACCTCTGGGATGACCAAGGCTTTTGGCTGATTATTTTATTTATCCCTGCGCTGATACTGAGCTTTCGCAGAGGCACAGTGGTGCTGATACTAATCGCGCCCCTATTGAGTGTCTCTGATCAGGTGACCGCGTCTATTTGGCAAGACCTGTGGCAGAACCCGGACCAGCAAGGGCTTGACGCATTAGATGCTGGTGACGCTGCCACTGCTCAGAGTTTATTTGAAGATAGCCAATGGCGGGGCAGCGCCGCCTACCGCGCGGGTGACTATGAGAATGCAATTGGCGAATTTACGGTGGGAAATACTGCCGATGCCCATTACAACCGCGGCAATGCTTTGGCTAGGTCAGGAGAGTTAGAGGCTGCTGTTAAAGCCTATGATCGAGCGCTAGAACTACAGCCTGATATGAAAGATGCTCAGGCTAATCGCGAGCTTGTTGAAAAATTAAAACAGCAACAAGAACAAAAACAAAACGGCGATCAGTCAGAACAAGACAAACAGCAAGATAAAGAACAGAACCAAGAGCAGGAGTCTGATCAGCAACAGCAGTCGAATGACGACCAACAAAGCCAGCAGCAAGAATCACCATCTGACGAGCAGCGAGAGCAAGAGCCAGATAGCGCAGAAGATAAAGAGCAAGAACAGAGCGAAGAAAAAAGCCAGGAACAAGAGCAGGAAGAAAATCAACAGCAAGAACAAGAACAAGAACAAGAACAAGAACAAGAACAGCAGCTTGAAGAACAAGAGCTCAGCGAAGAAGAAAAACAAAACCAACAGGAAATTGAGCAAATGCTGCGTCGAGTGCCAGATGATCCCGGCGGCCTGTTGCGCGAAAAATTCCGCTACCAGTCGCGACAGCGTGCACTGGAGCAACGACGCCCTAAACCCCCTAATGAGCAAGAGCGCTGGTAAATGAACTCACAGTATTTAAAAATTTTTATGGCGGTATCGCTATTAATAATCTCAGCTTTAAGCTGGGCAGATCTAACGGCCAAGGTTGACCGCTCCGTTTTAGATAACAATGAAACTCTGCAGTTTGTTGTGCGCTACAACGGTCAGGCAATTACATCAGAGCCCGATTTTACCGTGTTACAAAAAGACTTCGACATACTCAGCAACAATCGCCAGCAGCAGTATTCATGGACCAATGGCAAGTCTCAGTCTTATACTGATTGGAATATGGTGCTTATGCCCAAACGCACCGGGGTTATTTTAATTCCCTCAATTAGCTATAAAAACGAAATCAGTAATGCTCTGGAAATAACGGTGCGCTCTGCCAATAAAATAACTGCTGGTGCCGGCAAACAACCCGTTTATACAGAGACTGTGGTTGATAAAGATGCGGTTTATATTCAACAACAAATTATCCTGACCCAGCGGCTGTATACCTCAGTGCAGCTTCAGAATTTAACCCTCTCGGAATTGGAAATTACCGATGCCATTGTGCAGCGTGTCGGTGAAAATCAATTCCAAAAAATGATTAACGGCCGCAATTATCTGGTTATCGAAGTCATCTATGCCCTGTTCCCTCAGGTCAATGGCAAGCTGTACATTCCCGCCCTTCGCTTTGGCGCATTTGAGAGCGGCGGCCGCCAGTTTGGTGCGTTCTCCAGTCGCGGGAAACAGCTATTTCGCAATACCGAACCCAAGACAATCGATGTTATGGCAAAGCCGACTCATATTCCATTGGACCAATGGATGCCAAGCAGCAAGGTGGAACTGCAACAACAGTGGAGTAGTGACCTCAACGATCTGACTGTGGGTGAACCAATCACACGCACCATTAGAATAAAAGCCCAAGGGCTTACTGGCGCCCAGATCCAGCCCCTGCCAGCATCAGATAGTTTGGATTATAAGATCTATCCCGACCAGCCAAGTATTGAAGACCAGGTAAGCGCCGGAGGCATTCTTGGCGTGCGAACCGAAACTCTGGCACTGGTGCCCAATCGTGCTGGAGAACTCACCTTACCCAGCATTACCGTTCGCTGGTGGGATACCAATAAACAGCGTATGCAAAACAGCACATTAGAGCCTGTGACATTGCAGGTTAGGGTCGCGACAACAGCGGCCCCATCGCCCCAGCTTGGTCTCCAACCGAGTAATGAACCGCTAACGTTGACACCTCTGATATTACAGACTGAAACATCTGAACCCTCATCATTAACCAAATGGTCAATGGCCTTTAATGCCATACTGCTCACAGCATTGATCGCTGTATTAATATCGACGCGAACCCCATCGGCAGTGGCCGGCACCGATAATCCAGTTACTGACAGCGTGCAGCTAAATTCAAAACAGAAGCTAAAGAGGGTCGAAAGTCTGGCCGCCAAAGATAACCTGATGGCCATGCGCGACAGCATTTTAGATTGGGGTAAAAGCTTATTTGCAGATAATCCACCCAGTACCCTTAAGCAGCTTGCACAACAGCTTGGAGATGATGACTTAGGAGCGGCGTTTGCAGAATTGGATCGCCAACTCTATAAAGGGGATAGCTCAGAGGACAGGTTGGGGGATAGCTTAGATACTCAACAGTTAGTAAGGCAACTAAAGGCTTACTCCTCTAAGTTGAGCGTGGAATCTCAAAAAGAGCCCAGAGGAAATAGGTTAAACCCTCTTTACCCGCAGAGTGAATAAAGCTCATAGCCATAGCCTGTTAGCCACTGCATGACAGCAACAGGTAAGTCCGTCTAAAATAAAGAAATTAATAAGAGTATAGATAATGTCCAGACAACTTGACCACGACGCAGGCGAGAACACTCCGGCCCATAATCTCAGCGGCCAAAATACCAAAGACTATTGGCAAGCTAATTTACGCTTACTGGGCAAACTATTAATTATCTGGTTTGCGGTTTCATTTGGTTGTGGAATTATACTGGTAGACTGGCTGGACCAATTCTCAGTGTTCGGTTTTAAACTCGGCTTCTGGTTTGCTCAACAGGGTGCTATCTATGTATTTGTAGCTCTGATCTTTATTTATGCTTGGCGCATACAAATAATTGAGCGCCAATTTGGCGTAGATGACGATGCTGAGGAGAATTCATAATGAGTACTCAGCTGCTGACCTATCTATTTGTGGGCGCATCTTTCGCGCTGTATATCGGTATCGCCATCTGGTCACGGGCAAGCTCCACCAAAGATTTTTATGTGGCGGGGGGCGGAGTGCACCCGGTGGTCAATGGTATGGCTACCGCTGCTGACTGGATGAGTGCTGCTTCTTTTATCTCCATGGCTGGCATCATTTCCTTTATGGGTCGCGACGGTTCCGTCTATCTACTCGGCTGGACCGGCGGCTATGTTTTGCTAGCACTATTGCTGGCTCCCTACCTGCGCAAATTTGGCCGGTTTACCGTGCCTGATTTTATTGGCGAACGTTACTACTCTAACGCCGCACGGATTGTTGCGGTAGTCTGCCTGATCTTTGTTTCCTTTACCTATGTCGCTGGCCAGATGCGTGGCGTAGGCATTGTATTCTCCCGCTTTTTGGAGGTCGATGTGGGGACCGGGGTGATTATCGGTATGGCCGTTGTATTTATGTATGCAGTTCTCGGTGGCATGAAAGGAATTACCTACACTCAGGTGGCTCAGTACACTGTGCTGATTTTTGCCTATATGGTCCCGGCGATTTTTATCTCTATTATGATTACCGGCAACCCTATTCCCCAGCTGGGCTTTGGTTCTGAAGTACTGGATGGCTCTGGGTTATCTGTGCTAGAAAAGCTTGATGGCGTCTTAACGGATCTGGGCTTTAGGGAATATACTCAGGGTAGCAAATCTACTATCGATGTCTTTGCTATTACCGCAGCATTGATGTTTGGCACAGCGGGCCTACCCCATGTTTTGGTGCGCTTCTTTACCGTGCCCAAGGTCTCTGATGCGCGAAAGTCCGCGGGCTATGCGCTGGTCTTTATCGCCATTCTCTACACCACAGCGCCAGCGGTAGCCTCCTTTGCCCGGCTCAACCTAGTCGATACGATTCACAACACCAGCTACGAACAGGCGCCCAAATGGTTTAGTAACTGGGAGAGTACTGGCTTGGTGGGCTGGGAAGATAAGAATAATGATGGAGTCATGCAGTACAGTGCCGGCTCTGAGAACGAAGTGAAAATTGATCGGGATATTATGGTGTTAGCTAACCCGGAGATTGCTAATCTGCCAGGCTGGGTCATTGCCCTTGTCGCCGCCGGTGGTGTGGCCGCTGCCCTCTCAACTGCAGCTGGGCTGCTGCTTGTGATTTCCAGTTCAATCTCCCATGACCTATTAAAGCAGACGTTAATGCCCGCAATAACCGAAAAGCAGGAACTGCTATTTGCGAGAATTGCCGCAGCTGTGGCTGTCTGTATTGCCGGGCTCTTTGGTATCTACCCGCCAGCCTTCGTGGCTCAGGTGGTTGCCTTCGCATTTGGCTTGGCCGCCGCCTCTCTCTTCCCTGCGATACTGCTGGGTATATTCAGTAAACGTATGAATAAAGAGGGCGCAGTCACTGGCATGCTGGTTGGGCTAATAACTACTTTTACCTATATTGTTTACTTTAAATTTGCCTCTCCTGAACTCAATAATGCCGATTATTGGCTATTAGGTATTTCACCCGAAGGGATAGGGTTTATTGGTATGTTGCTAAATATTGCAGCTGCTTTCGGGGTGAGTAAAATCACCGCTCCACCCCCTGCAGAGGTGCAGGATTTGGTGGACCATATTCGAATTCCCTCAGGGGCGAGTGCGGCCCACAACCATTAGAGGGCTGTGGCTTATAAAAGGCAAAAAAAACAAGAATTTAAAAAAGGCAGTTTCAAAAAAGGGAGGCTAAAAAAGCCTCCTAAGCATAGGGTTACATACTGCCCAGACGGAACGCGCTAACGGGAATTAGCTCCCTAGAACTTCAGGATCTGGTCGTCTGGGCATCGGTTCCGATCGTGCAATATCGGCAAACTGATACTTAAAGCTTAGCCCATAGTTTTGGCCTCTGCCCAAGGTTGTGGAAGATAAAGATACCACCGGCTATTTACAAAGACTTCGAGACTATTTCTTGCAAATCCTTAACCAAATTTGGCTTATTCGCAATGTTTTGCAGTGCCTGCTTCATCAGCTCTCGGTTGGGTTCAGGGAATTTCTTCCACTTAGTTAGGGGCGTGACCAGTCTGGCGGCAACCTGCGGGTTAACCGTATTCAACGCCAGAATCTGTTCGGTTAAGAACTGGTATCCAGAGCCATCCGGATTATGGAAATTAATATGGTTGGCATTTGCAAACCCGCCAATCAGACTGCGGATTTTGTTTGGATTGCTCATGCTAAATGCTGAGTGGTCCATCAAAGTTTGGACCCTCTCCAATCCATTCGGCTGAGCATTGGTAGCCTGAACCTGCAACCACAGGTTCATTACCAGAGCCTCATCTCTAAACTGTTCTTCAAACTGAGATAAAGCCTTGGCAGCATAGTCTGAGGCCTCTGGGCAATTAACCAAAGCAGTCAGCGCAGCTGCCTGGTCAGTCATATTATCAGCACTCTGGAATTGAGCCCAAGCTAACTCAACACCCCTATCCACTAACATCAAATAACCCAAGGCGGTATTTTTAAGGCTGCGACCACCCATTTGTTGAACATTGGGGGCATAGGCTTGTTTAGCATTGTAGTGGTGATAAATTGCCTCTAACTGGCTGGCGAGACAGCCTGCTAGTGCAGTGCGCAGAAACGACCTAGCATCATGGATTGCCGTGACATGAATAATGTCTGTATTTTCATGGAGCAATGCCTCAGTGGGCAGCTGTAACATCAGCGCCACCATGGCTGGGTCAAGGGAAGTATCAGACAGCAGCGCTTTATAGGCCTCAACTAACTGGCCATCAAGAATCATGGGACGCTCATGGAGGCTGTCGTGCATTAATTGGTTCAATACCGACAAACTAAGGGCCTGACTGGCATCCCAACGATTAAAGCCGTCACTGTCATTGGCCATTAGGTGGGCTAGCTGCTCAGCACTGTAGGGGTAATCTAGTTTGACTGGCGCGGATAGACCACGCAGCAAGGAGGGAACTGGTCGCTCGTCGATATTCTCAATAACCAACTGCTGGCTGGCTTCTGTCATCTCAAAAACAACCTCTGTCTGGCCCGCATCATCAAGCACCATATCAGCGCCATCTGCACCGACCAGCCCAAGTTTCACTGGAATCAAAAAAGGAAGTTTTTCACTCTGCCCTGGTGTGGCTGGACAGCTCTGTTCAACATTAAGGGAAAATGTCTTGGCCGTCGCATCATATGCTGACCGCACTTTGAGTACCGGCGTACCGGACTGTTTGTACCAGCGACGGAACTGAGTAAGATCACGGCCGCTGGCATCTTCCATAGCGCTAACAAATTCTTCAATAGTTACCGCTTCGCCATCGTGGCGATCGAAATACAGGTCACTACCTTTGCGGTAAGTCTCTGCACCCAACAGGCTGTGATACATCCGCACAATTTCTGAGCCTTTTTCATACACGGTCACGGTGTAAAAATTATTGATCTCCATATAGGAATCGGGCTGCACCTGATGGGACATAGGGCCACCATCTTCTGCAAACTGATGGGTGCGTAAAAAAGAGACATCTTCAATGCGTTTTACCGTTGGCGAGTTCATATCCGATGAAAACTGAGAGTCACGGAATACTGTAAAGCCCTCTTTAAGGCTCAGCTGAAACCAGTCGCGAACATTGACGCGGTTGCCAGACCAGTTGTGGAAATACTCATGGGCCACAATTCCTTCAACACGCAAAAATGCAGCATCGGTCGTGGTTTTTGGGTTAGCCAATACCGCTGAAGTATTAAAAATATTTAGCCCCTTGTTTTCCATGGCCCCCATATTGAAGTCGTCTACGGCGACAATCATAAAGATATCCAGATCGTACTCACGACCATAGACTTCTTCGTCCCAGCGCATAGAGTTCTTTAACGACAACATAGCGTGGGCGCATTTATCCAAATCTTTTTCTTCGACAAAAATTTGCAGCGGAATATCACGGCCGGACATGGTAGTAAAACTGTCTTCCACTGCAGACAAGGTCCCCGCTACAAGAGCAAACAAATGCGATGGCTTTTTAAATGGATCGTGCCAGGTGACCGTATGGCGGCCATCATCAAGATCCGCTCGCTCGATGGCGTTGCCATTGGAGAGCAATACCGGATAGCTGACTTTGTCAGCTATGATCTTGACCGTAAATACCGACATAATATCGGGGCGGTCCGGGAAATAGGTAATGCGGCGGAAGCCCTCAGCTTCACACTGGGTGCAGTACATGGTTCGCGACCGGTACAGGCCCATCATCGAGGTATTTAACTGGGGCTGTATCGACACTTCCGTACTGATAACACAGCTGGCAGGCAAGTTGGGCAGTATCAGTAGGTTATGGGTCAGGCTGAAGGCACTGTTATCAAGGCGCTGGCCGTCTACTTCAACCCACTGCAGCTCCACACTACCTTTACTATTGAGCTCTAAGGAAGCGACCTGATCTGTACTGGCAGGGTTGCGTCTCACCGCCAGCTTGGTAGTCACACGAGTCTGCTCGTCGCCAAGATCAAAAACTAAATCTGTGGTGTCCACTAAAAACGGAGAAACCTGATAATCCTTTAAATAAATAGTTTGCGGTAATGGATCTTTCACTAGAACTGTCCTTAAATTAATTTATTGAGAACTGCACATTGTAGGCAGTGTATTTACGAATATTGATCACCCCAGTAGCAAGAATAAGGTACTGGCCTTTAATACCTTTTAACACCCCCTCAACAAGGGGTTGCTTGTCCAGGTTAAAGCTCTTTACCTTTTCCGGGAATTCATGCACTGGAAAGTTAATTTCTGTCGTGCTCTCGCTATACAGACGCTGTAATGCTTGCAGACCAAACTCCTGTTCGAGTAATTCTAGACCAGCTTCTGACTTGATCAGAAGCTCATCGCGAATAGCCGCCAGATCCACTGGCTCAGCATTACCCTTAAGCATTTTTTGCCAGCTGGTCTTGTCGGCGACATGTTCACGTATGCAGTCTTCAATCAGCCCTGCCTGGTAACGAGTTTGCACTCGGAAGATTGGCAGCCCCTGGGTGGCGCCCTGATCGATCCAGCGAGTCGGCAGCTGGGTGCCTCGGGTAATACCAACCTTGACCCCAGAGCTATTGGCCAGATAGACAAAATGGTCAGTAAAGCAGTACTTTTCACCCCATACCGGGTCGCGGCAGGTGCCATGATGAAAGTGGCATCTCTCTGGGCTCATAATGCAAGTATCGCATTGGGGCAGCTTGGTAAAACAGGGATAACAATAGCCCTGACTGAAGCTCTTTTTCGAGCGACGGCCACAATGTATGCAGTGAATATCGCCAATACGTTCGATGGCTATGTTCTTGCCAATCGCCTCGTTTAGTGGGAGTCGCTGATCGTCTAGAGGCAGTTGATAAGCAACGGTATCTCCATCGAGGGTAACATCCATTTTGGCCAAATGACCTGAAGCTTGTATCGACATTATTCTTCCCACTTTAAAGGTGTTTGCTGATCTTCATCGGCTGTATGTAAAGGCTCACAGGCGGTGGATTTTGATGGTACATAGCCGGTGCGCTGCTCCGCTGGCTTGCGCTGGTCATAGGCAATCACGGCCTGTATACAGAGCTCTTTCTGGCCATCACTGAGTACCCGGCCGTCGGCCCACTTGCCAATCTCAATCGCCCGCTTAAGGCTTTCGTAAATCTCGGGAGTAATGCTCTCAAGTAACTGCTGCAAATCCATCGTTAGCCTATCTCCGCTTAAAGTTTACCTGCTCCTAGCTACAGCCAAGAGCCCAAAGACCAATCCTAATAACATGCCAATCAGCAGGCCTCCAACATGGGCCCCATTGGCTACACCCACACCAAGCAACACTTCTAAAATTCCTGTCATGCCCACCAAAAGCCAGACCAGCATAAAACCAAGAATGCCTGGGGGCAGCTGCAGCAATGTCTGGCGCACAAATTGGCCTTTGATCCAAATATAGCCAAGTAACGCGTAAACCACACCAGACATACCGCCAAAGCTGCCACTGCCCTGCCAGCTGAACTGAATAATATTGGAGATGGCACCACTGACAAACACCAGTAACAACAGATGAATTGAGCCATAAAGCTGTTCGATTCTAGCTCCGAGCATGGCCAGCCAAAGGCCGTTAAAGGCCAAATGCATAAGACCAAAATGCAGAAAAATTGGCGTTACTAGCCGCCAGTATTGCCCTTCGGCCAGGCCTCCAACCATCAGTGCCCGAGCAATGGGAAAGGCAGTGCTGGCTAAAGCGGCTCCCAATACACTGCCCAATAGCAGTAACGACACCGCAGGGTGCACTTTGGCGGCAACCCACCATCTGGAATTGTTCGACATAGGAGATTCCTAATCAGATGCTTTCTTTACGCCTAATCGGCTACCCCAGCCCAGTTTTGAACGGCAAACACTATAAAAATTATTGTCTTTTGGATGAATTAACAGAATATCGTTATCGTGCTTTTTAATGGTGATCACATCACCGGGCTCAGTACCAAAATCATTGTGGCCATCGCAGGTAATCAATGGGTGCAGTTCATTTCTGGAGCTGACCCGAATCTCTATTTGCGCATTGCCGTGCAGCACAATGGGGCGGCTGCTCAATGTATGGGGATTAAGCGGCACCACTACCATGGCATCCAACTCCGGAAACAGCAGTGGCCCACCAGCGCTCAGGGCGTAGGCAGTTGAGCCGGTCGGTGTGGCGACAATCAACCCATCAGAACGCTGGCTGTAGACAAATTCACCATCTACATATAATTCAAATGCCATCATGCGCACGGACATACCCGGGTGCATCACAATATCGTTGACCGCTGTGCCAGTACCAATCTCTAGGCCATTGCGCGTGACTGTGGTTTCCAGTAGAAAACGCTTAGTCTGCTTGTATTCACCTTGCAGTACCGGCCACACACGCTCTTCAATTTCATCTGGGGAAATATCGGTAAGAAAGCCCAGTCTCCCACGATTAATACCCAACAATGGAATGCCACAGGCCGCCATTTTGCGACAGGCACTTAGCATACTGCCATCGCCGCCCACCACAATACCCAGATCAATGGCGCCGGGAAACTGCTCAATCGGTAGAACTTTATTGATGGGCCAGTCCACTAAATTAGAGGCCTGTTCCTCGTACACCACCTCGCGCCCCTGGGCTAACAGAAACGCTTCCAGTTTTTGCAGGGACTCCTTAACCTCAGGCACAGCCAGGCTGCCAAGTAATCCAATACGCTGAAAATAGGACATAATGTGCTTCTTGTAAAAGTGTTTTGGCAATTATACAGACTGTGGCCTGAATTCACGCAATTTCAGGCATAATAGCGGCAATCAGATTGGACATTAATGTATGCAAGCAGCGAACAAAAGCATTGTACTTATCGGCATGCCGGGCGCGGGCAAGAGCACTATTGGTATTCTGCTTGCCAAAGAGCTTGGGCTCGACTTTATCGATACCGATGTCAGTATTCAGGTGCAGCAGGGAAGAACCCTGCAGCAGATTACTGACGAGTCCGGCTATATGGTGCTGCGCGACTATGAGGAACAGGTGCTGCTCAGGGAAGATATTAGCCAGAAGGTCGTTGCCACCGGCGGTAGTGCCGTGTATTCAGAAGCTGGCATGGGGAGATTAAAAGCCCATGCCACCGTTATTTTTTTGGATGTTTCACTGCCGGTATTAGAACAGCGAGTCAGAAACTTCGACAAGCGCGGAGTAGCCCGTCGACCAGAACAAAGTTTTGCCGACTTATTTGCCGAGCGCAGCGCCCTTTATCAGCGCTATGGGGATATCCGGATCGACTGCAGCCACCTCAGTGTTGATGAGGCGCTGCAGGCTGTAATCTCAGCCGTTTAATTAACCAAATTTATTTGAGAACAGACAAAATCGAGCTGCTTAGATAGTCGATATTATTGGAATTAACCCCAGCCAGATTGACCCGGCTAGATGACACGATATAGATACCAAACTCTTCGCGCAGATGGTCCAGCTGTGCCGTATTAAGCCCCAAAAATGAGAACATGCCCTTCTGCATTTTGACATGGGTAAAGTCGATACCGGCCACATTATTTTGAATGTTATCTGCGAGCAGGCTGCGCATGGATTGAATTCTACCGCGCACTTCAGCCAACTCAGCCTCCCAGTTAGCGCGCAACTGCTGGTCACCTAAAATAAGTGACACAAGCAGCGCACCGTGGGCCGGTGGCATCGAGTAAGTTTGACGGGCAACAGCCATTGCCTGAGATGCAACTATCTCAACCTGCTCAGGGCTTTCGGCAATAAAAGTGATCGAGCCAGTGCGCTCGCGATACAGGCCGAAATTCTTCGAGCAAGACGAGGCAACAACCAGTTCAGGTAAACGATCGGCCATCATGCGCAGGCCATAGGCATCCTCATCCAGACCATCGCCCAACCCCTGATAGGCGGTGTCAATAAATGGAATAAAACCGCGCTCAAGAGCCAGATCAGCAATCTGGTCCCATTGCTCATGGGTTAGATCGGCACCAGTTGGGTTATGACAGCAACCATGTAACAGTACCATATCGCCCGCCGGCACCTGACGCAGGGTTTCCATCATGGCATCGGTGTTTATTTGGTGGGTATCACGGTCATAATAGGGATACTCTTCGATCTCAAACCCTGCACTGCCCAGCAGTGGAATATGATTGGGCCAAGTGGGCACACCCACCCATAATTTGGCCTCCGGGCGAGCGCGCTGGGTAACTTCTGCACCAACACGCAGCGCACCAGAACCTCCGGGAGCCTGGATGCTTTTAATGCGCCCTGAATTGAGAATACTTTGGCCTGCGCCAAACAGCAGTTCTAAGGTGCGCTGGTTGTAATCTGGATCACCAGCAATACCCTGATAGGATTTGGTGGTCTCAAGCTGCATCAGCTGAGCTTCCGCTTCCTTAACAGAGGCCATGACTGGTGTATGACCATGATCGTCCATGTAAACACCTACACCCAAATCAATTTTGGTGGTGCGGGTGTCCGCTCTAAAAGCAGCCATTAATCCCAGAATGGGATCCATAGCGACGGGCTTCAAACTCTCAAACATTGCGGTTTCCTGATATTGGATTGGGGACAAAAAAACGGTGACGATATTCTACTATGTATCAATGTGTTTTTTTAGCCATTTGCGTTAAGAAAGCCAATTACCAAGCTATTAAACATCTGCGGCTTCTCCGCATGCAACCAATGGCCAGCACCATCGATTATCTTAAGCTCTGAAGTGGGAAATAATGACTTGATCAGAGGACGATGCTTTTCTTGAATATACGCCGATAGCTCTCCCTTCAAAAACAGGGTTGGCCCAGAAAATGGCTCTCCATGGGGTGCTTCGACCAGACTTTTACTGTAGTTGGCAACAATAGATTTAACATTGAGCTTAAGGCTATAGTCACCCACTGCATTGCGCCGGAGGTTTTTTAAGATAAAGGCTCTGGTCATTTCATCGGCAATATAGGTGGCAAGTATCTGGTCGGCATCTCGACGATTAGCAATACTGCGGCCATGCAAATCTCGCAAGCCATCAACCACAATGCTATTACTTTGGGGATAATCCACTGGGGCTATATCAGCAACAACTAGACTACGAACCCTGACAGGGCTTGTGAGTGCCACGTGCATACCCAGCTTACCACCGAGGGAATGACCAACAAGATGTGCCCTGTCCAACCCTAGATCATCCATCAGCTCGACAATATCATCGGCCATCAATGGAATGTCCATGGTGTCTTCATGGGGGGATTCACCATGGTTGCGAAGATCAACTGAGATCACCCGATAATGGGGTGCCAGATCTTTGGCCAGATTCCCCAAATTGCTGAGAGAACCAAACATTCCATGCATTAAAATAATGGCTGGCCCTGTGCCTTGGTCGAGGTGATTAAGCTTCATTGGTGTCTCTGTGCTGATGGTGAGTTGGTTGTAAAACGGCTATTGGCTCTTATAGGTATTCTATTAAACCGCTTATCAGATGAGAAGCGGTCTAGGGCTTTAGAGATTCTTCAGTCGCTGTGCTATTTCAGGATGACCGAGCACGCAGTGCATGGGAAGAATTTCCACTCATTTATTGGGATGCGCGATTGCGATACTTCTCTTTATTTTTGCGGCCCTGTTCGTAAAGTTTGGGGCGCAGACGGCGGCGCAATCCGGGGAATAAATAGCTCAAAGTCGTCATTCTAGCGCCGAAACTGGGCATAGAAATCTCAGTCTCTTTGCCAGAGGCAATAGCCACAACTGCCTCAGCCACCTGTTCCGCCGAACTCATGGGTTGGGAGAAAACTATATCTTCAACCTGATCAATCTCATCCATAATAAAGCCGGTGTCAACAGGGCCAGGTGAGACTACACCTACGTTGATATTGGCCTCTTTAAGCTCGTCAGCCAACGCATAGGTGAAGGCGCGTAGGCCCGCTTTGGTGCCAGAATAGGTAGCGGCCCCCTGCAGTGGTGTGCGCCCTGCCAGAGAGCCAATATTGACAATGGCTCCAGCCCCAGCCCGTCGCAAAAACGGAATCGCCGCACAGGACAGCACCATAGGTGCGCGCAAATTAATATCCACCATTGAGGCCACATCATTGGGGTCAACCGACTCCAGATCGCCTCGAGAATGCATACCCGCATTATTAATCACCACATCAACCGAACCAAATTTGGCTTCAGCCTTTTTCAGGAGTTTAAGACATTCCTCAGTACTTGAAACATCCATTGCTACCGTCAGTACCTCACAACGATTGCCGCGCAACTCTTTGGCCATATTGTTTAGCCCGGTACGGCCTCGAGCCACTAACACTAACTTAGCATTCTGGCCAGCAAATGCCCGGGCGCAGGCAGCGCCAACGCCAGCCGAGGCTCCAGTTACAACAACGGTTTTTCCTGCAAAGCGACTGTTCATTTCAATACCTTTTTTTTATTATTAAGAACTACAATAGATCGGCCAAAGCTTTTTCCAGCAGAGGATACTGGAAGTTAAATCCACTGTCTTGGATTTTCCGTGGAATAACCCTCTGCCCCTGCAATAACAGCTCCTCGCCCATCTGTCCAAATAGAATTTTTACCATGAAAGCAGGCATGGGGAAAATTGCTGGTCGATGCACTGCTGCACCTAGCAGCCTACTGAAAAGGGCATTGCGCAATGGGTTAGGTGCTGTGGCATTCACTGGCCCTGTCAGAGCAGTATTATTGACGCAGTGCAGAATCAAAGCGGCCATATCGTCGATATGAATCCAGGGCATCCATTGCTGGCCATCGCCAATGGCCCCCCCCAGTGCCAGCTTAAATGGCGGCAGCATCTTGGCCAGCGCGCCCTCTTCCCCCAGCACTATGCCAGTGCGCAAATAAATCACTCGCACCCCTAATAATTCAAATTGCGCAGCAGCCTGCTCCCAGTTTTTACACAGCTGGTGAGAAAAATTATCGACTGGTATGCCAGCCTCATCAATTGGCCTGTCCTTTCCATTGCCTGCTCCATAGAAACCGATGGCAGAACCACTGACCAGCACTTCAGGCTTCTGCGCTCTGGCGGCAAAAAAACGGTGCAGAGCTTCTGTGGCGCCTATGCGGCTGATAGCAAATTTTTGCTTGCGAGCCTCTGTCCAGCGGCCTGCTGCCAGAGGCTCCCCTGCCAAATTGACAACAGCATTGATAACCAAGTCATCAGTTAGCACATCTAAGGTATCTATCAACTTTGCGGTCTGGGGCAGGCGCAGAGCTGCTGCGGTGGTATCCCGAGTCAGAACAATAACTCGCCAACCCAACTCAGTCGCTTGAATACTCAGATGGCGGCCAATAAAGCCGCTGCCGCCGGTTATCAAAACAGTTTTCATAGACCTTCTCCCAATGGGTTTGCAACCGAAGTTTTATACGACCAAAAATCATTATTGGCCACAATAATTATTTTGCTCCTGACTAACTGTATTGGTATTATAAGTAGCCTATATATTCACATCTTTTTCCCAAAAATCAAACACCATCGGGCATTAATATGAGTCTTGCTGATAAAGTATTGGCGGTAAACAACGATCTTCCTATTCGCACTGATGAACCTGTGCACAGCGGCAAAGTGCGCTGTGTTTACTGGCTAACGGAAGCTGACAGTCGTCGGCTAATCTCGGAAAATAATTATGATGTGGCTCCTGGCGCGCCATTGGCGATTATGGTGATCAGTGACCGCATCTCAGCCTTTGAATGCATCTGGCACGGCGAAGGTGGCATGAATGGTATTCCCGGTAAAGGAGCTGCGCTAAACGCTATCTCCAACCAGTGGTTTAAACTATTTCGCGAACAGGGTCTGGCCGATAGCCATATTCTGGATGTTCCCCACCCATTGGTGTGGATCGTACAAAAAGCTCGGCCCGTCATGATCGAAGCGATTTGTCGTCAATATATTACCGGCTCTATGTGGCGCTCCTATGCTAAGGGCGAGCGAGATTTTTGTGGCATTCAAATTGCCGAGGGTTTAGAGCGAGATCAAAAACTACCCGAGCTTCTTATCACCCCTTCTACCAAAGGAATACTTACGGATATTCCCGGTGTACCAGAAGTAGATGATGTCAATGTTTCCCGATCAGATATCGAAAATAACTACCGGAGCTTTAAGTTCAACTCGTTGGAAGATATCGATGTCTACGAAAAATTACTTGGCGAAGGTTTTGATGTTATCAGCGATGAGTTAGCCAAGCTGGACCAGATATTTGTCGATACTAAGTTTGAGTTTGGCTATGTTACCGATCGCGCTGGCAGCGATAAGCTGATTTATATGGATGAAGTTGGGACTCCGGATTCATCGCGCATCTGGGATGGCCCTAGCTACAGAGATGGCAAGGTAGTGGAGAATTCTAAAGAGGGGTTCCGCCAGTTACTCCTCAGCCACTTCCCGGACCCGGATATTCTGCTGGATAAAAACCGTATGGAAGAGCGTCACGCTCTCGCGGCAGATAATGCCCTGCCAGAATCAGTGATGATGGCGGTATCGGAAACCTATGTCAGCATGGCAGAGAAAATCACCGGGCAACCTCTGGTCATCTCGGATAACCCCAAAGCGGAGATTATCCAGATTCTTAAAGAGCAATATGGGCTTATCGACTAACATTCAATGATGTTGACTGGCACCTCCAGAACATGGGTCGCCAGGCCACCTCTCGATGTTTCTTTATAGCGCTTATGCATATCTTCACCGGTCTTGCGCATGGTGCGAATAACTTTGTCCAGAGATACAAAGTGAGAGCCATCTCCACGCAAGGCCAAACGCGCGGCGTGAATGGCTTTCACTGACGCCATAGCATTGCGCTCAATACAGGGCACCTGAACCAGGCCACCCACAGGGTCGCAGGTCAACCCAAGGTTATGCTCCATACCAATCTCAGCCGCATTTTCCACCTGAGCCGGGTTACCTCCCAGCACCTCGGCCAGCGCGCCAGCCGCCATAGAACAGGCAGAACCCACCTCCCCCTGACAGCCCACTTCAGCGCCACTGATCGAGGCATTCTTTTTATACAGAATACCAATGGCCGCTGCCGTTAACAGAAACCGCACTACCATTTCATCAGAAGCATTGGGTACAAATCGCGTGTAATAGTGCAACACTGCCGGAATAATGCCCGCCGCACCATTGGTGGGGGCTGTAACTACGCGGCCACCGGCGGCATTTTCTTCATTCACTGCCAGGGCATAGAGTGTCACCCAGTCCAATACAGACAGCGGGTCAGAAATAGCTGCCTCAGGGCGATGCAACAACTTTTGATGCAACTCCCGTGCGCGGCGAGGAACATCAAGGCCACCGGGCAATATGCCAACGTTGGCTATGCCGTTGCCAACGCAGGACTGCATCACTGACCAAATATCCATAAGCCCTTTTCTAGTCTCTTTCTCAGAGCGCCAGGCACTCTCATTCTCCAGCATCAAATCAGAGATACTAAGGCAATGTTTCTCGCAGTGCTGTAACAGTTCGTTTGCAGAATCAAAGGGGTAAGCAAGCTGCCGATTGTCTTCCAAGATACAGTCGGCATCCGTGGCATTGTCATCAACCACAAAGCCCCCACCCACAGAGAAAAAAGTGCGCTTACTCAACTTAGAGCCAGCCACATCGAAAGCCGTAAAAATCATGCCATTAGGATGAAAAGGAAGGGCCCTGCGACGATGCAATGTAAAATCTGCATCGTGGTCGTAATCAATACTATGTTCACCTAGTAGGCAGAGGCGGCCATTGTCACGAATAGCCGCAACCCGCCCGGCAATAGTGGGGACATCGACCTGATCCGGAAGCTCACCCTCAAGCCCTAACAAAACCGCTTTAGGGGTGCCATGACCCTTCCCCGTGGCCCCCAGCGAACCAAACATCTCAGCAGTTACCCGCCTAACAGCCTCTAAATGCCCACCTGCCTTGAGCCCCTGCACAAATTGGTTGCCTGCCAGCATGGGCCCCACCGTATGTGAACTTGAGGGGCCAATACCCACCTTAAATAAATCAAACGCACTGATCGCCATGCTTCAACACTCTGCAACAATATGTCTTGGCTCCAAAGACTATTTAATGGGGCCCGTAACATTTAAAAATAGACCATAGATTTCAGTTTAGCGACATCTAACGCCATTCAAGTGGAGATGGTAAGTCGTAGTTATAACTGCCGTTATAACAAAACCGACCAAGGCATGGCTGTGCTCGCCAAAGCGCATAAAAAATGACCTCAGCTATTACATTTACTGGGTGTTTGGGTTAGAGTCCGGTTTTACCAAAATTGATGTGGCAGCCATTAATGACCGAGAAACAAAGTATCAATATCGACGCACGCAAACTGTTTAATCTAGGCGCCAATTTATTGGTTGCTGCCTTTGTTAAACAGAAACCAGAAGACGCTAAAAAACTGTTTAAAGACCTTAAACAGGGAATCAAAGTCAACTCAGGGCAGCTGACTTCTGAAACTACCGGTGCAATTATTCCTATCAAGTTAGAACTGGAACGCAGCGAATATCGCGGTCAGTTTAACTTTCCTAATTTTAATATTTACGTTAAAGCTCTGCTGCAAAAATTTGAGACTGAATCACGCAAAGACAAAGAGCTGAAAGAACTGCGTACATTAACCAACGAGGCCAATGGTGGCATCCTGTTTAATCTTCCCAGCGGCGTACAAATCGGCGATGACATCAATGTGTTAATGATGTCGGTAGAGCCCCTTGACGACTGTTTGGTGGTGCGTCTGATGTTTATGGATCCCGATCAGTTTAAGTCTTAATTAACAGCCCTAGAAAGGCCAAATAATGAGCAATCAGCTACTGGAGTTCAGCGATAAGCTTGCGGCGATCATGCCGGAGATCGGCAGCGATAGGCTGCCCTCTCTGCTGCTGAGCATGCTGAATGGGCTGGTACCCTTCGATAACGCGCTTATTATTCATTATTTTCAAGGTGAGGCTCCAAAGGTTCACTTCAATGATATCCCTCCCCTGGAGCGCAAAACACAGATTGAGCTATTTGTTAACAGCGCGTTTCTGCTAGATCCTTTTTACCGAGCCGCTGTCGACAACAAGCAATATGGCTTGCATCGGCTGAGTGATTTGGCTCCTGAGGGGTTTGAAAAAACTGAGTACTATCGCAGCTATTTTAAGCATACTGAAATCAAGGATGAGGTCGGCTATATTATTCCTCTTTCCAGCGACCAGTTTCTCAATGTTTCTCTCAGCCGACTCTCATTTGCCCAGCGTTTTAATCGCACGCAAATAGCTATTCTGTCTGATATTACAGCGGTGGTAGAGGCTATTTGTAAGGCTCAGTGGGGCAATGAAGTCAGGTCATCTAATACTGCGCCAGACAACCAATTGCCGGGCCAGCTCGATAGTGCTCTGAAACATTTCGGCACCGCTTATTTGACCGATCGTGAATCTCAGGTGGTGCAGCTTTTTCTGCATGGTCACTCGACCAAATCTATCGCTGAACGTTTGGGTATCTCTCCGGAGACAGTCAAACTACATCGCAAGAATAGCTATGCCAAGCTGGATGTGTCTTCCCAGGCGGAGTTGTTTTATTTGTTTATTGATTCGCTGGCTAGTTTGACTAGTTATTCTGGTGGTGACCCTTTGGTTGGGTATTTGTAGACTACTATCTTGTTTTGGGTTCATTTGGGTTAATTACTTCGCGGAGAGCCTCTTTACCCCCCTGTGAGACCGGCCCCACGGGTTCAGTGATCTCAAGGGCAAATCTAGGCAAAATACAGAAACAGCAAAGAGATGCTTCGCTACGCCCAGGATGGCAATAAGGGGGATAAGAAGTCGCTAGGAAAACACCAAGTCATCACCTTTCAAGTCACCAGAAATCGTATCCCCCGGCGCATATTTACCCGCCAAAATACTCTCGGCCAATGGATTCTCAATCAACTGCTGAATAGTACGCTTAAGAGGCCGCGCCCCGTACACGGGATCAAAACCAACGTCCAACAACTTACCTAACACAGCATCTGTCAATGTCAGATTAAGGTCATGGTCAGCCAGCCGCTGGTTAAGGAGCTCAATCTGGATGTCGGCAATACCACGCAACTCATCCTCAGCCAATGGGTGGAACACCACAGTCTCATCAACACGGTTAATAAATTCAGGCCGGAAATGAGCCCCCACAACATCCATCACTGCCGACTTCATAGTCTCATAATTCTCCTCACCAGCCAGCAGCTGAATCACATCAGAGCCTAGGTTAGAAGTCATCACAATCACAGTGTTTTTAAAATCAACCGTGCGCCCCTGACCATCAGTAAGGCGGCCATCATCCAACACCTGTAGTAGAATATTGAATACATCGGGGTGAGCTTTCTCCACCTCATCCAAAAGTAACACAGAATAGGGGCGGCGGCGCACAGCCTCAGTAATATAACCGCCCTCTTCAAAGCCCACATAGCCTGGTGGAGCACCAATTAACCTTGCCACAGAATGTTTTTCCATAAACTCCGACATATCAATGCGCACCATTGCATCTTCACTGTCGAACAAAAATTCCGCCAACGATTTACATAATTCAGTTTTACCGACACCAGTGGGCCCCAAAAACAGGAACGAACCATTGGGGCGATTCGGGTCAGCCAGTCCAGCTCGAGAACGACGCACTGCATTAGAGACTGCAACCACCGCCTCATTTTGTCCCATCACACGGCCGTGGAGAGATTCCTCCATGCGCAGTAACTTATCACGCTCACCCTCCAACATCTTAGACACTGGAATACCAGTCCATTTAGACACAACCTCAGCAATCTCCTCCTCCGTGACCTTATTGCGTAATAGCTGTTTTTCAACCTGCTCCTCAGCACCAGCACTAGCCATCTGCTTCTCCAATTCAGGAATAATACTGTATTGAATCTGAGCCATTTGCTCCAAATTACCGGCTCGGTGAGCGGCTTCCAAATTAACCTTGGCCTGCTCAAGCTCAGCCTTAATATGCGTAGTGCCTTGCATAGAAGCTTTTTCGGCCTTCCATATTTCCTCTAAATCGGCATATTCCTTTTCTAACTCACCAATATCATCTTCAAGTTTTTTCTGGCGTTTTTTAGCCGCTGCATCGCTGTCCTTTTTGACCGCCTCACGCTCAATTTTTAACTGAATCAAACGGCGCTCAAGACGATCTAACTCCTCTGGCTTTGAATCAATCTCCATACGGATACGACTGCCCGCCTCGTCAATCAGGTCAATGGCCTTGTCCGGAAGCTGCCGGTCAGTGATATAGCGCTGAGATAATTTTGCCGCGGAGACAATTGCGCTATCAGTAATTTCAACACCATGATGCACCTCATAGCGCTCTTTAAGGCCACGCAAAATAGCAATGGTGTCCTCCTCATTGGGCTCTTCCACCAATACCTTTTGAAAGCGCCGCTCCAGTGCCGCATCTTTTTCAATATTCTGGCGATACTCATCCAGTGTTGTGGCACCCACACAGTGAAGCTCACCGCGAGCCAGAGCAGGCTTTAGCATATTGCCCGCATCCATCGAGCCCTCAGCTTTACCTGCGCCTACCATGGTGTGAATCTCATCAATAAATAAAATAATCTGCCCTTCCTGCTTGGATAGGTCTTTGAGCACTGCCTTTAGACGCTCCTCAAAATCACCACGGAATTTTGCACCGGCGAGCAGTGCGCCCAAATCGAGAGTCAGAACACGTTTATTCTTTAAACCTTCCGGCACCTCACCATTGATAATACGTTGGGCTAACCCCTCAACAATGGCAGTCTTACCTACCCCTGGCTCACCAATTAACACGGGGTTATTTTTAGTGCGCCGCTGCAACACCTGAATAGTGCGACGAATCTCATCATCGCGACCAATCACCGGATCTAGTTTGCCCTGCTCAGCGCGCTCAGTCAGATCAATTGTGTACTTATCCAGTGCCTCTCGCTGTCCTTCCGCATCGGCATCAGTCACCGCTTCACCGCCGCGTACCGCTTCAATTGCTGCCTTGGCTTTATTGGTATCACCAAACTTGGATAGGGTTTTACCCAATACACCACTATCTTCCAGCGCAGCCCAGAGCACCATTTCACTGGAAATAAACTGATCGCCCTTTTGCTGAGCCGCACGATCGGCCATATTCATCAGCCGGCCCAAATCTTGCGATAGATTGGCATCACCAGTGGGGGTCGTCACCTTGGCTAACTTATCAAGCTGTGTATTTAAGGCCTCTTGCAGGCTGTTGGCATCGTAGCCAGCGCGGTTGAGGATGGGCCGCACGGAGCCACCCTGCTGATTGAGCAGAGCCAATAGCAGATGTGCTGGTTCAATTGCAGAATGATCATTGCCCACAGCAATTGACTGGGCTTCGGCCAGCGCGTTTTGTAGCTGATTGGTTAATTTATCAATTCGCATAACAGTTCCCGAAAAAGTATTTTTGTTGCCTACTATATTATTTGGGGATGGCTGCGGGACTTTTCAATAGAGAATAAAACTGAATTGATCAAAATCAATGGGCATAAAAAAACCCCGCTACCTAGAAAAGAGCGGGGTTTTATCCAGCGCTTGCAATAATTAGGCTTGGTTAAGCGCCGTGGTCATTTCAATCACCGCTTTTTTGCCATCGCCATAGACCATCAGGGTATGGTCCATCGCAAACAGAGGATTGGGCAGTCCCGCAAAGCCGGGGCTGAGCGACCGTTTAATAACCACCACATTTTTGGCTTTATCCACATTGAGAATAGGCATGCCATAAATCGGGCTACCCTCTGACTCTCTGGCCATCGGGTTGGTCACATCGTTGGCACCGATAATAATCACTACATCAGTATCTTCGAAAGTAGGATTAATTCTGTCCATCTCTACCAGCTTGTCGTAGGGCACTTCTGCCTCAGCCAAAAGCACATTCATATGACCGGGCATGCGCCCTGCCACAGGGTGGATACCATATTCAACTTCAGCTCCCTTGGCTTCCATTGCATCAGCTAACTCGCGCACTGCATGCTGAGCCTGAGCCATAGCCATACCATAGCCGGGAACAATCACCACGCGCTCAGCCATCTCCAGCATCAGCGCCACTTCATCGGGCTGAGCACTGGTGACCTTACCGGCATAGATTTGTTCGGCATCCACCACATCACCACCGGCGGCCATTTTGCCAAACAGCACATTGGCCAGAGAACGGTTCATCGCCACACACATAATTTGTGTCAGAATTAAGCCAGAGGTACCCACTAAAGAGCCGGCCACGATCAATACGGTGTTGCCGAGGATAAACCCAGCAAGCGCCGCTGCAATACCGGAGTAAGAGTTAAGCAGCGCAATCACCACGGGCATATCTGCACCGCCAATGGGCATCACCAGGAACAGACCCAATAGCAGTGCCAGGCAGACAATGCTAACCATGGCAACGGTATTGCCAGGGTTGAGCACTAACGCAATAACGGCAACCGTAGCCGCTAATAGCAGAATGCCATTACCAATGGGGCCACCGGGCAAGCCGTAGCTTTTCTTCATGAGCTCTTGCAGCTTGGTAAAGGCGACAAAACTACCAGTGAGAGTCACTGCACCAATCAGGACCGTGAGGCCGATTGACACCAATGCAATAGTGCCCTCGGCACCCTGCCCAAAGGCACTGGCACTGGTAACCACCGGAGTAAGCAGTTCGTCAAAGGACGAAGGTGCCGAGCCGAGATTGTCATAGTATTCAGCAAGCGCAATGGTAAGGGACGCACCACCACCAAAGCCATTTAACAGCGCAACCATTTGCGGCATAGAGGTCATCTGAATCTTCAGTGCCATCGTGGCACCAATAATGCCACCCACCAGAACACCGGCAATAATATAGTTGAAGTTGACGATGCTACTGTCGAGTAAGGTAATCACTACCGCAATCAACATGCCCAGCGCCGACAATGTATTGCCCCGCACTGCAGTCTTGGGTTTGGTCAGACCTTTAATGCCGAGAATAAACAAAATACCAGCAACCAAATAAACGAAATTAACAATGGAAGGACTCATCGCTTACTTCCTCTTAAACATGGCAAGCATGCGATTAGTAACAAGATAACCACCAACCACATTGATGGTCGCCAAGGTTACGGCGATAAAACCGAGGCCATTGACCAGAACAGGCGAACTGTCGGACCCTGCGGCTAACAGCGCGCCTACCAGCGTAATGCCAGAGACAGCGTTGGTGCCGGACATCAATGGCGTATGCAATGTAGGTGGCACCTTGGTGATCAGCTCAACACCGAGAAATAACGACAGCACAAACAGCGCCAATAATAGAATTAAAATTTCCATGGTTTACGCCTCTTCGGTCTGTAGTTCTGGCAAATTGAGTAGCTTGCGCATATGGGGGTGTGGCACTTCGCCCTCATGAGCAACAACGGTACCGGCGACAATCTCATCATTGAAGTCAAGATTAAGCGCGCACTCTTCATCAATAATAAGTTCGAGTAGAGTCTGCATATTTTTACCCAGCATTTGGCTAGCATGATAAGCCAAATCTGAGGGCACGTTTTCAGGACCCAAAATAGTCACATCATGGGCAATCACTGTTTTGCCCTGCTCGGTCAAATCACAGTTGCCACCGCGCTCGGCGGCAAGGTCTACAATAACCGCACCGGGCTTCATAGCCTTGACCATATCCTCGGTTACCAGAATCGGTGACTTAGCTCCGGGAATAGCTGCTGTGGTGATAATAATATCTTGCTGAGCAACCACCTCAGTCATCAATTCGCGCTGACGGCGCAGGAAATCTTCGCCCTGCTCTTTGGCATAGCCTCCGGCGCCTTCCGACTCGCCAGTGTCCAAGTCGAGTTCTACTGGCTTGGCTCCAACGGAGAGTATCTGCTCACGAGCCGCTGGGCGCACATCATAGGCTTCCACCACTGCGCCAAGGCGCTTGGCTGTGGCGCAGGCCTGCAAGCCTGCAACGCCCACACCCATAATCAGCACTCGAGCTGGCTGTAATGTGCCTGCGGCGGTCATTAACATGGGGAAGATTCGAGGGGCAGCCGAGGCGCCCATCAGTACCGCTTTATAGCCCGCCAACGTGGCCATGGATGATAAAACATCCATGCTCTGAGCACGGCTAATACGCGGTACTAGCTCCAGCGCAATCGCTGTAGCACCTTTATCAGCCACAGCTTGAGCGGCCTGGGGTGATGCCAGAGGGTCCATCATACCGATAATCAGTTGACCCTTGCGAATAAGCGCCAGATCACCATCACTGTTTTCATTGTTGGAGCCAAAGCTCTGAACTTGCAAAATAATATCTGCACTGGCAAATATCTCTGCGCGGTCTACTGTAATTGTTGCTCCAGCAGCTGTGTATTCTGCATCTGGGTAACCTGCTTCACTACCGGCATCTGCTTGAATAAGTACCTTTACGCTTTTGTCAGTCAAAGACTGTACATTGGCAGGGGACATGGCGACACGTTTTTCACCGGTTTTGATTTCCGAGGGAATACCGATAATCACTCAATTCTCCTAATTTTCAGACCATTAGTTAGACCACTTCTTAAGATCATCTATGATAACAAATTAAATGACATTACCTAAAGGCCTCGACTTAATAGCGACTATCACAGGAACATTGATCCACTCGCCAACCCCATCTTGCAGGATCTTTTAACACTTCACAGCCTTCAATAACAAACGAGCTTGGTTGTCATGTAGTTGGTGTTTATCAGATACAGGCGGCGTTAACCGCAGGGCGGGGGTTTTAGTTGAGTCTAGCTACAGAAAAATCAGCCAGCTCAGTCATCACAGATTTAAATCTACTATCGGGCAGATGCTGCAGAGCCTGCTTGGCTAAATTCGCCTCCATCTGCGCACGCTCCATGCTGTAAGCAATGCCTCCAGAGGCCTGCACAGAGGCCAAAATTCCATTGAAATCATCAGTACTATGATTAGTGATAGCCTGGCAGATTAAATCACGCTGGCATTCGTCCACATGATCTCTGGCAAAGATAAGGGGCAACGTCATTTTACCCTCGGCTAGATCGTCTCCTACATTTTTGCCAATGGAATCAACATCACCTTGATAGTCCAGCACATCGTCTACAATTTGAAATGCCATACCCAGATGCCTGCCGTAGTCGGCCATAGCATTAGACTCAGCATCGGCCAGCAAGGCTCCAGTCTGAGCCGCAGCCTCAAATAACTTAGCGGTTTTGCGGTAAATCACCTGTAGGTAAATATCTTCGCTGATCCCTGGGTTACCGGCATTGGCCATTTGCTGAACTTCGCCTTCAGAGATAACGTTAGTGGCATCAGCCATCAAACCCATAATCGGCATATCGCCAACCTCAACCAACATTTGGAAAGCTCGAGAATAAAGGAAGTCACCCACTAGCACACTGGGCGCGTTGCCCCACTGAGCATTGGCAGTTTCACGGCCACGGCGCAGAGCTGAGACATCGACCACATCATCATGCAAAAGCGTCGCCGTATGGATAAACTCAATCACTGCGGCCATTTTTATATGCTGGGGCCCACTGTAACCATTAGCTAAGGCACTGAGCAGAACCACCACAGGGCGCAGCCTCTTGCCACCGGAATCAACGATATAATGGCCTATGTTTTCCACCAGCCCCACATCAGATTGCAGCTGTCTCACAATCAAATTATTGACGGCGGAAAATTCTTCTCGGATGGCATCGTGGAAAGACAGCATTGATTATTGTGGTTCACCGATTATTATTCAGGCTGCATGCTAGGCAGACCCTCTCTTCCTGTCAACCCAAAATATCTCGCTAGGCCAGCACTAGCAACAGATTTGACAGTGGATACTGGGTTTAATGGTTGCCGCAACGACCATAACTGGTTACGATGCGCGATTGGACTTAACCCATAAGGAAGACATGTCTTTCATCCCGAAATCCTCGTACTCCAGAGAAGAAATTCTCGCTAGCAGCCGAGGCGAATTATTTGGCCCCGGTAACGCAAAGCTCCCAGCCCCTAACATGTTGATGATTGATCGTATTGTTGAAATTAACAATGACGGCGGCAAACATGGCCTCGGGCAAATCATCGCTGAAATAGATATTACCCCGGACCTGTGGTTCTTCGATTGCCATTTTGAAGGGGACCCAGTAATGCCAGGCTGTCTTGGATTAGACGCCCTGTGGCAGCTGGTTGGCTTCTTCCTGGTGTGGAATGGCAATGGTGGTCGTGGCCGCGCACTGGGCGCTGGTAATGTAAAATTCTTCGGCCAGATATTGCCTACCGCTAAAAAAGTCACCTACAGGCTGGATTTAAAAAGGCTCGTACAGCGCCGCCTGATTATGGGCATCGCTGACGGGTCTGTTGAAGTAGATGGCCGTGAAATCTATACCGCTGAAGATTTAAAAGTTGGGCTGTTCGCCAGCACTGATGACTTTTAATTTTTTAACCGCCGATAATTACTTCAAGTATTTGTTGAATTCTAAGTGCTAGATAACCTTTAGAAAACGTAAGAGGATTACCAATGAGACGCGCAGTTATAACAGGGCTTGGCATTGTTTCCTGCCTTGGCAACGACAGGGAGACGGTCACCCTTGCCTTGCGAGAGGGAATTTCAGGCATTCGCCGTCGCGAAGACTTTGTTGAAATGGGCCTACGCTGCCACGTTGGCGCTGTGCTCGATATAGACCCCAAAGAACATATCGATCGCAAAGTGCTGCGCTTTATGGGCGCCTCTGCCTCCTATGCCTATATTGCCACTGATCGGGCTATTGCCGATGCAGGGCTTACCGACGAGATGGTCGCCAACCCACGCACCGGTCTAGTTATGGGCGCTGGCGGTGTCTCTGGCGAAATGTTTACCGAAAGTATTGATGTTATGCGCGAGCGTGGCATCAAACGAGCTGGCCCCTATCGCGTGACCCAGATTATGGCCAGCACTGTCTCGGCCTGTGTGGCTACACCATTTAAAATTAAAGGTGTCAATTACTCCATGGCCTCTGCCTGTGCCACTAGCGCCCACTGCATAGGCCATGCCCTTGAGCTAATTCAGCTGGGCAAACAGGATATTGTCCTTGCCGGTGGCTCGGAAGATATGCACTGGTCTATGGCTGGCCCTTTTGATGCTATGGGCGCCTTGACCAGCAAGTACAACGACACGCCAGAAATTGCTTCCAGAGCCTATGATGCAGAACGGGATGGTTTTGCGCCCGGCCTCGGTGCTGGAACCGTGGTTGTGGAAGAGCTAGAACATGCTCTGGCTCGCGGTGCCAATATTATCTGTGAAATCACCGGTTATGGTGCCACGTCAGACGGAGCGGATATGGTATCCCCCTCTGGTGAGGGCGCGGAACGCAGCATGAAAATGGCGATGGAAACCGCCAGCGGAGCAATCGATTATATCAATGCCCATGGCACCAGCACCCCGGTTGGCGATATTGCCGAGCTGGGTGCAATTCGCAATACCTTTGGCGATAACTGCCCGGATATCAGCTCTACTAAATCTCTCTCCGGCCACAGCCTGGGTGCTGCTGGTGTGCATGAAGCGATTTACTGCATGCTGATGATGGAAGGTGGTTTTGTCTCTGCCTCGGCCCATATTGATAATCTCGATGAGCATGCTCAGGGGCTACCCATTCTGCTCGAGACCAAATACAAAAAACTAGACCGTGTTATGTCAAACAGCTTTGGCTTTGGCGGCACCAACGCCACATTGGTGATGGAACGCTACACCGGTTAAGATATTTAGATAGTATTAGAAAAGGCGGCCACCTGAAAGGGGCCGCCTTTTTTGGCTTTACTGTTGGCCCTAAATCACCCTAAACAAAACAGAGTCACCCTAACTATAGACCGAGCCATCCTGGGCACAGCGAAGGATTTTATCGACTACCCTCAACCCAACCCCTAACCCGCATCTCCAAGATATCCAACGGTATGGGCCCCGCCTCCAACACAAAGTCATGGAAACTACGAATATCAAAATCATCACCCAACTCTGCCGTGGCATAGGCGCGCAACTCTTTAATTTTTAACTCACCCATTTTGTACGCCAGCGCCTGACCAGGCCAAACAATATAGCGATCGATCTCTACGGTAATATCGTGCTCAGACTTGGCGCTATTGGCGATAAAAAAGTCTATCGCCCTCTGGCGGCTCCACCCTAGAGAATGCATCCCAGTATCCACTACCAAACGAACTGCCCGCCACATCTCGTAGGTCAACTGGCCAAATTTGCTGTAGGGGTCTTTATAAAAGCCCATCTCATCACCTAGGCTTTCAGAATAAAGGCCCCAACCCTCTACAAACGCGGTGACGCTATACATATCCCGACGCCAGCGGTGCAAGTTGGTCTGCTCTTGAGCCAAGGCAATCTGCAGGTGATGCCCGGGCATCGCCTCATGCACAGTCAAAGCTTCCATTTCCCAGATAGGCCTAGTGTGTAACGCATAGGTATTGGCAAAAAATATGCCCGCGCGCCCTACCGACTGGGCCCCAGGACTATAGTAGGCCGTGGTTTGAGATTTTTCTGCATAGGCTGGAATAGCTTTCACCCCATAGGGCAGTCTAGGCAACTTGCCAAATAGCGCTGGCAGCTGGGCATCGGCTTTTTTCGCAATATTGCGATACTCCCGCAGCAAATCTTCTTTGCTAGTGAAATAAAACTGCGGGTCGGTGCGCAAAAACTCGGTGAACTGATTAAAGTCCCCTTCAAAGCCTGAGCTGGCAATAACCCTGTCCATAGCCTCGCGGATTCGCTTAACTTCGCTGAGCCCAAGTTGGTGTATTTGCTGAGGAGTAAACTCAGTAGTGGTTAATCGCTGCACACGATGAGCATACCATTCACGCCCCTGGGGTAGGCTGGCAAGTCCAACTTCCTTCACCGCATTGGGCAGATAATGCTGCTCCAAAAATCTCAGAAGTTTGCTGTATGCCGGGGCGATTTTAGTCTTGTAAGCAGCGATTGCAGCCGCTTTTAGTTGTGCCTGTTGTGGCCCATCAATTGAATCCGGGAAGTGCTTGAAAGATGCCAACAAAGAGCTATCCATCGGGTCGTCAAATAGTTGATTTCTCACCTGCTGGGGTACGTCCCGTAGAGTAATGGCTGGCGGTGTTAAGCCCTTTCCCAGCCCTCGTTTAAGCAATGTTATATTTTGCTCAATCAGCGTATCGGCACTCTCCAGTCGGGCGACAATATTTCTATACTGGCCCACATTGCGCGCTGGCATCATCGAAATCATCCGTGCGACGCTCTGCTGTATCCCACCCATTTGGTTTAGCGGCATCAGATCATCAGAATAGTCCTGAGCCTCAACATCAAAAGACAAATCTTTGTGTACCAGCTTATAGTCGAGCCTGGCATCTGCGCCCAGAGCCAAAACATCAAGGGACTCCAGGGCCTCAAGCAGCAACATCGTTTCATTTTTGCGTTGCTCAATGGCGGCGGCAGACATATCAGTCCAGCGGTGATCCTGACTTGAATCACCCAGATAGGTGCCATACTCAGGATACTCATCTAAATGGTAGTCATAGATAACGTCCATTAGCTCTGCCAAGCGAGAATCCTGGCTGAGATTAGTTTGCTTGTCAGTGACTCGATCAAGCCGATCCTGAAAATCAGATAAGGCTGCTATTGCAGGCTGAGGGAAAAAAGCTAGCTGGCAACACACTAACGTTGCCAATAACATTAATTTGGGAAATACAGTTTTTATCGGAGTTCGATTTATTATTGTCATGGTCGCCTCTTGTGCTCGCACCCAACACAGTCGGGTAAGGCGTAATACTGTCACAAAAAATTCGACGGGGAAATCATAGTGCTACGGTTAGGGCAAGATAAAGTTGAAGAGGAAGAGAAACTTAAACCAAGAACCGGGAGAAGAATAGGGAGCCACAGATGTAACTCCCCATCAATATTACAGCGCCGCCAGTATAGCCTCGGCACTTGAAGCTTCCAGAGCCCCGGCATCAACATTGAGCAAAGTCACATCGCCATCATCCACGACCATGGCAAAACGCTGGCTGCGTGCGCCCATACCAAAACCTGTGCCGTCCAACACCAGACCCAGAGCCTCAGTGAAAGTGCCATTACCATCGGCCAGCATCTGAATATGCTCGGCATTGGCCGACTGGCCCCACGCGTGCATCACAAACACATCGTTAACCGACATACAGGCAACGGTGTCCACGCCTTTGGCTTTAATGTCGTCCACATGAACCACAAATCCAGGCAGGTGAGCGGCTGAGCAGGTAGGTGTAAATGCACCTGGCACAGCAAACAGAACCACTTTTTTACCACCAAACAGATCTGCAGTGCTTAAGCCCGTGGGACCCTCTGCACCCATTACTGTAAACATACCTACAGGTATTTTATCGCCAACTTGAATTGTCATATCAACCTCATTTAATAATAGTTTTCAAAACAAGGCCGCAGCTAAATAATGTTAGCGCGGCCTGAGATGTTTTAGTTTTACCAGGCCAGCCTAGAACGGAATATCGTCGTCAAAAGTACCGGCCTGGGGAGCTGGTTGCGAGGAGCCCTGCTGCTGCGGTGCGCTCTGCTGGGAACCAGAGGCCTGGGGTGCCGACTGCTGATAGCCACCGCCTTGAGACTGGTCGTAACCTGCCTGCTGGCCGCCACGGCTGTCAAGCATCTGCATTTCGCTAGCAACAATTTCTGTGGTGTAGCGGTCCTGCCCGTCTTGGCCCTGCCACTTGCGGGTTCGCAATGAGCCTTCGATATAAAGCTTGGACCCTTTCTTAACATACTCGCCAGCAATCTCCGCCAGACGATTGAAAAATACCACTCGGTGCCATTCAGTGCGCTCCTGCTGGTCGCCCGTATTTTTATCTTTCCATGATTCAGATGTTGCAACACTAAGGTTAGTCACAGCGCCGCCAGATGGCATAAAGCGCGTTTCCGGATCCTGACCACAGTTGCCCACAATGATGACTTTATTGACTCCGCGTGCCATTTATTTCCCCTGTTATTTTCTGAGTTAAGTACGGTTAAGGTAAGGCTTTAGGCTTGGCATATCCACCGTCTGCTTATCAACTTTGACGTAGGCCAAAGGCTCGCCTTGAATGAGGAGTATATCTTCTACCCCAGTTATAGTTGAAACTATTTTTGCAAAATCCTGATGGTCTGTCTCACCCACCTGCAGCACTAATGTCTGCAGCGCTCTGGGGGACTGTAATCCCAAAGACAACAGCCACCAAATCCCCAGAACAGCCGCTATTAATAAAAACAGGCCGTTGACTCCGTAGTACTGCAAACTCCAACCACCCAAAACACCTCCGGCAAAGGCACCAAAAAACTGGCTCGACGAATAGATGCCCATGGCCGTGCCGCGATTGCCTACCGGGCAGACTTTGCTTAGCCAAGACGGCAGAGAAGCCTCAAGCAGATTAAAGGCAGCAAAGAAAGCCAACAGCATAAATGGTGTCAGCATGGCACCGCGCTGCAGCCCGAGTACCAGCATAGAGATAGCCAACAGGGCCACAGCCGAGACAAAGGTAAGCTTTTGTCGCCTGTAGCGTTCTCCTAGAATCATCACGGGAATCATGGCGAGGAAACCACCCCCCAAAAGGGCTCCATAGACCCACCATAAATCCTCATTGGCAACACCCAACTCGTCAGTGAGAATAGTTGGAATCACCACAAATGCAGCCATCAGCGCCAGATGCAGGGCAAAAATACCCAGATTTAAACGCATCAGTGTCGGGTTTCTCAGCAATTGCCCTATATGCTTGATATCCGCTAATGTCTCGCGATTTTGCTGCACCACAACTGCCTTAGGCACCAGAGAGACAAACAGCAGAATGCCTAGTAAACCAAGCCCCGCCGTTAGCCAAAATATTCCGGACAGGCCAGCAGACGAGGCAATTATAGGGCCCAATATCATGGCCACCATAAAGGACAGGCCAATACTGCCGCCGATAGCCGCCATCGCTTTGGTGCGATTTTCTTCAGAGGTGAGATCTGTAACCATCGCCATTAATGTGCTGGCGATAGCACCCATACCCTGCATGCCGCGGCCAATCATCAGCCCGACCATACTGTCCGCCGTGGCCGCAAAAATACTGCCTGCCACAAACATCACCAAGCCACCGATAATCACTGGGCGGCGCCCTATTTTGTCGGATAGCAGCCCCAGTGGGATTTGCAATATGGCCTGAGTTAACCCGTAGGCACCGAGGGTCAGGCCGAGCATCATTGGCGATGCACCAGCATAGTCACCCATGTACAGCGTCAGCACCGGCAGCACCATAAATAGCCCCAGCATTCTGAAACTGTAAAGACTGGCGAGAGACGCAGTAGCGCGCCGCTCTACGACAGAAAAGGCCGATGAAGATTGCGTGAGTTTAGTCAAGTTGATGTCAGTTACTGTTAGTGGAATTTGGAGAGTATCTTAACAGCGCAATGCAGCAGCGAAAATATTTATCATCAATTTTTTATAAATCAGGGTCTATTCGGAGCCACTTATCGTAAACAAAGAATCAATTTTGTTTTGCCCAGGCGCGATGCTGGGAACTATAATTATCAGCTTATCTCAGCCCTTTAATTAAACAAAAAAGAAGCACTAATGGATACCATTCAGGTACGGGGCGCACGCACCCACAATCTTAAGAATATTGATCTCGATATTCCCCGTGACAAGCTGATTGTTATCACGGGCTTATCGGGTTCGGGTAAGTCATCTCTGGCGTTTGATACATTGTATGCCGAGGGCCAGCGTCGCTACGTGGAGTCATTATCCACTTATGCTCGTCAGTTCCTGTCGATGATGGAAAAACCCGATGTCGACCATGTAGAGGGGCTGTCCCCTGCCATCTCTATTGAGCAGAAGTCCACTTCCCATAACCCCAGATCTACTGTGGGTACTATTACCGAAATTTACGATTATCTGCGACTGCTGTTTGCACGGGCGGGTGAACCGCGCTGCCCAGAGCATAGCCAGCCATTAAATGCTCAGACAGTAAGCCAAATGGTCGACCAGGTTATGGGTCTGCCGGAGGGCAGCAAGTTGATGCTGCTGGCACCAGTGATTAAAGATCGCAAAGGTGAACATGTGCATCTTTTTGATAGTCTGCGGCGCCAAGGCTTTATTCGCGCCAGAATTGATGGCCTTGTCTGTGACCTAGATGAAGCGCCCACTCTGGATAAAAAGAAAAAACATACTATTGAAGTGGTGGTTGACCGCTTTAAAGTGAAGGAGGATATTGGCCTGCGTTTGGCAGAATCCTTCGAGACGGCCCTAGCCTTGGCTGAGGGACTGGCCATCATTAGTTATATGGACGGTGGCACCTCAGACCAAATTTTTAGCGCCAAATTCGCCTGCCCCATCTGTAACTACAGTCTTAACGAGCTAGAGCCTAGGTTATTTTCCTTTAATAATCCCGCCGGGGCCTGCCCTACCTGTGATGGTCTGGGTGTGCATCAGTTTTTCGATATAGACCGCGTTATTCAGCATCCAGAAGCCAGTATCTCTGAGGGGGCTATTCGTGGCTGGGACCGCCGCACATTGTTTTACTACAATATGCTGACCAGTCTTGCCGAGCATTACGATTTCGATATTGAGCAACCTTGGGAAAAACTCTCCGCTATCCACCAACAGAAGATTTTGTTTGGCAGCGACAACGAAGAGATCACCTTTAACTATGTCAATGACCGGGGCACAGTGTTCCGCCGCCAACATAGCTTTGAAGGTGTCATTAATAATATGGAGCGGCGCTACCGCGAGACCGAGTCCAACTCAGTGCGGGAAGAACTGTCCAAGTATATGGCAACCTCCGATTGCCCAGAGTGCTCTGGTACCCGTTTGCGCAAATCGGCGCGCAATGTATTTATCGATGATCGCCGAATTGAAGATATTGTCTGCATGCCCGTGGGCGACTGCTGTGACTATTTTGAAAATCTTAATCTGCCCGGCCGACAGGGCGAGATTGCCGAGAAAATCGTGAAAGAAATTCGTCAGCGTTTTAACTTCTTAGTGGATGTGGGCCTAAATTATCTGTCCCTAAATCGCAGTGCCGACACTTTGTCCGGTGGTGAAGCCCAACGGATTCGGCTGGCCAGCCAGATTGGTGCCGGCCTTGTGGGCGTGATGTATATCCTTGATGAGCCCTCCATTGGCCTGCACCAGCGCGACAATGAAAGGCTATTAAAGACACTGGTACGACTGCGGGATCTGGGCAACACCGTTATTGTGGTTGAGCATGATGAAGATGCCATCGCCTCTGCTGACTACATTATTGATATAGGCCCAGGGGCTGGTATTCATGGTGGTGAAATTGTTGCCGAGGGCACCGCCAAGCAGATCAAGGGCAATAAAAATTCCATTACCGGCCAGTTTTTATCGGGTAAGCGTGGTATTTTAATTCCCAAAGTGCGCAATCAAGGTAAAGGCAAAACCTTGAAGATTACTGGTGCCACCGGGAATAATCTGCAGAATATTGATCTGGAAATCCCCCAGGGTGTCCTTACCTGTATTACCGGTGTCTCTGGCTCGGGCAAGTCAACGCTGATAAACGGAACACTCTATCCAGCGGCGGCTGTGGCCTTAAATAAAGCGACCACCTTAAAACCAGCAGCCCATACCAAGATCACTGGTCTCAGCCACTTAGACAAATGCATTGATATTAATCAGAGCCCTATTGGTCGTACTCCCCGCTCTAACCCAGCGACCTATACAGGCATCTTTACCCCAGTTCGTGAACTCTTTGCTGGTACACAGGAAGCCCGCTCTCGAGGCTATAACCCTGGCCGCTTTAGCTTTAATGTCAAAGGTGGTCGCTGTGAGGCCTGTCAGGGGGATGGCGTGACCAAAGTAGAGATGCACTTCCTGCCAGATATCTATGTGCCCTGCGATGTCTGCAAAGGCAAGCGCTATAATCGCGAGACCTTGGATATTCTCTATAAAGGTAAAAATATCCATCAGGTTCTAGAGATGACTATAGAAGATGCGCGAGAATTTTTCGATGCAATCCCCGCTATTGCGCGCAAACTGCAAACCTTGATTGATGTGGGCCTGTCTTATATCAGCCTCGGGCAGTCGGCAACTACGCTGTCTGGAGGTGAAGCCCAGAGAGTCAAACTCTCCAAAGAGCTATCAAAAAGAGATACTGGCAAGACTTTATATATTCTCGACGAACCCACCACCGGGTTGCATTTCCATGATATCGAGCAGCTTTTAGCGGTGCTTCACCGCTTGCGGGACCATGGCAATACAGTAGTGGTTATTGAACATAATCTGGATGTCATAAAGACAGCGGATTGGATTGTCGATCTGGGGCCAGAGGGTGGCTCCGGGGGCGGGCAGATTGTCGCTCAGGGTACTCCGGAAGAAGTGGCTCTGGTTAAAGGCTCCCATACAGGGCACTTTTTGAAGGATATTCTGGCGCGCTAATCAACGGCAGCTTCTGAGAAGCCAGCCTGCCAGGATGTGTAGTCTGCAATCATTTCATCAATAGCGGTCTGCTGATATTCCCGCAGGCCGCTGAGAATGATTTTCTTAACCCCATAGCCAACTTCATCCGCGCCATCCATCAGGCGAAACTGCAACTCAACATCGCCTCGCTTGCCATTCACAATCATCTTGCGGCCTGCCAACGCCACCGCCGGCTTGACCAAATCCAATCGACTCAAATTTAGCGACATAGATTCATAGATCGCCAAAGGTCGCGCCGGATTAATCATGACATTCTGTTCGGCCATTAACGGCACCAGGATATAGGGGAAATTCTGCCCCGAGAAAAGCACATAGCTTCTCACTAACTGCTCTATCATCTGCTGGTTAAACTCAGGCTCCCCTATGCGGCTAACCTTTAGATAACATTTATCCCGAGCATCTAAGATTTCAAAATGACTCTCGGGCGCATTCGGAAACAGCAGGGCCGTATCTGCAGAAACCATACCAGAGAAGGTAAAGGACATTTCCTGACTCAAGCCATAACGCTGCAGTGCAATGGCAAACAGTAAATCCCCAGGCACGCAGAACCGCTTGCTGTCTGCATCATGAATAGGGTTAAAGTCATTGCTTACGGACTTGGCAAAACGACTGCCCTGCTCTGCGCTGATGGTTAAATCTGTTGAGTTCTGACTGTAGAAGCTATCGAGAAACATAAATTGAGAAGTGCCCTGAAACTGTGCCGCGCATGGTAATGGGTTTTAGCCTCAGGTCAATAGCAATGTAATAAATACTTTACATTGTGTAATGTATTTATTACATTATGTCCACTGGCAACTTAGAAGAAGACTTATGGACATATCGGCTCGAGAAAAAAATATCTGGTTAGAACTGCTTATTACAATCGGTATTTCCGTTTATTATTTCTTCAAAACCTATCAGCTCAATGGCTGGTCTGAAGTTGCCAGTGTTGAAATGGGGTTAGTAGTGAGGAATGTTATCTTCATTGCCATAGTCGCCACTGTGATTCTTTATACTCTATTCAGCCGACAGCCTGAAGAGGACGAAGATGAGCGAGACAAGCTGATCAAAGCTAAGGGGAACGTCTGCGCCTATTATTGTCTGACACTTTGCTGTGTTTTTCTTGTTGGCCATATTTTTATCAACGAAATCTCAATGCTTCCAAGTCGACTGCCGGAAGTGGATGGAGCTTTCTTGGCACATTTACTACTGATCGCACTTATGCTCACAGAGGTGGTTAAGAGTAGCACTCAGTTAGTGGCTTACCGGAAACATTGACGGCATGGCAAAACAAACAATTGAAAATGACATCCGCAAGCTGCGCTTCGCTAAAGGAGAAATGACTCAGGCTCAGCTAGCTGCTGTGGTGGGCGTAACCCGCCAAACTATTCTTTCGTTGGAAGCCTGTAAATACTCTCCATCTCTAGAGCTGGCCTTTAGAATAGCGACGGTTTTTGAAGTACCTCTCGAACGGGTTTTCAGATTCTCGGCTACAGAGTTAGACTAGTCTAGCTCTGCCTCAAACTCCTCCAGAAGGTCCAGTGGCTCCATCTCCTGTCCCTCTAGCGCCTCATTCCAATTAACGCCGGCCATAAGCACATCGCCATGCATACCAGGCAACCAGTCATCAAGAAACTCTTCCATTTCAATAGCCACCGGCTGGTAAATGCCCCAGTCGCCATTGCAGAGTGCCTGGGCCAGTCGCTGGTCTGACCAAAAAGGAATAACACCAATACTGTCACTCTCTGTAGAGCTTACTAGCGACCAGTTGCCTTCCCTGTCCTGTAGACCCCAGACACAGCCATTCTCTAGGCATTCCACCACCATGCGGTCAAGGTTTTCCTGTAGGTTATCGGACAGTAGCTCCACGGTTTTACTCAACACTTTTTAGTTTGACTCAGAGGGGTTTATAGTAACGCTTTTCGATCAGGCCACCAACGAGATACTGCGACAATGTGTCGCATTGAACAACCGGATAATTTCTTTAGTCTGCGCGGTTTTAATCGCTAACGTTAATCGACCAAAGACTATGAAATTCGGGTTAAAAGTAAACAGCCTTGCCTTGATCACAAGTGCTTTAATTAAACGCACCTCAATTAAACGCACCCTCAGCTCCACCTTCTACAGTGCGATTGCTGACATGGACCTGGGCCGCACACTCTTCACAGTCGGCAAGGTCGACCTGATATTCATGAGGGTCTACTCCCAGCGTATCAATAATAGTTTTGTCTGGCGCACTGTAGCGATGTCCGCTAGCGCAACCAGCAAGAAACAGTGCGAATGCAACTGTTATTCATAACTTGAAGATAATATATCCCTTAGCCGTCGATTAATCCTTTAATCAAAACGCCAACCAATGGGATTGGTTGACGTTCTTTCGCTGGCCCCGAATCGGGCCTAATCTTATTTTGGCAAAAAGCTACTTGGTATTATTCATAATACCGCGCACCGCCGCAGGTATATCCGCAGGCAACACAACTAGCTTAGCATTGGATGAATTAGACAGATTTTTCATGGCATCAATATACTGCTCACCCAACAGATACATGGCAGGCAGTTCTTTGTCCTGAATAGCCTCATTCACCTTGCTCAGTGCTGTTTTAGTTGCCTCGGCCAACACCACCTGAGCTTCCGCATCTCGTCGAGAGGCTTCCAGCCGACCATCGGCCTCAAGAATCGCTGCAGTTTTTTCACCATCGGCACGGGTCACAGTGGCTCGGCGCTGACGCTCTGCCGCCGCCTGTTCTTCCATCGCCTGCTGCATGGTGCCAGAGGGGTTAATATCCTGAATTTCCACCGTCTTCAGAGTAATACCCCAGTCAGCAATATCATCGGATATTGACTCTTTCAGTTTGGCTTTAATCTGATCCCGAGAAGACAGTGCATCATCCAGGGCCATTTCACCAACAATTGAACGCAGAGAAGTCTGTACCAGAGTACGAATCGCCAACTCATAGTCCTCAACCCCGTATACCGCTCTCTCTGGGCTAATAATATTTATATAGGCTACCGCATTGGCAATAATGACCACGTTATCCAGGGTAATCACTTCCTGGGAAGGAATGTCTAAAACGATATCTTTGGTAGTGGCTTTAAAAGACACATCATCAATATAAGGGATAATTAAATTAAGGCCGGGGCTAAGAGACTGGTGATACTTACCCAGCCGCTGAACCACCCATTTAGATCCCTGGGGCACCAAACGAATACCTTTAAAAAGGGTAATGATCACCAATATTAAAAGTGCTACTACAACAAACGTACCTTGCATTCTTCTATCTCCTTAAAACCATCAACTAAGTTTAGCAACAACTAAAATATTGCCCGAAATTTCTTTAATATGCAGACGATCTCCAAGAGCCACCTCTGAGTCGCAGCTGAACTCCCATTCGTCTTCTCCCAGAATAGGTGTGCTAAAACGCAACTTGCCGTTAGTCTCCCCTGCGGGAAGCTTGATCACTTGTCCAGACTCCCCGATCGCAGACTCGCGGGCCAAACCGCTGTTACTGCGGTCGACCATCTTCGGCTTGACCAGCTTAAACCAAAGTATCGTAAAGACAATTGAGAAAACTGTCCACAGCAGTACCTGCATGCTAAATGGAATAGCGACTAGCAGCGCCACCAGCCCCACCACTAGCGCGCCCAAACCAAACCATAAAATAGTAAAACTCGGGACAAATATCTCTGCAACAATCAGCAGTACTCCCAACACCAACCAGTGCCAATACAGCATTTCAAGTTCCATTTAACGCCTCATCTCAATAAAAGTTGTCTACAGGGTAACAAACTTCAGGGGGTTTCAGTAGCCATGTCACGGCACATCAATAACGCGTCCTCACGACCCAGCTCAGTTTTATAATATTCTCGCCGCTCGCCCACCTGCACGAATCCTCTCTCCTGGTACAGGCGAATAGCTCGAAAATTAGACAGCCGGACTTCAAGATAGACCGATTTGATTTCGTTGGGTAAGTTATTGAGGAAATAATCTAACATAACAGCGCCTAAGCCAATCCCCTGATGCTCTGGATGGATCGCGATATTATGTAATTCAGCCTGATCCAGAACAGCACTCATCACGGCAAAACCGACAACCTTGTTATCGCTTTCCAACACCAATGAGTCATTCAGGCTGAGTTCAAATTGTTTAAGGCTCCATGGTGACTGAGAGCTAACGCACTCAATCTCCACCACCGGCAAAAGATCAGCGGCTGTCATGGGGCGAATTGTATTGGGCAAATTAGCTGACGGCTTTGTGGACATATCGCTGGGGCGAGAGAAAGCGAATGGTCTGCCAAGTCTCTCGTTTACAACTGGGCTGTTCAATCATAGCTTTCAATGAGGGAACTAGCAGGGCTGTCACCTGACCAAAGACATCCACTTGGCCATTGGTCACCCCAGCTTGCTGCTCTGGCGTCAGTAGCCATTGGGCCGCGGCATCACCCAGTAAGAGTATAATTTTCGCTGATTTACTATCGATTCTGGCCTGAATTAAGGTCGCCAGAAATTCCCGCACCTCAGATTCACCCCCAGCCATATTGGGATAGGGGGGCCACTCCACCACATCCATCTGCGGCAAGTGGCTACTGCCCTGCCCCATCGTTTGTAAAATATTACCCAATAGCAAAATCTGTTCAGGGTCTGGCAAGGAATCTTCAACAGAACTGCACACCAGCAGCTCATCGCTGGGTTGCCAGAGCGCCAGGCGCAGTTCAATCGCTGTTTCTGGCTCAGAGAACGTTACTGTAGATTGAGCCACAACAGTTAGTGGCGTCTCAGCTTTGTCTTCAAGACCAATATTGACCAACTCAGCCATAGACTTTTCGCGCATGGCAGTATTCACCCGGCTAACCCTGAACTCTGCAGCAGAGCTATCGGCCCCGGCTGACGCTGCAATATCTGGCTGTTGGGGCTGAGCCAATAGCTGAGGCTTTAGCTGCTCAGAAACCACAGGCAAATCTTTGCCCACGTATTGCACAATACCCATTTGCTGCAAATATTGGTTTCTATACGCCTGGGACATTACACGCCACCGAGCTGCGGATGAAGTCTCCCTGGATTACGCATCAGAGTCAGGGCGTTTAAATAAGCTTTTGCACTGGCCAGCAGAATATCGGTATCTGCACCCTGACCATTGATAATGCGGCCATCTTTCTCCAGCCTTACGGTCACACCACCCTGAGAATCTGTCCCCTGGGTAACAGCATTAACCGAGTAGAGCTGCAATTTGGTTTCACTGTTAATCAATTTTTCAATCGCATTGAAGATCGCATCTACAGCCCCGTCACCACTGGCTTCGGCACTGTGTTCTTTTTCCTTATAGCGGATGCCCACTTTGGCCTGGGGCGACTGGCCGGTCTTGGACAGCACCTCCAAATCAATCAGAGTCAGCGCATCCCCCTCGGTACCTAGCTGCACATCGGATACCAATGCCTGCAAATCCTCGTCAAAGATTTCCCGCTTCTTATCGGCCAGCTCTTTAAACCGGACAAAGGCTTGATTAAAGTCGTCTTTACTGTCAAAACTAATATTCAGCTCTTCCAGCCTTGAGGCAAATGCAGCGCGACCCGACAATTTACCCAATGTCAGCTTATTGGTGCTCCAGCCAACATCTTCCGCCTTCATAATTTCGTAGGTTTCACGGAATTTCAAAATACCGTCTTGATGGATACCCGACTCATGGGCAAAGGCATTAGCCCCAACAATGGCCTTGTTGGGCTGCACAGGGAAACCCGTGATACTGGAAACCAGTCGAGAGGTTGGCACAATATGCACCGTATCTATATTTGTAGTTACTGGAAATACATCTTTACGTGTGCGAATGGCCATTACCAACTCTTCCAAAGAGGCATTGCCCGCACGCTCACCCAACCCATTAATGGTGCATTCCACCTGTCGGGCACCAGCTTGCACAGCGTTGAGACTATTGGCCACGGCCAGGCCTAAATCATTGTGGCAGTGCACCGAGAATATGGCTTTATCTGCATTGGGAACTGTATTTAACAGGCGCTCAATCATCGACCCATATTCAGCCGGGTCTGCATAACCCACAGTATCTGGCAGGTTTATCGTGCGCGCACCGGCATTGATAACGGCCTCGGTAATGCGGCACATAAATTCAAACTCGGTACGGCTGGCATCTTCGAGGGAGAATTCGACATCATCGATCAGCCCACGGGCTATTTTTACCGCGCCTACCGCCTGCTCCAGAACCTGATCTGGCTCCATCATCAGTTTGTGCTTCATATGAATAGGCGATGTCGCAATAAAGGTGTGAATGCGCCCGGCATTCGCTCCCTTTAGGGCCTTGGCAGCGCGCTCAATATCGCCGCTCACCGCACGGGAGAGGCTACAAATACGGCTCTCGGTAATAGTGTTGGCAATGGCCTGGACGGCTTCAAAGTCACCCTGGCTGGATACAGCAAAACCCGCTTCGATTACATCGACGCGCATTTTCTCAAGGGCTTTGGCAATACGAATTTTTTCATCTTTGGTCATCGACGCGCCGGGGCTCTGCTCACCGTCCCGCAATGTGGTATCAAAGATAACTAATTTGTCTTTAGACTGTTGTGTAGAACTCATGCTCTTCTCTTCCTAATGGGAGCCACGGTTTTTGGTGGCTCTATTGTAAAACGATTTCGTCCCTCACGGGGCACAATTTCCACGCCCATTGATAGCGCGCTGATAAAGATTTTGGATGAGGTATAACGATAGATGCCCCTTAGGGCAAGAGAAGAAGTAATCCACGTGCAGAAACAGAAGTTAGAACACTGCCGTTTGCGATTGCCGTAAGTTGGATTTTATTCATGGGAAGCATTCAAACAGTTTTTTTACCCAATGCCAAGGGCTGTGTTGCTTTGGCTATTACTCAAGCTCTTATATCGAGCTCTTATTTAAATTCTGATTTAGCGTTTAGACCCAGCTTTTTCCAAAGCCAAATTAGCGGTGCAGAAAAACCAAAGACAGTAGCCAGCATAAAAAGAATTCGCGGTGGGTCAATGGTGATCACCACAAAGCCCATCACCACACACAGAATCACAATAAAAGGCACCTTGCCCCGCAGGTCTACCTCTTTAAAACTGGGATACTTAAAGTTAGAAACCATCAACAAACCAGCTGCTGCAGTAATCACCGCACCTAGTACAGACAGCCCCTGTGATGCATCCAGTTCATAGGTAGACCAGATAAAACCAGCGACCAGCGCTGCCGCCGCAGGGCTAGGTAGGCCAGTAAACACCTTGCCATCAGAGGCTTCAGCCTGAACATTAAACCGGGCCAGACGCAGGGCCGCACAGGACGCATAGACAAAAGCAGCTGCCAGACCCAGTTTACCTAGGTCACTAACACCCCAACCATAGGCGACCACAGCTGGTGCCACACCAAAAGACACCATGTCTGACAAACTATCGTACTGCACGCCAAAATCACTCTGAGTGTTGGTCATACGAGCGACACGGCCATCCAATCCATCAAAAATCATCGCGGTAAAAATAGCGATAGCAGCTAATTCATACTGGCCGGTAAAACCGGACAGCACCGCATAAAAGCCAGCAAATAATGCACCAGTGGTCAGCAGGTTAGGCAGTAAATAAATACCTTTGCTACGCACTGGGGCGTCTGTAGGCTTCGCCTGCTTTAGGTTCACCACGTTTTCACTGGTATCAGATTTTTTATTCATATTCTCTTTGCCTGCACTCATCTCTGCGCATTATAGGCTATTTATAGACTGAAGAGTTGTCCTCGCTCTGAGTCGTCCTCTACAGCCCCACTGTCATACTGTACTCAACTTCGCGGGAGATGCTGAAAAGAAGAAGCTTGAACACTGTTTGAGTACGGTGGATAACCAGTGTCTCTTTTTGTCGTGTTGACTGTAGCGAAACATCTTTGAATACCTCGAGGCGCTTGGGGCCCAGGAAAACAAAATGGAGACTGCTTTATCTAACCTTCCAAAAAGCTCTCTTGCATCTTATCAATATCAGCCTGAGACAATCCAAGCCCGCTGATCAGGTAGCTTTTAACATCTCCATACTCCGCATCAATGGCTTCCAGAAAAGCCACAATATTATCTTCATGGACAGAGCAGTACGGAACCAACCAAGAGCGGTCCCAATGTTCAACCTTTGCATCCCGCAGATGGCCCTCGACAATGTCAATCAACTTATCTGAATTGTAATGCTCAATCGTCAACATATAGTCTGCAACAATCGTATCCCTGGGGATATCAAGAGCCGACAAAATAAGCGCCGCCGCCATACCAGTTCGATCCTTGCCGGCCGAACAGTGAAACACCGAAGCACTATCAGCGTTGTCGACAATATGACGCATAAAGCGACTAAACGCGGGGATAACCACCTGAATACAATTGCGATAGGAATTGACGACCAGCTCATGGGACGACTCAGCACTTAGCTGACCATCAAAGAGAAACTCCCAAAAGCGCGAGATATCACCAATCGAAACCTGATAGTCATCGATAAAGTCAGCCCTGATAGCACAGCTGGGGTTTTGGTTCTGTTCTTCTTCGCGACGAAAATCATGAATTCTGCTCACACCAATGGTTTCCAAGGTATTCAGGTCACCATCGGTCAAATTGGCCAGATGGCCACAGCGCATGATTTTGCGCCACTTCACTGTTTGGCCCTGCGTATTCACATAGCCACCAATGTCTCGAAAGTTAATGCCGCCCTCTAAGGGCACCAATCTCGATTGATTTTCTAACCCTGTCATATTGATCCTTTGCTTTACCAAATATACTAGTATACGAGCTTAAAAATAGAACGGCCCCCTCCTGTCAGGAAAGAGCCGTCAGCGGAATAAAGTGCCCTCAGCTAAATAAAGTGCCTTCAGCTAAATAAATAGCCGAACGAGTCTATACATTAGAGCATGGCTATACGCGCAAAAACTTATCTCCCCGACTAATACCGGAAACACCACTCCTAACAACTTCCATAATGCCAATTTCGCAAACCGCCTCAATAAAGGCATCCAGCTTTTCGCTATCACCGGCCAGTTGCACCGTGTAGCTATGGGGTGTTACATCGACAATTGCGCCACGGAAAATATCGACGCAGCTCTTCAGCTCGGCGCGAATATCATGGTCTGCAGCCTTGATTTTAACCAGCATTAGCTCCCGCTCAATATGGGAGCCAACGGTTAAATCAACCACCTTGATCGTGTCGATAAGCTTGTGCAGCTGTTTAACAATCTGCTCAGCCATCTGGTCATCACCCTGAGTTGTCAGCGTTAAACGAGACAATGTGTCGTCATCGGTGGGCGCAACGGTCAGAGTATCAATATTGTAACCACGCTGAGAAAACAGCCCGACAACCCTTGAAAGCGCACCGGATTCATTCTCCAACAAGATAGAAATTATACGTTTCATTAGGTTCTCTCCGTCTTGTTCAACCACAGGTCACGCATGGAGCCACCGGGCATTTGCATCGGATAAACATGCTCCGAGCGATCAACACAGATGTCCATAAATACAGTGCGATCTTGCATGGCAAAGCATTCGCGCATCTTCTCTTCTAGCTCATCTATATGGGTGACTTTCATACCCACATGACCATAGGCCTCTGCCAACTTAACAAAGTCCGGCAGCGAGTCTTCATAGACAGACTCCGAGTAGCGGCTGCTATAGTTCATATCCTGCCACTGTCGAACCATTCCCAACGCAGCATTATTTAAATTGATAATCTTCACCGGCAAGTTGTGCTGAGTGCAGGTAGACAATTCCTGGATACACATCTGGATACTGCCCTCCCCGGTCACACAGGCGACATCTTTTTCCGGGAATGCGCGCTTGCAACCCATGGCCGCAGGCAAGCCAAAGCCCATGGTGCCGAGACCACCAGAGTTGATCCACATGCGCGGTTCATCAAACAGGTAGTACTGAGCTGCAAACATCTGGTGCTGGCCCACATCGGAAGTCACAATCGCTTCACCATTGGTAATTTTATACAGCATCTTGATCACATCTTGAGGCTTAATTAATGTCCCCTCACTAGGCTCATAGCGGGGCTGGGTATAAATACCCTTATCCGCACGCCACTGGTCAATCTGCTGCCACCATTCACCTAATGCCTCAGCATCTGATTCAATATCCAGCTGATCAGCAATAGTCAGCATCTCAGTCAGTACCGAAGTACAGGTGCCAACAATGGGGATATGAGCCTCAATATTTTTCGAAACCGTGGTTGGGTCAACATCAATATGAATGATCGTCGCATGGGGGCAGAACTTCTCTAGATCATTGGTCACCCGGTCATCAAATCGTGCGCCTACGGCAAAAATAACATCCGCATGGTGCATCGCCGTATTCGCTTCATAAGTGCCGTGCATACCCAGCATACCCAGATACTGGCGATCAGTGCCGGGATAACCACCCAGACCCATCAACGTATTGGTCACTGGAAAATTTAGCTTCTGAGCCAGAGCAATAAGATGTGGCGCCGCATTATCAATAACAATTCCGCCACCGGTATAAATCACCGGGCGCTTAGCTTTGATCAATGTTTTAACCGCTCGCTTAATCTGCCCGCGGTGGCCTTTATCCGTTGGCTGATACGAACGCATCGTGGTCTCTGCAGGCCAGTGATAGGGGACCTTGTAGCTCGGGTCCGTGACATCTTTGGGGATATCGACAACCACAGGCCCAGGGCGGCCAGTAGAGGCTATATAGTACGCCTTGGCAATGGTCTCGGCGATATCTTCCGCGCGAGTAACCAGAAAGCTATGTTTAACAATCGGACGGGAAACGCCCACCATATCGGTTTCCTGAAATGCGTCCTGCCCAATCTTGGTCAGGGGCACCTGCCCGGAAATCACCACCATAGGAATCGAGTCCATGTAGGCAGTGGCAATACCAGTAATCGCATTAGTCGCACCGGGCCCAGAGGTCACCAGCGCTGTGCCCACTTCACCGGTGGCACGGGAAAATCCGTCCGCAGCATGCACAGCGGCCTGCTCGTGACGAACCAGAATATGAAAGACGTCATCCTGTCGATATAGGGCGTCATAGATATGCAGCGCAGCGCCGCCGGGGTAGCCCCAAACGTCTTTAACGCCAGCATCTTTTAGAGCGCGGATTAAAATATCACCACCTGATAATAGTTCCACAATATGTCCTCAGCTAATTTAATCTATCGTCAGATAGAACAACCGTTCACATGGGCGGCAGAAGCTGAAACATCAAAAAGGATACCGCAGGTTGCGGTCGTTTCCAGCCACGCCGGTAAGCGTTTATGACTGTCTTCGGAGCTGCATGCTTTCGGTAAAAGCAGCACCATCTCTTGAGATGACCAGCGGCACGGGTTGCGCCAACATGGTACTAGGGCTTAAATTCTGTCTCGATACGAGCAGAATGTGCGCAATTTACCATTTTTCACAGATTAGTCAATGGCTTACCGATAAACAAAAACTTCCACAAACCGTCAAGATAAGCCAATATATGCTCAAAAATAATAAAAGATAAAATGCCCGAGGGAGATTCGCCGTGACTATTGCCTTACCAAAGCACCAGCCGTCAAGCCTGCAGCTAGCCCTAAAACTACTCTACATCGTTTTGCTATGCGGGTTGCTATCCAGCTGCGAGCAGCCCCAGCCTGACACAATGATTATTAATAATGTGCAGGGTTATAGCTTCGATAATGATCGGCAACTCTTTGAATTTAGCGCCCTAGTCGTTCGCGAGGGTCGCGTGCTCGCCACTGGCGATGCCCAACTCCTCAGTAAGTATCCCAATGCAACTGTTCAGGATGGTGGCGGTAACACATTAATGCCCGGCCTTATTGATGCCCATGGCCATATCTCTTCCCTAGGTTATTCCCTACTCAGCATCGATGTTCGCGGCCTCGCCTCCGCCGAGCAAGTGGCAGAAACAGTGGCGGCTTATGCCAACAAAAACCCCAACCTCAACTGGATTCAGGGCCGCGGCTGGAATCAGGTGTTATGGCAAGGTAAGCAGTTCCCAGATATGGCCGTTCTCGACGCGCAGATTTCTGATCGCCCAGTGTGGCTGGAACGCATCGACGGCCACGCAGGCTGGGCCAACAAAAAAGCCATGGAGCTGGCCGGTATTACCAGAGACAGCGTATCCCCAGCCGGTGGAGAAATTATTCTTGATGAAGAGGGAGAGCCCAGCGGAATACTTATCGACAACGCCATGGGGCTGATGATCAATGTGATCCCTGAACCCAATGACGCAGAAATCATCCTGGCCCTGGATGCTGTTAGCAAACATCTACTCAGCCTCGGCATCACCTCAGCCCATGATGCCGGCGTACTCTCCAACGAGCACAAAGTGTATCGCCAGCTCGCCGATCGCGGTGAAATGCAGGTGCGAATCTATGGTATGTATTCCTCCAGCGAAGATGACCTAGAGCAGGTACTCGCCGCAGGTCACAGCAGTGACCCTGAAGATATGTACTCCGTGCGCAGTATCAAGATCTATACCGACGGAGCCCTCGGCAGCCGCGGTGCAGCCATGCTAGAACCCTATAGTGATCGCCCTGATCACCGAGGCCTATTGCTCACCAGCCGAGAAGAATTGCGCCGCCTGTTCGCCCTCGCTATCAATGCAGAATATCAAATTGCTATCCATGCCATCGGCGATAGCGGCAACCGCATTGGTCTGGATGAAATAGAACAAGCCTACGCCAGCGTTGGTGGTCGCCATCTGCGTCATCGCATGGAACATGCGCAGGTCGTGGCTCTGGAAGACATCCCCAGGTTTAAAAGCCTGGATGTTATACCGTCTATGCAGCCCACCCACGCCACCAGCGATATGAATATGGCTGAAGATCGCATTGGTGCCGAACGCCTCAAAGGTGCCTATGCTTGGCAGAGCTTCCTTAATCAGGGCAGCCGCGTCGTTTCCGGATCTGATTTCCCCATCGAACTGGCCAATGCCTTCCATGGCATTCATGCCGCCGTCACAAGACAGGATAAAAATAATCAGCCAGAGAACGGCTGGATTGCCGAAGAAGCCATGAGCCTCGAAGATACCATGCGCTCATTCTCTATTGATGCCGCCTGGGCTGCTCACCAAGAGAATAGTCTTGGCAGCCTTACGCCGGGAAAGTGGGCCGACTTTATCTTAATCGACCAGGATATTTACAAAATTCCAGTGCAAGATATATGGAAGACAAAAGTATTGGAAACCTGGCTGGCTGGCGAGCTAGTGTATTCGAAAGGGATGTAAGTCAGGGTACCGAATCCATGTCATGCAGAACGAGCGCAGCGAGTTGAAGGATCTCTGTAGGGTCTCCGCAGGACCTCTATAGATACCTTGCCACGCTCAGTATGACAGCCGCAGCGAACTCGGCTATACAGCCCGCTGCACTGAGCTGGTATTGGCAGTCCGCTCAACCGAATTATCCTGAGTGAGATAAACCAACCGCGGCTTGTGCCCAGCCAACTCAGCCTCAGAAAACTGCCCATAGGTTGCAATAATAATCCGATCCCCTACCTGACACTTACGAGCCGCCGCGCCATTCATCGAAATAATGCCCGACCCCGCTTCCGCAGCAATAATATAAGTGGTCAACCGCTCAGCATTAGACACATTGTAGATATAAATCTGCTGAAACTCGCGCATACCAGAGAGCGCGAGAAGATCAGAATCAATGGCGCAGGAGCCGTCATATCAGAGCTCTGCCTGAGTAACAGACCCCATATGTAACTTAGCTTTAAGAAAATTGGATATCATAGAAAACTCCCTGTATCTCCCCGTAAATCCCTAATACGAAAAACAACCCTTCCTAACGATCAGCGCTACTCAAGAACAATGCTCAAGTTATCAATAAGCCGAGCGGCCTCTGTAAACATAGCACCTAAAATAGTAATGTCCAGATCATCATCAGCCGCCAGATCAAGGGTCTTACTATTGCTGACAGAAATATAATCAATACCAAAGCCCGCATCCATAATGCGCTGCTTGGCTTGTAGCTCCAGCCCTGAGAAATCTTTATTACCAGACTTAACCTGCTCAGCAATCCACTCAAGGCAATCCTTCAACACCGTCACATGAGGGCGCTCATCCTCAGTGATATAAACATTTCTCGAACTCATGGCCAAACCATCCGGCTCACGATGAATAGGCGCAGAACTAATCTGCACCGGCATACACAAATCTTCAGCCATGCGGCGAATAACCGCCAACTGCTGATAATCCTTGATACCAAAAATAGCTTCATCAGGCTGCACAATATTAAACAACTTGCTCACTACCGTAGTCACACCCTCGAAGTGGCCTGGGCGGCTGGCACCACAGAGAACATCCGTCATAGTTGGGCAGATCACCCTGCTCTGGGTATCAAGACCATTGGGGTACATTTCAATATCATCAGGGTGAAATAGATAGTCACAGCCAGACTCTCGCAGCTTGTCGCAGTCAGACTGATAGGTTCGTGGGTACTTATCCCAGTCTTCATTGAGGCCAAACTGCAGGGCGTTAACAAAGATAGAACAGACCACAACATCGTTGCTCTCGCGGGCCTGCTTAATCAGCGCCAAATGGCCCTCGTGAAGATTGCCCATGGTCGGCACAAAGCCAACGCGCAGCCCCTGCTGACGATCGTTATTTAAATCATCTCGAAGACCACTGACGGTATGAAAAACCTTCATTAACGAAATCCTTTAAGTGACATTTTAATCGTGCGGTTTATTGATCAGAGAAATGGTCGCCGGCCAGATTTTCAAATCGCGTATACTTGCCCATAAACATCAATCGGCAGGTGCCAATCGGGCCATTACGCTGCTTGCCGAGAATTATTTCGGCAGTGCCTTTATCTGGGCTATCCTCGTTGTACACCTCATCGCGATAGATAAAGGCGATAACATCTGCATCCTGCTCAATAGCACCAGATTCACGCAAGTCTGCATTCACCGGCCGCTTATTGGGTCGCTGTTCCACATTACGACTCAGCTGGGAAAGCGCGACCATCGGGCATTCATATTCTCGGGCCAGGCCTTTAAGCTCGCGAGAGATTTGTGAAATTTCCTGCACTCGCCCTTCGCCGCTATTAGTGCCACTCATCAGCTGCAAATAATCCACCATAATCATACCCGGCTGGGCCGCTTCATAAAGCGCCTCAGTATCCGCCGGTGTATCCGCGCCGTGCTCTTTGTGCCATTGTGCACGCAACTGCTCCACCCGCTCACGGGTAAACTGCTTAATTCTATTGCGCATTTCCAGTGGTGTAATACCCGCGGAATCATCAATAAATAATGGCCGATCTTTAAGGCGCTGAGCCGCACTGCTCAGACGCGGCCAATCGTCTTCAAGTAGATTTCCAGAACGCATTCTCGTGGCATCAATTTTGCCGATAGAAGACAGCATACGAGTCACCAGACTGCTGGCAGGCATCTCCAGGCTAAATACCAATACTGGACGATCCTGATACAGGGTCGCATGCTCAACCATATTCATAGCAAAGGAGGTTTTACCCATCGAAGGTCGACCAGCAATAATAATTAGATCCGATTTCTGCCAGCCAGAGGTCATCCCATCTAAATCAGAAAAGCCGGTGCTCAGGCCAGTAATGTCGGCATCATTTTTAAATAGCTCATCAAGGCGTTCAACTGCCTCTTTAATCAGCGAGTTAACCTCTTTAAAACCGCCTTTTTTGGGACGATTTTCAATAATTTCCTGTAGCCGCTTCTCGGCTTCTTCCAATAACTTGGCGCTGTCCCAACCCAGAGGATTGTAGCCTTTGCGCACAATGTCACTTGAAGCTCTAATCAGCTGGCGAACAATCGAGCGCTCCAGAACAATCTGAGTATAGGCCTTAACATTGGCCGAGCTGGGGGTATTGTGAGCCAGGTCTACCAGATACTCTGCGCCACCGGCGGCACCGAGCTGATTGGAATTTTGTAATGATTCAGTTAGTGTAATCGGGTCAAAGGGCTGACCGTCGGCGGCCAACGCGGCCATAGCATTAAAAATCAGCTGGTGATCAGCACTGTAGAAGTCGCTATCAGAGAGAACTTCAGCTGTGGTGTCGAAGGCATCATTCTTCAACATCAACCCACCGAGAACAGCCTGCTCGGCCTCAATCGAATGTGGCAGTGGCTGGCTTATAGAAGGTTCTGCAAAAAGCGCTTCGTTCATGCTTAAATTCTTTAACCTGTTTCGTTGATGCTTAACATTTCTGTCTGCGTTAAAAACAAAAACGGCACTGCATCTTATTAAGAAGCAGTGCCGTTATGCAATAACTTTACCTTAACTAGCTGATCTGCCGCTAGTGAACAGAAATTACTCTGCTTCAATCACTACAGTAATTGTTTCTGTCACATCGGTGTGCAGCTGAACTTCAACCGCGAACTCACCAACGTGGCGCAGTGCACCTTCAGGCAGATTAATTTCGCTCTTAGTGATCTCGCCGCCAGCTGCATTAACTGCGCCTTCTAGCTCGCGCGTACCGACAGAGCCGAACAGCTTGCCTTCGTCGCCAGCAATGGCAGAGATAGTTACGCTACCAATGGCAGCCAACTTGGCCCCTCGAGCAGTTGCTTCTGCCAATTTGGCATCTGCAGCGGCTTCAAGATCTGCACGACGCAGTTCAAAATCAGCAAGGTTCTTCTCAGTGGCAAATACCGCCTTGCCCTGGGGAACCAGGTAGTTGCGACCGTATCCAGCTTTAACCTTAGCTGTGTCACCAATATTGCCTAATTTACCTAAATTTTCTAGCAGAATAACTTCCATCTCAATAACCTCTGTTACTTACTATCTGCTCATGTTTGACGATTTTTAACCGCCGCTAACCTTGAGCGTAAATTCAAAATGCTGTCAGCAAAACCTAAACCCACTAACAAAACACCAACGCTGGGGCCGAACACAACCAACCCGAAATACATAAATACTAACCACTGACTGCCCGCCTGCAAAAACTTCACGCTGTGGTGGGTAACAGCCAGACCAGATAATATTAACGGCACAGCCATTAACTCTGTCCAAAATTCATAACCGCTGGGTAATCTCAATCCAGCGATAACAGCTAACAGTAATAAGCCTGCAACCCCGGGGCTTAACCTAAAGCCATGGAATTCTTCACCGAAACCGCCAAGGTTATAAAGCAACGCCTGCCACCATCGGGCCACAAATAGACTCAGAATCGCACTAACCGCTAACATTAGCGCAACAAGACCAAGTATAAACTGACGCCCTGGTACGAAGGGCTCCTGCTCTACTTCCTGTTGCACCGCAACCTCTGCCAGCACATTGCTTATGCTATCTATTAAAAGATTCACATCAGCGCTAAAGAACAATCCAAAGCTCAGTGCAGTAATGCCACCAACCAGCATCGACATCAGCACGGTTGACTGCCATGAAGCTGTTAGTCTCAACACATTGGCTGAGACAACCATCATAAACAATGACGCTATAGACACCAGGGTTAGTAATGCGGGCCCTTCACTTAATGTGTAGCTTGCTAACAGCGGCAATACCGCCCAGAGCAACACCAACAACCCCTCATTACTACCTTTACGCAGCGTAACCAGCCCTATAGTAGCTGGGCTGATAAAGGGGAAAAAACTCCCCAGTAATGCAACGGCACAAGCTTGAGTGCGCCCGCGCATAATAAACTCCGCCAGGGCCTGCAAGCTGCTAGCCCTAACTACTTATGGCTATCAGTGTAAGGGAGCAGCGCAACGTAGCGTGCACGCTTGATAGCTTCAGAAAGCTCGCGCTGGTAGCGCGCCTTGGTACCAGTGATGCGGCTGGGAACAATCTTACCGCTCTCAGAGACATAACCTTTCAAGGTGTCCAAATCTTTATAATCGATTTCAGTAGCGCCTTCGGCAGTGAAACGACAAAATTTTCTACGACGTACGAATCTAGCCATGATTATTCTCCTTTATCCGCTTCTGGTGCTTCTTCAGCTGGCGCCGTGGCGGCTTCTTGAACTGCTGACGAAGCTTCTTCTGTTACTTCTTCAGAAGCAGGTGCTGCAGCGGCAGCTTCTGCGGCCTTGGCTTCATCAGTCTTAGCTTTAGCAGCGTTGCGACGCTCGCGGGCTTCTTTATCAGCCTTCTCAGAATTTTCCTGCTTCATAATCGGTGATTCAGCAGTAACAGCTTCATCGCGACGGATAACCATGCTGCGAAGAACAGCATCGTTGTAGCGAAAAGTTGAATTGAGCTCATCGAGAACTTCCTGACCGCACTCGACGTTCATCAGGATGTAATGGGCTTTGTGAATTTTGTTGATTGGGTAAGCCAATTGACGGCGACCCCAGTCTTCCATACGGTGCACGGTTCCGTTAGCTGCAGTAATAGACGCAGAATAACGCTCAACCATACCTGGGACTTGCTCGCTCTGATCTGGATGGACCAGGAACACGATTTCGTAGTGACGCATTGTATCTCCTCATGGATTTAAAAGTCTCCCGGTCGGCCATTTAGCCTTCACGATGAGACAAGGAGTGTCCGAACTCTAAAATCTTAAAAAAAGCCCGGACGCTTTAAGGCGCGGAAGTATAGAGATTTGATGGCACAGTTGCAATACGCTGCAGATAAAGTTTTGCCTGGACCCAGAGCCACAGAAAACGGGCTATTTGTGGCGACTAGAGAGATCAGCCCGCAGATAGAATACAGACCCAACATTGCTTCGCGGCTGATTCAAAATAAAGGTAATTGCCACCTCCTCTGCAGCCACCAGCACATGGAATAGAATCACTATGCGAAAGAAGCTGTCGGCATCCGACAAAATCAGCACATAGTATGCGGGTGCCATAAGCACAGCAGCCAATTTCGCACCCCAGGTATGGTAGCTCGGGTACTCACCAAACTTGCGAAAGGCCAGCAGCGTCGGCAGGGTAAACGCCAACATAGTGGCCAACAGAAACTCCGCCTGCTTATCAAAAATGTCTGGCCAAATCAGATACAGGCCCAGAATCATTGCCGCATAGGTGAGAATATCTCCCCAGCTATCCAACTTGGCGCCCAGCTCACTGGCCTGATTGAGCTTGCGTGCGAAGTAGCCATCGAGAACATCGCTAATCAGGGATACCGCCAGCACCAATAGAAAAATACTACCTTCTTGCGCAGACGCAAGCCAGACCAACAAAGGCACCAAGGCTAGCCTTAGCATGCTAAGAATATTGGGAATTGAGTAGAGGTTATGCGCCGAGCGTTGCATCCTTTTCCTTATTAAAAATCAGCAAAAAAATATCCATAGGATCAATATAAGATTAGCTGTTATCTCAAACAAAAAGCAACTGCCTAGATCAATTAGAGTTTAGACTTTATACACGAGCCTAGGTGCCAGCGCGCCGCTGGCGCACCACCTCGAACAGACAGACACCAGTGGCCACCGAGACATTTAGACTGCTCACCTCACCCGCCATAGGTAATTTAGCCAAAAAATCACATTGTTTACGGGTTAATTGGCGCATACCAGCGCCCTCAGCACCCATCACCAGCACAATGGGGCCCTTGAGATCTAAATCATAGATAAACTGCTCCGCTTCACCCGCTGTACCTACCACCCAGGCCCCCTGCCGCTGGAGCTTCTCCAGGGTACGGGTCAAATTAGTCACCATCACTAAAGGCATGGTTTCCGCGGCACCACAGGCTACCTTAGTCACTACCGGCGTTAAGCCCACAGAATTATCCTTGGGTACAATCACCGCATGCACCCCGGCACCGTCTGCAGAGCGCAGGCAGGCACCCAGGTTATGGGGGTCGGTGACACCATCCAGCATCAAAAAGAATGCATCCTGGCCCTTTTCTTCGGCCAACTTTAAGAGAAAGCCCTCATCGTAGGTCTCGCCCGGGCTGCATAGCGCCATGACACCCTGATGTCGGCCCTCGGCCTTGCCATCAAGCTGCTTAACCGTAGCCCACTGCAATGCAACGCCGTGCTGTTCGGCCAGTTTGTGAATTTTTTGTAGGCGGTCATCCTGTCGACCTCGCTGCACATGCAGTTCACGCACCCGCTGAGGTGCTGACTTAAGCATGGTTTGCACCGCATGAATGCCATAAATCCAATCCACAAAACTCTCCTGCTGCTATTTAGTTAAAATACTGGACAATAATCACCGATTGCGCATTGTACTGGCTTTGGGCAAAATCCAAGCATGTTTAATAAGCCCATTATCAGAGCAACCCTAACAAATAATCCTAGCCGACATTAAATAAGAACATTATGACCGAAGCCACAGACACCATCTCTGCCCCTGCTGCCAACCTGCTACGCCGCCTTATGGCGCTGGTATACGACGCATTTTTACTGTTTGCCATCACCCTGGGTTACGGTGCTTTCTTATTACTGATCAAGATACTGTTTAATGGCACCAATGAGCTTGAAAACATCCAGCCCGGGCTGGCTATGCAAACCTTAAGTTTCGCTGGTCTGCTGGCCTCTCTCGGGGGCTATTACTTTATTTGCTGGCGCAAACAGGGCCAAACTCTGGGCATGAAAGCCTGGCGGCTAAAGCTTCAGCAGCCAGATGGCAGCATGGCAAGCCCAAAGCAATGTGTATTGCGCACGTTGCTAGCGACTCTTTCCATGGCCGCCGCTGGCATTGGCTACTTGTGGTGTCTGCTGCCCGCGGCTAAAGGCTGCCTGCATGATATTTACACTGGCACTGAAGTCGTGGTGCTGCCAAAAGAACAAAAAAAATAGGACTGCCAACAATGAGCGCCAACTATATTCTCGCCATGGATCAGGGTACTACCTCGTCCAGAGCTATTATCTTTGATAAGCGGCACACCATCGTCGAACAGGCGCAGGAGGAGTTTGCCCAGCATTTCCCAGACTCGGGTTGGGTGGAACACAACGCCAAGGATATCTGGCAGACCAGCCTGAATACCGCTCGCCAGGCCTTAGCCAGCTCGAGGATAGGCGCAGATCAAATCGCCGCCATCGGCATCACAAATCAGCGCGAGACCACTTTGCTCTGGGATCGCGACAGTGGCGAGCCGGTTTACAATGCTATTGTCTGGCAAGATCGTCGCACCGCCGACTTCTGCAATAGCCTCAAAGATCAGGGTCATGAGGCCATGATCACCGCTAAAACTGGCCTGCTGCTAGACCCTTATTTCTCTGCTACTAAAGTTGCCTGGATACTCGACAATGTGGACGGTGCTCGCGCCAGAGCCGAAGCCGGTGAGCTGGCTTTTGGCACTATGGATAGTTGGCTGCTGTGGAATCTAACCGAAGGCGCGGCCCATGCTACAGATGCCACCAATGCCTCCAGAACCATGCTCTACAATATTCACCAAGGGACATGGGATACGGAGTTACTGGCTCTGTTTAAGATTCCCAGCTCGGTGCTCCCGGAGGTCAAAGACTGTGCCGCAGACTATGGCATCACCAGCCTGCTGGGAGCTGATATCCCGATCTTGGGAATCGCCGGGGACCAGCAAGCTGCTGTCTTAGGCCAGGCCTGTTTTACCACGGGCATGATGAAATCTACCTATGGCACTGGCTGCTTTGCTCTGCTAAATACTGGGGAAACTGCGGTGACTTCGAGCAATCGTTTGCTGACTACCATTGCCTATCAACTCAATGGCAAGACCACCTATGCTCTTGAAGGCTCCATTTTTATTGCCGGCGCCGCGGTGCAGTGGCTGCGGGATGGGCTGGGCATTATTGCGTCTGCCAAACAGTCTGGTGAGCTAGCTGCCCAGGCTGATGATAACCAACAGGTTTATATGATCCCAGCTTTTACTGGCCTTGGTGCCCCTTGGTGGGATGCTAATGCTCGCGGTGCGCTTATAGGGTTGACCAGAGGCACTGGGCCTGCGGAAATATCTCGCGCCGCTCTAGAATCTGTGTGCTTCCAAACCCTGGATTTACTAAATGCGATGCAAGCTGATTGGGATCAGGCTGCAGATACTGTGCTGCGCGTAGATGGGGGCATGGTGGCCAGCGACTGGACGATGCAGCGGCTAGCGGATATTTTGCAAGCTCCGGTGGATCGCCCTGTGATTGCTGAAACTACGGCTTTGGGTGCGGCTTGGCTGGCGGGCTCCAGAGCTGGCGTTTGGCCTGATCAGGAGGGTTTTGCTGCGAGTTGGCAGCTGGATAAAAACTTTGAGCCGCAGATGAGCGCGGAGGAGAGACATTCGAAAGTAGCGGGTTGGGATAAAGCGGTTAGGCGAGTGCTATCTTAGATAGCAGCTGATGAATCTTAGCTCCTGCCGCTGTCATCGCGTGCGCAGCGAAGGATTTCTTTGATTCTGGGTTATTCCCCAAGGCGGCACGACTTTAGAGAGCATTGATCGTGTTTTTCTGGTTATCGTTGGGCTTGACTGAGCTGAGCCTGACGCAGTGGGTTTTAGGCTGCATTGTGGAGTGATTTTTGTTACTGAGATCCGACGACAATCGCTCCCGCAATGGCCAGCACCACACCAATCATCTTTCTTCTGGTGAGTTGTTCACCTAACAAAAAATAAGCTAAAAGAATGATAAAAACCGTGGACAGCTGATTGTAAATGGCGGCCCGGCCAGCCTCTAAATACTTAAACCCCGAAATCCAGCAAAGCATCGCCAGATAGGGGCCCAAAATGGCCATAGGAATTAGCGAATGCCACATATCCGGGCGAACAAACCCCAGTAACAACTCTTTGCAAACTGTGTTGGGAAATCGGAGCTGGGCAAATACAAATAGGGCCAGCGCAGCAATAGAGAGCCTGAAACTTGAGACCCACAACACTGACACCTCGCGGTAGATATCTCGTACCATCAGAATTGCTACCCCCATTGTGATATGGGCACCAGCAGCCAAAAGAATACCGATCCACAGATTTCTTGAGGTGGTATTGTCGGCCTTCATCACCGTACCTACAAAAACACCTGACACAACCAACAGCCCGCCAATAATTTCCCAGCCATTAAGCATTTCCCCGTACATTGCGAAGCCCACCAGGGTAATCGCGGGTGTATAGGCACAGTTCGCAAGAGCTTGCAGGCTGGCTCCCAGCCGGTTAATTGAAGCTGCAATCATAGTGTCGGCAATGGAGATACCAATGACACCACTGATCACTAGGCGCAAATAATCAATCTTGGAGAGTTCAATAAAGAGGGGTTCGCCCAGCAGTAACAGAGTGCTTACAGTGAGTAATAGGCCAACACAGACCCGAAAAAAATTAAGCGGAAGTGGCGGTATTTGATGGCCGGCCACGCGCATAAAAATAACGGCAATAGAATTGCACAGCGCCGAGGCTATCGCGAGGTAATCTCCCAAAGACATAACTAAATAACCCTGTGCCCCAGCGAATTTTTTTGGCCCTGAACTCGCTTAATATTTGCACGCCGCGTAGAAAATTTCTTAACCACCGCGCCGCAATAGATAAAGCCCCACGGCAGCGCAGAAAAATACCGGCAGCAACACCGCCAGCACAGGCGGAAAACCAAACACAATACTAAAGGGGCCAAGCATATCCTGAATAATTCTAAAGCTGACACCGATCACCACACCGATAAAGATGCGAAACCCCATGGTTGAGTCTCGCAGTGGCCCGAAGACAAAGGATATCCCAATCATAACTAGCCCAATGATCACCAGCGGCTGAAGCACTTTCGTCCAGAATGCCAGCTTGTATTGAGCATTATCGAGATTTTGCTGGTCGAGGAAATCAATATATTGGTGTAGGCTCGCTATCGACAGGGAGTCTGGCGGCAGAATATTCAGTGTCAACACCTCAGGGGTCAGTTCCGAATCCCAGCGCCTGGTAATTTGCTTATCGGTCTCAGTGCGGTCTTGTTCAAATCTGGTAATCGACACATTCTCTTCGACCCAAACATCCTCGGTAGCATTGTAAGTTGCTCTTGAAGAAAAACTCGCCTCCTGCAATCTGCGGTCATCGTCAAATTGAAAGCGGCTAACACCAAACAGCACACCACCGGGGAACACCGCATTAAAATGCATAAACTCCGTGCCCTCGTGATTCCAAAGCCCGGAAGAAGAATCTAGTGCTGAATCGCCTTTGCGCAGATACTCCCTGCGGCCGTCCGCCAACTGATCCAAGTAGGGAGAAAAGTACTCACCAATGGCCGCTGCCAGCAGCACAAATAGCAACACAGGCCTTATAACAAAGAACACAATACGCAACAGAGAGACACCAGAGGCGCGCATTACAATCACCTCACCATTGCTAGCCAGCATCCCCAGCCCAAAAAGACAGCCAATCAGGGAGGAGAACGCAATATATTCATAAATAGTAGAGGGCAGCTTGGTACCCACATAAACAAGCGCATCGGAAAACTGATAGTTATTTCTCGTATCTCCCGCTTCGTCGATAATCGCCGCGACCACATCCAAGCCCACCAGCACCAGCAGTGCCAAGGTAATGGAAAAGAAAATCGTGGTTCCCACATGTCGAGAAAGACGGCGCATTAGGCTATTCCATCTTTTGCGTCAGCTTTAACTGGCAGTCGTTGCGCTATCGCTGTCTTAATCTTGCCCCAGCCCAACAACAGAAAAGCAATGGCCAGAAACAACAGATGCACCGGCAGTAATGTCACTCCGATAGGCACAGAACCTGACTCCAGTGCCCCACGCATTGCATTGAGCATCACCAAATAGGCGAAATAAAGCATCACCGCCGGCAACACCTTGGCATATCGACCCTGCCGCGGATCGGTGCGGCTTAAGGGTACCGCCAACAGGGTTACGATAAGCACCATTACTGGAATGGACAGCCGCCACTGCAGGGCCGCCTGATGCTTTATATTCTCTGAGCCAATCAATTCACTGGTAGGCAGAGCATTAATTTCTAGATCTTCTTTAATACCCTCAGGTTTTTCCAATCGAGAGCCGTATTCCTCGAATTGAGTAATCTGGTACTCAGGGCTACCAGGCACACCTTCAACTCGGTAGCCCTTGTCCAGAACCAAGTAACGATCAGTGCCATCTTCAGTCTTTTGCTGCCTGCCCCGCTCCGCAACCACCAATACCAACCTGCTATCAAATGCCTCTGAAGAACCAGCAGTAACGGCCAGAAACACATTTTCTAGTTCCTGCTCTTCGTTAACCTTCTCGGCATAGGTCACCCCTTTGCCGCCACGCAAGGTATAAAACTTTTTAGGGGTTAGCTTATCTAGCTCAGTCTTTTCTTCCTGCGCCGCAAAAATAGTCTCTGCCTTGGCCATGCCAGAAGGCGAAACCAACAGGCTTAACCACCCCACAACCAACGCCAGTAAAACCGCAACCACCCCTGTATAGCCGAGTAATTGCCCTTCAGAGATGCCGCAAGCCTTGAGCACAGATATCTCGTTCTCAATATAAAAACGGCCAAAGGAGAGCAGAATCGCCAGAAAGAATGCCAGGGGTAATGTCAGCTCAAGAAAGCCGGGAATCCGGTAGCCAATCACCGCAAAGATAACACCGGGCTCCAAGTTACCTGCCACCGCATTGGCCAGATACTTCACAAAGCGACCGCTAATAAGCACCATCAGTAAAACAATACAGACGGCGAAAGTCGCGGACAGAATTTCCCGGCTCAGGTAGCGGAAAATAATCAAAGTATTGGACTTACAGCTATTGGGCGTAATGACACGGAATGGTATCCTTCGTGAGCTATTTTACTCAAACAATCTTGGAGCTAACATGGATTTTACTGCATCTTCCGCTAGCCTGTTAAACATTAAGGCGGATTCTCTCATTCTCGCGACCGGCTCACAACTGCAAAACAGTGCGGCCGAACTCGATAAATCCCTAGATGGGGCCATTTCATCACTGGTAAAAGCAGGTGATTTCAGCGGCAAAGCTGGCCAGTCACTGGTGATCCATATTCCAGGTGCTTCGGGTAAACGTATAATTCTGGTAGGTACCGATGGAGCCACCACCGCTCAGCAGCAGATCAAAGTGATTGAGGCCGGTGCCTCCGCCCTGCTAAAAACAGCCAGCACCAAAGCGGTCTGGGCCGGTGAAGGCCTTTCCGATGACGCAGAGTGGGAAGCCAGCATAGTTGCACGAAGCGTACAAACTGCCAGCTACAAATATGACAGCGGCAAAAAAGCCAAGCCGCAAAAACTAAAATCAGTGACCTACTGGGCCAGCAGTAAAGCAGGTGCAAACGCCGCGAAAAAAGGCTTGGCCTATGGTGTCTCTGTGGGCAATGGCATGAACACTGCCCGGCAGCTGGGCAATCTGCCCGCCAATATATGCACCCCTACTTACTTAGCTAACCAAGCAAAAGCACTGGCCAAAGGTCAGGGAAAAGTGACCACCACTGTGCTTACTGAAGCGGAAATGAAGAAACTGAAAATGGGCTCATTGCTCTCAGTTTCTGCCGGTAGCGACCAGCCAGCCAAGCTGATTGTGATCAAATATCAAGGCACCAAAGCCAGCGTTGCACCAGTGGTACTGGTAGGCAAGGCCGTGACCTTCGACACTGGTGGCATCAGCCTTAAGCCAGGCGGCGGCATGGATGAAATGAAATACGATATGTGTGGCGGTGCCTCAGTGATGGGCGTAATGAATGCTCTGATTGAAAATCAGCTGCCAGTCAATGTGGTGGGTATTATTCCCGCGACTGAAAATATGCCCAATGGCCAAGCTACCAAACCCGGTGATGTTGTTACCAGCATGTCGGGCCAAACCATTGAAATATTAAACACCGATGCCGAGGGCCGCTTGATTCTCTGCGATGCCCTAACCTATGCCGGCCGCTTTAAGCCAGATACCGTTATTGATATCGCCACGTTGACCGGTGCCGTGATTGGCGCACTGGGCAAAGTAACCGCAGGCCTGTTATCCAATGATGATGAGCTGGCCGAAGCACTGCTTGCCAGTGGCACTAAAAGTGGCGATCGCGCTTGGCGCATGCCTCTGTGGGAAGAGTACGACGAGCTGCTCAAGAGCAACTTTGCCGATATGGCGAATATTGGTGGGCCTCAAGCCGGCACCATTACCGCAGCCTGTTTCCTGGCTCGCTTCACTTTAAAATATAAGTGGGCACACCTGGATGTGGCCGGCACTGCATGGGTCTCCGGCGCACAAAAAGGTGCTACCGGTCGCCCAGTGCCTATCCTGATGGAATATATTCGTAGCAAAGCTTCTTAAAATAGTACTTAAAAAAAAGACAGCGGAATATAACCAGTGACCAGCGTTTCATTTTATAAATTGGCAGGCGACCAACAGGTTGCCCTTGCGCTCGCCTGCCAATTAATTCAGAAATCCCTAAAAATGAACCAGCAGGTTTTATGCCTGGTGCCAGACAATGCCGTTGCCCAGCAGCTCGACGAAAAACTCTGGGGCTTTCAATCCACCGCCTTTGTACCCCATGCACTGGGGGTAGATAACGCACCAGTAGCCATCAGTATTGATAAAGTACCGGGCGACCATCACCAGATATTGATCAACCTGCAGGCAGAGATTCCCACCTGGTTTAGTCGCTTTGATCGCGTGGTAGAAATTATTTACCCAGAGCCAGCCTATGAGCAGGCCAAGCGCGACAACTTCAAATTCTATAAAGAGCGAGGCTATGCCCTGAGCTTTCACGACCTCAGTGATAAGACAATCCAGTGAGTGACGACCAAGACACCAGCGATATTGGTAGTACTAAAGCAGAGCATTCTTACTATGAAGGGCTACTTGAAGAACTCTACACTGTGCAAAAAAATCTGCTCCACGAAGGCCAGCAAGATAGCCCAGCTGAAACAGCGGCAGCAGAACTCGACCTCACGTCCAACGACATCGATGAAGACTTTGATAGCCTTAAAATCCCTATCCTCACCCAGTCATTAAACCGCGAAATAGACCTAGAGCACGCTACCCGCAAAATCTTCGACGAGGCGCAGCACCATCTCTTTGAAAAGGGTGCAGAGGGGCTAGAGCCCGATGGTAATCTCCCAGTGGATGAAGAGCAGGTCAACGCCATCGTCAACAAACTAATGACCCGTCTGCGGCCCAAAGTTGAGCATCTACTGCGGAACAAAATTCGCAGTAAAGTAATCGAGCGTTTTAATCAGCAGAACTAGCCCCAAAAGCCTCCAGCCTCTATAATCTGCGGCTACCGAAAATCAGCCTTATTTGAATAACCGAGCTCAGTAATGGAAAAAACATTTGCCCCCCAAGAGATAGAAACTAAATGGTATAAAACTTGGGAAGACCGCGGTTATTTTTCCCCTGAGGCGGGAAGCGACAAAGATGCCTACAGCATTATTATTCCACCGCCCAATGTCACTGGTAGCCTCCATATAGGCCACGCATTGCAGCATGGCATTATGGATGCCCTGACCAGATACAACCGCATGAAAGGCAAAAATGCGCTGTGGCAAGTGGGCAGTGACCACGCCGGCATCGCTACCCAGATGGTTGTTGAGCGCAAACTAGCCGCCGAGGGCCAGCCTGGCCGCGAAGAACTGGGGCGGGAAAAATTTATAGCCAAGACATGGGAGTGGAAAGAAGAGTCTGGCGATACCATTATGCGCCAGATGCGCCGACTCGGTAACAGCGTCGACTGGAATACCGAGCGCTTCACCATGGACGATGGCTTCTACAAAGGCGTACAAGAAGCCTTTGTGCGCCTGCATGCCGATGGCCTGATTTATCGCGGCAAGCGCCTGGTTAACTGGGACCCCAAACTACACACCGCCATCTCCGATCTTGAAGTTGAAAACCGCGAAGTTAAAGGCAAGATGTGGAACCTGCGCTATCCACTGGCCGCTGGTGTAAAAACATTAGATGGCAAAGACTATATTGTTGTCGCCACCACCAGACCAGAAACATTGCTGGGAGACACCGGCATTGCGGTCAACCCGGAAGATCCAAGATACGCCAACCTGATTGGCCAGCATGTGGCTTTACCCTTGGCAGGCAGGCTGATTCCAATCGTTGCCGACGAACATGCCAATATGGGAAAAGGCACAGGCTGCGTAAAAATTACCCCTGCCCACGACTTCAATGACTACCAAGTAGGCCAGCGCCACAAACTGCCCATGGTTAATATCCTCACCATGAACGCCGACATTCGCCAGACCGCGGAATGTGTGAATAGCGACGGGAGCGACAACGACGAAATGGATAACAGCTTGCCCGAGAAATATCAGGGCATGGAGCGCTTTGCCGCGCGCCGACAAATTGTGACCGATATGGACGCCCTCGGCTTGCTAGAAGAGATTGAAGAAAACGATATGACCGTGCCCTACGGTGACCGTGGCGGGGTGGTTATCGAGCCCATGCTCACCAACCAATGGTATGTGGACGCCAAAAAACTGGCCGGCCCCGCCATTGAAGCCGTGGAAGATGGCCGCATTAAATTCGTGCCCCAGCAGTACGAAAATATGTACTTCTCCTGGATGCATAATATCCAAGACTGGTGCATCTCACGCCAGCTGTGGTGGGGGCATCGTATCCCCGCCTGGTATGACGAAGCCGGCAAAGCCTATGTGGGCACCAGCGAAGACGATGTGCGCACCAAATACGACCTCGGGAATATTGCCCTTCACCAGGACGATGATGTGCTGGATACCTGGTTCTCCGCTGCTCTTTGGACCTTTGGTACATTGGGCTGGCCCGAGCAAACTGAACGCCTAAAAACCTTCCACCCCACCGATGTACTGGTGACCGGCTTTGATATTATTTTCTTCTGGGTGGCGCGCATGATCATGATGAGCATGCACCTGATCAAAGACGAAAACGGCGAGTCCGAAGTGCCGTTTAAAACCGTGTATGTCACCGGTCTCATCCGTGACGAGCAGGGTCAAAAAATGTCCAAATCGAAAGGCAATGTGCTCGACCCCTTGGATATGATCGATGGCATTGATATTGAGTCGCTACTGGAAAAACGCACTGGCAATATGATGCAGCCGCAACAGGCAGCCAAGATTGCTAGCCGCACCAGGAAACAATTCCCCGGCGGCATAGAGGCACACGGAGCAGATGCATTGCGCTTCACCCTCTGCGCACTGGCATCCACTGGCCGCGATATTAACTGGGATATGAAGCGCCTCGAAGGCTACAGAAACTTCTGCAACAAGATATGGAATGCCTCTCGCTATGTGCTGATGAATGCGCAAGGGGAACAGGGCGCACTAGACTGCGGCCAAGACAACTCGACAGATTACAAACTAACTCTGGCCGACCGCTGGATCATCTCGCGCCTGCAATCCGCGGAAACCGAAGTCACCGCCGCCATCAACAGCTATAGGTTCGATCTAGCGGCACAGGCCCTTTATGACTTTGTGTGGAATGAATACTGCGACTGGTATCTGGAACTGTCTAAGCCCGTACTCTGGGACGAAAACGGCAACTCCGCCATTCAAAAAGGTACCAGACGCACATTAGTGCGCGTATTAGAAGCCATCTTGCGACTAGCCCACCCCATGCTGCCCTTTATCACCGAAGAGATCTGGCAAAATATTGCGCCATTGGCAGGCATAGCATTAAACCCAGAGGGCGACACCATTATGTTGCAGCCCTTCCCTATCCCTGAGCAATCCAAAGTGGATACCGAGGCAGATGCCGATATCGACTGGGTTAAAAATGTCATCGTTGGCGTGCGCAATGTACGCGGTGAAATGAATATTTCTCCGGCCAAAGATTTACCGATTTACCTAACCCGAGGGGATGCGACCGCCAAACGCCGTTTAGACGAGAACCGTCAGTTCCTAAGTAAGTTAGCTAACCTAGAATCTATTACCTGGTTAGATAACCCCGCCGACGCACCATTGTGTGCGACCGCACTGGCCGGCGAATTGGAAATACTTGTCCCTATGGCAGGGCTAATTGATGTTGAAGCAGAGCTAGCGCGCCTAGACCGTGAAATAGAAAGAATTGGCATAGAAGCCAAGAAACTAGTAGGCAAACTAGGCAACCCGAAATTTGCCGACAACGCCCCCGCCGAAGTGGTGGCCAAAGAACGTGTAAAACTCGAGGACTTTGAAGGCTCTTTATCTCAGCTACAAGAGAAACGCAGCGCCATAGCAGAGATGGCATAAGTCGTTAACTAATGGCCCAAAATCTCAACCCTCAACAGCAGGCTGCGCTGAAATATATCGATGGCCCGCTGCTAGTATTAGCTGGCGCTGGCAGTGGTAAAACCAGCGTAATCACCCGCAAAATTGCCTACCTGGTGGAAGACTGTGGCATTGCTGCGCGCAATATCGCCGCCGTAACCTTCACCAACAAAGCCGCCCGAGAAATGAAAGCCCGCATTGGGACATTACTCCCCAAAGAAAAAGCCGTGGGGCTTAAAGTTTCGACCTTCCACAATCTGGGCCTTACCATTATTCGTACCGAGATCAAAGCCTTAGGCTTTCGCACCGGCTTCTCCATTCTCGACCAAGAAGACTGCCGCAAACTAATCAAAGAACTGCTAGTGCGCCGCACCGAGTTAGATGAAAAGTTAATCGACACTGCCCAGAACACTATCTCCAACTGGAAGAACTCATTACTAGAACCAGGCCATGCCATAGGCGCAGCCAACAGCACTGGCGAGCAAGGCATAGCTCTGCTCTATGAGCGCTATCAAAGAGCTCTAAAAGCCTATAACGCCGTGGACTTTGACGACCTGATAATGACCCCAGTGCTAATGTTCCGACAGCAGCCAGAGATACTGGCCAAATGGCAAAAGCGCATTCGATACTTACTAGTAGACGAATACCAGGATACCAACCTGGCCCAGTACGAGCTGGTCAAAACATTGGTCAATGAAAAACAGGCACTCACCGTAGTGGGCGATGACGACCAATCGATATATGCCTGGCGCGGTGCCAGACCGGAAAACCTCATGCAGTTGCAGGAAGACTTCCCTGCCCTAAATATCATTAAACTAGAGCAGAACTATCGCTCTACAGGGCGTATCCTTAAAGCGGCCAACACATTAATAGACAACAACCCCCACCTCATCAGCAAAGCATTGTGGAGTGAACTAGGTCCCGGCGACCCACTGCGTTTTATCAGCAGCGAAAACGAAGAATTCGAATGCGAACGCGTGGTTAATGAAATTATCGATATGCGCCTAAAACGCCGCTGCAAATACAGCGACTTTGCCGTGCTCTACCGAGGAAACTACCAAGCCAAGCTAGTAGAGATAAAACTGCAATCGCAGAACATTCCCTACGAGATGACCGGCGGCCAATCCTTTTATGCCAAAACCGAAATCAAAGATGTGATGGCCTACCTACGTTTAATTATTAACCCCTCAGATGACAATGCACTGCTGCGCATTATCAACACCCCACGACGCCAGATTGGCCCCACCACCTTAGAAAAACTCGGTGAATACGCCAACCAGCGCCAACTATCACTCTACAACGCGATAGATGAAGCCGGCCTAAATGCCACCATGCCCGCCAACAATTTAGAGCGCCTAAAACGCTTTAAACACTGGATACAAAGCATTAACAGAAATGTGTACAACGGCAGCCCAATGGCCGCTATCAATGAAATGCTCGATGACGCCGACTACCAAGGCTGGCTGCAGCAAAATGCCAGCAATGATCATGTGGCCCAAAAGCGCTGGGAAAATGTACAGTTTTTACTCTCCCAATTGGCTCAGGTTATTAAGAGCGACGAAGAAGAAAATGAAATCGAAAATGGCGACAGCAGAATTGAAAATGCGATTGCCAAACTTACTCTACGAGATCTGCTAGATCGCGAACAAGAAGAATCTGCCGGCGACAAAGTTCAGTTAATGACATTGCACGCCGCCAAGGGTTTGGAGTTTTTGCATGTATTTATGATTGGCATGGAAGAAGATATTCTGCCTCATAAAAACAGTGTTGAAGGTGGCCAGATAGAAGAAGAGCGACGGCTGGCCTATGTGGGTATTACCCGAGCACAACAGACATTGACGATGACCAGTGCCCAGCAGCGAACGCAGTTTGGTGAGACATCGACTACCACACCTAGTCGATTTGTGGATGAGCTGCCAGACGGTGATTTGGTAAGAATAGGCGGTCAACATGGGCAAATTAGTACAGAGGAAAATCAGTTAAAAGGCGAGGAATCTTTGGCTGCTTTGAAGGAGCTATTTAAGTAGAAGGTTAATCCACTTGTTGATTCGCAGAACGGGCATTTTTCCGTTATCGGTGCTGGTAACCATCACTTTGTCCCTAATCACAAATAACTCTTTGAGGTCTCAAGCCAAAGCAGCAGAATAAGACGATCTTTTTTTGCAGCTAGCTTACCTTTCATCTTCCAAATAACTTAAATTATTTCGGTTTTATTTTTCCTTAATCTAGAGTCGATAGAACTCGTCAAGAATGAGAAATTTTCCCATCGCGCTCTCCAAACCAAATCCTGAACAATCGTCAGGAACGGCTAGTCATTGTCTTCTGCATAAGCAACAGTTATTAAACGCTTTAAACTTCACTAGCAGGATAGTTAGTACCCATGCACGCTTAGTTCTGTATCATCATAGTAAGTTTGTGTCTATTTCATACTTCAGGCTAAACATCTTAAGCAAACGTCAGCACTCAGGTTCCATACATTTAACAGGTTTATCTCTAAGGAAAATATATATGTCCGAACTATCAGCGAGGCTGCAATCTGTATTTGACATGCAGTCGCAGCATAAATGGGTTAATAAAGTCTCGACAGCTGAACAACGTATTGAAAAACTTCTTAAATTAAAGGCCGTGATTCAGTCTCGAGAGGACGACGTGGTGCGGGCACTACATGCCGACTTGCGCAAAGATGACGAGGGAGCACGCAACGAAGCAATTCCTATTTATGGGGAAGTTGATCAAACCGTAGCGGAACTGGCTAATTGGATGACTCCTGCGGCAGCGGATCCAACACCCTTTGTAGAGAGTCGCGCCAAAATCATATCTGAAGGCCGCGGCATAGTACTGTTATTCAGCCCATGGAACTACCCTTTTGCGCTACTTTTCCAACCTCTGGTATCCATCATTGCGGCGGGCAACTGCGCTTTGGTTAAACCCAATGAATTAGCGCCCAATGTCAGTAAACTGTCTGCCGAAATTATTAATGAGGTATTTGATGAAAAAGACGTTGCAGTCTTTGAGGGCGGCGTTGACCTTGCCAATGAAATGCTAGAGCTACCAATAGACCATATCTTTTTTACCGGCAGCCCTGCGGTTGGGAAAATTATTATGAGCGCCGCAGCCAAGCATCTAGCATCAGTGACATTAGAACTGGGCGGAAAAAACCCTGTTATCGTCGATCGTACTGCTGATATGCAAACAGCGGCGGCCACCATTGCAGCATTTCGCAATCTGAATAATGGTCAGGTATGTCTCTGTCCGGAAAACATTTGGCTGCCCGAGGAAGTGGCAGACGAATTTCTCGTCATGGTGCAAGGCGCCTTTCAAGCCATGTTCTACAAAGATGGCAAACTCAACCCAGACACTAATGGCAAAATTATTGATGAGCGCAACTTTCAGCGCGTGAAGGGCTATATCGATGATGCTCGCTCTAAGGGTGCCAATATTGTTTGCGGCGGAGATGGCGATCTTGAATTACGGTCAATCCACCCAACCATCATGACTGACGTTCCTGCCAATGCCGTCATCATGGGTGAGGAGACCTTTGGTCCTATACTCAATGTCTTTACCTACAAAGAAGTCGACGAGGCGATTACCCATATTCAGCAGCAGCCCAAGCCTTTGGCTCTATACATATTTACCAACGATGATGCGTTTAGTGAGATGGTGCTTAGCAAGACATCTTCCGGAGGGGTCACGGTCAATAACTGCCTGATGCATGTGGCTGTGCCGGGAATGCCCTTTGGCGGAGTAAACAGCAGCGGTACCGGCGCCTATCACGGCATATTTGGTTTTAGAGAATTATCTCACCAACGATCCGTTTTATTTATGTAATCTGATTCAATCCATAACAGCAGCATAAGCCAAAGACATTATGAAACATAAAGAGATGGACCAGGATACCTATAACCTTTTTCTCGACACATTAAAGCGCTATGTCAAAGAGCGCATGGTGCCAGCTGAAAGCGAAGTGGCAGAGGCCAATGAAATCCCCGAGCGTATTCTTGAGGACATGCGCAATCTGGGAATATTTGGTCTTAATATTGCCGAGGAATATGGTGGTGCGGGCATGAGTGCCAGCCAGTACCTAAATGCCTTAACAGAAATGTCCTGGGCTGCACCTGCATATCGAGCCATCATGGCTATTGGTAATGGTATCGTAAACACAGCGCTTACAAATAATGGCACCGAAGCACAGAAACAGACATGGTTACCAGCGATTGCCCGTGGGGCTGTCGCGGCTTTTGCCATTACTGAGCCCGGGTCCGGTTCCGACAGCGCAGCAATGCGTTCGATGGCCGTTAAAGATGGCGATACCTATGTGCTTAATGGCATGAAGCGCTACATCAGCAATGCCCCCTTTGCCGATTTGATACTGGTAATTGCTCGCACCTCGTCTGAGGACCTGCCAAAGAATGGCCATATCAGTGCCTTCCTCGTACCCGCTGATACACCTGGGGTCAGTATTGGCAAACCCGATAAGAAAATGGGTCAGCAAGGCGCGCAGATCGCAGACATTATTTTTGAGGATACCCATCTACCCGCCTCTGCCCTTTTGGGAGAGCTGGAAGGCAATGGCTTTCAGGTCGCCATGAACTCACTCAACAACGGGCGCCTGTCTGTGGCGGCGGCCTCTTTAGGATCCTCCAAGCGTGCTCTTGATAGTGCTATCCGCTACGGTATGCAGCGCACAGCATTTGGCGAACAGATCACAAACTTCCAGTTGACTCAGGCCAAAATCGCTGACTCTCAGGCAGATATTTACGCCATGGAGTGTATGTTGCGCGATGCCGCGTCCAAGCTGGATCAAGGCCTCGATATTCGGCTTGAAGCAGCCTGTGTAAAAATGTTTGCCTCCGAGGCCTGTGGCCGCATTGTGGATCGCGTGGTGCAAATATACGGTGGCGCCGGTTATATACAGGATTATGAGGCCGAGCGATTTTTCCGAGATTCTCGCCTCTATCGAATTTTCGAGGGCACAACGGAGATTATGCAGCTGGTGATTGCCCGAACAGTTTTACAGCAATACGAAAAAGGTCAGGCCTAACACTTGAACTAGACCTTTATCAGAATAGGCATCATTACGTCTCCCTAACGATGCCCACTACAGCGACCTATCTTGGCGTCATCCGAATTCCGCCGTCCATTCTTATGGTCTCGCCATTGGTATAGTCACTCTCAACGATATAACAGGCTAAATGAGCAATTTCCTCCGCTCGCCCCAGTCGCTTAGGAAACAGTACCGTGGCCTCGAGAGCATTCAATTTATCCTCGGGCATCTTGTTGAAAATAGGTGTATGGATCAAACCGGGTGCTATGGTATTCACACGAATACCGTGCTGAGATAAGTCCCTCGCCAGACAAATAGTCATACCGATAATACCGCCCTTGGAGGCAGCATAAGCTGACTGACCTATTTGCCCCTCATATCCAGCAACAGAGGCTGTATTAATAATCACACCCCGTGAACCACATTCCGTGATCGGCTCCTGAGTGGCCATCTGTGCCGCCGCCAGACGCAGAACATTAAATGTACCGACCAGATTGACATCAATAACCTTTTTCCAATGATCCAAAGGGTGCGGCACATTTTCACGGCCAACCGTTTTATGAGCACCGCCAATACCAGCAAAATTATTACAGATATGGATCGCGCCAAAATGACTCATAGCCGCGTCGATTGCAGCGGCAACATCATCTTCTTGGGTAACATTGGTATTGACATAAATAGCGTTCTCACCAAGGTCCTCAGCAAGTGCTGGCCCTCGCTCATCATTCATATCCATGATCACAACTTTGGCACCTTTAGCGACATAAGTTTTGGCGGTGGCTTCACCCAGACCAGATGCACCACCAGTCACTAGGGCAACTTTGTTTTTAATATCCATTGCAGATCCTTTCGTTTTATAGTTTGAGAAGATGCTTGCTGCTTATTATTTTCGGCAAGATTTTTTGACGGCTCTAAGTTTATCAATTACCCATTTAACATACTCAACAACTTCTTATCACTTCTATTAGTCACCGCAAAAGCAGGCTGAGACGCACCGCCAAACTGTTATAGTTTGGACTCAGTTTTAATTCAGTTTGTCCATCTATAGCGATTTAGACTATGAGTATTTTATCCGGTATCAAAATAATTGAGATCGAAGGTATTGGGCCAGGCCCATTTTGCGGCATGCAGTTGGCAGATCTGGGTGCCGATGTCATTCTGATCCAGCGCCCTAGCCTAGGGGCCACAGAGAATGATTCTGGCGATAGCACCGCTGTACTCAATCGCGGCAAAAAAATTATTCAGCTAAATCTAAAAGATCCACAGCATCGGGCACAGGTTATAGAACTATTGCGCTATGCCGATGGCCTGATAGAGGGCATGCGCCCAGGCGTGATGGAGCGCCTCGGGCTGGGGCCAGACCTGTGTCTGCAAGAAAACCCAAAACTGGTCTACGGTCGCGTTACCGGCTGGGGTCAAACTGGCCCTCTGGCCCAGGCCGCAGGTCATGATCTCAACTATATAGGCCTATCTAGTGCACTCTGGTATGCGGGCAGACCAGGTGATGCTCCGGTCACACCTCCTACGCTTATCGGTGACATTGGCGGCGGCGCACTTCATTTAACCATTGGCATGCTGGCGGCGATTTTTAATGCCTATCGCACCGGCAAAGGTGAAATTATTGATGCTGCTATGGTTGATGGTTCGGCCAACATGATGAATCTACTGTTTTCATCCCGTGCCAATGGGCGGTTTAGTAATCAGCGAGGTAAAAGTCTGCTGGACGGGCCACACTGGTATGATAGTTACCGTTGCAGTGATAATAAATTCATTACCATCGGCGCGCTGGAGCCAAAGTTTTATCAACTGCTACTCAGTAAGCTAGAATTATCCGCAGATAAGGATTTTTGCGACCAGCTCGACAGTGAAAAATGGCCTGCACAAAAAGATAAGCTCCGCCATATTATTAGCCAGAATTCTCAGGCCTATTGGTGCAGTCTACTCGAGGGCAGCGATGTGTGTTTCTCACCCGTGCTAGATCCAGATCAGGCTGCACAGCACCCACATAACAGGGCCCGTGAGGTATTTTCAATGCGAAATAACCATCTCGAAGCCAACCCCGCACCAAGGTTTCACAATCATCCCTTTGCAGCGCCGGCCAATGCTCAGATGGTGAGCTGTGGTGAGATTGTGAGCCTGTGGTCTAAACAGGCATAGTCAGAACGCTACTCGTCCGTAACTAGTGCTTGGGCATCTAATCGCGCTAGCAGGCGCTGGGCCAATTTCAAATGGGGTATATCGACCATTTTATTATCCATTTGCAGTGCACCCACGCCAGGGTTAGCTGCAAATAAGTCGACAATCTTTTTTGCCCTGTCTATTTCAGCTTGAGTGGGTAAAAAAGCCCTATTAATAAGCTCAACCTGGGACGGGTGAATCGCTAGCTTGCCGGTAAAGCCTATCCTGCGACCGGAGGCACATTCTGCTTGTAGTCCCTTCGCATTGCCAATATCCGCAAATACAGTATCTAGCGCCTGCACGCCAAGCTGTCTTGCCTTAGCCAGACACAGGGTACGGGCTAAATCGAATGGCGGTAAAAAGTTACCCTCAGTATCACGATTTGCGGATGCCCCCAGCTCTGTGGCCAAATCCTCTGGGCCCCAACTCAAACCAATCAACCGATTGCTGCTATTGTTGATACTGTCGAACCCAAAAATGCCCGCGGGAGATTCCGCGGTGATAGCAATCACCTTGGTAAGGCCCTGCACAATATCGTGGCTAGATTCATATTGATCCAGCACCGCAGATAGCTTAGTTAACTGCTCACCGTTCTCCAACTTTGGCAGCATAATGATATCCGGCCGTCCTGACATGATCGCGGTCAGATCCGCCATTAGGTGAGGTGTATCCATCGCATTGACGCGCACCGCCAACGACTGCTGACCCGCAGCCATTTGCTTGAGCATAGCTTCAACCAGCGTCCGAGCCTGCGGCTTCTCTGGCTCCAAGACAGAATCTTCAAGGTCGAAAATGATAAGATCAGCAGGTATTGAGCCAGCTTTGGCCAGCATTTTTTCATTGCCGCCAGGAATAAAAAATGCAGTTCTAAATTCAGTCATAATGATCGACACTACCCGTTAATCGGTTGGAGTTTTACCCATGATACTGGCGCCAATCACTATCAGATAGACCGACAGCGATTACCACTATCAAAAACACGTGCAAGTAATAGCCTGACGCCGGGGCTGCTATCCCCAAATAGAACCATCGTCTTACCGAGCGGCATCGAACCATAGTTTACTATAGCTGAGGCCTAAGCGGACCCCGCCGCCATGATTGCACTCTCTATATCAGTGGCCTGCGGATTGCCACGCAAGGTCAGCCCACCATTTACCTGCATGTTTTCGCCCGTGACAAAAGCCTCATCGCTAGCCAACCAAAGCGCTGCGGCAGCCACATCATCTGAGGTATTTAAGCGACCTAAAGGTACCCGTGACTTAAAGACATCCACCAGGCCGGGGAGCGCAAAGCTGCCCTTGGTCATCGGCGTCTTGGTAAAAGCCGGTGAGATCGAATTGGCACGGATACCATATGGGCCGTAATCATTGGCAACACAGCGCACTAGTGCCTCGCCCCCAGCTTTAGTGCCAATATAGGCTGCATGATTATTTACCGGTGCTTTGGTGGTTGCGGAGGAGATATTAATCAATGAACCACCGGGACTGGGATTAGCCATCATAGTCCTGACAAACTCAGCGAGAAAATAATGTACTCCTTTAAATTGCAAATTGACGATACCCTCTAGCTCTTCGTCGGTTAACTCCAGCGTTGGCTTTAGCAGCCCCCAACCTGTTGCATTAACCGCAATGTCGATTGTACCTAGCTCCTGCCGAGCCTGAGCTGCTAGCTGAGAGACCTGCTCATGATCAGTGATATCGCAGAGGGCATAACTGCCGCCAAGCTCCGACGAAAGCGCCTTTAACACCGCTTCATTGCGACCACTAACCAAGACCGCTGCACCTTCATCAGCAAAGCGTCGCGCTATCCGCTGAGCCATATTATCACCAGTTGCGGCACCCAAAATAACCGCTTTTTTGCCCTCTAGTCGCTTCATCATCATTCCCCTGTTTAATATTTCTGAAATATAACCTTTGCGGACCTCTAACGCCCCAATCAAAAGTGATTATCAGCAACGACGAACTTAACCCATCATTGCGCTTGTTTTAGCTCAAAATAAATGAAACAATCAAGAATGTTTATTATTTCTTCATCTGCTAAAAATGCGTTGCGACGTCCAGATCTGCCAGATAGCCTAGAAAAGGTGCAGATCAATTCCATGGCCGACATTCATAATGCCGCAGTCGCATTGCAGGCGATCGGCAGTGAATATGGGCTCAAACTTGCCATATGTGATGATATCTCCTCCCGTGAACCCCTTGTCGATAATGACGGTGTTGTTTTAAATTCCGACGTGTTCGGCTGGGTCGATGACAAGGAGCGCTGGTGGGAGCAGAATAGCCTGGCTTTACATAGCCCTATGGTTAGGGCATGTCGTTATGAAAATCAGCCTTTCTGGTGTAACTCTGGGGGCTTTTACTCCCATGGTAATAACCCCTATATCGAAAAAATAGAGTTGAAGACTTATTTTGAAGAAACAAACCGCTTTCAATCTGCTGTTCTGATCCCTATTCATCTGCCCTTTGGCCAGATTTCAGCGAACAGCATCCATTCATTAGATCCATCAAAAACTGATTTATCAGAAGAGTACGAACTTTATGCGGATTTCTTCGCACTTTTGATTCGGCGGTTTATCTCTGGCTATGTGGCGGCTAAGCGAACAACACGGCGCATCCCATCAGACTGCGTTTTCTCTCGGCGTGAGGTGGAATGTCTACACTGGGCAGCCATAGGCAAAACAGATAAAGAAATTGGGATGATCATTGATCTATCCCATGCCACCATTCGCTATCATATGCAGCGAGCCGGAGAGAAACTCAACTCGGTCAATCGTGCCCAAACCATTTTTAAAGCTGGCCAGCTAGGCTATTTAGGTGCCAATGACTAGAGTAATAGCTTGAACACTATTAAAATCGCTATACCGCTGTATAGTGTTTAAGGGTATCGTTTACACCAATACTTTGAGCCAAAAGATGCGCTAGACGTCTCTCGAAATAGTGGGTGAATACGACAATGAAAAATCCTGATGAATCTATAAATTGGGCTGAGGTGCGGGCTCAGAGCGCTCGAGAGTCCCAGCGCAAGCAGGTGCACATGCTCAAACACGGCAATCAACTGGCAGATGCCGCATTGCCGCTGCACAAGTCGGTCTATATTGATCAAAGTCGTTTCGACGCAGAACAAAAACATATCTTCCTTGCCCAGCCACTGGTCGCATGCCTATCTGGGGATATTCCCAATCCGGGCGATACGGTTTTATTTGATGCTGCGGGGCCGTCAATAATAGTGTCCCGTGGCAAAGACGGTACTGCGAGAGCCTTCCTAAACATGTGCACACATAGGGGCGCTAAATTAGTCGAAGAGGCAGAACCCTGGGCTGGAGTGAAAAATAGACTCACCTGCCCTTTCCATGCATGGACATTCGACAATACCGGCCGCCTTATTGGGCAGCCAGGTAAAGAGGGCTTTGCAGATTGTCCTGAGGGTGGACGCGACCTCATTGAACTACCCTGTGCCGAACATATTGGACTGGTTTTTGTCAAGGCAGATCCGGACGCTGGCGACATAGATGCTGAAGCCTTTCTCGGCGACTATGGGGACATACTCACACAACTAGAATTATGGCGTGCAGAGCCAGTGAAAAAAGGTGTGCTGACCGCAGACTCTAATTGGAAATTTGCTTTGGATACCTATGGTGAAAGCTACCACTTTGGCACTCTTCATAAAACCACCCTAGCTCATACCAACTACACAGACAAACAGGTTTTTGAAACCTTTGGTAAACATCATCGTATTGAGTTCCCTAAATTGTCCACTGGTAATTTAATAGATATAGATGAAAGCGAATGGCCCGAGACAATCTATGGTGGCGTGCATTATCTGTTTCCTAATACCATAATATTTTTTGGCGCAGTTGCCGATAATGTTTTTTTTACCCAAGTTTTTCGTTTATTTCCAGATGGCGTTGGCAAGACGCGTTGCCAATTTGCGGTCTACGCACCTTTCGGTATTGAGTCTGATCTGCATAAGGGTAGCTGCATCGCTGCCTATGATGCAACCGCGACTGTCGTGCAAGAGGAAGACTACAGAGTTGCATCCAATGGTTACGCAAATCTATTGACCGCTCCCGATAGCCATCATGTTGTCTTAGGCGCCAATGAATGGGCGTTGCAAGTTGTGCACCAACACATAGCTAAAGTTATAGGGATGCCGCTCGACTAAATCTATTGAGCTATATTGGTTAAAACTAATTTCTCAAAGCCAAATTTTTTAATGCTGGCTATCCCCAAGTACCGATCGATAAAAATCAAAAATTCAAAATAATGGATTTCTAAATCCATGCACTATCAAAACAGTGTATTGGTTAGATAAGCTGACAAGGCTATGCTGACAAATCAAGAAGGAGAAAAAATGTCAACAGTTTCAGTGATAGGTGCAACAGGTCGGCAAGGTCTCGCCCAAATCAAACATCTCCTCCAACAGGGGTATGATGTTCGCGCTCTATCACGGAGTGGCTCACCGAAACTAGGAGAATTCACTGGCAAGGTGCACTCGCGGTATCTAGATATCGAAGATGAATCAACGATTGAAAACGCTATCGATGGCTCTCAATTTGTATTTTATAACCATCCCTTAAATCTCAATTTTAAACGAGAGCAGCTGTGTACCAGCATCGGCAACGCCTGTAAAAATGTCGGCGTGGACAGATTGGTATGGAATACCGCCAGTTGGATACCGGATCGTCCCGGCGATTCTCATACCTACACGGGTAACACCAGAGGTCTCAATGCGCTGTGGGAAACCGGCGTGCCCGCCACCGTTTTTGGTGCCGTGCTGTTTATGGACAACCTTCTCACCGACTGGGCTCGGCCTATGTTGATGGATGAAAAAAGATATATCTATCCCCATGCGCCAGATATAGGCGCCAACTGGATTTGCCTTGATGACGTGGCCAAAATCATGATGGCATCCCTGGATCGGCCCGATATGGTTGGAAGCTGGCTCAATATAGGAGGCCCCGAACGACTGACAGGGGCAGAGGTTGCAGCAACACTATCGAGCGTACTTGGGTTCGAACTTGATTATGATCCCTGCACGCCCGAGGAGTTTGCCCATCTGCTAGTGGCTGCTATGGGCGATTCCGTCGGCGAAGAGAAAAGAAAGGGATTTATCAGCTATATCTCAGAGGTCTATCACTATAATAATACTTCCCCCACTATGCCCTTCGCTGTGAATACAGAATATATGTTAGAGCGCCTACCGGAAATTAAATTAGAAACTCTTAAATCCTGGGCAAGTCGACAGGACTGGTCTGGCAGCGGTGATACCCGCCCCTCCGGGGGCTAGTTTTCAGACAGGTGCATCTCACACTGTCACTGCAGCATTAAAATAAAATAACGGGAAAATAAATTAATATCAATATGACTAACCTATTGACCTATCAAGTATATGAGGGCGTTGCAGTTGTAAGTATAGATTCGCCACCAGTTAACGCACTTGGCATTGATGTTCGCCAATCCATTGTTGAAGGTTTTGAGCAAGCATCGACCAATGCCGATGTGCATGCCATCATTCTAGCCTGCAGTGGTCGAACATTTTTTGCTGGCGCAGACATCAGGGAGTTTGGCACCCCAGCAAAACCGCCTATATTGCCCGAAGTGATAGCTCTTATTGAGTCAAGTCCAAAATTAACCATTGCCGCTCTTCATGGCACACCGCTGGGCGGTGGTCTCGAAACCGCCCTCGCCTGCCACTATCGGATTGCCATTGCGGGTACCAGAATGGGGCTGCCAGAGGTAAAGCTGGGTCTACTGCCCGGTGCCGGCGGTACCCAAAAGTTACCCCGATTAGTCGGTGTCCCCGCTGCGCTGGAAATCATTACCAGCGGTAGACAGATAAAAGCCAGTGAGGCACTTGAGCTCGGCATTATTGATAGAGTTTGTGCAGGCGATGATTTATTGGCCGAAGCCATCAATTATGCCAGAGAGTTAGTTGATCAAAATGCGCCTCGCACTCTGGTATTAGAGCGCAACGAAAAGACCGCAGAACATCAAGGACAAACCGAAATTTACGATACCTTTAGAGCCAAAAACGCACGCCGTTTTCGAGGCTTTAAGTCAGTGGAAAATATTATCAAAGCTGTTCAACTGGCCGCTGACTTGCCCTATGTCCAAGGGCTAAAGCGTGAACGTGAACTGTTTACAGAACTGCAACAGAGTCGCGACTCCTTGGCACAGCGGCATGTATTTTTTGCCGAACGCGAGAGCAGTAAAGTGCCAGATATACCCAAAACCACGCCAGTTCGCCCTCTGCAAACCGTTGGTATTATTGGCGCTGGAACCATGGGTGGTGGCATCGCCATGAACTTCCTAAATGCCGGCATTCCAGTTACCTTATTGGAGCAAAAACAAGAGGCCCTAGATCAGGGCATCGATGTGATACGAAACAATTATCAGCGCTCAGTCAAGGCAGGCCGCATGACGAAAGAGGTGCTTGAGGCACGCTTAGGACTGATCAATCCCTCGCTAAACTATGCAGATCTATCCTCTGTAGATCTTATTATCGAAGCCGTATTCGAAACGATGGAGATCAAAAAAGCGGTCTTTAGCAGCATTGATGCCGTTGCCAAACAGGGTTGTATTCTCGCCTCTAATACCTCGTATCTCGATCTCAATGAAATTGCCAGCGCCACATCACGGCCACAGGATGTCATCGGTCTGCACTTCTTCTCGCCCGCAAATGTGATGAACCTACTAGAAGTGGTGCGTGGTGAACATTCAGATTCTGATGTAATAAATAGCGGTATGCGACTGGCCAAAACCATCGGCAAAACACCTGTGCTCTCAAGGGTTGGCTGGGGCTTTATTGCCAATCGTGTGATGAAGGTTAGGAGCTTTCAGACAGATAATCTAATTCTCCAGGGTATTAACCCTGAGATCATCGACAAAGTGATCTATGACTATGGCTTTGCCATGGGCCCTGTCGCCATGAAGGATCTGGTTGGACTAGATGTATTGGGTCGCGAGTCCAAGGAGCGCACTGTCGAGTCTGTATTGGTCGAGATGGAACGGCTGGGACAGAAGAAAAATGGTGGTTACTACGACTATGATCAAAATCGCCAAAAAACACTCTCAGCCATCGCTATGGAGGTCATCCGAAATATTGCTCAGGAGAAAGGCATAGAGCCAGTTGCCGCAGATGAAGAAGAGATACTGGCGCGTCTGCTTTATCCGATAATTAACGAGGGCGCCAAGGTGCTCGATGAGGGTATTGCACTGCGCAGTTCAGACATCGATATTGCCTGCATCAAGGGCTACAACTGGCCAGTTTATAAAGGTGGTCCAATGTTTTGGGCCAACAGCATAGGCCTTAAGAAGGTGCTAGAAAAGCTGCGCGAATTTGAGCAGCGATTCGGCAGTGCCTTTACCCCATCACCTTATCTTGTTCGATTAGTCAAAGACGGCAAAGAGTTCTAAATAACCACCTGCTGGCCCAAACATTCAACTAACCAAAGAGCACCTCTATTAGGTGCTCTTTGGTGCTGTATCGCTCGCCAGCCATTTATCTAATGTCTCGTAAAAGTGGCGCAGTTTCGACTCTTGATAACTGGCAAAAATAACCTCACCCTTAGGGTGGTTATGTAGTCCCTTTTGAACCATTGGATGGTTCAGGGCATCCTGATTAAACACTTTTAACAGGTAACCCATAAAGTCTGGCGCATCCGTGTAATCGTCGTCGAGATCAAGGAATGTCATCTTAGCTGGAGCTGGGCGCTCCTGCCCCTCAGGCACTGGCACCATATACATAACCTCATGAAGTGACTGCTCCGGATTATCACCATCCGGTCTAAAGCGATAGAAAATTGGATTAAAATCACCCCAAGGGCTCAGGTTTGGAAAAAGATTGTAAAAGATTGCCTCATTAAAATCGGAGTCACTAATTTTATCTATGGCATCTCCAAAAGACGGGCGATATTGATCGCGCATCATTGCCGCTCTCGCCTGACGGTAAACATAGGGCGAGTCAGGATCAGTGGGATAGCTGTCGGGCATATCCTCTTCCCCTGGCTTTATTTTTCCGCCTATCCAATCACAGAGGTGTGGATCAGCAAATTGCATCTCGCCCTCGATATAGTTGGCCGCCATATCAAACACACCTGTCTTACCTTTTCTGTCAGTCACCTCGACTCGGTTTTCTTCAATGCGCCTGTAAGTGTGGCCACTGATCGGGTGACAAAAACTCTGAAAAACCTTGCCATCAGGAAACGCGGTGTAATCAGCGTCATGATGATCAATATGGGGACTCGGTGGCCCAGAAGCCGAAATAGCGCGAGAATAATTTCCCCAGACATCATATTTAGAATTTGAATCTGCAAAAGTCGGCAGCAACTCGGGATGCGTGCCAACCACATGATAGCTTTCCATAAATGCGTCTTGGGCTACCTTCCAGTTGCAGGGCAGACGCTTGACCAGATGCGCAGCTTTGTAACGCTGAGAAAAAGGCGCATTAAAGTGCCGATCAAAATCACCCATAAAATCTTCTAATGATTCACAGTCAGGGTCCGGATTAATAAATACAAACCCACCCCAGTGCCCAACACTTATATTAGGCAGCGCATATTCGTCTTTGGAGGTAGCTATAGTTGGGAAATCCCACTCACAGGGAACTTCCTTTAATTTGCCATCTAGGGACCATGACCAACCATGAAACGGACAGCGAATAACTTTGAGACCTTTGCGATGGTTATCACACAGTTGTCGGCCACGATGCAAACAGGCATTGGGGAATGCTTTAACCTGGTCCACCTCGGTCCGAACAATCATAAATGACAACCCAGCAATATCGTAGACATGGGTGTCACCCACATTGGGAATATCATCTTCGTGACAGGCCATCTGCCAGACCCGTTTCCATAGGCGTTCAACTTCAAGGTCATGTTCTTCTTTGGAGAAAAATCGTCGAACATCGACTTTGGTAACCCCGGGCTTCATCGGCGAATCTTCCAGATAGACTGCTGGTGGTGGCACTGCATCTCCACTGGCAAGCTCATTATAACTGATTCCGTTTGAGCGATTTTTTCCTGTTACCGTTTCAACCATAGTCATACAACCTTTTTATGTGAATATCATGCACCGTAGACACAGGCCGACGCAAAATAATAAATCTTATTTTTCTTCCAGTGCATCTTGCAGATCTATATCTTCTTCGAGTTCCGCAGACATTGCCTGAGCAGTCCAAAGATAATAAAAACAGCCGATAATAGACGCCCCAATACAGACCCAAATTAATGCATAATTGAGGGATTTAACACCATATTCAGCCGATAAAGAGTCACTCAACATTCCCACTAACAGAGGGCCAAGTGCCGCGCCCATCAAACTATTGATCATTAAGGCGAATGAAGACCCAACGGCACGTTCACCAGCACCAAGGGAGGATTGGAGTACAGATAATGTGGCGCCCTGCGGAATCATAAAAACAAAATAGGCTACTACAAAACAAGAGATAAAGACCTCAAAGCTACTTGCCATCACACAGAGCCAAAGAGCTACAGCAACAATAATAATGGCAATGGCTGGAATCCATGCACGCCACCGCGCATCACGCTTAGCCATGTAATCAGTAAAATAGCCTCCAATTAGAGGCGCCGGTATACCAGCAGCAATATAGGTAAGACCGAGATACAAACCCACCTTACTCAGCGGTATATCAAAGTTACGCAACATAATCGGCGCCAGCCAAAATGCCATGGCATATCCGATCATCGTTAACATTGCAAAGGACATACTGATACGAATAAAGATACTGTTGGCGGCCAGTGATTTAAGAGTTTTCTTGATAGCTTGGGCCTGTTTATCTTTTTCCCCACCCGCATCTAAACGCCCGCGCTGAGGCTCTTTTACAGAAAAGAAGAACAGCACACCCAGTAATACACCCGGTATGCCAAGCACTAGAAAGGTCTTACGCCACCCTAGCATTTCGCCAAGAATACCACCGATTATCAGTCCTCCACCTGTACCCAGTGCCGCACCAACCATGTAGACACCCATGGCGCGCGCCCTTTCACTAGGCTTAAAATAATCTGCAATAAGTGAATAGGTTGGCGGACTGCCACCAGCCTCACCCACACCCACGCCGAGGCGGGCTAAAAACAAACTGTAAAATCCAGCCGCGGCACCGCATAGAGCTGTCATACCACTCCAAAGAATCACTGCCAGTGATAGGATATTTTTACGATTGCCAATATCTGCCCAACGGGCAATTGGGAAACTCATCAATGCGTAAAATAAGGCGAAGGCCAAGCCGACTAATAAACCAACCTGTGTATCGGACAGCTGAAAATCTGCTTTGATATCTTCCATCAAAATAGACATGATCAACCGATCAGCTATATTAATCATAGATACCAGTGTCACCATGATCAGTACATAATATCGGTAGTATTTGCGCATACGAATGTTCCTTTAAGCGGTCAAGAATAGTGGTTTACTCTATATAAAGTCGTTATTTTAAGCCGCTATCCGACTCGCCATCAGCACCGCACCTTCAGCCTCTAGCCTAACATTTATGCTTCTCTCAGATGTAGAACCAAAGAAAACATTACACAGTTGCCAAACCTTCTTCGAGGTTCAACAATAACCTTAAAATTGGTACGGGGGTATAGCGATTTTAATAGGGAACGCTTGGGAGATCTGAGCCCTTTAGTCGTTGGCGCCTAAAAATCCAAGCTGGCCTGCTTTGAAAATAGTTTGGGCACGATTGACCGCATTAAGCTTCTCGCCAGCACGTTGCATGTGATAACGGATGGTCGCGTGGGAAAGATCAATGATCATGCCGATTTCTTTATCTGTTTTGCCTATCGCAGCCCAGTGCAGGCATTCAACTTCCCGACGAGATAAAACGCAGTCTGACGGGATACGGCGAGTGGTTCTTTTAGCCGCTACATAGCCAGAGATAAAACGCCGAAATAAAAGGGCGAAGAAATCAGCATAGAGTTCGTATTCTTTGGCTAAATCTGTGTTCTTTGGATCTAAAGAATGGATACTATTGGCTGATATCTGGCCGAAGGGCAAATGAATAGGCACTAGCACGGCTGATTGAAAGCGATTAGTTTCTTCAAAATAGGTTTTCAGATCGATTTTTTCAATATAGGGGTTGTGACCATGGCAGTAAAAGCCACCAGAGTTACACCAGAAAGGTTCATTTTCATAGCGACACGCCCTGACCATAGGGCTGTGCAGCGCTAAACTATTTTGCTCCCACCAACGCTCTCTGTCCTCGACCCAACCAAATACATCAGCATTTAGAACAATACCATCATCATCGACAAGGGGTTCGCGGGAAGAGATATCATCACACAAAGCCAACTTTAAACCATACTCTTCACCTATGGCCTGCAACGCCACGGCGGCGTCATGGATATCAGCCATAGAATTGATCTGCACTTTATCAAGAATTTCTCGAAGATCTGGGCGAATTAATGCATTGCCTGCCGCCATCTCGTCATCTATTCGCATGCGTTATCCTATTTTCATATCGTCTTGTAGCCCGTTTCAAAAAGGCACTTTAAAAATGCATTGGTCTTATCCAACAGTAATGGCCCTATATAAACAGATCAGAAGCCAATATGGTAGCCTTACTAAGCGAGCATATAGTCCCTCCCTACTGACCTAGCTATTTGTTTTGTTAGGCCTGGAAAGTGAGGTTTAGATATAAAAATCAATAAGTAAAAGTATACTTCAGAGACACTGTTAGGACGGACATTTAGCATGTTATCTACCAAAGGCCTCTATTCAATTGCTCAGACGGTTAGGCTTAGAGCAAAGGAGCTGGGTGACGACACCCTTTTTCATTTTGAAGATCAAACCACCACCTTTTCTGAGTACCATAGTCTTAGCAGTCAAACGGCAAATGGGCTACTCAGTGAGGGTATTCAAGCAGCTGATCGCATTGCTTTTCTTGGTAAAAATTCACCGATTTATTTTGAACTGATTGCCGCTGCAGCCAAGATACGGGCGGTTGTATCACCACTAAATTGGCGGCTCGCTGGGCCGGAACTGGAATATGTTCTAAATGATTCTGGCGCCAAGATTATTTTTGCCGCCGCCGAGTTTCATGATGTACTTATGGAGATACAGTCATCGCTGAATACTTGTCCAAAGATTTTTTTAATAGACAGTAATAAAGAGGGCACAGCCCACTACAGGGCCTGGCAGCAGCAATTTTGTGACGCTGATCCGAATCTTGATGGCTCCGCTGACGATCCTATCTTGCAGCTCTACACGTCAGGTACCACCGGGCGCCCCAAGGGCGCAGTACTGACCGATAGAATGATGCTGGCCTTGCGTGGTCAGGAAGAAGGCTACGTTATGGAGGGCTGGCAGCAGTACTCGAGAGGCGAAACCGGACTCTTAGCGATGCCCTGCTTTCATGTTGGCGGGACAGCCTTTGGCTTGAGCATTATGCACAGCGGTGCGCAGGTTTTAATTTTGGCAGAATACGATCCCGACCAGACGCTCAGACTGATTGAAGAATACAAGATTGGTAAGATTTTCATGGTCCCTTCGACCTTACAGATGTTATTAAAGCATCCCCATTTCGACAAAACTGACTTCTCCAATCTGCAGTTCATCTTCTACGGTGCGTCACCTATTCCACTGGAACTGATGCGCGAAGCGATTACTAAAATTGGCTGTGGATTTGTCCAGATGTATGGCATGACAGAAAGCGGTGGTACCATTGTCGCGCTCTCACCTGAAGACCATCTTCCTGACAGCGATGATGAAAAAGCGATCCTGCGCATGCGTTCAGTCGGCAAAGCTATGTTGGGCGTTGAGATAAAAATTATTGATCAACAGGGCAAAAACGTGCCCAACGGCGAAATCGGTGAGATAGCCACTCGCTCAGTTAAGAATATTAATGAGTATTGGAATTTACCTGAAGCCACAAAAGCAGCCATAGATGATAACGGCTGGCTGCGAACAGGAGATGCGGGCTACCTTGATCATGACGGCTATCTGTACATGCATGATAGAGTCAAAGATATGATTATTTCCGGTGGAGAAAACGTCTACCCTGCAGAAGTTGAAGATGCCATTTACTCACATCCTCATGTCGAAGATGTTGCAGTTGTGGGTGTTCCAGATGAAAAATGGGGTGAGGCGATCAAAGCATTTGTCGTGGTCAAAGAGGATACGGACGTTAGTGCCGACGAAATTATCCAATTTGCGCGCACGCGTATTGCAAAATTCAAATGCCCAAAATCGATAGACTTTATCGATTTACTACCACGCAATATGTCGGGAAAGATTTTACGGCGGGAACTACGTGAGCCCTATTGGAAGGACAAAGACAGAGAAGTCAATTAGAATCTTGGAGCTCCATGACCAGTGTAAACTCTGACCGGACTAGCTGGCCTGATAGCGCTGCTCCAGCCCCATTTGGGCGGCAGCAGCGCCATTAACCCCTATCTAAATAGCTACGAGTCAAAGCACCTATTACTAGCACTTTTGCGTATCGCACCAAAATTTTGATGTGGCAGAATAACGGCTCAAACCGCGGATAATCTGTCGGTAAATGTAGGTGATTAATTCACGTGAATTTTGATTTATCAGAAACCCAGCGACTATTTCAGTCAACAACTGAACGGTTCGCAAGTGCTGTTGATGTTACCAAACGGCACTCTATCAGAAGCCTGAATGGCGGATACGCCAGAGACCGTTGGCAAGAGCTAGCTGAACTTGGACTTTTAAGTATTGGTGCAAGTTCTGCCCTTGATGGGCTCGATGGTTCGCTTACCGACTTAAGTATCATCGCTGAAACTCTGGGCCTTAATAACGCTTTGGATCCCTGGCTGGAAAATGGTGCTTTCCCCATCAGGCTCGGCAATGTCGCCGCGGACGAGGCTCTGGTGAGTTCTTTGCTCGATGGCAGTCAGCTAGTCTCAGTTGCCTTTGCAGAAAAAGCTAGCCGCTATGAGCTGTTTCCAAATAACACCCATGTCACGCCACTCGATGACGGCAGTAGTTATGAGCTAAACGGTGACAAACACTTTGTGCAAACCGCAACCTTGGCCGATAGATTTCTCGTTACTGCTCAGCAAGCGGGTCAATTTGGGATCTACTCCGTTGCCTCAGACAGCAAAGGTATTGAAACTCAGCATTATCGCCTCGCAGATGGTAGTCAGGCCGCAGCGATTACTTTTAACCAAGTAAAAATTTCCTTAGATTCGCGACTAAATATTACCTTTGAGCAGTTTCAGGATGTCATTGCAGAGATAAATGTTCTCTGCTGTGCCGAAATGCTTGGTCTGAGCCAACTTTTGCTCAACAGCACCATAAGTTATGTCAAAGAGCGAGAACAATTCGGCGTCACTATTGGTTCATTCCAAACTATTCAGCACGGTCTAGTTGACTGCTACAGCGAACTAGAACAAATGCGTTCACTGCTATTTCGCACTCTATTGTTAGACACTAAAACCGGCGTGCAATGGCATGCGAATGCCATGGGTGCCAAATCGTTTATCGGTGAGCGCGCCGACCTTATTGCTCGCACTGCAGTGCAGTTTCATGGCGCAATGGGAATCACAGATGAAGTTGCTGTGGGCCACGCTATGAAGCGTATTATGCTGCTGTCGCGCCTGTTCGGCGATACCGCTAACAACCTTAAACAATATGCGAGAAACTCATGACAACAGAATTACACCCCATCGCACCGGGCCTGTGGAGCGATGATGAAAAGCCCCATCTACTTGGTGGACAGTCAGCAGATGGCAAGATTTTTTTTCCCATTCCAGAGGGTGATTCTGGCAAGAATCTCAGCATAATTAAACTCGCTCGCAAAGGGATTCTATGGTCATTTACTCGGCAAGATTTTAGACCTAAACCGCCCTATGACGGCCCTGAAGAATTCACGCCGTTTTTACTAGGTTATATCGAACTACCCGGGCAGATAATCGTTGAGTCTCACATCGTAGAGACCACCTTAGAGGAGCTGAAAATAGGCATGCCAATGGAATTTGTGATAACGCCATTCGACGATTCGCGCTCGAACTTTGCATTTAGACCGGAGCAAGCATTATGAGTAAAGTCTACATCATCGGCGCCGGCATCCACCCTTTTGGTCGCACTGAGGAACGTTCGGGACGCGACCAGGGCGTGTTTGCCGCACGTCAGGCACTCAAAGACGCCAACCTTGAATGGGATGACATTCAATTTGCTAGCGGCGGCTCAGTAGCAGCGGGCAATGCCGATGTCATGATTAATGATCTAGGTCTCACTAGCGTGCCTTTTATCAATGTATTTAATGGCTGTGCAACCGGTGGCAGCGCCCTGTCTACAGCGCAAAATGCAATCGCCTCAGGTCAGTGCGATGTCGCTATGGCCGTGGGGTTCGACAAACACCCAAGGGGGGCATTTAACGCTAATCCAGCAGCCTTTGGCCTGCCAGACTGGTATGGTCAGACTGGCATGATGTTAACCACTCAGTTTTTTGCTTTGAAACTTCAACGCTATATGCAGCTCCACGGCATTAGCAGAGAAACACTGGGTCGTGTCGCTGAAAAATCTTTTCGCAATGGCGAGAAAGCAGATCATGCCTGGCGCAGAACACCCATGGATTTAGATACAATTCTAGATTCACCAATGATCAATCACCCCCTGTCTAAATTTATGTTTTGTGCTCCAGGTGAAGGCGGCGTAGCACTTATTTTAGCCAGCGAAACAAAGGTGCGTGAATTAGGCGCCGATGCCGTAGGCATTGCCAGCGTGGCTATTCGCAGTCGCCCACCTGGATCATTTGAGGTATTTGCGCCTTCAATGGAAGTTATCGATGGCGGCAAACCAACTATTTTAGCTTCAAAGGCAGCCTTTGAAATGGCCGGTATTGGCCCAGAGGATATTGATGTAGCCCAGCTTCAGGATACCGAATCTGGTGCTGAGATTATGCATATGGCCGAAAATGGCTTCTGTAAAGATGGTGATCAGGAACAGTGGCTGGTCGAAGGGCGCACCGAACTTGACGGTACACTGCCAATCAACACAGATGGTGGCTGTATTGCCTGTGGTGAACCTATAGGAGCAACTGGACTGCGGCAGGTCTATGAAAATGTCACCCAGTTAAGAGGCCGCGCAGGATCCAGACAGGTCAGTGGTAACGTAAAAACAGCATACAGCCATGTTTATGGTGCTCCCGGTCTTTCCGGTGTTGCCATTTTGGAAGTTTAATCATTGCAAGCCTGATGGATAAACATACATCTGGCGGAGAAACATAATATGGATATGAATTTATCAGCAGAAGATATTGAGTTTAGAGATGAGGTGCGGAAGTTTCTAGACGAGAACCTAACTGAAACCATGCGTACCGGTCTGGCGCGAACGCCAGGGGTATTTGTCGAGCCCGATATTAGTCTCGCATGGCATAAAGTCCTCTATAAGAAAGGTTGGATAACTCACGGCTGGCCAGTTGAAGATGGCGGTATGGGTTGGACGCCAATGCAAACCTATCTCTATGAAAAGGAAGTGGCTCTTGCTGGTGCGCCTAAACCAGCGCCAATCAGCTTGCAGCTTATCGGGCCGGTTCTCTGTAAGTATGGCTCTGCCGCACAAAAAGAACGCTTTATACCGCGTATAAGATCCGGTGAAGACTTCTGGTGTCAGGGTTATTCAGAACCCGGCAGTGGATCTGATTTAGCCTCACTTTCTATGCGCGCTGTCCAAGACGGAGACAAATATGTGCTCAACGGTTCTAAAATTTGGACCACCCATGCGCAACATGCCAACTGGATATTTTGTTTAGTTAGAACAGACTCATCAGCCAAAAAACAAGCGGGAATCACCTTTCTTTTGGTACCACTTGATCAGCCCGGCATTAAAGTGACCCCAATCCTATCTATGTCGGGCGACCATGAAGTCAACCAAGTGTTTTTTGATAATGCCGAAACACTATTAGAGAACAGAGTTGGAGAAGAAGGACAGGGCTGGGAGATAGCTAAGTTCTTATTACAGAACGAGCGTGGTGGCAGCTGTTTTGCTCCAAAGCTTCTAGTCAATATATCCAAGATAGAAAAACATGCCCGCAACTATATGATTGGTGATGGTAACAGCCTCCGGAATGACCCTGACTTTGAAAGCCGCTTAGCCAAATTGAAACTGCGTGCCCATGCGCTGGAGTTTACTGAACTCCGTATTCAAGCTGATATCGCGAATGGTCGACCTGCCGGCCCGCAGACCTCCTTAACTAAACTAATGTCCTCGAATCTGGCGCAGGAAGTACAGACACTACATAACGATCTATTCGCCTATGAGGGCCTGCAGTTACCATCAGAACGGCCCCTCTATCACGATAGCGCCCCTACTCCTATTGGTAGTGACGCCGGTCAAACTTCACTGGCAGCCTATCTCAATGGTCGCGCATCGACTATTTATGGCGGCAGCGATCAGGTCCAAAAAAATATCGTCGCTAAGAGAATTCTGCAGTTATAATATTGTCGAAAAGTCCTAAAGGAGATAACTATGCCTCAACAAGCAGTTGCCCAAGCGACTCCAGCTGTGGCAGTCCCTAACTTCGGTGAAATACTATCGCCTTACATCAGCAAAGTGCCTGAAGCGGCACTGCCAAACTTTCTAGCACTCCTCGAACGAGGCGCTGCGGAACGCTACCGAAAATGGGCCGATCAATTACCCGCATTTAGCGAAGGTCTTTTAGCCTGCGCTGCCAGTGAAGATAAAATCGCCGATATTATTGAGTCATTATTTCTGATCGATGACCAGCTAACCGCTGAAATCCAGATCCCTCTTCCCGACGCACGGGACGTTTACTACAACGTTTTTGAAGGGATGCCTCTGGCCGATCAGTTGGGCATTCAGGCTGATGCTGAACTTCAGGGCTCTGAGGCATGGCGCGTGATGCTGAGCGACGAGAACCCCGACTTGGTTAATCAGGGTCTACAACAATGCATGGAATTGGAGCAGGCAAGTTCTGCTTATCTCTATAGTATTATCGACAGCGTTCGAGAATCAGGGTAGAAGTCACCTAACCTTGCTATTTTCCAGATTAAGGACCAAGGATTAGACCTTGGTCCAATCCTGTTCAGCCGCCCACTCTTCGTAGCTGGTGAGTTTTACCGGCAGTAGATCGGAAAACCCTCTTGGGTCTATGTTTAACGGTGATTGAGACTGAGCGTTATACCAACTGTAGAAACTCGCCATACCGTTGTAGATGCTCTGGGGTTCAATATCGCGAGACCCGGTCACCAACTCACTCATATTTTGCGCAAAGGTCGTTGGTGCAATGCTGTTGAAATGAACCGTTCGGCCAGTGGCTGCAGTAAGTTTTTCAGCCACTTCAAAGCCCGTTAAAGGCTCAGGCCCGCCAACGGGAATTGTCTTATTCCTGAGTTCAGGCGTTACCGCTGCATAGGCACTTAATCTGGCGAGGTCATCCAGGCATATCCAGCTCACCTTGAGGTCTTCTGCCGCCGGATAAACAAAGGCGTCCTTATTCACTATGGTTGGCTTGCACCAGATCCGAATCATGTTATCCATAAACACGGCAGGACGCAGAATCACATAGTCGACACCGCATTCTCGAAGAGATGCCTCTATTCTGCGACGGCCATCATGGGCACTGATACCAAGATCCGTATCAGCCACATAACAGCTAGTATTAAAAACAATTTTCTTGAGGCCTGTAGCTGACGCAGCGGCAGCAATATTGCGCCCAAATTCAGCGGCGAGCTCGATATCGAAGACAAAGGGTAAATGCATGGCAACCGCATCCACCTGTGCAAATGCCGTCTCCAACGAGTCCTGATCCATTATGTCCGCGGTGATCGCCGGCATATCGGGAAAGGCCGTGTCTTTCATTGCATCTAGGCGTCGCACACCGGCGATAGGTGCAACCCCCAAATCCAGCAGCGCTGCAACTAGGGGTAGCCCCTGATCACCAGATGCACCGAGCACCAATATTTTTTCAATAGTGGAGGACATTAGGCGTTACCTATTTCCCTAGCTATCTCAGCGGTATCAAAATAATGGATTTGTAACTCTGCTACTTTGCCGTCTTTAATACGGCCAACTTCGGTGACTGTTTGCACAAATCGCCTGCCGGTTTTTTTCGATATTAATGTGAGCTCGACAATAACGGCTGCCCACTCAACACCGCCTATAACTTCTTTGATGACCGGGGAAAATTCATCAAAATGTGCGACTACTGCGGGATAAAGACGCTGCATTGCATCTTTGCCCTCCCAGACACCACCATAAGGTAACGAGTCAGGCTCAATAACCTTAAAGTCATCTGACATCACGGCCATCATGCCTTCCCAGTCCTGTTCGCCCATTCTCTGGTACATGGTGCCTAGTACTTCTGCTGCTGTCATTGACATGCTGAACTCCTTAATTATTCACTCACTGTTTAGATTAAAATTGAACGCGCTTAGTAAAGCCGCCATCAATTATAAGATTTACACCTGTGGTATATGGACTAGCTGGGCTAGACAGGAATACAACTGAGTTTGCGACTTCCTGGGGCTCTCCAAGACGGCCCATTGGCATCTGAGCTACTATACCAGCGTAAAAATCTTCCATACTTGCTTTGATTGCCTCCCAGTTGCCCGTCGGATATTCGATTGGACCCGGGGATACACAGTTAACGCGAATGCCCTGAGGTGCAAGCGCCTGACTTAGTTGGGAGCCATAGGTGATCATTGCCGCTTTAATCGCGTTAAAGGCCTGTGGTGCAAGAAAGGTTTCTACGGCTGCCGTAGACGACATAAAGATTACCGAACCGCAGTCAGATTCAGACAGCGCTGGGGTCAGTGCATCAATAGCCATGGTCGCGCCCTTGATATCAAGATCAAGACAACGGTCCCAGTCTCCAGTGGCACCCTGCCCTGAAGCACTGGCGGTATGAACAAAGATATCACAACCGCCGAGATCCTGAACAGCTTTGTCTAACCAGGCTTTGTAACCCTCAGGATTTCCGGTCATATCCAACTCTGTGCCGAATACTTTTCCTGAGCCCGCACCATCAATAGCTTTCTGCGCTGCGGCGACACGCTCAGCATTACTAGAGAAAAAGGCGATATCACAACCTTCTGACGCATAGGTTTTAAGAGAAGCCAGTCCCAAACCATGTGAGCCACCATTCATTATTACTTTTTTGCCTTTTAATCCAAGATCCATACATCACCTGTTCATATTATTATTGAGTAACGATAACGCTTTCGCACCGCCATGTGAAATATCAAAACTGTCAGTCGCAAGAGGGGCCGCTACCTAGACTCAAATTCCAAGCTATCTAAGCATACTCTGTTTAGATAGGGTTATTATGGTCACACAGCTTTGAATAGTTTCTATAATTGCGAGATATTAAGTTTTCTACAATTAGCAAAAATAACAGGGTTGACCATGAATCGATTAGACGGAAAAATAGCCATTATTACTGGGGGCTCTAAAGGACTAGGGGAAGCTGATGCCCGCTTATTTATTGCCGAGGGCGCAACTGTTATTCTCACGGACATTGACGATGCAGCCGGAGAAAAAATTGCCGCTGAACTGGGTCCGAAAGCCGAGTACCAGCACCATGATGTGAGAAATGAAAAGCGCTGGATAGAATTGATCGACGACGTAGTTAAACGCCATGGCGGCCTGCATATTCTTGTCAATAATGCTGGCGTTGTGATCCCTGGCTCCATTGAGGTACAGACTACCGAAGATTATGACTTCATTATGGATGTCAGCGCTAAGGGCACCTATTTTGGTTGTAAGTACGCTATTCCGGAAATGAAAAAGTCAGGCAGTGGTTCAATTATCAATATGTGCTCAATTGCCTCTGTGCAAGGGGAAGATGGCATTATTGGCTATGCTGCAGCCAAAGGCGCGGTCCAGGGTATGACCTTATCCATAGCCGCCTACTGCGCCAAAGACCAGACAAATATTCGCTGCAACAGCCTACATCCATCCAGCATTCTTACGCCCATGGTTGAGAATATCCGGGTACTTGTGGAATCCAATCGAGCAAAGGATACAGAAACAGATTTCAGCAACAGAAAAATGGTTCCTATGGAAGAACTGGGTGAACCCAATGATGTTGCCCACACCGTGGTGTTTCTCGCATCAGACGAATCAAGATTTATCAATGGTGCCCAGATTAGAATAGATAACGGCAAATCTATTATTCCCGGCGTCATCATTCCCCACCAGAGCTAGCGACAAAAGGTGAACTTTACTCGCTAATCTAAAACGCAGATAACATTAACCGTCAAAGATAATTTCTGCTTTCAAACAGGTCCGGCCATCACCACCGATGGTCGTCACCTCTCCCCGCAAACCATCAATATTGGCGGCAATATATAGAGGTTGGTTACAAAACGCAGGGGCGAGAGCTTTAAAAGAAAAATGCTGCAAACTTCCCCGTTGCGACGCTAACTGTAAGGCTAGCGTCGCTATCAAAGGCCCCTGCACCACCAGCTCAGGATATAACTCTTCAGACTGCGCATAGGGCAAATCATAGTGAATACGATGGCTATTAAATGTCAGCGACGAGTAGCGAAAAAGTAAGCTCGGCTGCGGATTTAGTTGCTCGACAATCTGCCAGCCTGCAGGCTCAGCAGCATCCGCACTGGGCAGTGCCATGGCTAAGTTAGCCGCTTCTCGATAGACAATCGTCTGCCGTTCTTTGATGGCGACTTCATCATTGACAAAGATTTCATGATCAATCTCAACAAAGGCCAAGGCACCAGTTTTGCCTGTTTTTTCATTCACAGCAGCAACGGTTGAACGCTTATAAATGGTCGCCCCTAGCGGCAAGGGGCGTAAAAACACAACGCGACTGGCGGCCCACATGCGGCGAGGCAAGTCAATTGGTGGCATAAACCCACCCTTTGGTGGATGCCCATCAGGCCCTAATTCCGAGGTGGCCGTATCGGGCAAACACAGACACCAGTGGTAGCCATGGGGAGCGAATTCTACCGCCGGTTCGAGCCCAAAAGTCGCACAAAAACGATCGACACCAGCCTGGGAAACGACATCATGCTGCTCGAGTGTTTTGCCTATCCAAGCTTGATAGTTGCTCAACTAGAGGGCCTACGCATAAGCAGCCCGCGGGCGACAACCTGAGCCTGTATCTCACCGGCACCCTCAAAAATATTTAGGATGCGAGCATCACAGAGCACTCGGCTGATTTCATATTCCAAGGAGTAGCCGTTGCCACCATGAATTTGTAAGCTCGCGTCGGCACTGGTCCAGGCCGTTCTAGCCGCCAATAGTTTTGACATACCTGCTTCTATGTCACAGCGGTGACCCTTGTCTTTCTCCCGCGCCGCAAAATAAGTGAGCTCTCTTGCTAATAGAGTATCAACCGCCATCATAGCGATCTTATCTGAGACTCTTGGGAAGTCGAAGAGTGGACGTTTAAATTGCTTGCGATCAAGAGCATAGTTGAGCCCTAGCTCCAATGCACGCCGGGCCACCCCAACAGCCCGAGCCGCTGTCTGTATTCGTGCGCCCTCAAAGGTTTCCATCAACTGCTTAAAGCCATTGCCCTGCTTGCCACCCAGCAGGGCGCCCTCCTCCAGTGAAAAGTCGTCAAAAGCCAGTTCGTATTCACGCATACCGCGATAACCAAGCACCTCTATTTCGGTGCCACTCAGCCCTTCAGCAGGGAAAGGATTCTCTTCCGATCCTCTAGATTTTGGCACCAGAAACATAGATAACCCAGCATAGCCTGCTACATCGGGCTTGCTTCTTGCCATCAACGTCATTAAATCTGAGCGAGAGGCGTGAGTAATCCAAGTTTTGTTACCTTTGATCTGCCAACCATCATCGGTTTTCACTGCACGGGTAGTTAGGGAGCCCATATCTGAACCCACGTCTGGTTCCGTGAATACTGCTGTCGGCAGCACATCTCCGTTGGCGATTCCCGGCAACCACTGTGCATGCTGTTCGGCAGTACCTCCGAGTAAAATAAGTTCTCCGGCTATCTCTGACCTGGTGCCTAGTGAACCTGCGCCAATCCAGCCGCGGCTCAATTCTTCAGTCACTACACTCATGGCGAGTTTGCCAAGACCGAGACCACCAAACTCCTCCGGGATGCAAATACCAAAGGTACCCATTTCGGCTAACTCTGCAACGGTTTTATCGGGAATAAGTGCGTTGTCTAAATGCCATTGATGCGCATGAGGAATAATTCGCTCATTGGTAAAGCGATGATACTGCTCTCGCGCGGCATCAATAAAGTCATCGCCAAGGTTTTCACTTGCAAATACGCCATCGCGACATTGCTCAGCCAGTGCGCGGCGTGTCTCGGCGGTATTTCCGTTATTTAGCAGCTCGGCAACAGCGCTGTTATTGGCTAAGTCACTGGCTTGAATACTCAGGCCAAAATCAGCTGGCCTGACCACTTCGTTCTGCCCCATGGCCAACCCACCCACTACTTGGGCCAGATATTCACCAAAGGCTATTTGCAAACTGAGCTGCTCTACAGTGCGAAATTTGCCTCCCTCTTGCAGAGACTCTGCCCAGCTTAATAATACCTTGAGCGCTGTTGAGGTTGAAATAATCCAAGCATAACCATGCAGTATTCTCTGCTCTTGGTCCGCTAACGCGGGGACTACTTTGCCCTCTCTCATAGTCGCCTTAGCAACAACCTGATGGACCTGCTCAACATACTGACCCAAAGCTACTAAGGCGGCCCTGTGGATTGTAAATTCTGTACTCATAAAATGCTCTCTCCTACTACACCCTGGCTTACTAAGTCTGACACTCTATCTCTATCCATGCCCAGAACTGACTGTAAAACAGATTCTGAATGCTGACCCAAATGTGGTGCCACTATGGCTGTGCCACGTTTGTGATCGGTAATAGTTAAGGCGGACCCCGGCGTTGGATAGGTAAAATCACTTGGGTTTTTAATCTCAGTGAAAATAGGATTATTTTTAACCAAATCCTCATCATCGGCCGCCTCACGCATCGTTTGGTATTCACCCCAGCAACCACCAACAGCATCCAATGCAGACTGCAGTTCTGCCGCTTGACGCAAACAGACACGGGATTCAATCAACGGATATAGCGCGTCGCAATGTTGGTAACGCACGCCCTCATCTTTGGCAAAGGTCACGCCTCTAGTAGACTCTATCTCACTGATCTGCTGCTCTATCTCTAGTACGCTTAACAGACCGCGCCACTGGCGTGAAGTGATCGCCATAATCATCATGCGCTTACCATCGGCGGTCTTGAAGTCTTTGCCAAAGGCACCATAGAGCTCATTGCCATGCCGGCTGCGATTGCCATCTTGGTAAAGAACCTCTGCGAGCTGCCCCATATTAGCCATTGCCGTTACCCCGATATCCGTCAGAGGTATTTTGTATTCCCCACCCTCTCCGGTTGCGGCTCTGTGCTTATCGGCCGCGAGTAAACTAAAGGCCGCGTAGGCGCCAGCCAAGAGGTCCCAGGCCGGTAACACATGATTGACAGGCTCGTCCCCTAGCAGCGACTGTGGCCCGGTCATTAAGGGGTATCCGAGGGCGCAATTAACGGTGTAGTCGAGTGCTGGTCCGCCATTGGACTGGCCCATTACCCGCGCAACGATAATATCTGCACGCTTTTCCGCTAATGTTTTATAGGAGAGGAATCCTGTTTGTGGAAAGTTAGTCAGTAAAATACCGCCATTTTCCCCCGGAGCGCAAGCCAGATCCTGAAGCAGGCTTTTACCTTGATCAGTACCTATGTTTACCGTTATGGATTTCTTGCCTTTATTGAGACCTTCCCAATAAAAGCTCACACCCTCATTACTTTTCGGCCAGCGATTATAGTCTGGCCCTCCACCTATGGTGTCCACACGAATAACCTCGGCACCCAATTGTGCTAGATACAAACCCGCACTGGGTGAGGCGACAAAGGAAGATGCCTCAATAACCCGCAAGCCATTTAAAATGCCATACATAAAACTTAGGCTCCGAGGGGTCCAATAATAGACACTGAACTCACATTTTGTGAGGGCATGCCGCCGAGATTGTGGGACAGGCAAAAAGTGGGAGAGTCTTGGCGCTGACGCTCTCTTGCTCTACCCAATAACTGCAGATAATTCTCATACACCATACGAAGGCCTGAGGCGCCAATCGGGTGGCCAAAACATTTTAGACCGCCATCTATTTGGCAAGGGACCTTGCCGTCCGCATCAAATAATCCGTCGAGCACATCTTTCCAGCCCTGCCCCTCTCGAGAAATAAACAGGTCTTCCATAGTGATTAGTTCAGTAATAGAGAAGCAGTCATGTACCTCGGTTAGAGAGAGCTGATTACGGGGATCGGTGATGCCCGCTTCTTTATAGGCTTTTGTGGCAGCCACACGTGTGGTGTGCAGATAACTGCCATCCCATTGATCACTCTGCATTTCCCAGCCATTAGAGCTGACCACCTGCATCGCCTTTATGGCAACTATATCGGTTTTACCCAAAGCTTTTGCTATCTCTGGCGTGGTCACGATTGCACAGGCAGCGCCATCGGAAACACCGCAACAATCAAACAGCCCCAACGGTTCGGCGATCAATGGGGCATTCAATGCTTTATCAATATCAATTAGGTTGCGTAAATGGGCCTTGGGGTTTTTAGCGCCATTGGCATGGCTCTTAACCGAGACATGAGCCATGGCACGCTTAAGATCTGACGGACCAATGCCGTGTTTGGCGCCATAGGCGCTAGCCAACTGAGCAAAATTGCCCGGCGCTGACCCGGTGACGCCGATCATGTCCCAGCGGGAACCGCGAGTACGGGTTGGCAAACCGCCGTAGCCGGTGTCTTTAAGCTTTTCGACCCCTATGGCTAGAGCGATATCTGCCGCCCCTGAGGCTACCGCATAGACCGCCCCCCGCAGTGATTCAGTGCCGCTGGCACAGTAGTTTTCAACTTTGGTGACACCTATATCAGGCAGACGCAGTGCCACCGCCGCGGGAATGCCCGAGGGGCCGGTACTTTGGGCATCAAAACCAACACCCAACCAGGCCGCATCTAGCTGCGCTACCTCGATACCAGCATCCGCAATTGCCTCTTCAAATGCCTCTACCATCAAGCCGTCGGCATCAGTGTCCCAGCGCTCGCCAAAGCGCGCACAGCCCATCCCTAAAATCGCGACCTTATCTTTAATACCACTTGCCATCAGGACTCTCCTCGCTGCACTGGTATGGCTTTCCAAAAATACTTTCTAAACCCACGGAGTGTATCAAAGGCCTTTATTCTGAAAACCATCCTCATCTCTCTGCCCACCTCGGCCTCGCCCTCCTCAATATCAGCAAACTCGGCAACCATACGCCCGCCGCCATTGAAATCGATCATGCCATAATAACTGGGCGGATCAGGCGAATAGGCCAGCCGATCTGCCGTATAACTGAGGACCTTGGCCACACGATCCGCAAGAGGATAATCTTCGAAGGTTCCCGTCGCCCTGGAGAGCGTATTTACCGGCAAATCGGTCTTGGGAAACTGGACAATACCGCTTTCGCTGCATTTTCCACCAATCAAACCCAGTACCGTTTTACGATCGCGGGCAAGGCTGGTGCCCGGCTGTTTTTCATCCAACTCTGCGCGCATGCCTTTATCAATATCCAGCAACCCTCGATGGAACAAATACCTTGAATAATTGGTGTCGGATAAACCTGGCTGTATAAAGTGCGCCTGCCGCTGATTGACGGCCGGCAAGTGCTGAGTGGTTTCAAATACCATCACATCAGCGCCCTGCCCAAAGCTGGCCAACAGCACTTTTTCACCCGGCTTGGCATTTTGCAAAGTCATCGCCAACATCAGCATTGGATGGCTAACACCTGTATCGCCAACAGTTGCCATATGACTATCTGCCACGGCTTCAGGGGCTATTCCCGCAACTGCCGCAAGCTTTTGCGGCACGCCTCTTACCGGAACAGAGATCACAGCGTGGTCAACGGCCGCAGCAGATATACCCAGTTTGTCTAGAGCGGCCCCAATAGCTGATCCTAGAATCTTTTGGTACCCCTCATCACGCACAAAGCGTGCTTCCCAGGCGTAGTCAAAATCAGCGCCGGTTTCACGATAGTGATCAACAAAATCAACGGTTTTAGAGTAACCACCGAGATATTTGGCAATAACCTCACCAGAACCCGCTAAAACGGCTGCAGAGGCGTCGCCATAGTTCATCTCTTCCGTAGACGCAACTTTAGACTTGCGCCGGTCAGCTGCCAAGCACAGCGCCATAGCGCCATTTTGCAAGGCATGCATCAGGGAGCTGGTCCCTGCGCGGAGGCTACCAGTGCGGTCCGCTGTCATAACATTGTCAGACAGATTCAAAGCCTCTTTGACAATACCTGCGTTAGAGCGATCAGCAAAGGGCAATGTTGTAGAAGCGAGGCTAATTGACTCAACTAGGCCACGGTCAATACCATCCATGCAGTATCGGCCCGCCTCTACCGCCATTGTTACCGAGTCTTCATCCCAGTTGCTAATGGCTTTTTCGCCTTTCGCCAAGCCGCCTAATCCCGGAGCGTACCACCTGTTGGTCTTATAAATAGAGCTTCTTTGAAGACGACGCCGAGGAACATAGAGGCCATAACTTAAAATTCCGACATCCATACTTAAAACCCGTTAGTAATAAGGAAATATTGCAAAGCAGCTAGCATATTTTGAGCAGCGGCTTTGACCCTTTATTTAGCACTAAAGCTAATGGCATTGGAACTAGTACTTTTGTTGTAATGGACGCTGCGATTAAACTAATAACTAGAGCTGATGACCATGATTGATAACGAGTATTTGCTGTATAAAATCGAAAAAAATGTCGCTGTAATCACATTGAATCAACCGGATTCGATGAACGCGATAAGCCCTGACTTTGCACAGGTGCTTGAGGAGGCTATTGACTGCGCTAGCCAAGAGGCCAATGCCATTTTGCTGCTGGGCAGCGATCGCGCATTTAGTGCTGGCGCCAACCTGAAAAGTAATCGTTTTGATGAAACCAGCACTGATATGGATGTGGGTATAAATCTGGAAAACGTTTACAACCCGTTCTTAACTAAGCTCGTGGATCTGCCTATTCCTTTGGTTGTGGGTGTGCGTGGGGCGGCGGCAGGAATCGGCTGCTCCATCGCATTGATGGGCGACGTTATTGTTGCGGGTCGATCCGCTTTTTTCTTGCAAGCGTTCTGCAATATAGGTTTGGTTCCAGATGGCGGGGCCGCGTTTTTACTTAGCAAATCTGTAGGCCGAATTAAGGCTATGGAGTTAATGCTACTGGGGGAGCGCTACCCTGCCGAAGAGGCGCACAAAGACGGCTTAATTACGCGCTTAGTAGAGGACGACAAAGTGGTTGAAGCGGCATTAGAGTTAGCCGAAAAGTTGGCAAAAGGCCCAAGTAAAGCCCTAGCACTAATTCGCAAATCTGCCTGGGCCGCTTTGGACTCAAGCTTCGATGATCAACTAAAACTTGAACGAAAATATCAAAAGATCGCTGGATTAACACAAGATTTCAAAGAGGGCGTGTCTGCGTTTCGAGAGAAACGCAGACCCAACTTCAGCGGAAATTAAACAACTGGATATCAGCTTTTAGCCTCACCCCTGGCGATATAGCGGTCGACCTCTTCATGGAAAAACTGAACCCGTTTTTCCTGGTCGGCCATAACGGAGCCATTAAAGCCTTTTGACATTAGGCCTTTTTGCTGCGTTGACCAAACTCGAACATCGTCGTCGATCACGGGTCCGCAGGAAACCTCGCGGACCTTGCCTGTAACATGGGGCACTTGGACATCCAGGCTGACCGTGTCATCCATCGCCGCTGCATAGTATTCCGTTGCATTGTCCGGGAACCACATCAGGAACCAGGTATCAAAATAGCACTTCGAGGGGTCGGTAGGGTGTGGCGTTGCTTTTAGGAATATACAGCCATCCGGCTTAAGACTGAGAGACAGATTGGGGAAAATGGTATAGTGAAAATGATCCGTTAATTGCTCGTCATGCATACCTGAGTAATCAAAACCTTTTTCCGCACCTAGCTCACGCTTTATCTTTTGCATGGCCACACGCATACCCTGAGGATCGTCTCGGAATTTCTCAGGATCAAGACCCCAAAATTCAAACTGTTCTTTCAAAATTTCCTTAGTGGTATCAAAATCACTTTTTAATCCAACCGTAGGCTTGTCACCAGGCATAATCATCCGAGCATGGCCCTCTTTTTCGAAGATATCCATCTGACAGTGCTTATAGGATTGTTCCAAAATATGCTTTGAACCAAGGTGTACAAAAGGCAGGTGGTAGGATTCATTAAAATTATCCTGTACCACCTTCCAATTAAAATCACCTTCAATGGTAACCCAATGAGTACGCTTCATTCGGCTCATATCATAGGTACTAATCTGCGCGTAAACTGGCCCTAGAAACTCCTCTAAGGACATAACGTCCTCATCCATTGAATACCAAACAAAACCAGCAAAAACAGTGCAGGGCAACTCCTTTAGACGCAGCTTTCCACAGGGATTACCCTGAGAAAAGTCTTTCGCATCCGGCACAAACGCCAGCTCACCATTTGGCTTAAATCGCCAGCCATGATAGTTGCAGGCCATAATTTTACCGCTGCTGGACTCTTCATGAACGAGTCTATTACCACGATGTTGACAGACATTGTAGAACGCGCGGATCACACCCTCGTCATCACGGGTGCATAGAATTGACTCCTTGCCAACCTCACAGGTAAAACGATCGCCAGATTTTTGAAGCTGCTCCTCCAGTCCGGCAATTAACCAAGTCTTGGTCCAAACATGTTCCCATTCTTTTTGCATAAACTCTTCAGAATAGTAGCGCTCTCCAGTAACCGGTTCGCCCGCAACTTCTGGCTCGGGGAGTTTGAGCAGATCAATTCGATTGGATTCGTCCAAACCATTAGTTGACTGTGCAGTTGCCATAGATTATTCCTGAAAAGTTATGTTTTTGAGATATATTCATTAGGTTAAGAGTAAAGCCTGAATTTGTCTGCTATCAATTTTCACAGCCCATAAAAAAAGGGACGTCTCCGTCCCTTTTAAACCATCCTTGGTAATGTTGCTGGGGAGACTAGAACCTATAGTCGAACTGCAATCCATAGGTGGAACCTTCATTCCACTGCTCATACGCAACCAGTGGCGCAATAATACGCCAAATGTGCTCGCGCTCATCAGTGATATTGTTACCAAAGACCGATACTTTATACTCGCCATCGGCACCAAAAATGTAGGATACGTTTGCATTTAGATTGGTGATACTGCTCTGGAGGCCCAAAACTTTGTTCTGAGCATCACCTTCCATCTCACTTCGGTACCGGAAGGTAACATTGCTCTGCAGCGTGCCGTCTCCAAAGGCTGAAGTGTGGGTGAGGCCAAGGCTAGCTGTATTTTCCGGCGTGTTTCTTGGAGTCAGGCCACTATTATCGGTAGCAATACCGGACCCAGTGAGGTCGGCCATGTAAGAGTTATACTCCGCATCTACGTGCCCATAGCTGGCTCGAACCTTAAGGCTCTCAGATGCCTGCAACAGCACCTCTAACTCAACTCCCTGAATGTCTAAACTTGCAGCATTTCGTACAACTGTAGCTACATTAACGTTACTGATGGGAATGAAGATTGATTCCTGCTTATCTTCAAACTCACTCTTATAAAGTGTCGCATTAAGAGTCATTCTGCCATCAAGTAATGTACGCTTAGCACCCAATTCAAAAGTCTTTACGTACTCCGGCTCGTAACTAGGATCGATATTAAAGTTTGCCTGGCGCCCAAAGAACCCACCACTTTTGAAGCCTTCGGTATAGGAGCCATAGATCATTGTGTCATCTGACGGAGTAAAAGACAGACCTACCTTGGGAGAAAACTCGTTAAAGTCAGCCTTAAAGTTAGTCATCTTCTTTGCAAGATCTGCCTCAGAAAGATCTGTCGGAGTATACGTACTGCTTGCACCGTCAAAGTCTTTTTCTTCCTTAGTGTATCGGCCACCCACTGTAAGGGTGAGTGCATCGGTAAGAGAGTAGTCAAGCGAGAAGAAAACGGCTGTAGAGTCCGTTACCTGATCCTGACCATTGTAGCCATAGAAGTTCTTAGGAAACGGAGCTACTACTGAGAAGAGATCAAATACACGCCAGCGCTGAGAATAATCTACTTCCCAGTAATAGAGGCCAGCAACAAACTGCATTCTATCGGAGTACTGCGATGTAATACGAAGCTCCTGACTGGTCTGTTCCCACTGGTTAATATACTGGAATCTCAGCATTTCAGCAGCAGAGGCATCGAAGTGGATCATATAATCCTGCTCTAAGTCTCGACGAGTGGTAATCGACGTCAATAATACTGGGCCTAGGTCCCAATTCGCCGTCAAAATTATATTGTCGGCTTGAGTTATTGTATCGTTGCGACCGTCAGTCGATGTCTGATCAGGACCACTACCAGTGTCAGTGGCAGCACAACCTCCTGTCCCCAGCGCTGGAACGATTCCAGAGAGTGAACAAGTGAGGATGCCGGCCGTATTAGCGTTAGCATAGGCACCAGAATCGGTATCATCATTGTTTCTTTCAACGTGGAGCTGAATGTCAAAGTCTTCCGTTGGCTCCCAACGGATAGCGGCACCGAAGGTGGTCTTGTCGTCGCCAAATACCTTTTCTTTAAGCGTTGTATTGTAAAAGTAGCCATCACTCGAAATGCTATTGGCAAATAACTTGACGCCTCCGTTCTCTCCAAGAGGCAAATTAAGTACACCTTGCACATCCTCGCGGCCATCTGAACCAACCGTCGCAGACACCTTACCGCCTAGCTCGCCGGTAACGTCACCGCGAACAACATGGATCACGCCACCAGTAGTGTTTTTACCGAACAGGGTACCTTGTGGTCCTCGCAAAATTTCAATTCTTTTAGTGTCGAAGTTATTCAGCATACTACCTGCCGCAGTACCCAAATACATACCATCGACTACAACACCGATCGATGGGTCGTAACTTTTGTCAGTTTCAGAATACTCGACACCGCGCATACTGATGTTAACACCGCCGGGGGTACCCTGATTTCTTTCAATATACAGATTTGGCGCGAAGTCAGCCATGTCGCGCAGACTGCGAACGCTAGCGCGGCTCAGCTCCTCCGTTACCGAAGTAACTGAAATAGGCACATCCTGAAGTGATTCTTCTCTTTTACGTGAAGTAACAATAATTTCTTCAAGTGCTAAACTCTCAGCATAAAGCATAGGACTAGTCACAACCGCTGTTCCAGCAACGGCAAGGGCTAGTGCCGATGCAGCAAATCTTTGATTCTTAAAGTTTGGTAAATTTATTATGTTCATTAGTATCTCCCCTAGTCTTCGAAAGTAGTCCGATTAAACTAACACGACGTAACCGGTTCTCCACTCTCATTTGTGATAACTGCTTACTTGGACTATTGAATGTAATAGGACGTAAGAATATGAAACACAGCGGCCAAAGCGTGGATTTTTCGAAATCAAGACCTATTAACCTTCGTAGTCGCGAATCATCTCTTTTGCAATAAGTAACTGCTGAATTTGAGAAGTCCCCTCGTACAACCTAAAAATGCGCACATCGCGATAGAATCTCTCAACTGCATAGTCTGCAATGTACCCCGAGCCACCATGGATCTGCACGGCACGGTCTGCGACGCGACCTACCATTTCTGTGCAGTAAAGTTTACAGGCGGCGGTATATCGAGAAAGGCGACCACCCCGATCGTACAAGCGCGCAGTTTCTTCAACCATGCACTTACCCGCAAAATATTCTGTGTCGCTGTCAGCGAGCATTGCCTGTACCAATTGAAAGTCAGCCACTCTCTGATTAAATTGTTTTCGCTCCAACCCGTAACTCAAACTGTCATCAATCAGGCGTCGAGCACAGCCCAAAGCAACAGCGCTCATATGCAAACGCCCTCTATCAAGTACCTTCATGGCAGTGATAAACCCTTTATTGGGCACAGCACCAATAATAGCCTCTTTGGGAATCCTTACATCGGTCATAATGACATCGCAAATATGGGCGCCACGCTGACCCATTTTTTTGTCTGGAGCACCAATTTCTATCCCGGGTAAGTTGGCATCCATAAGGAATGCGGTGACACCTTTGGAGCCCGCTTCCACTGTGCCAGTGCGCGCCATTAGCGTGAACACACCAGCTCGATTAGCATTGGTAATATAGCGCTTGGTACCATTGACAATGTAATGGTCACCTTCAAGCCGCGCCGAGGTGCGCACCGAACCTGCATCCGAGCCTGCATCCGGCTCCGTTAGTGCAAACGAACCGATTAATTCTCCGCTTGCCAGCAGAGGTAAATACTGTTGCTTCTGCTCCTCGGTGCCGTCGAGCAAAATCCCCTGAGAGCCGATACCAACGTTAGTACCGATTACACTGCGAAAGGCGGGCGATGCGTAACCCAGCCTTTGAATTACCTGAACCTCTTCTTCGGCGGTTAGACCTATGCCACCGTATTCTTCGGGTATCGAAAGGCCAAACAACCCCATTATTGCCATCTGCTGGATAATTTCTGGCGGCACTGCATCATCATCAGATACCTTTTTCTCTATTGGGATAAGCTTGTTGGTAACGAACTTTTCCACGGTTTCTAATAATTGGTTGAACGTATCTTTGTCGAGAGCCATATGATTATCATCTGTAATTTAAAAAAAACATTATCGCCAAAGCATTTTGGATTGCTACTAACACTTTGGCTAGAGAGTCAAACCGCTGCCGCTAAATAACTGGCCTGATTGATAGCGGCCTTTGCATCTAACTCAGCCGCTCGAAAAGCACCGCCAGCGAGCTTTACATTAAGCCCCGCACTTTCCAGTTCATCGAAAAGTGACCGGTTTGACTTCTGACCGGCGCAGATAATAACCGTATCAACCTCAAGTAGGTGAGCATCATTATTGACCAAAATATGCAGCCCGTGATCATCGATATGCTGATAGGTGACAGCATTTAACATTTTTACATCTCTCTTAATTAAAGAAATTCTGTGAGCCCAACCGGTGGTCAATCCCAAGCCGCGGCCCACTGGAGAATCTTTGCGCTGCAATAAATATATCTCACGTTCCGCTCTCTCGAATATCGGCTGCACTCCGGTAACACCGCCGCGTGGATGGTTTTCAAAATCAATGCCCCATTCGCGCGCAAATACTTCTTTATCCATCGCTGGAGAAATCCCCTTGTGACTAATAAGCTCGGCAACGTCAAAACCAATCCCGCCGGCACCAATAATCGCCACGCGCTTACCAACCTCGACCGCCCCCTCAATCACATCGAGATAGCTCAACACCTTGGGGTGATTAATACCGACGATATCAGGTATCCGGGGACTGATACCAGTGGCGATAATAATTTCATCAAAACTCTTATTTTCTAATAACGCCTTATCTACCCATGTATTGAGATGAACCTCGACATTGCCCAACTTGAGCATGGTGTCGTAATAGCGCAGTGTTTCATAAAACTCCTCTTTGCCCGGAATGCGTTTTGCCAGATTAAATTGACCACCAATTTGCGCGGCCCCATCGTATAAAGTTACTTGATGACCCCTTTGACTGGCGACTGTGCAGTAAGCGAGCCCTGCGGGTCCCGCCCCAATCACCGCAATATGTTTAGACTGCGCTGCAGGACTGTATTTTAATAAAGTTTCATGACAGGCGCGGGGATTAACGAGACAGGTTACACCCTGTTTTCGGCCAAAAGTATGATCTAAGCACGCTTGATTACAGGCGATACAGGTATTAATCTCATTTTCACGGCCCTCAAAGGCTTTCACCACGAACTCTGGGTCGGCCAGCATTGGGCGCGCCATAGATATCAGGTCCGCATCGCCATCTCGCAGCACTTGCTCTGCTACCTCCGGCGTATTAATTCGGTTGCTAGTAATTACTGGCACAGACAGTTCTTTCCGAAGGCGCCCAGTAACACCTGCAAATGCCGCTCTGGGAACCATTGTGGCAACGGTTGGCACTCTCGCCTCATGCCAGCAAAAATGGGTACTAATAATAGTTACGCCCGCTTTTTCCATTTCCTTGGCCAGCCTCACAACTTCATCCCATGACATACCATCATCAAGCATATCCATCGCTGAGATCCGAAAAATCAATATAAAGTGTTCACCAACCGCAGCGCGAATCCGTTTAATGACTTCCAGTGGAAAACGCATCCTGTTCTCGTAACTACCGCCCCACTGGTCCTCTCTCAAGTTAGTTTTTTTAACTAAGAAGGTGCTTAACAAATAGCCCGCAGAGCCGATTACTTCGACACCGTCATAGCCAGCTAGTTTTGCCATCTGTGCACAGTTCACAAAATCATCCAACTGTTTTTGGATACCCGCTTCGTCGAGAGCATTAGGAGTCATGCGAGAGATGCGCGACTTAACCGCCGAGGGTGCAACGAGATTTTCATTTTTAGAAAGAGCACCCTGATGCAAAATCTGCATACAGATTTTTATATCCGCATCTACATCATGCACCGCATCAGTGACCTCTTTATGCTGCCGGGCCTGGCTTCGGCTGACTAAATGAGCGCCGCTTGTTGTCGCCTCTAGATTGGGCGCAATACCTCCGGTTATAATCATTCCCACACCACCTCTGGCCCTCTCAGAAAAGTAAGCCGCCATGCGCTCAAAACCATTATCCGCTTCTTCTAATCCCGTATGCATCGACCCCATTAGGACTCGATTTTTTAATTGGGTAAATCCAAGGTCGATAGGACTAAAGAGATTTGGGTAAACAGGGTGTGACATAATTTTCTCAACTGGAGGAAGTAATCCATGATTATAAATACAATAGCCTCTCTTCATCAGCTAGGGGGCCTAGTTGAAAAGATAGTCTCAACGGCCTACAAGACTGAGAGCCGAAGTTAGATGCCCAAAGCAGCGCTATCTATTTGTATAGCAACATTAACACTTAAAACATGTAATAAAGGACGCCTTCCACAGGAGAGAAAAAATGAACGTATTAAACTCAGAGCAAATAAATGAAAAACTAGCTCAGATGCTGGATATCCAAGATATTAAAGCTGTCCCCCATCGCTTTGCTCGCGGGCTTGATCGCTGTGACCGAGATATTATTGAATCCTGTTTCCATGAAGACGGCATTGATGATCATGGCTTTTTTCGAGGCAGTGCTAAAGAGTTTTGTGACTGGGTGATGGAGGAGTTGAAGAAATTTACTAGCTCCCAGCATCTGATCACAACACAGAATGCCGAGATCAATGGCGACTCCGCAGTCTGCGAAAGCTATTTTTATGCCTTTCACATTTTGCCTACCCCCAATGGTAATAAAGACCTCGTGGTGGCGGGACGATATATCGATACAATGGAAAAAAGAAACGGGGAATGGAGGATCACTCTTCGCCTTGCGGCCTTTGACTGGAACAATATTGCAGACTCAGCCGCTCTTCCGGTCGTCGAAAATGATCCGCGCACCCTTGGCACTAATACAAAGAATGACGCCTCCTTTTTAGCATTCGCCAACATTCACAAATAGATTCTGGGAAGATAGAAATAATGATTTTGCCAACTCATAATATTGCTTTACAGAAAGCTTGGATCGTCAACGACTTGGAAGAGACAGCAAAAAAGTGGTCACAGATGTTGAGCATTGGTCCTTTTCATATTGCTGAGTACAGTCCCGCGGCTTTTGGCGAAATTGAATACCGTGGAAAGCCTGGAAAATTACATATGAAGACTGCAATTGCTTATGCGGGTGACATTCAAATTGAGTTGGTGGAGCCTATAGGTATTTACCCTTGCGCGTACTTCGACACGGTAAAGGCGGGTTCAACCGGATTTCATCATCTGTGTTACTGGACTGAGGATATCGACGCAGACCTCAATCATTACCAAGAAAAGGGATGCTCCGTAGCGAATCTCGGCCAGATGGCTGGCAATGGACCCCGTTTTGCCTACCTAGATGCTAACGATTCTCTAGGCTGTATGATTGAATTACTAGAGCGCGCTGAGGGCACCGAAGCCATTTTTAACGGCTGGAAAGAGAGTGCAAAAAACTGGCGTCCTGGCGATGCAGCCATCGTCAAACTGTGACCACCTCTCTAACAGGCTATCAAAAGTTGCTCACTATCAATGGTGCTAAATGACATGCCAGAGCAAATCCTGTATAAATTACTGAAATTTGTTAGGACAGAGAAATGACTGAAGCTTACATTATCGATACTTGTCGCACGCCCCGAGGTATAGGAAAAATTGGTAAGGGCTCGCTCGCACATATTCATCCTCAAAAACTTGCCGCGACTGTGCTAAAAGCACTGGCTGAGCGTAATAATCTAATCACAGCAGATGTAAGCGATATTATCTGGGGCTGCAATAATCAGACTGGCAAACAGAGTGCGGACTTAGGCCGCATGGCCGCTCTCGAAGCCGGTTATTCCACCCTTGCATCTGGTGTTACGCTGGATCGTTTTTGTGGCTCTGGTATTACCTCTGTAAGTCTGGCTGCAGCCCAAGTTATGTCGGGTATGGAGGATGTTGTTATCGGCGGTGGCACTGAAATGATGAGCTACACTGGCTCGATCAGAAATACAGGCGATAGCTATCCATTATTCGACAGAGGTAATCTTTCTTTACGGGACAAGCACCCACAGTCCAATCAGGGTATCTGTGCGGACGCCATTGCAACTTTAGAGGGTATTGATCGAGATAGCCTTGACAAGCTGGCCGTTGTTTCTCAGCAACGTGCAGAACGAGCCATCAAAGAAAATCGCTTTGAAGGTTCCCTAGTGCCTGTCCTCAACGATGATGGATCAGTTGCTCTGGACAAAGAGGAGTTTCCCCGCCCTGGCACCAGCATAGAAACTCTTGCCGGCCTTAATTCTGTTTTTAATGAATGGCATGGCACCGCAGTGGACGATACCGGCGAAACCTATGGCGGGCTAATAGAAAAGGTCTATCCTCAGTTAAAGCAGTGGGATCATGTGCATCACGCCGGCAATAGCTCAGGCGTCGTGGATGGTGCCGCCGCCGTTTTGCTGGCGTCTAAAGCGTACGCTGAAAAAAATAATCTTAAGCCTAGAGCTCGTATCGTAGCAACAGCTAACTTTGGTGACTGCCCCACTCTTATGCTCAATGCACCCGTCCCTGCGGCCAAAAAAGTTCTGGAAAAAGCCAACCTTACTAAGCAGCAAATCGATGTGTGGGAGATAAATGAGGCCTTCGCGGTAGTGGCGGAAAAGTTTATTCGCGACCTAAGCTTAGATCGAGAAAAGGTGAACATTAACGGTGGCGCTATGGCCTTGGGCCATCCGATTGCGGCCACCGGTTCTATCCTAATTGGTATGGCACTGGACGAGTTGGAACGATCTGGTGGGCGTTATGCCCTGATCACCATGTGTGCAGGCGGAGGTATGGCGCCAGCAATAATCATTGAACGGGTTTAGGGCCGTTGACTATCAGAGCAACTTAAAGGCATTTTTGTGTCAGTGACTTTAGAGCCTTTCAAAAGTTTCTGGCTAAATAAAAAAACTAGGCAGAAAAATACTTGACGTATGATACTTTATCTTAAAACAAGGGTACCGTTTTAAATATTGGGCTATCAGTGAGCGTAAGTGTGATTCTCTCATTAGGAATTATAGCTTTGTTAATAGTTATTTAACCTCTGGCTAAATCCACTGATCTTTCCTCCCTAAGAAGGGTGTCTGCCACTATGTCTAATGTAAAAGTTTACTAGATACAACACTAGCTTTCGCACCAATGTCAGTATTCATCTTCTCAATAATGCAAATTATTTTATCTGTGTTTCTTCTATGTAAATTGGATTCTTTAAAAATAGTTTAGGTTTGTTCAAGAGTTTTTGAGTTCCGTTAACTTGAGCTTGAAAAATCTTAGCCCCGTACTCGCCAATAATAACCAAGTCCATTGGCGCGCAATTTCTTTTTTACCAAGTGTTAAGTATAGATCGTGAGCTCATAAGGAAGAGAAATTTAAGACTATCATTAACTTAGTTACGCAAATCCTTTAGGTCGACGGTGCACCAACTGGTCCTGTAAGCGTCGTCAAAAGTAGGTTAAGAGCACCAATAAAAATTGCTTTGGTGCTTGCTTCATCTCAGCGACTTTGCGGAGGACCTACTGATTCGACCACCATTAAAGACTGTCGTTGACTCTGGTGCGCAGGTCTTTGCCTGGTTTGAAGTAGGGGACATATTTGCCGGTCAGCTGCACTGGGTCGCCGGTTTTGGGGTTGCGTCCCAATCTTGGTGCACGATAGTGCAGTGAGAAGCTGCCAAAGCCACGGATTTCTATACGACGATTACCAACCAGTGCCGAGGTCATTCTCTCCAGAATCATTCGCACGGCTAGCTCCACGTCCTTAGGAGGCAGTTGATCCTGGCTGGCGGAGATTTTTTCGATTAGTTCAGACTTGGTCATGCGCTATTTCGGAACTTCTATTTAAGTTGGATACGAGATTTTCTTTGTTAAAGATTGAGTTTATTGAAGTTTTGGATTTATTCAAGCAAAACTTGGCCTATTAGTAATTTATAGATAAAAAAAGGGTGGCAGAGCCACCCTTTTCAAACCCTTTATGACATTACTTGTCCATTTGAGCCTTGATCAAGTCCCCGATAGTGGCTGGTGATGCAGCTTCTGTTTCGGTCTTGCGGTGAGACTTAACAGCATCTTTTTCTTCAGCAACATCTTTCGCTTTGATCGACAAAGTGATAATGCGGTTCTTACGGTCAACGTTAATGATCTTGGCTTCAACTTCTGCACCAACCTGTAGCTCATTGCGGGCGTCTTCTACTTTTTCACGAGAGAGCTCTGAGCCTTTTAATGTAGCTTCAATGTCGTTGCCTAGGTCGATAACTGCGCCTTTAGCGTCGACTTCTTTCACGGTGCCTTTAACAATGGCGCCTTTGTCATTCTCGGCTACGTAGTCGTTAAATGGATCGTCTGAAAGCTGCTTGATACCCAGTGAGATACGCTCACGGTCCGCATCAATGCTAAGAACCACTGTTTCAACTTCTTCTCCTTTCTTGAAGTTGCGAACAGCTTCTTCGCCAGTTTCGTTCCAAGAGATATCTGACAGGTGAACCAGACCATCAATACCACCGTCCAGACCGATAAAGATACCGAAGTCAGTGATAGATTTGATTTTGCCTGAAATCTTGTCGCCTTTAGTCATGCTTGAAGCAAAGTCGTCCCATGGGTTGGTGAAGCACTGCTTGATACCCAGAGAGATACGACGACGTTCTTCGTCGATGTCCAGTACCATAACTTCAACTTCCTGACC